>NZ_JAPWDT010000003.1:0-752694 GCF_027212525.1 Agrobacterium sp. SOY23 | reverse complement strand
GTCCACCACACGCTTCACTGGGACAAGAACTCTCATGCATTTCCCCTATTGTGCCGGCGTCAGACTCGCAGCGCCCAGAAAGCCAGTAGCGGTCTGCTGTGCGACCGCATGGCATGTTTGATGTTCGGCGGATTGTAGAAGGATCCACCCACTCCCGGAGAAAACCACTCCCCCTCGCCCTGACGAAACTCGCCCTCGGACATAACCAGGTATGTTTCCTCAGGCCCATGGAAATGGTCCGGGTACCTTATGTTCGGCGCCATAAGGGTGACACCGATCCAAAGATCCCTGCGTTCTTCCAACCCGCCAGGCCCTGAGATCATTGCGTTTGCGTGGCCGTCGGCAAAGTTCGGACCGGCGCTCCCATCGTGCTTTGTTCGGGTCGTCCAGGACAGGCGATCTTCGATCGCCATGAAGCAATCGAGCATCATGGAGAGCGCCGGGTTGGAGCGCCCACCAGCCACGGCGTCTGGCAAGTGGACGCAGACTGGTAGCTGCGTCCCGTGCTTGGGATTGGCAGAGGTTGGCGTAGCCAGCATTGCGAAAATCCGACCGACCGATTCCCGGCCTTTTTCGTCGGTAACGTGGCGGTTGTACGCAACCGACGCCGCTTCGAGAAAACGCTCGAGGTCTTCGTTTCGACGGTCCATGTCAACCTCCGATGATCAAACGTCGTACACTGAAAGATAGCGTTCAAAGATCCTTCGTGAGGCGGAGAGCGTCGTAGATCGCGGCATGAGTGTTGCGTGCCGCCACTGCGTCTCCGATACGGAAGAGCTGGAACGTACCCTCCTCGTTGCGAACGACGCTCTGGGGTCTCCCTCCAAGAAGCTCGACGTGTGAGACCTCGCCGAGATTCTTCGACATCGGCTTCAGCTCGAAATAAAGCTCGTCCAAAGGTATAGTGCCGTGGTTGACGACGATCTGGTCTACGAGCCGTTCCTTCTGAACACCGCCGTAGTCGCTTCCCACCCTCGCAACGATCTGGTTCCCGTTCTTCAGCGCCGCCTCGAGCCTGAAGGTAACCGTGAAGGTCACATCGAGCTTCTGCAGCGAGCGCATATAGGGAACAAGGTTCATGGCCATGACTTCTGGTGCGAACGAACGATCAGGCGTCATCACCTCGACCTTGGCGCCAGTCTTTGCGATGATTTCAGCCGCCTGAAGCCCTGCATGATCCCCGGCGTCGTCGAAGATGAGAACATTGGTGCCGGGCTTCACGTCCCCGGAGATGATATCCCATGAAGACACGACGAGTTCGTTGCCCTCGGTTAGGACCTCCGTATGGGGAAGCCCGCCAGTGGCAATGATCACGACGTCAGGATTTTCCGCGGCGACGGTGTCCGCCTCCGCCCACGTGTTAAAATGGAAGGTCACGCCCAGCTTCTCGCACTGCGACATCCGCCACTCGATAATGCTGATCATCTCCCTGCGCCGCTCGCTCTGCGCGGTCAGGCGGATCTGGCCGCCCGCGTTGTTTGCAGCCTCGAAGACCACCACGTCATGTCCACGTTCCGCGGACACCCGCGCCGCTTCAAGCCCGGCGGGGCCTGCACCGACGATAACGATCTTCTTGCGGACGTCTGCCTTTGGGATGGCGTGAGGCATCGTCTCCTCGCGACCAGTGGCGGCGTTGTGAATACAGAACGCCAAGCCGCCCTGATAGATTCGGTCGAGACAGTAGTTGGCTCCGACGCAGGGACGGATGTCGTCCTCGCGTCTTTCCATTATCTTTCGTACGACATGGGGATCCGCCATATGGGCGCGTGTCATACCCACCATGTCGACCTTGCCAGACGCAATGGCGTGTCTGGCCGTCGCCACGTCGGGGATCTTGGCCGCATGGAACGTCGGGAACTTCGTCGCAGCACGCACTTCCCCGGCAAAGTCCAGATGCGGCGAGTTTGCCATCCCCTGGATAGGGATCAAGTCCGTCAGACCGGGATCCGTATCGATGTGGCCGCGCACGACGTTGAGGTAATCGATGAGTCCGCTGTCCCGAAGGCGCTTCGAAATCTCGATGCCGTCCTCGTTGTCCGTGCCCCCGGGAAGACATTCATCAACGGTGTAACGAATTCCGAGGATGAATTCGTTACCCACCCTTTCTCTCATGGCCTTGAAAACGTCGAATGTGAACCGCATGCGGTTTTCAAGCGAGCCACCATAGGGGCCGTCGAGTTCGTTGGTCAGCGGTGAAACGAACTGATCCACCAGGTGGCCGTAGGACATCAGCTCCACGCCATCCATGCCACCGGCCTTCATCCTTTCGGCGGCGTCGGCGAAGTCCTTGATGATCCGTTCGATATCCCACTCTTCCATCTTCTTGGGAAAGGCGCGATGGGCAGGTTCCCGGTGATGGGACGGCGACACCACGGGGAGCCAATCACCCTTGTCCCAACGTGTGCGGCGTCCGAGATGGGTGAGCTGGATCATAATCGCGGAGCCCTGTTCGTGCACCGCGTCTGTCATCTCCCTCACCCACGGAACGATCTCGTCCTTGTAAGCCAAGAGATTGTTGAAGACCGGAGGACTGTCACGCGACACGGCTGCGGATCCGGCAGTCATCGTCAGCGCTATGCCGCCCTTAGCCCGCTCGACGGTGTAGGCCCGATAGCGCTCCTTTGGAAGACCATCTTCCGGATACGCCGGCTCATGGGAAGTGACCATGATACGGTTACGAAGGGTGAGGTGCTTTAGTTGAAAAGGCTGAAGAAGAGGATCGTTCGACATACGTCGTGCTCCGGTTTAGAAAGAACGACAGGACGCTAATCGAGAATGTACATATGTGTCAATCGAGAAAACACGTAAGTCTCAAATTTTGACACTCTTGTACATTTCGCTTGTTTACCAGCAATGGATTTGTTAGGAGATTGGTCATGGACCAGACTGTGATGGAAAACGACAGCGGATGGCGGGGATCCCAGGAAGGGTGGCTGGAGGCAGCCTACTCCTCCCTGATCGATTCCGGCGTGGACTCTGTCAAAATCTTACCGCTGGCGAAAAAGCTGAAGCTTTCGAGAACGAGTTTCTATTGGTTTTTCAAGGATCGGGAAGAACTTCTTGATGCTTTGGTTCAGAAGTGGAGAGACAAGAACACCGGTAACTTGGTGAAGCAGACGGAAGCCTACGCGGAGTCTCTCGCCGAAGCCATGCTCAATGTCTTCGACTGCTGGCTCAACCGGGATCTCTTCGATTCACAATTCGAGTTCGCCGTTCGTAGCTGGGCTCTGCAGTCGTCGGAGATACTCGATGAAGTGAGGCAGGCTGACCAGGTACGCGTGGAAGCCCTGTCACGAATGTTCATGAAGTTCGGGCTTGAACCGGGTCCAGCCGACGTTCGCGCCAGGACCACCTACCTTGTTCAGATCGGCTACATCTCGATGCAATCCCAGGAAGACATTTCCGTCAGAATGAAGCGCATTCCTGAGTACATAGCGATCTATACCGGACAGATTCCGGAGCAACGCGAACTTGACCGCTTCTTCGCGCGTCACAACTTCAAATCGGGCTGAGACACTATGACAAGCGGGTCTTACAAGATTGGTATCATCGGGGGCGCGGGATGGCTCGGAAGCGCCATCGCCGGATCCTTGATTAAGGCCGCCGTCTTCGACAAGTCCGAAATAGTCATATCTTCCCGCAGTCCTCGAGCTGCTTTTTCAGAAGGGATTCACCACACCGCCGACAACGGCGAGCTCACCCGGATCGCGGACGTCGTCATCCTTTCCGTTCGGCCCGAGGATTCGCACCTTGTGGATGTCGATCTCCAGGGGAAACTGCTGATCTCCGTGGTGGCAGGTGTATCTTCCGAGCTTCTATCCAGACGGCACCGCACCCAGCGGGTGGTCCGTGCGTTGCCAAACGCAGCCGCCGCCGTTGGACTTTCCTACACCCCCTGGTTTGCCTCGTCCGCTACGTCTGAGGAGGATCGCAGACTGGTCGAGACAATTTTCGACGCATGCGGCACCCAGGACGCAATGACACGCGAGGAAGATATCGACTTTCTCACCGGGCTCACCGGAACAGGCCCCGCCTACCCCGCCCTTCTAGCTCTTGCAATGTACAAGAGCGCCCGGTCCCACGGCCTCAATGAAGACGTCGCGGTGCGCGCCGTGAACGGCATGCTCGTTGGCGCTGGGGGGCTGCTTCAGGAGAATCCTGTACACCCGGAAAGCACAGTCCGTGACTTCGTGGACTACAAGGGTGTGACTGCTGCGGGAATTGAAGCGATGCAAAGGCGCGGTTTTATCGAGGCGGTCGATGGAGGGATCAAGGCTGCTCTGGAGAAAACACATGCCATCTCTCGATCCATTGGTCACTAAGGCAGGTGGAAAACCACGACGTAAAAGAACAAAAAAGGGAACGCGATCATGAAAAACGGGGACCTCCCCGGAAAACGGGCAAAAAAAAGCGGACTTAAATCCGCAGAAGACTCTCGTAGTCGGCGAGCTTTCAAAGACTGAAATCCGCCAGCCTGCTGGCACATACAAGCCGAGGCGCCGCGGGCGTCACGCTAGAAAAATAAGAAACTTTGCGACGGCTTCTTTTAACAAAGGGGATCCGAATGGACTGGTTTTACAAATTTCCACATATGAACGATGACACATTGCGCGCTCTGAAGAAGACGATTGACGAGAACTTCCGTGCGTTCACCCGGCTTCATGGGGAAGGGATTGAAAGTCTTTTCAAGCCTCTTCAGACGTTCCTCATCACCGCCGAGCGGTTCATGACACAGACGCCGTGGCCGATCATCATCGCTTTGATATTGATCATCGCCTGGTTCGCGAGCAGAAGCATCAAGATCGTCCTAGGCTGTCTCGTGACCCTCATGATCATAGGGTATTTCGACATGTGGCAGGACACGATGCGGACTATCTCTATGATCTTCGTCTGCACTGTTATGTCCATCGCAATAGGTCTCCCCATCGGGATCCTTATGTCGCGCTCGGATCGGCTCCAAAGAATCGTCAGCCCCGTCCTCGACGTCATGCAGACCATGCCGAGCTTCGTATATCTCATACCGGTCGTCATGCTTCTCGGTATCGGCAGGGTTCCGGGCCTGATTGCCGTGGTCATTTACGCCGTTCCGCCCATGATCAGACTGACCGACCTCGGTATCCGGCTTGTCGACAAGGATGTCCTTGAAGCGGCTGACGCGTTTGGCACCAGCGCCAGGCAAAAGCTGTTCAAGGTCCAGCTTCCCCTGGCACTTCCGACGATCATGGCAGGCATCAACCAGACTATCATGATGGCACTGGCCATGGTCGTCATCGCATCCATGATCGGTGTGCAGGGCTTGGGACAGCCTGTTCTTCAAGCGATCGCCAACCAGTACTTCACGCTTGGTATCTTCAACGGGCTGGCAATCGTGGGCATCGCGATCATGTTCGACCGGGTCAGCCAGGCCTACGGCAAAAGACTTCAGACCTACCGGGAGACCGTCCATGGCTAACGATCATTTCGGTGGCATCAAGATCCGCAACCTCTACAAGATCTTCGGGTCTAACGGGGCAGCCTACATCGATGCCGTTCAAAACGGCATGAGCAAGGCGGAACTGAACAACCAGCACGGCCATGTTCTTGGTCTGCGCGACATCAACATCGAGATCCCATCGGGTTGCATCCAGGTGATCATGGGGTTGTCCGGGTCCGGAAAGTCAACGCTCATTCGGCATATCAACCGACTCATCGATCCGACCGCGGGAGAGGTCCTCGTCGACGGCATCGACGTGGTCAAGATGAACCAGGACGAACTCCGACAGTTCCGCCGCCACCAGACGGCGATGGTCTTCCAGAAGTTCGCACTTCTTCCACACCGAAAAGTCCTCGACAATACGATGTTCGGTCTCGAGGTGCAGGGAGTGGACCGCTCCAAGGCCACCGAAATTGCAATGAGGTGGATCGAGAGAGTGGGACTGAAGGGCTTTGAGAACAAGTATCCCAACCAGTTGTCTGGCGGCATGCAGCAGCGAGTGGGACTTGCTCGAGCACTTTCGAACGACGCACCGGTCCTTCTCATGGATGAGGCGTACTCGGCACTTGATCCGTTGATCCGCACTGACATGCAGACCGTCCTCCTCGACATCCAGAAGGAGATAAAGAAGACCATTGTCTTCATCACGCACGACCTTGACGAGGCCCTTCGTCTTGGAGACCAGATCGCGATCCTGAGAGATGGTGAGGTCATCCAGCAGGGCACAAGCCAGGACATCGTCCTGCGTCCGGCTGATGACTACGTCGCGAACTTCGTAAAGGAGGTCAACCGAGGCAGGGTCGTGCAGGTATCTGCCGTCATGGTTCCCCTGAAGGCGGGCTCCGCTGCGAGCGGGATCACCATCCCGGCTGAAACCACCATCGAAGAAGGGCTCAGAACTCTTGCGTCCCTACCGGATGGGGAGGTCACAGTTGTCGGAGCGGCGTCCCAGCCTGTGGGAACGGTCAGCTTCCGACAGCTCGCCAACGCGATGGTGAACTCCCATCCTAATGAAGTTCGCGAGAACGCTATCAAGTTGGTACGGCAGTAGGGCGCGGTCATGTCTATCGGGACCGAGCATCCGGCTCGAAGGGTGCTCCACAGGGAGCTGCACGCCCGGCCGTCGCTCTACTTCGACGGAGAGGTCAATGTCTGGCACGCGGCGATCGTGCCTGACATTGACGCTCCGTCGTCTGTGGCAGATCTCTTGGACACGGAGGACGTCTCCTTCGAGGGTGACGAGCAGAACGGAACAGCAAGCTTGGGAACGGGTCGCCTGAAGTGGGAGTGCCACTCCGAGTTCGTGTCCCTCACCTACGCCGAACCAGCGACTCCTGACGCTTGCCTGAATGTTCCTTCGAGTTTCCGCCATCTGGTGGAAAGGACTTCTGGTCGCCTTGTCGCAGCGGTGGTCGTGATCGTGCGCGAAGGAGAAGCACCACCATCTTTTGGAAGCGAGGGTGACTTTGTAGCTTCCAAGGTCGGTGGTGGGGACGCCGAAGTGCACTCCAGCTTTCGATTGAGCGTGGAGGGGTTCGTTGAACTTCATCTGTTCAACCGGAACCTTAACTCCTACCGGGCAGGACGCATGGTGAGACGCCTGCTCGAAATAGAGACCTACAGGATGATGGCACTTCTCGCGCTGCCTGTAGCGCAGGACACCGTGGCGGCCCTGCCTGACATCGACCGACGTCTGGCGAGCCTCAACCAGCATCTGAAGCAAGCCGGCAGCGTGGAGAAGCGACTTTTGTCGGAGGTAACGCATCTCGCCTCGGATATTCTGTCGCGCTCCGTTTCGGCTCGTCAGAGATGTGGAGCTACAAGGGCTTACGCAGACATCGTCGCGAGCAGGCTGCAGGAGCTGCGGGAGGACCGCGTCGAGCAGCGGCAACGCATCTCGACCTTCATCGAGCGTCGCTTCCAACCATCGGTCCGCTTTATCCAGACATCCGAACGGCGGTTGGACGAAGTCACCCAGAGAGTGACAATGGCTAGCGATCTGCTCCGCACCGCAGTCCAGGTGCAACTAGAGGAGCAGAACGCCGAGCTGTTGCGATCGATGGAGGAGCGGACGCGCGTGCAGGTCCATATCCAGCAGGCCGTAGAAGGCTTTTCGGTCATAGCTATAAGCTACTACGCCGTCAGCCTTGCGAAGCTTGCTCTCGAAAGTCTGACCGAGGTCGGCGTTGAGTTGCATGCCGTGAAGCTGCTGCTGGCCATATCCATTCCTGCCCTCGTCGCGTGCGTCTGGCTCGCCATCCGTCACGCCCGGAGACGTATCGCAACCCCCTGCCCCACGCATTGAAGCCGAATCGCTGACTCATAAAGCCCGCGGGGAATCCACATGGCGCATCTACCGGAAAGTCGAGCGAGTTGCTCCGAGTTCAACGCATACTGAGAATGGTGATCGGGAGAAGAGAATGACAGAAGAAGTAGAATTGCCTATGGCGGAAGCGAGACAACTGGCAACCGACGCGTGCCTTGGCGCGGGAGCCGATGCTGCATCGGCCCGTTCCCTCGTCGACGCCACCTTGTCGGCCGCGCTTTTGGGCCCCCCGACGCTGGGGTTCCCCCACCTCGTGGACTATCTGAATGCGTTCATCGAGGGTCGCATCAACGGGCATCCAGAACCACGGCTGACGCACGCACTTCCCTCGTCTATCGTCTCCGACGCCGACAGAGGAATTGCCCAACTCGGATTCGATCTCGCGGTGAATGATCTCGTTGAAGCCGCACAGAAGAACGGAATAGCCATCTTCACCCAGACCAACAGCTACACGGCAGGTGAACTGGGATACTACGTGAGAATCCTCGCCTCTCACGATCTTGTCGGGCTTGCCGTGACGAATGCCAATGCAATGGTCGTCTCGAAGCCCGGTGACCCAGCCGTCTACAGCACCAATCCGCTGGCATTCGGCTTCCCTCTGGGGCCTGACAGCCCTCCTATGATCATCGATCAGGCCTCGAGCGCTACCGCGTTCGTAAACGTTGTCAGAGCTGCGGAGGAAGGACAGCCAATTCCGGAAAGCTGGGCCGTCGATGCCGAAGGCAATTCCACGACAGACGCAACGAAGGCTCTCTCGGGTGCGCTTCTACCGTTTGGCGGCCGAAAGGGCGGCAATGTGGCACTACTGGTAGAGATGCTGTCTGCAGGCCTTTCAGGTGGAAACTGGTCCCTTGACGTTCCTGATTTCCGCTCGGGGTCTACCTCGCCCGCCGTCGGACTGACTGTGATCGCCATAAGGCCAGGACAACCCAGCGACGGACGTATCCAAAGAGCGCACGATCAATCCAGGCGCCTTGCGGGGTATGGCGTATTCGTACCCGGTGTTACCGGAATCGCCCATCCGATGTCCATCGAGACGTTGAAGATTCCAAAGACCGTGTTCGACCGAGTTTCTGCAGTCGCTTCCAACAAGCGAGTAGCCCTAGCCTAGAACTCATACACTAACAGGAGCAATCACGTGGCATTCAAGAGAACGATTCAAGCGGTAGACACTCACGCCGGCACCCCGATGCGAGTTGTTACTGGAGGCATACCGAACATCCCCGGCAACTCGTCATATGAGAAGATGAAATGGTTGGAGGCTAACGACGACGGCCTTCGCAAGCTCCTGCTACGTGAGCCGCGCGGCTACCCAGCCCACTGCTGCAACATCATCGTGCCGCCAAGCCACCCCGAGGCGGACGCGGGCTATATCATCATGGAGCAGATCGAATACCCCGTGATGTCCGGCGGCAACACTATCTCGGTGGTGACCGTTCTGCTGGAAATGGGCATGCTCCCGATGAAGGAGCCGGTCACGGAACTGGTTCTCGAAGCTCCAGCCGGGCTTATCCGAGTGAAGGCCGAATGCGAAAACGGCAAGGTCAAGAGCGTCACCTTCAAGAATGTACCGGCGTTCGCGGCTCACCTCGACGCGGTGATCGACGTACCACACCTCGGTAAGGTCAGGGTCGACGTGGGTTGGGGCGGCATGTTCTACGTCATCGCCGACGTCCGTCAGTTCAAGGGATTGGAATTGAAGCCGGAGCATGGTCGGGAGATATCCCGGATCTCGTCGATGGTGCGCGAGGCGGCCATCGAACAGTTGCCTGTGGCGCATCCTGACTACCCCGGCGTGGGGATCACGATTTCTCAGTTGTCGGGTCCGACGGAAGACCCGAACGCGGACTGGAAGAATGCGGTCACGATGGCGTCGGGCGAATTCTCATGGGACGATCCTGGAACTTGGACGGGTGCTTTGGACAGATGCCCATGCGGAACGGGGACCTGCGCGAAAATGGCGGTTCTTCATGCCAAAGGCGAGTTGCCTCTCGACCAGGCCTTCCGTCATCAGGGCCTTCTGGGCAACATCTACACCGGCCGCCTTGTTGAGGAGACTTACATTGGCGACAAGAAAGCGGTCGTGCCCACGGTCAGCGGAAAGAGCTGGATCTACGGCCTGAACACCATCGTACTTGATCATGATGACCCCTTCACCGAAGGATTCATGCTCGGCGATATTTGGGCCTGATAATCTGCTTGCAACAACGGATTTAAAACAATAGCGCCGATTTAGAGTCGGCGCCATTCTCTTTGAAGACATAGCCAGCGTTTCTCAAACAGTCACCATGGAAGATGTCCGTGCACGTTCACGAACTCGCCCGACTGGCCGTCGGATCCGAGGGTGGCGGCGTGTACTGGCGCGCGTGCAGCCTGTTCGACTGTCTGCGGACCTAAGAACCTGTTGTTGTCGGTAGCAGTAAAGCCTGGGCAGACGGCATTGACCTTTATGTTTGTTCCCTCAAGCTCTATCGCAAACGCTTGGGTTACGGCGTTCAAGGCAGTCTTCGATGAAGAATAGGTGCCCGCGTACTGCCGGAGATGATGCTGCCGATCAGCATTCAATGTAAGGGAACCGGTTTCGCTCGACACGTTGACGATCCGTCCCGCCGGGCTTTCACGAAGAAGCGGCAGCATCGCCTGGGTGACGGCAACGACACCGAAGACGTTTGTTTCGAATATCCCGCGCATTTCGTTCAAGTCTACGACTGAAAGGTATGTTTCCTTGGCGATATCTTCGGCGGCACGAGAATCTCCACCCAAATGCGAAACCCCGGCGTTGTTGACTAATACATCCAATCGCCCGTACGCTTCTTTAATATATTCGGCAGCCTCCGCTATCGAATGTGCTTGCGTCACATCGAGGTAAACTGCAGACGCTCCCTCTCCGATCAGGGCGGCAGCGGTACGGCCAGCGTCCAAATTCCTTGAACCGAGAATGACCTTGTATCCTTTTTTTACAAGATCTTTGGCGATCTGCAGACCAATACCTTTGTTAGCTCCAGTTACTAGAGCTACTGAAGTTTCCAGCATTTTTTCTTCCTTGAAACGTGTTAAGACTAACAGTCGAGCCATAAGTGGAACGAGTGTCCGCTTAATATGCGGAATGCTATTCCGTTTATCAAGGGGATATTGATGAGACGGCAAGAACTTGTAACCGAGGATCAAAAGTCAGCCGCAGCGCAGCCGCGGTCACAGAGGTCGGATGCTCGCAAGAACATGGAACTGCTCATAAACGCTGCAGCAGCAGAGTTCGAAGAAGAGGGAGTTGACGTTCCGATTCACGTGATAGCAAAGAGGGCTGGAATGGGCGTTGGAACACTGTATCGCCATTTCCCCACGAGATCGGATCTTATCGTGGCCGTGTTCAAGAATGACGTCGAAAGATGCGTTTCTGAGATCTCGTCGATCAGAAGCCGCTTTGCGCCTGCTGAGGCACTGACTTTCTGGATAGAAAGTTATGTCGACTTCATCACGGCCCGTCGTGGGCTTGCGGCAGCTATGAACTCACTTGATCCCGCGTTGATAAATCTTCCAGCCTACTTTCAGGAGAAGCTGGGGCCGCTGCTTCAGGAGTTGCTAGATGATGCTTCGGTTGAAAATTCATCGAAAAGCGATCTTCGCGCATCTGAGGTACTACACGCGGTGGCCATGCTATGTGTGCCCTCAAGTTGCGGTGAAGTATCCGATCCGATGCGTTTAGTCAGAACCTTCATCGCTGGCATCAAGCAGTAAGCTGAAGGCTGAAGCGGATAGGAAAATTACGGGCACAAGCCCTGGCTGGTTGACCTGGGTATTGGCCGAATGATCACCCATTCCCTATCGAACTAAGCGGAAGGAGGCGCGCGACATGGCCGCGCGCCGTTTTCTGGTCAGAGCGCAGCTTCGACCTTCGCAGCGACGTCGGCGGTGACCCACTTCGTCCAAAGGTCCTTGTTGTCCTTGAGGAACTTCTTTGAACCTTCTTCACCCGTTGCCTGGTTGTCGGTCTGCCAAGCCATGATCTTGCCAACCGTATCGTTGCTCCATCCGCGAGTGCCGAAATAAGTCTTCACCTCTGCAGGAGCGCGCTCATCGAACTTCTTCGTCAGAACGGTATAGACGTTATCGATCGGCCACGCCGCAGGCTTGGGATCATTGCACTCCAGGTTGGTGATGCAACGCTTCCACTCCCCGGAATCCTGTGGAACCTCGAACTTGAGAAGAACCATTTCATACTTGCCAAGCAGAGCAGTCGGAGCCCAGTAATAAGTGATGAACCCCTGCTTACGTTCGTAAGCCTTGGCTATCGCACCATCTAGGCCGGCAGCAGAGCCTGGATCCAGCAGAGTGAAGCCTTTGTCTTCAGCCTTGTAGGCCTTGAAGAGTTGAGCGGTCACGACCGTCGCGCCCCAGCCTTGTGCACCGTTGAAAATCACGCCCTTGCTCGGATCCTCAGGCGCGGGGAAAAGCTCAGGATGTTTCAGCGCGTCGTCGATGGACTTGATATCCGGATGGGCGTCCGCAACATATTTCGGGATCCACCAGCCCTGAACGCCACCATCGGGCAGAGCCTTCGCCGCCTCAACGATCTTGTTTTCCTTGAGACCACGGGGAACAATCTCTGGCAGCAGGTCGACCCATGTTTCTGGCGATACGTCGGGCTGGCCCTTTTCGACCATGGAAGTCGTAGACGGAACTGTGTCGCCTGGTATCATCTCCACCGTGCAGCCAAAGCCGTTTTCAAGGATGAACTTGTCTACGTAGGCAAGGACTTCAGCACTTTGAACGTTGTGGAGTGCAAGGCTCACCGTACCACAGTCTGCCGCGCTTGCAGTATGCGAGAGCGCCATAAACCCGGCCACCAGACAGGTGGATGCGAGAAGATTCCTCATTTTTGTTCCCTTGTTTTATAGCGGCTGGTTCTGAAGCAGGTCGCCGCGTTCCCGGCTTCAATGAATGCTGAATGACCCGCCGTGTTCGGCGGTATATGCGCATGCTTTCAGAAACGGATTATGGATCCGTGTCCGGGAGGCGACGTCCAGCACCGCACTGATCGTGCAAGTAGGCGTTGGTCTGTTCCTCAATGCTTTCGTATCAAACACTCAAGCTTCTGCCAAGAGAAATGTACACATATGTCATTAAATTATTCTATTGCGAATAGTAAAATGACTAATATGTACATTTTATTGACGAACATTCCTGTCGCAACCGGTTTTCGGCGGCAGTGGACTATTTTGCGAGCGTTCTTCAAAGTCGGTTGAAGTGCGCGAGAAGTCTTTCGCAAGCACCAGAGATCGCTCGTGTTTTACCGATCCGCTTGCGGGCGATCAAAGGTCTTGTATCGCATAGACGTCGCGAAAGAGGACACTCCAATGGCGGATGTCAATCCGAAGGCACTGGCGCTTTCCGCAGCAGTTAAGCGGATATCCGGATAGCGTTTCCACGATCAGTGGCGGCTTGTGACCGATCTCGCCCACCGTCGGCAAAGCCTCCGGCTGGATCACTTCGGCTCCCGACGGCTTGTCCTTCTTCCAACGGCCGCTGTTTTCGGTGTCGGACGGCTTCGACTGCTCGCGCGAGCCTTGGGGTTTCTCGGTGGATGTGCTGGAGGATGCCGATCCGGATGCCTTGTCAAGCGACCGTCCGCTACTGCGCACCGCGCGTGCCGGAATCATGGTTGCAACGATTTGACTGACCAGTGGCATAGCCGTTGCCCGATCCACTTGTAGGCCTAACAGGGACCGACTTCACGTTTTGAAATGAACGGTCACCGAAAATGAGTTCCCATTCTGTGCCAATGCGGTCATGTCTCTGTGAAAGTTCGTATGAGCCATTGCTCGACGACACACGAATTAAAGAGCTGACAGTATGGAAAATCCGGTTGCACTGAATCATCTTTCCGAGAACACGGTCTTCCGTGAAGGCGATGTTTTCGTACTCTTCGGAGAACTGTTCGGTCGTGGATACGCCACCGGCTTGCTCGATGAAGCCAGACGGGCTGGAATGGAGATTGTGGGGATCACCGTCGGGCGGCGCGACGAGAACAACGCGCTGCGGCCGCTCAACGCCGAGGAACTGTCTTCGGCGGAGGCCCAGTTGGGCGGCAGGATCATCAACATACCTCTTATGGCGGGTTTCGATCTCGATGCGCCCGCAGGCGGCCCAACTCCTACCGATCTCCTGGCAAAGATGACGCTTGAGAGCTGGGAACACGACAAGCTCGACTGGGACTATGTCGGCCAGTGCCGCGACATCGCCACTGCGCGTTTCACGGAGTCGCTTTCAAAGGTCATGACCGTTCTGGACGGAATGATCGCCGATGGCCGCAATGTTTTCTTCGCCCACACAATGGCCGGGGGCATTCCGAAGGCGAAGGTATTCCTGGTCGTTGCCAATCGAATCTACAAGGGAACCGGCACTCGCCACATGTCCTCGCAGACCTTGCTCGACAGTGACATGGGAAAGCTCATTCTACAGAATTTTGAGGATGTCTCCGCAAACACCTTTCGCCATCTCATTGATTTCAGCGCGGCGATCCGCGAGCGCGTGGAAGCTTCGGGCGGACAAGTGCGGTACACGGCCTATGGTTACCACGGATCGGCGGTCCTCATTGACGGAAGCTATCGTTGGCAGACCTACACCAACTACACCCAGGGTTACGCGAAGATGCGGCTCGAAGGCATTGCAGAGGAAGCCTGGGCGACAGGGATCAAGGCAACTATCTATAACTGTCCCGAAATCCGGACCAATTCGTCCGATGTGTTCACGGGTATAGAGCTGCCCCTGATACCACTGCTACTTGCGTTGAAGAAAGAAAATGGTGGCCAATGGGCAGAAGAACAGTGGCAGGCATGCCAGCAGCTTCTGGCCGACGGCTTGACCATGACGGATGTTTTCCGGAAGATCACCGACATGCAGGCCAGCGAGGTCATGCGTCCGTTCTATGATTTTTCGGCTTGGCCCATGGCAAACAGCCAGGCACAGGCCGATTTGACCATCGGCACGTCAAACGAGATCACCCAGATGCATCGGGATGGCAAGGTGATGATCAGCGACCTTCTGAGCGGTCTCGTTGTGAAGGCAACCGGGCAGCTAATTTTCGGCGAATCTTCCGAACCCTCCGGTCCCGTCCTGTGGCTCAACCACGATATCGTGGCTCGGCGACTTAACGCTTCCCACCCGCATTCGAAGTCTCCCGCGCAGGGAATGCAATCCTCGCACCTTGAGACGGCGTGAAGGCTTCCCAGCCTAGCCTAAGAGCTGTTTTTTTTGGCGTGAAGCGACAAATCTTGCGCGGGAATCGCCCCCATATCTGCCGTAGGCGTGCGGCGGCGTTTTCCCGAAAGCAGAGGTCGATCAAGCCAAAGCTTCGACCGCATCGTTTTTCGCGCGAGCATCTCCAACCGCAATGACCATGGTTGGCACATTCGTGGCACCAATCCCATGAAGGTAGCCATCGGAACTGTCTGTCGCGCTTAGTCAATGTGGGCGGAAGGCGCCGCTTATTTTCCAGGAAACGCGGCCGGCGAATATTAACTGCGCAACACGCACAGCGGCACACGGAATTCTCCCCCAGCCTTTGCTGGACTGGCGATGGAGTGCCAATGCACAATCAGCCTTTGCCAAATTTCCTGACAGCAAAATCGAGGAAACTCCGGAGTCTGGGCGTCATCTGACGATCGGGCGGATAGAGCAAATGCAAGTGCCGATCAGGTGAACGGAAATCAGAAAGCAGCGGGAGCAGCCGGCCGGCCTTTATATCTTCCCTCACCAACTCCTCGGGCTGGAGAATCAGCCCCATTCCGGCCACCGCAGCCGCTCGTAGCGCCTCACCGCTATCAGTCGAAAAGCGCCCTTTGATTGCGATCGTCGTTGTTCCCTGGGGGCCGTGGAACAACCATTCTTTTCGCATGGACGTGTGAGAAAACAGCAGGCATTCGTGATGCCGCAACTCTTCCGGAGTGCTCGGTGTCCCGGCAGTTTTCAGATAGGCGGGTGCCGCGCACAACACAAGGCGAAGAGGCCGAAGGCGCCTGGATTGAAGAGCACTGTCTGCGAGGTCGCCCGTTCGAAACGCGACATCAAAACCCTCTTCCACCAAGTCCACTGTTCTATTGGTCAGGCTGAGATCAACGGTCACCTCCGGCTGATCTTTTGCATATTCAGGCAGTTCCGGCGCCAATGCGTGGCTCCCAAATGTAATCGGCGCGCTGATACGCAGGCGTCCCCGCGGCGTCGAGCGTGTCTGCGCGACGAGAGTTTCGGCCTCCGCAAGCTCCTCCAGAATGTTCTTTGCCCGTTCATAGAAGACACGGCCGCTGTCCGTCAGGCTTTGTCTCCGCGTTGTTCTGTTGAGGAGTTTGACGCCGAGGCTGGCCTCCAGCATACGCAATTGTTTCCCCGCCAGTTGCGGCGACAGGTTCAACTCGTTTGCAGCAAGCGAGATCGAGCCTTGTTCGACGGACTTCACAAACACAGTCATGCAAGCCAAGCGGTCCATTTGAAACGTTCTGTTCCTAGTGTTGCAACATTGTCATCATTTATCTCCCTGTGTTTCAAATGTAAATCTTCGCCGTCCCGAGCCTGAGACGCCCTAGAAACCGAAACTCGTTCATATCGAGCGGCCTCCGGCCAAGCCGGGACACGGCCTACGGAAGAAAGGCAGCCTTCGACGTGCGAGACCTCGATGGTCAGTGAGCGCTGCTGGTTAAGATTAATATCTACGCAAGGTCTCGAGGAACCAGGGTTCCGTCGCTTGTGTTTCCAAACGGAGAATAAGATGATGTCTTTTGTAAAAAAAGCAGCCCTCGCTGCCACGCTCGCCAGCACCGCCGTGAACGCGGGCGCGACGACAACCAGCGCGGCCGGCAAAGAAAATCCGACCATTGTTCTGGTACATGGCGCGTTCGCCGACGGCTCGGCATGGAGCAGAGTAATCCCCTTTCTTCAGGCACAGGGACTGAAGGTGGTTGCGGTTCAGAACCCGTTGACGTCGCTTGCCGACGACGTCGCCTCGACAAAACGGGTCCTTGATGCGCAGACCGGCCCCGTGATTCTTGTGGGTCATTCCTATGGCGGCGTGGTGATTAGCGAAGCTGGCAACAACGCGCATGTTCGCTCCCTCGTTTACGTCGCCGCTTATGCGCCTGGCGAAGCTCAGTCGATTGCGGACTTGAACAAGGACTATCCAACGCCGGCCGGCTTTTCAGAACTCGTTGCCGACAAGGACGGCTTCCTGACCCTGACCGCGAATGGTGTTGCAAAGTATCTGGCACAGGACGTTGCGCCTGAACAGGCCGGCGTGATTGCGGCAACGCAAAGGCCGACCCGCGGAAAGAACTTCGAGGAAAAAATCGGGAGCCCGGCCTGGAAGACCAAGCCGTCCTGGTACATCGTCGCCGAGCATGACTTCATGCTTCAGCCCGACCTGCAGAAGGTGATGGCCAAGAATATTTCGGCTCATGTCGTCACGCTTTCAACGAGTCATTCACCCCAGGTTTCCCAGCCGGACGAGGTTGCCAAGGTGATCCTCAAAGCCGCTGCCAATGTAGAGTAATATCGAGACGAAGACGCAGGCAATCGAAGGGCCGCCTGCGTCTTCTCCCGCCGGCCGCTGCGAAACGCGGCAGCATGGCAATTCCCATTCCTCCGACCGCGGCACGACGTAGCGCCAGGGCGTCATTGGCCTGGAAGCTGCCGGCCACCGGCAACGCACATGCGCGCCCGAACGTTGTGCAACGCACAAATTTCGGAGGAATAGGCATGAAATTCGGATTTTTAGATACATATCATCCGAAAAAATTCGTCTAAAACTCTCCCAACTCAAGGAGAGAAACCATGACGGACACGACATCCCAATTTGATGGGTCAACAATTGCCCTGGAGGCCGCCGAGCAACCCGCATGGACCGCTGCGACCTGGTTCGCGGTTCTTTCGATGGCGGCCACCAGCTTTGCGCTGGTATCGGCCGAGTTCCTGCCGGCGGGATTGTTGACGCCCATGGCGCGCGATCTCGGCATTACCGAAGGTACGGCCGGACAGGTCGTGACGGCGACCGCTTCCGTAGGCGCCGTGACGGCTTTGCTGAGCAATGTTCTGATCGGCAAACTGAACCGCAAGACCGTGCTTGTCGGCCTTAGCGCGCTGGCGATCGGCTCCAACATTCTGGCGTCATTTGCGAGCGATTTCTGGCTATTGCTGGTAGGCCGGGCGGGACTGGGGATCGCGCTCAGCGGTTTCTGGGCGCTTTCGGTTGCGGTTGTGGCGCGGCTCGTCGGCGCAAATTCGACCGGGCGCGGCATGGCTATCGTCACCCTCGGCGTTTCGCTTGCCACCATCGCTGCCCCTTCAATGGGCGCCCTGATCAGTGACTGGCTGGGATGGCGCATCGCCATGTCGATGACGGCGGGACTTGCCGTCATTGCCATGCTGCTGCAGATACTCAGCCTGCCGTCGCTGCCGGCAAGCACGAGCAACAGCCTTTCCGATGTTCTGCGGCTGACGCGGCGGCGCAGCGTTCAACTGGGGATGCTTGCAATCCTGTTGCTGATGACGGGGCATTTTGCCGGTTCGGTCTATGTGCGTCCCTTCCTCGAACAGGTGACGCTGCTTGACACCACGCCGATTGCCCTCGCCCTGCTCGGCTTTGGCGTCGCCTCCGTAATCGGCAATGTGCTGGGGGGCCGGATGGCTGACACCAGTATCCGCCTCGCACTCATCGTCACCGCCGCCCTGATGGCATTTGCGACGATTGCCCTCGTTGTCTGGGGTGTTCATACCAGTGCTGCATTTGCTCTCGTCGCCCTTTGGGGCCTTGCCTTCGGCATGGCGCCTGTGGTGCTGCCCACCAACCTTTCCCGCGGCGCGCCCGATGCCCTGGAGGCAGCGGGCAGCCTGATGGTCGTTTCTTTTCAGGTGGCTATCAGTATCGGTGCGGTTTTTGGCGGCTATATCGTCGATTCCTACGGTGCTACAGCTCCGTTGGCTCTGACCGCGATCCTGGCCGCATCCACGGTCGCTCTGGCTTTGCTGCAGCGTCCCGATTGATCACTGCCTTTCCGCCTTGCACCGTTTGGGGGCAAGGCGTCTGATCAAGTGCAAGTGTGCTGGCGTTGCCCACGCCAGCACACAGGCGGACTAAATGGACGGCGCTTCTCTAATCCGCGGGCGCTTAAGGTTCGCGGGTTTCGTTATTTGTTTTTCGCTTGATCGTGATGCCACTTGATGGCGAAAAACATGCCCACGCCTAACACGAGAAGCTTGAACGGCAAGAAGACTATAGGGAAAAAATCCCACATTTCAGATATTCCAGGCTGTGACTCGATACTGTCTATTGTTAGGAAGCACTACTTCAAAACCGCTGCAGACAACATCAGCCATTTTGACGCAGATGAGAGCATACATTCCCCATCACACGGCGCAGGTGGCTTGCGCCATGTTTCAGCGGACGCTCTCAGCGTCAAATATTGCGCAAGGACAATGTGATCCTTCCGATCGCGGCACAGGCCGTCGCTAATGCAGCCATTCGCAGCGATAAGCGAGAACCGGTTCGGCAAATCCTTTCAGACTGTAACGATCGCCATGCACAAGGACATCGGCGCCGCCATATTCCTGGAAGGTCTTGTCCGATATCAGGATTTGATCGCTCTGGGCGGCAGCGCAAAGTCTTGCGGCCAATTGCACGGTGGTGCCGAAGAAATCATTGCTGTCTTCGATCGGCTCCCCACAATCCAGTCCGATGCGGATGTGAAGCGGCTCGCCGTTTTCGCTGTTATAGCGATGGAACTCGCGCTGGATATCAATGGCGCAGTCCACGGCAAATGGCGTGGAGGAGAACACGGCCATTATGCCATCACCGGTGTGTTTGACCTCCCGTCCCGATCGTCGCCCCAGACAACCACGCACGAGAGCATCATGCGCCCGGATGAGTTCCGCCGCCATACGATCACCGAGGCGCGACGTCATTTCAGTTGAACCGACAATATCCGTGAAAAGGATCGCGCGATGGCCGGCATCCATGTTTTTCGAGGCAGTCCCAACCGCTACCGGATCCTGTATTCGCCCCAGAAACGCTTCGACAGCCGACAGGGCAACTTCCACCACTTCGCTGGCGACAAAGCCGTGCGCTTCCCGATGCACGCACTGCGCGGTTTCGGCATCCGGAGCGTCCATAAGGCAAAAGGCCGTGCCACGCCTTTCATCAAACCAGTAGGTTAAGAACCTGACGCCATACCGATCCTGGATGTTGATATCTTTGAGGTGTGCTGCGGCAATATCCGCCGCTGAAACTCCGGCAAGCTCGTGCCGGTCCATGAAGATAGGCATTGTTTCCTCCCAAGAGTATATCGTTGCCTCCTCTGCCGACCAGTTTACGACTTCCCCAAACCATCGTCTATCGCCCGTGTGGGTGACCCCGGACAGGAACGCACCACCGAAAAGAGCGATATCGGTTTAAGGGGTATTCGGCTATGTTATATGGCCTACGAGCATTCACTGACGCATCAATTTGCGGTCAGCCTTTGCCCGCCAACGAAGCAAATTGGGGGGAATGAGATGACACAGATCGACGAAGCAAAATTGCATTCTTTCATTGGCAAAATGCTGGGTGACCTTGGTGGCGCCTTCAGCGTTCCGACCGTCAGGATCGGCTTGAGGCTGGGCCTGTTCGATGCGCTGCATCGCGCCGGGCCGCTGACATCCGCAGGGCTGGCGGCAGCATCCGGCGGCCTGTCGGAGCGATATGTCAGGGAGTGGGCCCTGGCACAGGCGGCAAACGGATACATCGACTATGACGGCAGCTCCGGGATGTTCAGTCTCTCACCCGAGCAGGCGATGGTGTTCGTCAACAAGGACAGTCCCGTCTATCTGGAAGGGGCTTTCGATCTGGTGGCCGCGATGATCGAAGGAGAACCGAAGGTCGAACAGAGCTTCCGCACAGGCGGCGGGGTGCGGTGGGGAGACACCGCAGGTTGCCTGTTCTGTGCGACGGGCGCGTTCTTCCGTCCGGGATATGTGAACAATATCGTGCAATCGTGGCTGCCTGCCCTGCAAGGCGTCAAGGAAAAACTGGTGAAGGGTGCCAAGGTTGCCGATGTCGGCTGTGGCGTCGGTTTTTCGACGATTCTCATGGCCGAGGCTTATCCCAACACAAGCTTCATAGGCTATGACTTCCACGAGCCATCCATCGAAGAGGCGAACAGGCATGCCCGAAACCACGGGGTGGATGACCGGGTCAAGTTCCTCGCGGCAACGGCCAAGGACATCGAAGACAAGGACTTCGATCTCATAACCAGTTACGACTGCCTGCACGATATGGGGGATCCGCGTGGGTGCGCGGGGCACATGTCCCGTATCCTCAAAAAGGACGGCACATGGATGATCGTCGAGCCCATCGCCGGCGATCGCCCTCAGGACAACATGAACCCCGTCGGCCGCCTCTATTACAACGCATCGACCATGATCTGCGTACCGACGTCGCTCGATCAGGAAGTCGGTGAAGGATTGGGCGCCCAGGCTGGCGAAGCGAAGCTTGCCGAAGTCATCCGCTCAGGTGGGTTCACGCATGTCAGCCGAGCCTTTACGGGGCCTTTCAACATGGTCCTGGAGGCGCGCATCTAGGGCTGTTCGCGCTCTATCAAAGACAAACAGCGGGGATTTCTCCCCGCTGTGGTCGTTCAACCGATATTTTCAGTGGGTCGCCGGCACGGGCGGTCTTACCCCCGCGCGGCGACAATCACGGCCTCAGTAATGCACCGACTGGGAATCGATCGGCGTTACCTTCGGCGGGGCGAACTTCGTCAGGTCGATCCCTTCGACGGCGGAGCGATATTCCTCGATGCTCGGCGTACGGCCAAGGATGGCCGAGAGCACCACGACCGGCGTGGAGGCCAGCAGCGATTCACCCTTCTTTTCAGCCGTATCTTCCACCACGCGGCCCTGGAACAGGCGGGTGGAGGTTGCGAGAACCGTATCGCCCTTTTCGGCCTTTTCCTGGTTGCCCATGCACAGGTTGCAGCCCGGGCGTTCGAGATAGAGGATGTTCTCGTATTCCGTCCGGTTGCTGGTCTTCGGCTTCAGATCATCGAACTCGAAGCCCGAATATTTCTGCAGGATTTCCCAATCGCCTTCGGCCTTCAGCTCATCGATGATGTTGTAGGTCGGCGCGGCGACGACGAGCGGCGCCTTGAACTCGACCTTGCCTTCGGACTTCTCGATGTTCTTCAGCATCTGGGCGACGATCTTCATATCGCCTTTGTGCACCATGCACGAACCGACGAAACCGAGATCGACCTTCTTGGTGCCGCCATAATAGGAGACCGGGCGGATCGTATCGTGGGTGTAGCGCCGGGACACGTCGTTGTTGTTGACGTCAGGGTCGGCGATCATCGGCTCGTCGATCACGTCCAGATCCACGACGACTTCGGCGAAATATTTCGCATTGTCATCGGGCTTCAGCGCCGGCTTTTCGCCCGAGCGGATTTCAGCAATGCGCTGATCCGCCTTGTCAATCAGGCCCTTGAGCGTCTGGGCGGCGTTATCCATGCCCTTTTCGATCATGATCTGGATGCGCGACTTGGCGATTTCCAGCGACTCGATCAGCGTTTCGTCCTGCGAGATGCAGATCGACGCCTTGGCCTTCATTTCGGCCGTCCAGTCGGTGAAAGTGAAGGCCTGGTCGGCGAGCAGCGTGCCGATATGGACTTCGATGATGCGGCCCTGGAAGACGTTGTCGCCGTGCTGCTTCAGCATCTGCGCCTGCGTGGCATGCACCACGTCGCGGAAGTCCATATAGGGCTGCATCGTGCCCTTGAAGGTGACCTTGACCGATTGCGGGATCGGCATGGTCGCCTCACCCGTTGCCAGCGCCAGCGCGACGGTGCCGGAATCGGCGCCGAAGGCCACGCCCTTGGACATGCGGGTATGGCTGTCGCCGCCGATGATGATCGCCCAGTCATCCACGGTGATGTCGTTCAGCACCTTGTGGATCACGTCCGTCATGGAATGATAGACGCCCTTCGGGTCACGCGCGGTGATGACGCCGAAATTGTTCATGAAGGACATGAGCTTCGGAATGTTCGCCTGCGCCTTCTTGTCCCAGACGGAGGCCGTATGGCAGCCCGACTGATAGGCGCCATCCACCAGCGGCGAAATGACGGTGGCCGCCATCGCTTCCAGTTCCTGCGCGGTCATCAGGCCGGTCGTATCCTGCGAGCCGACGATGTTGACCTTGACGCGAACGTCCGAGCCGGCATGCAGCACCTTGCCGGGCGTAACACCAACGGCGTTGCGGTTGAAGATCTTCTCGACGGCGGTGAGACCCTGACCTTCGATCGCGATTTCCTTGTTCGGTGCAAAGACCGGGGTCACCTCGACGCCGAGCGTCTGGGCCGCGAATGTCTGCAGCTTCTTGCCGAAAACGATGGCGTAGGAGCTGCCGGCCTTCATGAACTCCATCTTCTGGGGCGTGAAGGCGGCGGCGATATCCACCAGTTCCGTGCCGGCCTCGTCACGAAGCTTGCGGTTCTTGGCATCGATCTTGAGGACGGTGCCGGTCTCGACCGAATATTTCTGCTCGAGGATCGGGTTGCCGTCATTGTTGAGGATCGGCTTGCCGTCTTCGCCGAGCTTCTTCACCCAGTTCTTGAGGTTGATGCCGATACCGCCCGTCACGTCGACGGTGGTGGCGAAGATCGGCGAAATGCCGTTGGTACCGGCAACGATGGGGGCGTAGTTAACGAAGGGTACATAGGGGCTGGCCTGCTTGCCGGTCCACAGCGCCACGTTGTTGACGCCGGACATGCGCGACGAGCCGACGCCCATCGTGCCCTTTTCGGCGATCATCATCACCCGCTTGTCGGGGTGTTGCTTCTGCAGCGCGACGATTTCCGCCTGCGCTTCCGGCGAGATCATACACTGGCCGTGCAGTTGGCGGTCGGAGCGCGAATGCGCCTGATTGCCGGGCGACAGGAGGTCGGTGGAAATATCGCCTTCGGCGGCGATGAAGGTGACGATCTTGATCTCGTCCTCGACATCCGGAAGCTTGGTGAAGAATTCGGCCTTGGCGTAGCTTTCCAGCACGGCCTTGGCGATCGCATTGCCGGCCTTGTAGGCATCGCGCAGGCGGAACATGTCGGCATCATAAAGGAAGACCTGGGTCTTCAGCACTTCGCCAGCCTCGGCGGCGATCGCGGCGTCGTTGCCGAGCGCGATATCGAGCAGAACCTCGATGGAAGGACCACCCTTCATGTGCGACAGCAGTTCCAGCGCGAAGGACGGCGTGATTTCCGGAACGGGCACTTCGCCGAGAATGATCTGCTTCAGGAAGGCAGCCTTGACGCCAGCGGCGCTCGTGGTGCCCGGCAGGGTGTTGTAAATGAAGAATTTCAGCGCATCGGCGCGGTACTCGCTGCCGGCATCCTTGATGAGGGCGATGATTTCGGCCGTCAGTGCGCCGTCATCGATCGGTTTGGGAGCAAGCCCCTGTTGTTCTCTGCTTTTGATTTCAGCCAGGTAATCCAGGTAAAGGTTCATCGCAATCCCAACGTCATGATGTCTATGGAGCCGATACAGAGCGCCACCCAACGGTATTGCTCATCGGCCCGGGTTTCTATCGATTTCGAGTACGCCAACCGGGGCTTGCTGACAAGATGTCGCATTTCAGTAAAAACCCGCAGAAGGGATTTAGCGTCGATCCCGGCACCGCAACCTGCCCAGGTGAATATACTTTCGATTGTACCCATCAATATAATTCAGCCAGTGGTTTTTCACGATCCCTTCATTAAGGATTTATTAACCAAATCAGCGCGAATATTAGACCATTCTAATTACCCGTTTTTGGCGTAGTTCGAAGGCGCGTTCCGGGTAACCGGCAGCGCGGCAGCTTGGGGAGGCAGCATGAGGTTTTCGACATCAGGCTACTTGTTATCGCTGGCGGCACTTGTTCTCACACCGGCATCAGGCCTCGCGCAGGTCGCCACGACAAATTTCAACGTTCAGATCACCATTCAGGCGGCATGCCAGATCAATTCGGCCGGCAATCTCGACTTCGGGACCAATGGCGTGATCGGCAGCAACATCGACGCAACCAGTAACATTGTCGTGCAATGCACGGCCAGCACACCCTATAGCCTCGGCCTCAGCGCCGGTGCCGGCTCGGGGGCGACGGTTGCCAACCGACTGATGACATCGCCCGCGGGTGCGACCATATCCTACTCGCTCTATACGACTGCGGCACATAGCACGGTGTGGGGGAACACCGTTGGAACGGACCGGCAAACGGGTACGGGAACCGGGGCACCGCAGACCTTCACTGTCTACGGGCGCGTACCTGCCCAGACGACACCTGCGGTCGGCGTCTATACCGATACGGTGACGGCCACGCTCAACTACTGATCGCCATAAGGAGGATCGCGCATGCGTCTTTTTACCTTAGCGGCTGCGTTTTTTGCCGGTTTGAGTGTCTCGCCTTCACAGGCTGCATCCTTGCGGGTCGCCCCCGTTCTTCTCGATCTCAAGGCCCCGACGGCGGCCTCCAGCCTGCGCATCTGGAACGATGCGAAAACCCCGATCAACGTGCAGGTCCGGATTTTCCGCTGGACCCAGCAAAATGGCCAGGATGTCTACACGGCGGTAAACGACGTCGTCGCCAGCCCGCCGATGACGCAGCTGAAGGGTGGCGCGGAAAATCTCATCCGCATCGTCCGGCTTTCCAAAACACCCATCAGGGCGGAGGAGAGTTACCGCATCATCGTCGACGAATTGCCGCCGGCGGGAAAACCGCAATCCGGCACCGTCAATCTGGTGGTCCGCCACTCCATACCCATCTTCTTCTCGCCCGCCTCCACCGGTGATGCGGAGCCGGTCTGGAAGGTGACGCCGCAGGGCAAGGGTTACAGGGTCTCGGTGTCGAACGCCGGTGAGAGGCGGATCAGGATCGCCAACCTGATACTTTCCGGCGGCAACGGCCAGCCGATTGGCCGCCAGCAGGGACTGGTGGGCTACGTGCTCGGCAAATCCGCGGCAACCTTCCTCGTTCCGGCAACGGGCGGCAAGGCCGGCGGCACGCTGAAGATTTCGGCAGACAGCGAAGGCGGCCCCGTCAATGCGACGGCGCGCGTCTCGGGCGGCTGACCTTGCCGTTTTGACGATTGCCGGTTTGACGGTCTTTTTTTCGGGCAGTTTCTCCATGGCGCAGGATATTCCCCCTGCGGCAGCACCGCCTTCTTTTGCCGCAGGAGAAGCGGGACAATTGCAGCTCGAAGTCTACATCAACGATGTTTCGACGGACCTGATCGCGACATTTCGCCAAAACGACGCCGGATCGCTTCTCATCGAGCCGGATCAGCTGAAGAATATCGGGATTTCTCCGGTTGAGAACGCCATAGGCGCGGATGGCTGGATCGATCTCTCCCGGCTGCCGGATGTGACGGCGCGTTACGATGAAAGCACCCAGTCCGTGCATTTCACCCTGTCGATGGCGGCCCGCGCGAGCAAGGTGATCGACGCCTCCGGCAAAAGTACGCAGGAGGAAGATGAAGAGACCGAGGAAAAGGCCACGAGCGATTTTGGAGGTCTGGTGAACTACACGATCTATGGCTCGTCCGGCGGTGGCACATGGTCGGATCTCGCCGATTTCAACGGCGTTTCCGCCCTTCTGGAAAGCCGGGTCTTCGGCCCGCTCGGCGTCCTGTCCTCGTCCCAGGTTCTGAGCACATCGCGCCTGTCGGAATTCGATACGCAGCGCCTCGATACCACCTGGAGCTATTCGAACGAAGAAACGCTGACGACCTACCGGGCCGGCGACCTGATCACCGGCGGGCTGAGCTGGACCCGCCCTACCCGGCTGGGTGGCCTGCAAATCCGCCGGAATTTCGATCTGCGGCCGGATATCGTCACCATGCCCATGCCCGAATTTGCCGGTTCCGCCGCCGTGCCCTCCACGGTCGATGTCTATGTCAACAATATCCGCCGCCTGTCGCAGGATGTGCCGGAAGGCCCCTTCTCCATCACCAATCTTCCCGTCATCAGCGGCGCAGGCAATGCGAGACTGGTGGTGCGGGATGCGCTCGGCCGCGAAATCGTGTCGGAAACGCCGTTTTATACCTCGCCGGACCTGCTGGCGCAGGGCCTCCTCGATTTCTCTGCCGAACTCGGTTTTGCCCGGCGCAACTACGGAACCTCGTCTTTCGATTATGACGACAGGCCGCTCGGATCGGCGACGGTGCGTTACGGTGTATCGGACGGGTTCACGGTCGAAGGCCATGCGGAAGGCGGCGAGGATTTCTACAATATCGGCCTTGGCGGTGTTTTCACGCTCGGGGCCCACGGATTGGCGGCACTTTCCGGCGCATCGAGCCGTTTCGGCGACGAGAGCGGCTATCAGCTTTCCGCAAGCGTCGAGGCCGAATTGCTCGGGGTAAGAATTAATGCACGATCGCAACGGGCATTCGGCGACTATAACGACATGGCCTCCGTCTCGGCCAGTTCATCGAAAAACCAGCCAATATCCGGACTGCTCAGCGTGCGGCCGCCGCGCGCCCTCGACCAGATTTCCGTTTCCACGCAGCTGGGTTTCGATGAAACCAGCCTGAACTTCTCCTACACCCAGCTCGAAACCTTCGACGAGCGCCGATCCCGCCTTCTCGGTCTCTCCGCCACACGGCCCTTTGGTGAAAACGGCAATATCTTCATCACCGCCTACAAGGACCTCGAAGACAGCAACTCTTACGGCATTTTTGCCGGCCTCTCCTGGTCGTTCGGCGGCGGTGTCTCGGGCTCCGCCGGCATGTCCTCCAATGCCGATGGATATTCGCTGACGGCGGAAGTCGTGAAATCCGAAGAACAGGCGGAGGGAAGTTATGGCTGGCGGCTGCGCGGCGCGCTCGGCGGCAACGACATCGTCTCCGCATCCGGCAGCTATCGCGGCAGCGCCGCACGGGTTTCGGCCGGTATCGACCAGTTCAACCACACGACACAGGCCTATGCCCAGATCGAAGGATCGATCGCGCTCGCCGGCGGTGATGTCTTTGTTGGCAACCGGATCGACGACGCCTTCGCCATCGTGGATGCGGGCGCGCCCGGTGTCGATATCCTGCTCGAAAACCGCCCGATAGGCCAGACGAACCGTCGCGGCAAGATATTGCTGCCGAACCTGCGCGCCTATGACGTCAACAACATCACGCTCGACCCCAGCAACCTGCCCGTCGACGCCCGCATCGACCGCACGAAACAGACGGTGAGGCCGACCGAGCGTGCCGGCGCGGTCGTCAATTTCAAGGTGGAAACCGAAGGCCAGGTGGCGCTTGTGACGCTGAAAAACGAAAGCGGCGACTTCATCGAAACCGGATCAACCGGCACGATCGACGGCAAGCGCGAGTTCATCGTCGGCTACGACGGGCAGGCCTATCTCGACAATATCGGCGAAACCCATCGGCTCAGCATCACCCAACCCACCAGGGGAAAATGCGAGGCCGAAATCACTGTCCCTACCGCAGGCGCTCAACGCGCAACTCTCGAAACCCTCTGCAGGAGCGTTCAATGAAGGTCCTGATCCGAGCTGCGCTTGCCATCGCCGCTTCTTTCGCCGCCTCCCCGGTTCTGGCGCAAACCTGCACCTTCAGCATGTCGGATATGAATTTCGGCTTCGTCAACCTCGCAGGTGGCGCTGCGGTGGACACCACGGCGACATTGTCGGTGACCTGCAATAACCCGTTGTCGCTGGCGCTTTCCATTCGCATCTGCCCCAACATCAATGCCGGCAGCGGTGGACAGTCGGGCGGCATCCGGCGGATGCTCCAGGGCAGCAACATCCTCAATTACCAGCTCTATCAGAATTCCGCCCGAACGACCTCCTGGGGATCGGTCAGTCAGCCGGCGCTCGGCTCGCCGCCGCCGATCGATATGGCGCTGCCGCTGCTGATCAACACCACGACCCGCACGGTTTACGGCAGGATCAATGCGGGCCAGGCCTCTGCAGCGCGCGGCCTTTATCTCTCCAGCTTTGCCGGCGCCGAGACCAGCTTCACCTATACGGGTTTTACCTTGATCGCACCGAGTTGCTCCTCCGTGACCCAGAACCCCACGCAGGTGCCTTTCACCGTGAGCGCCGCGGTGGCGCCCACCTGCATCATCTCGGCCCAGAACATCGATTTCGGCAGCCACGGCGTGCTCAACGCGGCGGTCGATGCGAATGGCGCCATCAATCTCACCTGCACCAACGGCCTGAACTACAGCGTGGCGCTGAATGGCGGCCTGAGCAACAGCCCGCCCGCTGCACGCCAGATGGTGCAGGGTGCGTCATCCATCATCTACGGCCTCTATCGCGATATAGGTCGCACCAATGTGTGGGGAAGCGCCACCGGGCAAATCGCTACCGGCACGGGAAACGGCAGCCTGCAGACTTTGACCGTCTATGGGCGCGTGCCGGCGCAGAACACACCGGCACCGGGAAATTACTCCGATACGGTCGTCGTGACGGTGAATTACTGAGGCGCATCGGATAAGGCCCCAAGTTCCAGCCGCCGATCAATGCCGATGCTGGTGAGAAACGCCTCGTCATGGCTGACGACCAGCAAGGCGCCGTCATAGGCCCTGAGGCCCGCCTCCACGGCGGCGATGGAGTCGATATCCAGATGGTTCGTCGGCTCATCAAGGATCAGCAATTGCGGCGGCTGAGGACCACCGAGGACACAGGCAAGGCCGGCACGCAGCATCTGCCCGCCTGAAAGTGTTCCGACAATCCGTAAGGCCGCATCGGACCGGAACATGAAGCGCGCAAGCGCTGCCCGGCAGGCATTTTCCCCTGATTGCGGGTTGAGCCTGAGGAAGTTATCGCGGATCGACAGTTTCGCATCCAGCAGGCTGACCTGCTGGTCGAGGAACGCCGCGTTGACACCGAGGTGAAACCTTCCTGCGAAGGGTGGCAAATCCCCTGTTATCACCGACAGCAGCGTCGTTTTTCCCGATCCGTTCGGACCGGTAACGGCGACCCGTTGCGGACCGGTGATCTCGAAGGACAGATCGACAAGCACGGGATGTTCGGCGGAATATCCCGCAGTCAGCTTTTGCAGGCTCAGCACTGTTTTCGTCGCGTGCAGGCCGCTGGGCGGCAGGGTGACGGTAACGTCCTGCAGGATTTCGATCCTTTCACGCGCCGTGCGCACATCATCCGTCGCTTCGGCTTTCAGGCGGGTAGCGAGATTGGCATTGTCACCGCTGGTCTTTTCGGCGCGTCTTTTCATGCCGCCGGCAACGATGCGCGGCATGTCCCCCTTCGCCGCCTTTGCAGCCCCCTTCGCATCGCGGCGGGCCTTGCGTTCCAACGCCTCCTGCGACTTCCTCCTGACCTCGGAGAGCCGTTTTTCGGCGCTGGCAAGGTCCTGTTCGGCAGCCGCCAGTTCCAGGGCCTTTTGCGCGCGGTAATGGCTCCAGTTGCCGCCATAGCGCGTGGCACCGAGCGAGGTCATCTCGACTATGGCATCGAGCGTCTCGAGAAGTTCGCGATCATGGCTGACCACGATCGCGCCGCCACGCCAGCCCGCCAGGAAATCGGCAACGAAGATGCGGCCATCGCGGTCGAGATTGTTGGTCGGTTCGTCGAGGATCAGGAAATCCGGCGCGGCGTGGATCTGCGCGGCAAGTGCTGCCCGTGTGCGTTGCCCGCCCGAGAGCGCGGAAAGCGGTGTGGTGGGGGATGCATCGAGCCCGACCCCGGCCAACGCCTCGGCAATCGCCTCCTCCAGCATCCAGTCGACGTCGCCGAGTTCCTCGAGCGTCGCCATTCCTGCCTGCGCGCGCGAAAGGACCTGCAGCGCATGGCGCGCGTCGAACAGGTCGGCGATGGTCTCGTCGTCCCCGACCTGCACGCTTTGCCGCAATACGCCGATCCTGCCGGAAACGGAGACCGTGCCGGCAGAGGGTGGCAACTCACCGGCGATCAGCTTCAGAAGCGTCGTCTTGCCGACGCCGTTGCGCCCGACAAGGCCAACGCGTTCAAGGCCGAAGCGAAGATTGATGTTGGAAAAAAGCGGATGACCGTCAGGTGTTGCCCACGAGAGGTCTGAAAGGGTGATGGAATGCGGCATGGATATGGGTTCTCCTGATGACAAGGCGTTGCGGCTTTGTGATCGGGTTGAAATCCATGGTGCACCATCCTGTTGGTATTGCGGAGAAAACGCCCTTAAGCGAACAAAGCGGCGCGTTCGTGGCGTGGGTTCAGTATTTCCAGAGGAAACGCCGGGAGGATGCCCCCGGCGTCTCTTTTTTTTTCAGGCCACAAGACCCTTGGTCAATTCCAGCGCCTGCCGTTCGAACAGCCGGCGATAGATGCCGTCATGGAGCCGGATCAGCGCCTGATGGTCACCCTCTTCGACAATCCTGCCCTTGTCGAACACCAGCAGCCGGTCGAGCGCCCGGACCGTGGAAAGTCGGTGGGCGATGACGAGCGTCGTGCGGCCATCCATCAGCCGTTCCATCGCCTGCTGGATCTGCACTTCGCTTTCGCTGTCGAGGCTTGATGTCGCCTCGTCGAGGATCAGCACCGGCGCATCCGCCAGGAAGGCGCGGGCAATGGCGACACGCTGGCGCTCGCCGCCCGACAGCTTGACACCACGTTCGCCCACCATGGTCTCATATCCCTTGGGAAGGGACATGATGAAATCATGGGCACTCGCCTGCTTCGCCGCCTGCTCGATCTCACGACGCGAGGCATCCGGCCGGCCATAGGCGATGTTTTCCGCCAGCGTGCGGTGGAACAGGATCGGTTCCTGCTGCACGATGGCGATCTGGCCGCGCAGGCTTGCCTGCGTGACATCGGCGATGTTCTGCCCGTCGATGCGGATCGCCCCCGCCTTTATGTCGTAAAGGCGCTGGATGAGCTTGACGAAGGTCGTCTTGCCCGAACCGGAATGACCGACCAGACCCACACGCTCGCCCGGCTTGATGGTGACAGAGAAGTCCTCATAAAGCGGGGTTGCATGCGCACCATACTGGAAGGTGACGTGATCGAAGACGATCTCGCCCTTGCCGATATTGATCCGCTTCGCGTCCGGCCTGTCTTCGACACCCAGCGGCATCTTGTCGAGCAGCACCAGCTCTTCCATGTCGTTGACGGCACGCTGCAGGTTGCGGATATCCTGGCCCACATCGCGCAGATAACCCTGCAATACGAAGAACATCGCCAGCACGAAGGTGATGTCGCCGGGGGTCGCCAGACCCTTCTGCCACATGATGAGGCCAGTGCCGAGGATGCCCGCCTGCATCGACACCATCATGAAGCTCTGGATCGTGCCGTTCAGCGTGCCGCGTTTCCAGGTCCTGCGCGTCCGGTTGTCCCATTTCACCAAAACATGGCCGAGCCGCTCTTCTTCGCGGGTTTCAGCACCGAAGGCCTTGACCACCGCGTTGCAGCTGATCGCATCCGCCAGTGCCCCGCCAAGCCGGGTATCCCAGGCATTGGCAAGCCGTGCCGCCGGCGACACATACCCCATCGAAAGCCCGACGGTGACGCCGATATAGATCAGCGAGCCGAGGCCGACGATCAGACCCATGACCGGCCAGTAGCTGCCGAGCACAATGGTGGCGCCCACCAGCATGACGATGGATGGCAGGAGCGCCACGAGCAGCAGGTCGTTGAGCGAATCCAGCGCCCACATGCCACGCGTGATCTTGCGCACCGTCGAGCCGGCAAAGCTGTTGGCGTGCCAGTCCGTGGAGAAACGCTGCACCTTGTGGAAGCCGTTATTGGTGACATCCGCCATGGTCTTCAGCGTCAGCCGGATGATGCCGTTGAAGATGAACCAGCGCAGCACAACACTGGTGAGGCCGAGCGCCACCACGATGACGAAGGCGCGCAGCGCGCCGTTGCCCCCACTGGCGCCCGCATTGGCGCCACCATTCCCGCCGGCAATGGCATCGACGATCTGGCCGGAAAAGACCGGCACCATGACTTCGGCGAGCGTGCTGGCAACCACCAGCACGATGATGAAACCAACGAGCGCCTTTCGGTGGCTCCAATGGTTGAAAACAAAGCCGAGCACATGGCGATAGGCATCGGCGCGGAAATCGAGCTTCTTGCTTGACATTTTAACCAGCCCGGCGCCCAAAAACAGGACGACCGGTCCTCAAAACGGAAGTTGGATGGCACAGCCCGGGCGGGAAGACAAAATGATCCCGTCAGATCAATCGGGCTATGGGGGAAAACAAAACCGCATGTCGGGCGCGCATAAGGCGGGCCGCGAATGGATATGACCTAGTGTCTGGTCATGCCCTGCGGGAGGGTTTTGATGAATGCTGATGTCATGCAACGCCTCCCTTGTTCGATCTGACGCGGTGATGAATTTGTAGCTGAGCCGCTCGACCTTGCCAAGCGGATTTTTGCAACCTTATGGCAAGTGATGCGGAAACGACACAGCGGCTGGCGCCACAGCAATGATCGTGGCCGATACCGATGGGGACCCGGCCACGATTTTTTTTGGTGTCAAAACCGGATTTACCGATCCTGATCAGTCCATCTGCACATTGGCGGCCTTGACGACGGGTCCCCACTTGGCGATTTCCGCCGCGACGTGGGTTTTCAGCTCATCCGGCGAGGAGGCGACGATCTTGGCGCTGAAATCAGCCATGCGTGCGGCGACACCCGCATCCGCAAGCGCCTTCTTGGCGGCGGCGTTCAGCCTGTCGACCACATCGGCCGGCGTGCCTGCCGGCGCAAAGAGCGCGTTCCAGGTATAGGTTTCGTAACCCGGTACGGTTTCTGCAATCGTCGGCAGATCCGGGAAGGACGAAGCCCGCTCCTTGGTGGTGACGCCGAGCGCCCGCAGGGTGCCGGATTTTATATGTCCGGACGAGGACGGCAGATTGTCGAACATGATGGAGATCTGGTTGCCGAGAAGATCGTTGAGCGCCGGGCCTGCGCCCTTATAGGGCACATGCTGCATGCTGACGCCCGCCATGCTCTTGAACAGTTCGCCGGAAAGATGCAGCGGCGTGCCGTTGCCGGAAGAGGCATAGGCATATTTGTCGGGCTCGGCCTTCAAAAGCGCGATCAGCTCCTCGACGCTGTTGACGTTGAGTTTCGGATTGACCACCAGCACATTCGGAACCACGACAAGCAGCGAAACCGGCGTGAAATCCTTTTCCGGATCATAGGGTTTCGTCTTGAGAATGAGCGGGTTGAGCGCATGGGTGGCAACGGTGCCCATCAGGATCGTATAGCCGTCCGGCTCGGCACGGGCCACCCGATCGGCGCCAAGATTGCCGCCGGCACCGGCGACGTTTTCAACCACGATCTGCTGGCCGAGTTCATCACCCATCTTCTGTGCGATGACACGCGCGACCACATCGGTGGAGCCGCCCGCCGCGAAAGGAACGACCAGCGTGATCGTTCGATCGGGAAAACCCGCGGCACTCGCAGCCGTTCCCATCATGCCAAAAGACACCGCCGCAGCGGCAAGTTTCAACACGGTGCGCCGTTTTGAAGACCGGTAAATCATGAACCCTCCTTATACATGGCCTCCTCGCCATGGGCGCATAGTAGCTCAAATGCACCTCAGGGCAACCCGCCGGGGACCGGACGTCCCGGCAGGCCCCAAGACAGGAAAGACCCGTCAGGCCTTCATGCGCTCTTCGACGACCCGCCAGTTGACCAGCCTGTCGAGCACCGCGCGGATATGTTCCGCCTTGCGGTTTTCATAATCGAGGTAATAGGCGTGTTCCCAAATATCGACGCCGAGATAGGCCGGGCGGCCGACGGCGACCGGGTTGTTGCCGTCCTCATATCCGACCAGCGCGAGCCTGTTGTCATCATCCCGTGTCAGCCACACCCAGCCGGTGCCGAACACCGTATCGGAAACATCGACCGCACGCTTGATGAAACCGTCATAATCGCCAAAGGTCTCGTTTACGGCAGCGGCAGGTTTGCCCGTCGGCCGGTTCGGCCCGCCTGGAACGAATTGATCCCAATAGGCGACGTGGTTCCATGCCTGCGCGGCATTGTTGAAAATTTTGACATCCGCCGCCGCCTTCGATCTGGCGGCCTCCGTCACGATCTCGGCCAGCTCCATGTCGGCATAACGGGTGCCGGCCGCAAGCGTGTTCAGCTTGTCGAAATAGGCCTTGTGGTGTTTTCCATAATGCAGGCCGACCGCTCTTGCCGAAATGACCGGCGCCAGATCGGCCTCGGCAAAGGGAAGTTTCGGCTGCGCCAGAGGCAGCGCGGCGCGTGCGACATGTGGCCGGGGAAAGATTGCAACGGCGGCAGTTGCCGCACCGGCGGTGAGAATGGTGCGTCTGGTGATGTCCATCATATCCTCCTTGGGACGGTGATATGGGACTAACCCGAAACTGCGGCCCGGGTTTCCTCAGGCCGAATGCAATTTTGCTTCAGGCCGTGGTGACCTCGTCAGGCACCCTCTGTCCACGGGCGCGATGATGAGGCTTCACCGCATAAAAGAAAGGCCCTCCCGGCTGGAGAGGGCCCTGTCCGATCAATATCGATAATAATCGCGACGGTCGCGGTAATCCCGGTAGTCCCGACGATCCCGCCATTCGCGCCATTCCCGTCTGGCCTGGCGTTCACGCCATTCCCTGCGGGCTTCCCAGCGATCGCGGCGGTCCCAGCCGCGCTCGTAACGGGGCGGGCCATTCGGACGGCAATAACCGCGGGGTGACAGGTGAAAGCCGCGTCCGCAGGCATAATCCACCTTTTGAACGTGGGATACCGAAGGTGCGGACGGCTGGCCGAGTGGCATGGCGTTCGCGCCGGTGCCGAACAGGGCGCCGAAGATCAGTCCGGCGGTTAAAATCATCTTGCGCATCTTATTTCCCTCCTTGTGGGATGCGGGGATTTAGCGCCACGCCGGGTGAACTGTGGCTGAATGAATCGTGATCTTTTCGTGGCAACGCCTGCCGTGCGGGCCACGCGGTATTTACCGGTGCAAGCAAACAGGAAAGGGAGAACCCGACGGATTGGAATCGCGTTGAAGACTACTGGAGACAGATGAAGGGCAAGGTACGGCCGTCAGGGCTGGTAAGCTGAAACCCCGCTTCAGCAGGGTTTTTCTTTGCCTCGATTTCTCTCAGCTGGCCACGGCAAGAACGAGTGCGATGACAAGCAGCAAAGGTCCCATCCATTTGAAGTGACGGACGACGGGCGGTTGGCTGTCCGTATTTTTCGACAATGGCAGATAACCAAAGCCGACACATGTCATCCACAGGCCGGCGCAAAACATGATGAATTCGTCAATATAAGCCGCGATCATCGCTTCCCTCCCCCTGCTGCAATTCCGCTACCTGCCCGTCGGTCTCGCAGACAATCATTCAGACCGAATCGGATGCGCGGCCTCGATGCGGTAGCAGACGCAATATATGCGATATTCGATTTTTCTCCGCAGAAATCGCAATGAAGCCGACCCAACAATGCCGGGATCACATTCTCTTTTCCTCTTATCCGCCTGAAGGTTTGCAGCCGTGCCCGTCCGCATCGGCCGTCACGAAAGCGTTATGGAAAGGCATTAGAACCGCCGCCGACCGCCAAAAAAATGCACAGCTGTGCAACGACCGGTCAGCGCCTCTCCCACCGCTTCCAGAGGGTCAGCGCTCAGAGTTCACTCGCGCCGAAAACATCGGAGACATAGATGAAACGCCGCACCTTTATGATGTCCGCCGCAGGCGCCGCCGCCGGTCTCGCCCTCGCACCCCGCATGAGCTTTGCCGCGCCGGGCACGATCGACTGGTACACCAGCTCGGATACCAATATCCTCGATTTCTGGTCCAACACGATCAAGCCCGCTTTCGAAGCCGCCAATCCCGGCCTCAAGCTCAATCTCGTCGATGCCGGCGACGGCGCCGGCATCATCGCCATCGGTGAGCGCGCCATCGCCGCAAAACAGACCGGCACCGATCCGCAGGCCGATTATTTCGAAACGGCCGATCCGCTGCTGCCCGCCGGCGCCATCGATGCCGGCATCTATGTGAACATGGCGAAGGCCGGCCTTTCCAACTATTCGCGCGTCAACCCGCTCGCCATCCGCAGCGAATACAGCCTGCCCTATCGCGGCAGCCAGGTTCTGCTCGCTTATGACACCAGCAAGCTCAAGCCGGCGGATGCACCGAAGACCTGGGATGAACTCGTCAAATGGATCAAGGCCAATCCCGGCCAGTTCGTTTACAACCGTCCCGACAAGGGCGGCTCCGGCGGCAACTTCGTCCGCCGCGCCATCCATCAGGCCAACGGTCTCGATCCCAAGGCCTTCACGGTCGACAACTACACCCAGGAAACCGGTGACAAGGCTCTCGGCAAGGCATGGGCGCTGCTGAACGACATCGCCCCGTCGCTTTATGACAAGGGCGCATATTCCTCCGGCAACACGCAGTCGCTGCAGCTTCTTTCCCAGGGTGTCGTCACCATGACCCCGGTTTGGTCCGATCAGGTGCTGAAGGCCATCGATCAGGGCGTTCTGCCGAAGGAAACCGGCCTCGTCCAGCTTCAGGATCTGGCACTTTGTGGTGATTTCTCGCGCGCCGTTGTGCTTGCGAACGGCGCCAATCGCGACGCAGCCTTGAAGCTCGCCAATTTCGTGCTGTCGGAAGAAATTCAGGGCGCCATCCTCACCGAACTGGGCGGCTTCCCCGGCGTTTCCTGGGACCATGTATCGGCCGACCTGCGCAAGCGCTTTGCCGACATCATCCCGCAAACCATTCCGACCTTCCCGGCCGGCAAATGGGAAACCGCCATCAATGATGGCTGGTATCGCAACGTCGCCCCGAACGTCGACCGCAAGTCGTGACCGAGGTTGCGGAAGGAGCGGTCCGCCCGCTCATCGACAATACGGCAGGCAGGAGGCCAATCGGCCTCCTGCTCGTCGCCATTCCCGTTTTCCTGATGATCTGGCTCGTCATCTGGCCGGCCATCAACGCGATCGGCCGCACCGTCTGGCGCAAGGGTGCCGACGGTCAATCGAGTTTCGATCTGTCGAGCTATGTTTTCTTCTTCTCGGATCGCTACAGCCTCGACAATCTCGCCGTCACGCTCTGGACCACGCTGGTCTGCGCGGCGCTTCTGCTGGTGATCTGCCTGCCGATCGCGCTTTATCTCCGCTTTTCGCAGGGCCGTCTGCCGGCCTATGTGCAGGCGCTGGCGATCTTTCCGATGTTCGTGCCCTCCATCATCCTCGCTTTCGCCTTCATCCGCGTTCTGGGGCCGAACGGCATGGTGGATATATTGCTCAATGCGGTCCATCTGCCGAAGATCCGCACACCCTATCTCACGCCCTGGGGACCGGTGATCGGCCTTGTGTGGGACAATATTCCGCTGACCGTGCTGATCCTGCTCGCGGGGCTCGGCAGTGTCGCCAACCAGTCGGTGGAGGCCGCGCGCGACGTGGGGGCGAATGCCCTTCAGGTCTTCCGGCATATCATCCTGCCGCGCATTTCCAACTCCATCCTCGTTGCGCTGTCCTTTTCGGTGCTCGGCATTTTTTCCTCCTTCACCCTGCCCTATCTGCTCGGACCGGCATCTCCCGAAATGATCGGCCCCTTCATGCAGCGCACGCTGCGCGATGTGCAGGACCCCATTGGCGCCATGACCCAGGCCGTCATCGCTTTTGGTTTCTGCATCGCATTCGGCCTGTTCTACGTGCGCTCGGTCGCGCGCAATCAGGGGAAATGACATGACGACCCTTATCCCGGCGCGACCGCGCATGGACTGGCCCGGCATCTTCTTTGCCACGCTTCTCACACTCGTCATCGTCGGGCCGCTGCTCGTTGTAGGCACCTGGGCCTTCACCGAGGTCTGGCGTTTTCCGAACGTCATCCCGCAGCAATTCGGTTTCCGCTTCTGGGGCCAGACCCTGGGGCGCGCCGATGTCTGGAATGCCCTGATGCTGAGCCTGCAGCTGACCACGGTGGTGACCCTGCTTTCGGCGCTTATCTGCCTCCCCGCCGCCTATGCCTTTGCGCGCATGAGCTTTCCCGGCCGCAATCTCCTGTTCTTCTCGTTCCTTGCCGGCCATGCCTTCCCGAAATTCGGGCTGCTGGTGGCGATTGCCGCCATTTTCCTGCAGCTCAACCTTATCGGCACGTTCTGGGGCGTTGTCCTGATCCAGCTTGTTGGCACGCTGATGTTCATGATCTGGATTCCGGTCGCCGCCTTCCAGGCCGTCGACCGGCGCATGGAAGAAGCGGCCCGCGATGTCGGCGCGAGCCCGCTGCGGGTCTTCTGGTCCGTGACCCTGCCGCAGGCTGGGCCGACCATCGCCGCCGCCCTGCTCCTGAGCTTCGTCAGCACATTTTATGAAACCGAAGGCGCCTGGCTCATCGGCGCACCGGGCATCCGCACGATGCCGGTGCTGATGATCAGCTACATCAACAACCAGATGGTCATCCAGTATGGCGCGGTTCTTTCTGTCCTGCTCTGGGTGCCCTCCTTCATTGCCCTCATGTTCGCCCGCCGCGTCATCGGCGGCGGCGCATTCGCCCGCGGCTTCGGCGGTTAGGAAATCAGCATGTCCGTACTTCACATCCGCCAGGTCACGAAAACCTTCACCGGCGGCACCAAGGCAGTCGACAGTTTTTCGCTCGATGTCGCCGATGGCGAACTCGTCTGCCTTCTCGGCCCTTCCGGTTCGGGCAAATCGACGCTGCTGCGCATGGTCGGCGGTTTCGAGCAACCGACCGGCGGGCAGATCACCATCGACGGGGAGGACGTCACGCATCTGCCGCCGGAGCGACGACCGACCGGCATGGTGTTCCAGAGCCACGCGCTCTGGAGCCATATGAACGTCTTCAACAACCTCGCCTTCGGCCTCAAGCTGCGCCGGATACCCGCTGCCGTCATCAGGGAGAAGGTGGAGGCCGTGCTCGATCTCGTCGGGCTTTCCGGTTATGGCGAACGCGCCACCAGCCAGCTTTCCGGCGGCCAGCAGCAGCGTGTGGCGCTCGCCCGCTCGCTGGTTCTTGAGCCAAAAATCCTCCTGCTCGACGAACCCTTCGCCAGCCTTGACCAGCATCTGCGCGAACGCCTGCGGGAAGAGGTGCGCGATATCCAGCAGCGCCTTGGCATCACCACGCTGTTCGTCACCCACGGTCAGGACGAGGCGCTTTCCATGGCCGACCGCATCGTGGTGATGGCCAATGGCAAGACCGAGCAGATCGACCGGCCCAATGTCATCTATCGCGAACCGCAGACGCCTTTCGTCGCCAGCTTCATCGGCACCATGAACCTGATGGAAGGCGCGGTTTCGGACGGCAACTTCATGCGCGCCGACTTCGCCCTGCCGCTTCCCGTTTCCGACGGGCCGACCGTGCTTGCGATCCGCCCGGAAGCAATCGACCTGACGGCATCCGAAACGCCGCAGGCGCATGTGCACCGGGTCACGGACTATGGCACCCACGGCCTTGTCGATCTCGACCTTGCCGATGGCACGCGGATCAAATCCATGGTTGCCCATCCGGATCTGTTCCGGGCCGGACAGGGGGTGCGCATCATGCCCCGCGCCGTCACGGCCTATCGCGACAACCGTCCCATCTACCGGAGCTGACATGACCCAGCCGATCTTCATCGAACGCGATGGCCACAGGACGTGGCTGAAATGGCACCGCGCCCGCCGCCGCGCGGCAGACCCGGTCTTCACCGGCGAGCGCATCATCGAGGCGATGCGCCTTGGCGCAAGCATCGAAGTCGATCTCGTCATTCATGCCGACCATGGCTGCGCCGTGCTGCACGATCTCAGCCTCGAACGCGAAACCACCGGCACCGGCAGGGTACGAGACACCTCCGCCGCCACGCTGCGCCAGCTTCACCTGCGCGACAATGAAGGCCAGCCGATCGCTTCGAAGGTGATGTTGCTCGAAGACCTCTGCGCCCTGCTCGCGGAAGGCGTCGTGCATCCCGGCGCCTTGTTGCAGCTCGATTTCAAGGAAGACCGACAGGCGCTCACCCCGCAAATCGTCGCCGGCTTCGGGGCGAGCGTTTCGCCCATAGCGGGTTCGATGATCCTCTCGGGCGGCGACTTCGACGCCATCGCCATGCTGGCGGGCTCCGCCCGCGGCCTGCGCACGGGATACGATCCCTGCCATCGCAACACGCTCGCCGAGCTGCAGGCAAGTGGCAACTATCTTGGCTTCATCGATGAGGCGCTTGCCACGGCACCCGAGGCGGGGATGATCTACCTCGCTTATGACATCGTGCTTGCCGCCGAGGATGCGGGCGTCGATATCATCGCTCCGATCCATGCCGCCGACCGCCGTATCGACGCCTGGACGATCAACAGCGTCACGCCGCAATCCATTGAGGCGGTCGAGCGTCTTCTGCGGCTCAAGGTCGACCAGATCACTACCGATGACCCGGAAGGACTCGCAAAGGTTTTCACCCGATGACCATCAATTACAGCAGCATTCTCGACCATATGGTCGCCACCGCCCGCGAGGCCGGCGCATTGACGCTCGACCATTTCAGGCGCTTCCGCGATATCGAGATCGGCGTCAAGGGACCGGGGGATTTCGTTTCCGATGCCGACAGGGATTCCGAGACGCTGATCCGTGACCGCCTGCTCGGGCAATATCCCTGGGGGCTGACCGGGGAGGAATTCGCACCCGTCGACGGTTCGGACCGGGATCATCGCTGGCTGGTCGACCCGATCGACGGCACCACCAATTTCATCTACGGCCAGCACTATACCATCGCCATCGCCCTGCGCCGCGGCAATGAAACCATCTGCGGACTGGTCTATAATCCCGTCTCCGACGAGATGTTCACCGCAATCAAGGGCGACGGCGCCTATCTCAATGGCGAGCGCCTGCGGGTCAGCGCCAGCACCGATGTCGCCCTGATGTGTGTCGGCACCGGCCTGCCCACACCCAACCTGTCGCTTTATCCCGGCGCCTATCAGCGTCTCGACGATATTCGTGCGCCCATCGGCGCGGTTCGCGTGGTCGGCAGCGCCGCCAATTCCTGCGCTTACGTGGCCTGCGGCCGGCTGACCGGCTATTACGAGGAAACCGGCTTCGTCGATACGGCGGGCGGCATCCTGCTGGTTCAGGAAGCCGGCGGTATCGTCACCGACTGGTGGGGCCGCGGACCGGAGTTTTATGAGAAGACCGGCACGCTGATCGTCGCCAATGCCGCGACCCATGCCTATCTTATGGAGCACCTGCGCGGCGTTCCGCCCAAGAACCCCGCATAGCTTCGGAACATCCGCGCCGCCGCAATCGTCTCAGGCCACCTGCACCAGGTGGCCGGGCGACACGGTCCTGTAGCTTCGCGTCGGTGTTTCATATCCCATTGCCCGTATCGGGCTCTTCAGCTCGTCATTGGATATGCCGCGCCTCACCCCACGCCTTGCCGGATCCGGCACCGGCACCGCCGCCATCAGCTTTTTCGTATAGGCATGCTGCGGATTGTCGAAGACGGCGGCACGCGGGCCGATTTCCACGATCTCACCGAGATACATCACCGCGACACGGTGGCTGACACGCTCCACCACCGCCATGTCATGGGAAATGAACAGGAAGGCGAGGTTGAGGCTCTGCTGCAGGTCCAGCAGCAGGTTGCAGACCTGCGCCTTGATCGACACATCGAGCGCCGACACGCTTTCATCGGCAACGATGACCTTCGGATCGAGCGCAAGCGCGCGGGCAATCGCGATGCGCTGGCGCTGGCCGCCGGAAAATTCGTGCGGATAGCGGCTGGCCATATCGGCGGAGAGGCCGACCTTTTCCAGAAGATCGGCGGTCTTTTCCTTCGCCTGCTTCGTGCTGCCCAGCTTGTGCTTGATGAAGGGTTCAGAAATCGCCGTGCCCACCGTCATGCGCGGATTAAGCGAGGAGAACGGGTCCTGAAAGATCATCTGCACGGATTTGCGCATGGTGCGCAGGCCGACCGTATCGAGCCGCATCACATCATAGCCGTCGAGCGACACATCGCCGGAAGACGGCTCCACGAGGCGCATGATCGAGCGTCCGGTGGTGGATTTTCCGCAGCCGGATTCACCGACCAGCGACAGCGTTTCGCCCTGGAAGAGATCGAAGGAGACGTTTTCAACGGCATGAACTGCGCCCGTCTGGCGTGCCAGAAGCCCGGAGCGGATGGGAAAGCGCGTGACGAGGTTCCTGACCGAAAGAACCGGCGTCTGTCCGCTCGCAACGGTCTCGGCCACCTCCTGAGGCTCGGTTGAAAGGCCGGTCTTCATATCGAGGACAGGAAACCGCGTCGGCCATTGCCGGTCACGCATCGAGCCGAGCCTCGGCACCGCCGAAAGCAGCGCCCGCGTATAGGGGTGCTTGCCGCGCCGGAAGATGTCCTCCGTCGGCCCGGTCTCGACCGCATCACCGCGATACATCACGATCGTCCGGTCGGCGATTTCGGCCACCACACCCATGTCGTGGGTGATGAAGAGAACCGACATGCCCTCCTCTTCCTGCAGCAGTTTGATGAGATCGAGGATCTGGCCCTGAATGGTGACGTCGAGCGCCGTCGTCGGTTCGTCGGCGATGAGCAGCTTTGGCCGCGAAGCCAGCGCCATGGCGATCATCACCCGCTGGCGCATGCCGCCGGAAAACTGGTGCGGATATTCATCAAAACGGCTCGCCGCATTGGGAATGCGCACCTTTTCCAGAAGCCGCACCGTCTCCGCCCGCGCCTCCAGCTTCGAAAGCCCCTTGTGGCGAATGAGAACTTCCGAAATCTGACGGCCGATGGTGAAGATCGGATTGAGCGAGGTCATCGGCTCCTGAAAGATCATCGAGACATCGTTGCCGCGCACGCCACGCATGTCCTTTTCGGGAAGCGAAAGCAGATTGCGACCGTTGAGCAGCACTTCCCCTTCTATCCGGCTGGAGGCCGGGGCAAGCAGGCGCATCAGGGACAGCGAGGTGACCGACTTGCCGGAACCGGATTCACCGACAATGGCAACGGTTTCACCGGGCGCAACATCGAAGGAGACGTTGCGTACGACGCTTTTCCACACCCCATCGACAAGGAAGGAGGTGGTGAGGTTACGGACGGACAGGACTGGTGTTGTCTCCATGGTCTCACCGCCCCACCGCATAGGCCTGCATCAACCGCGGCGTCGCGGCGGCGCGCAGCAGGCCGTCGGCATCGCGGCGGGCGGCGGTGAGCCGCCCGACCGACCAGCCATCGGCAACCGTGACCCGGTGGCCGCGACGGCGAAGCGCCTCGAGTGTTGCCTCGCCCACCGTGCCTTCCACCGTGATTTCGCCCGGCGAACTGGTGCGTGGATAAAACGAACCCGGAAAATGCGCGGTGTGGAACAGCGGCATGTCAATGGCCGCCTGCAGGTTCTTGCCGTGATGCGCATAACGCAGGAAGAAAGGCAGCTGCCACTGGTCCTGCTGGTCGCCGCCCGGCGTGCCAAAGACCATCGAGGGCCGGCCCTGATGCAGTGCAAGCGAGGGCGTCAGCGTCGTGCGCGGGCGTTTGCCCGGCGCAAGCGAGGTCGGCAGGCCTTCCTTCAGCCAGAACATCTGGGCGCGCGAGTTGAGCGCAAAACCGAGACCCGGCACGATGGGCGAGGATTGCAGCCAGCCGCCTGACGGCGTGGTGGAAACCATGTTGCCCCAGCGGTCGATGACATCAATATGCACGGTGTCACCGCGCTTTTCCGTCAGGTGCGACATGGTCGGCTCGTAGACGGTGCCCTTGCCGCTCATCTCGGCCAGCATGGCCATGGTGTCGTCCACCTGCTTTTCGTAACCCGGCACGGTGCCGGGGCGCAGCTCCAGCGAGGCCTCGCTGCCGATCAGCGCGCGGCGTCCGGCATTATAACCTTCGGAGAGAAGATATTCGGTGGGTATCTGACCAAATTCAGGATCGCCGTAATAGACCTCGCGGTCGGCAAAGGCGAGCTTCATGGCCTCAACGATGGTGTGTATGAAATCGGGACCGGACGGGTCCATAGCCGCAATATCGAAGCCCTTCAGAAGTGCGAGCGATTGTAAGAGAACCGGGCCCTGCCCCCAGGCGGGCGTCTTGGCAATCGTCCAGTCGTGATAATCAAGTGTCTGCGGCGCTTCGACGGTTGCGCTCCACCCGGCCATATCCTGCGCCGTCAGCACGCCCTTGTGACGTGCGCCGCTGGCATCCATAACCTCCGCCGACCTTACGTAACTGTCGATAGCTTCCGCAACGAAACCCCGATAGAAGGCATCGCGTGCCGCCTCGATCTGGTTTTCGCGGCCTGTGCGCGCTTCGGCTTCGGTGATAATCCGCTGATAGGTCGCAGCCAGAACCGGGTTCCTGAAATTGGCGTGAGGCTCGGGCGCGGCACCACCCGGCAGCCATGTCTCATGGGAGGTCGGCCATTCCTTCTCGAAGAAATCGGCCAGCCCCTTGATGGTGGCGGAGACGCGCGGCAATGTCGGATGCCCCTGCTCGGCATAATAGATGGCGGGTTCCAGCACGTCGCGCACGCTCATCGTGCCATAATCGCGCAACATCAGCATCCAGCCGTCGAAGGCGCCGGGAATGACGGTGGCGAGCAGCCCGTTGCCGGGGATCAGCTTCAGCCCTTCAGCGGTGTAATGTTCAATCGTGGCGCCGCTTGGGGCCGGCCCCTGTGCGCAGATGACTTCGACCTTGTCCTTCTGCTTCGAATAAAACACGGCCGGCATATCTCCGCCCGGACCGCAGAGATGCGGCTCGACAATCTGGAGGACAAAACCGGTGGCGACAGCGGCATCAAAAGCATTGCCGCCCTTTTCGAGAATGGCCATGCCAACGGCCGAGGCGATCCAGTGCGTTGAGGTGACGACGCCGAAGGTGCCAAGGATTTCAGGGCGTGTTGTGAATTCAGTCATTCCGATATTCCTTGTAAAAAATCATGCTTCGCGCGGATCGAGCGCGTCACGCAGACCATCACCCAGAAGGTTGAAACCGATGACGACGAGGAAGATGGCGATGCCGGGCCACATCGTCATCCACGGCGCCTGGCTCAGGAAATTCTTCGCGGTGTTCAGCATCGAACCCCAGGATGGCGCCGGGGCCTGCTGTCCGAGACCGAGGAAGGAAAGGCTCGCCTCCGCGATGATGGCGGTCGCCACCGTCAGCGTCGCCTGCACGATGATGGGGGCAAAGACATTCGGCAGGATGTAACGGGTCATGATGTCGATGTGGTTGAGACCGATGGACCTTGCGCCTTCGACATAATCCTCCATCTTGACGGCCAGCACCTGCCCGCGCGTCAGCCGCACGAAGATCGGCATGGCGGAAAGGCCGATGGCTATCATCGCATTGGTGAGGCTCGGGCCGAGGAAGGCGGCGAGCGCAATCGCCATGATCAGGAAGGGCATGGCGAGCAGGGCTTCGGTGATGCGGGAGATGACCATATCCACCCAGCCGCCGAAATAACCGGAAATCAGGCCGAAGGGCACGCCGATCACCACCGCGATCATCACGGAGACGACGCCGGCCATTAGCGAGGCGCGGGCGCCATAGATCATGCGCGAGAGAATGTCGCGGCCGAGATCGTCCGTGCCGAGCCAGTGGGCAGCCGACGGCGCCTTGCGGATGGCGGACCAGCTGGTCGCAACCGGGTCGGCAATCGGCAGGATCGGTGCGGCGATGGCAAGCACGGCGAAAAACAGCACGATGACCATGCCGACAAGCGCCGATTTGTTGCGCTTCATTTTTTTCCAGGCGCGGCTTTCCTGCCGTGTCGTCGGTATGGATAGATTTTGATCGAGAACGGTCATGATATCAGCCTCAGATCGTCGCCCTGAGGCGGGGGTTGAGCAGGACATAGGCAATGTCGGCCAGAAGGTTCATGAGGATGAAGCCGACGGCGGTGCAGAGAACGATGCCCTGCACGACGGCATAGTCCCGCGTGAACACCGCATCGACCGTCATCTTGCCGAAGCCGGGAATGGTGAATATCTGCTCCGTCAGGACGGCGCCGGCCAGCAGTTCGCCGAAGAGCAGCGCCAGCAGCGTGATGACCGGCAGAAGCGCGTTGCGGAAACTGTGCGACAGGATGATTTCGCGCGGCGAAAGCCCCTTGGCGCGGGCGGTGCGGATATAATCGGAACTTAAGACCGCTACCATCGCCGAGCGGGTATGGCGCATCAGCGTTGCCGCAAGCGCGTTGCCCAGCACGAAGGCAGGCATGATCATGGTTTCGATGGAGCGAACAGGGTCGACAAAGATCGATTCATAACCGGATGCCGGTAGCCAGCCGAGCTTCACCGACACCAGCAGGATCAGCATGATACCGAGCCAGAAATTCGGGATCGACAGGCCGGAAAGCGCCACGATATTGGCCGTATAATCGATCCACGTATTCTTCTTGACGGCGGCCAGAATGCCGATGGGAATGCCGATGACCATGGCAAAGAACATCGCCATGACAGCCAGCTGAATGGTGACCGGCAGCTTCTGGCCGATCAGTTCCAGCACCGGCTGGTTGGTGCGCAGCGAAATGCCGAAATCGCCCGTCACCACTCCGCCCAGCCAGTTGAGATATTGCAGCGGCACGGGGTCGTTGAGGCGATATTTCTCGCGCAGGAATTCAATCGTCGCGGGATCACGCTCCTCGCCCGCCATGGCAAGCACCGGATCACCCGGCAGGAGTTTCTGCAGCGAGAAAACGAAGATGGAAATGATCAGAAGCGTCGGGATCGCGACCAGCAGTCGCTTGCCGATATAAACAGGCATGGCATTGCCCCCGTTTGGGTCCGGTCTTGGCGGCCGCACGGCAAACCGTGCGGCCTATGCGAAGCGATCAGTCCTTGGAAACGCCGAGAAGGCGGATCATGCCGTCAGGCGACGGCGCCCAGCCCTTGACCTTGTTGGAAATGGCATAGGCATAGGGCTGGTGGCCGAGATAGATGATCGGCATATCGTCGTTGAGGATGACGCTTGCCGCATCGTATTTTTCCTTGCGGACCGCATCTTCGGTCGAGGCGCGGGCCTCGTTCAGCAGCTTGTCGACCTCGGGATTGCAATATTTCACGTCGTTGATGCCGCCTTTGCAGGTGACGAACTGGTGCAGGTTGCCATCCGGATCGATACGTCCCGACCAGTCGGAACGGCTGAGCTGGTAGTTGCCGGCCGTCTGCTCGGACAGAAGCGTGGCAAATTCGGTCGCCTTCAGGGTGACGTTAAAGCCGGCCTCGGCCACCATGGACTGGATGACCTGCATCATCTGCGTCTGCGTGGTGTTGTTGGCGTGCTGAAGCTCGACATCGAGCGTCTCGTAACCCGCCTCCTTCATCAGTTGCTTGGCCTTGTCGATATCGCGCGGCGGCACGGCCAGGTTCTGGTCGAACCAGGGGCTTGTGGGCGGGAAAGCCTGATTGCCGGCCTTGGACGTGCCTTCGAAAACGATCTGGCCGATCGCCTCGCGGTCGATCGCATAAGAGAACGCCTGACGCAGGCGCTTGTCCTTGCCGAGCGGATTATCCGCACGCGCGCCATTGTTGATGTTGACATACATGGCCATGTAACCCGGCCCGATCACATCGGCATAGGTCAGCTTAGGGTCGTTCCTGACGGATTCCGCATCTGACGCCGAAATGCGTTCGGCGATATCGAGATCGCCGGCGCGAAGGTTCGCAAGCTTAACGGTCGTATCGGGGATCGGCAGATAGACAACCTTGTCGACGAGGACCTTGTCCTTGTCCCAATAATCAGCGAATTTCTCGAGCACGATACGGTCCTGCTGGATACGCTCGACAAATTTGAACGGCCCGGCGCAAACCGGTTTCGAACCAAAATTCGCGCCCAGTTCCTTGGCCGCTTTGGGTTCAACGATCATGCCGGCGCGGTCGGAAAGCTGCGCCAGCAGGGTAACGTCAGGCGTCTTCAGCGTGAATTTCACCTCCAGCGGTCCCGTCGCCTCAACCTTCTCGACCGAGGAGAGCTCGCTTTTGCGGCGCGATTCCGGCAGCGTCATATTGCGCTCGATGGTCGCGACCACGGCAGCCGCATCAAGCGTCTCGCCATTGTGGAACTTGACGCCATCGCGGATTTTCATGGTCAGCACCTTGCCGCCTTCGGACCATGCCCATTCGGTGGCGAGCTGGGGCACGATCTTCATGTCCTGCGAGATATCCACCAGCTTGTCGCACATCGCGGTGTAGACGATGCGGCCGACGAAAGTGCGCGATTGCGCGGGGTCGAGCACATCGGCATCGTCATTGAGGCCAATGCGCAATTCGGACGATAGCGCCGGCGAGGAGAGCAATGCGCTGGCGAGCAGCGCCGCAGTCAGTGTCTGGATTTTCTTCATGTTCGTTCCTCTGGTCTGGTTATTTTGACTTTTTGTCATTGGCCTCCCCTTTACGGGACGACAGTTTTCATCCGTGGCCTCAAGAGGCCTCGGTCAGCGAATTATCGGCCTCGGCCACATTGCCCTCCCCGGTGCCTTCCTCCAGAAAGCCGAGCGAGGTGGCGCGGATCAGCCTTTCCTGATGCATGAGAAGATGCTGGCGCATGGCTTCACCGGCGCGTGCCGGATCACGGTCGGCAATGGCTTCGACAATGGCCATATGCTGTTCGAAAGACGCCCTGCCGTTCGTGCCGCTGCGCCGGGCAAGCTCGCGGATCGACTGCCATGCATCATCCTGGCGGATGCGGTTGACGACATCGAAGATCGACAGGAAGAGCTTGTTGCCGGCGCTCTGGGCGATCTGGCGATGGAGCGAGCCATCCCATAATTCCTTGGCGTCGGCATCCGTGCTCTGGCCGGTCTTTTCGACAAGGGCGCGCATGCGCTCCACCTCGGCCGGCTTGGCGCGCATGGCCGCAAGCTGCGCCAGCTGCGGCTCGATGCGCAGGCGCACTTCCATGATTTCCATGAAATCCGTACCGGCGACCAGTTCCGTGACCTGGGCGGACCAATCGTCCGGTTTTTCACCCACAAAGGTTCCGGCCCCCTGTCGCCGCCAGATCAGACCTTCGGCTTCCAGAACCTCCAGCGCCCGGCGGATCGAACGGCGGCCAACGTTAAAACTCTCCGCAAAGGCCCGCTCCGTCGGCAAACGCCCATCCCTGTCGAGATGATTCGTCTGAATATAGTCACGCAACCGCGCTAAGGCGTAGTTGGAATTGTCGTTAGGGCCTGCTGCCACACCGCACCATTTGTCTGAACCAATCTTATATTGGTTCATTTGGTGAGAAATTTTCGCCGACGTCAAGCGCATTTTTGAGCTGCAATTTTTGACGCTCAAAATATGGGCAAACGGCGTTCTTTTGAATGTGAAGACAGGCGGCAGGGGCATGGCGCTCTCGCCTCCCTGCTCGCCCTCAAGAGCTGATGGAAAGCCGGATGCGCCCTGACAGATGCTCGCCGGGCGCGACGATCCTGACACCAAACGCTTCCCGCTGCGTCTCCGGCAGACCGAGCGCTCCGGCCGCCATGGAAACGGGCTCGAGGCAAAGATAGCGGTCCATACGGTGGACGGCCAGATGGCCGAAAACGGGATCGGCCTCGATCAGCAGTGAAAACCTGTCAAATTGGAGATGCGCATTTGACCAGTCGGTGTAATGCAGCGTGTATCCTGTCGCCACGGGAATGGCGGTGGTTTGGCGAGGGATTGCCGGCTGGCCCGTCGGCACGTTCTGCCCGTCTAGGGGATATTGCAGCGTCGCATCCGTCCGCGCGTTGCAGCCAGGTCCGGCAGCCAGATAGGGGTGCCAGCCGAGCGCCATGGGCGCGGGCACATCCGAGAGATTGGTGATCGACAGGCCAACGGTGAGGCCGCCGTCTTCAAGCAGAAAGGACTGCTCAGCGCGGAAGGAAAAAGGCCATTCTCCATCAGCCTCATAGTGGAGTACCAGCCCAACCCGATCGGAAGCCAGATCGGAAATCTCCCACGGCCGGCGGTGCGCAGGCCCATGCATGGCATCCGGCGCAAGGGCTGGATGTGGCAGCAGGTCATGGCGGATGCCCGCATGAACGAAGGAGCCACCATAAAGCCGGTTATGATAGGGAAACAGCGGATAGGCTCCGGCACGCGGCCAGTTGAACGGTTCGAAATCCTCTCCCATTGTCGGCACCAGAATATCGCCGTGGTCCGCGTGGTGCAGATGGGTCATCCTGCCGCCCCATGCGGGGCGCAGGCGGGCCGAAAATGGCCCGCAGGCAATTGCAACCGTCTCAGGCAAAGGCATAGGAGCCGTCAGGCCGTTTCGGCACCCGTCTCTGCCAATGAATGTAGCCATCCTCCTGCATGGCTTTTTCATCCATCTCGACACCCCAGCCGGGACGGTCCGGCCTCAGTTCCAGATATCCGTCCTTCGGCAGATAGGGGTCGACGACATAACGGGTTTCATCCTCGCGTTTTTCAAGATCGGTGCCGCCATAGACGTAGCATTGCCCTTTTGGCAGCCGGTATTCGAGAATACGGAAATTCTGCTGGGCAGCGGAAAAATGCACGTTGACGGCGGTGGCGAGCGGCCCCATCGGGTTATGCGGCGCGATGCTGACGAAGTGGGCTTCCGCAAGCGTGGCAATGCGGCGCATCTCCGAAATGCCGCCGACGACGCAGATATCAGGCTGGATGATATCCGCACCTTTTACCTGAAGAAGACGCAGGAACTCATTGCGATTATAGAGACTTTCACCCGTTGCTAACGTGCAGTTCAGTCCCTGTTTCAAGTCTCCCCACATCTCGATGTTTTCCGGACGCAAAGGCTCCTCGAAGAACAGCGGATCGTAAGGAGCAAGCGCGTTGCCAAGCTGGCGGGCGGCGGCGGGCTCGAAAATCTTGGCATGGGCGTCAAAGGCGATATCGTAATCGGGCCGCACGGTTTCACGCAGCGAGCGGAAATATTCGGCCGAACTGCGCACCACCTCGCCCCAGCGATGGGCGTGGATATCGAGGCGCCACGGGCTGAGCTTGAAGGCCGTGAAGCCCCAATCCTCGTTGAGACGGTCGAATTCCTCCTTCGCCGCCGGTGCGTCCGGCGCCGTGTAGACACCGGCATAGACCTTGATACGGTCGCGCACTTCGCCGCCCAGCAGCTTGTAGACCGGCACCCCCGCCGCCTTGGCGGCAAGGTCCCACAGGCAATGGTCCAGCGCCGAGATGGCCGAAAGGCCAAGCGCGCCGGGCGGAAAGCGGTTCTGTTGGAGAAGAAGATTGTAGAGATATTCAACCCGTGTCGGGTCCTGCCCGGCAAGAAAACCGTAGAGGTAATCCAGCACCGGCGGCAGGGCGAGATCGGGGCCGTGATTGTAACATTCGCCCCAGCCGGTCAAACCGTCATCGGTATCGAGAGCGACGATGACGCGGGGACGGTCCTTGTCGCGGGTGACGAATACCCGCATGCGATCGATTTTCATGCTTCAGTCTTCCTCGTGAATTGCAGAACGAACAGGCCCGGCGCTATCGCGCAACGGCGCCATTCTTGATTTCGGATGGTTCGACGTAGCGGAATCTGCGGGTGCGATCCCGGTCGCGGGGGTCGGGGCGCGGAATAGCGGAAAGAAGCGCCTGCGTGTAAGGGTGATCCGGCGCGTTGCAGACCTTTTCGGCCTCTCCCACTTCCACCAGCTTGCCGCGATACATCACGCCGACGCGGTCGCACATGTAGCGGATGACGCCGATATCGTGGCTGATGAAGATATAAGCGAGCCCCAGCTCGTCCTGCAGCCGCATGAGTAGATCCAGCACCTGGAATCGCACCGAAACATCGAGCGCCGAGGTTGCCTCATCCGCCACGATGATACGCGGCTTCAGGGTAATGGCACGGGCGATGCCGATGCGCTGGCGCTGGCCGCCGGAAAAGGCGTGCGGGTAACGCTCACGCCCGGTCGGATCCAGCCCCACCTGCTCCATCAGGGCGCAGACGCGCTCATCCAGCTCCCTGCCCCTGGCAATGCCGTTGACCAGCAACGGTTCGCCGATGACCTGCGCCACCGTCATGCGCGGATTGAGTGAGCCGAAGGGGTCCTGAAACACCATGCGCAATTCGCGCCGTGCGGCTTTCAGCTCGGCACCTTCGATTTTGGCCAGATCAACCACGCTGCCATCCGCCCGGCGATAGAGCATCGCGCCACCGGTCGGATCGTAGAGACGCATGATGGAGCGGCCCATCGTGGTCTTGCCGGAGCCGCTTTCACCGACGATGCCGAGCGTCTCGCCGGGCAGCAGCTTGATCGAGACGCCATCCAGCGCCTTCATCTCGCCGAAATGCATGGAAAGGTCGTTCACTTCGAGCACAGGCGCTGCCGCAAGATCGAGCGGAGGCCGCGCAAGCCGGATTTCCGCCTTCTGCTCCAGCTTCAGCACGGAGCCGATCAACATGCGGGTATAGGGGTCCTGCGGATTGTGGAATATCTCATCGACGGTGCCATATTCCTTGGCGACGCCGTGATGCATGACCAGCACGTCATCGGCAATCTGCGCCACCACTCCCATATCGTGGGTGATGAACAGCACGGCCATGCCATGCGCCTTTTGCAGCCGCGATATCAGGTCAAGGATTTCGGCCTGTGTCGTCACATCAAGCGCCGTCGTCGGTTCGTCGGCGATCAACAGTTGCGGTTTGCAGGCGAGCGCCATGGCGATCATCGCCCGCTGGCGCATGCCGCCCGAATATTGGAAAGCGTAACGATCCAGCGCCTTTTCTGGATTGGGGATTTCCACCTGCCGCAACAGCTCGATGGCCTCAGCCCGCGCCTGCGCCTTGCTCATCTTCAGATGCAGGCGCAGGACCTCGGTGATCTGGTCACCAACGGTGTGCACGGGTGAAAGCGACGACATCGGCTCCTGAAAGATCATCGCGATGTCAGCGCCGCGCACCGAGCGGATGGCACGGCTGCGCGGATCGAGCTTTGCCAGATCCAAAGAGGTGCCGTCGGCGCGATTGAGGATGATCGACCCGGACGCGATCCGGCCGGGGCTGTCGATGATCTGCAGGATGGAGCGGGCGGTGACGGATTTGCCGGAGCCGCTTTCGCCGACGACGCAGAGCGTCTTGCCGGGATCGATGGAAAAGGACAGATCGTTGACCGCCCGGAAAACGCCGTTCCTCACCGGAAATTCGGTGACCAGATTGCGCACTTCGAGCAGCGGCTTGGCTGGCTTCATGGAGAGAATGTCGCTCATCCGGGGCCTCACTTGTTATAAGGGTCGGCTGCATCACGCAGACCGTCACCGAGCAGATTGAGCGCCATGACCGCAATGACGACCGCCACACCGGGCAGGAACAGCCAGGGTGCGGTTGCGATCGAGCGGATGTTCTGCGCCTCGCGAAGTAGCACGCCCCAGGAGATGGTGGGGGGCTGAAGGCCGAGGCCGAGGAAGGACAGCGAGGTTTCCGCAAGGATCATCGCCGGAACCGCAAGCGTGACAGAGGCGATGATGTGGCTGGAAAAACTCGGCAGCATATGGCGGAAGATGATGCGCCCTTCCGGCACGCCATCCAGCCGGGCCGCAGCCACGAACTCCTCGGTTCTGAGCGACAGGAACCGGCCGCGCACGACGCGGGCAAGCTGCGCCCAGCCGGTCAAAGACAGGATGATGGTGATCATCATATATTGCAGCGTCGCAGGCCAGCCCTGCGGCAGCGCGGCGGCCAGCGCCAGCCAGATGGGAATGGTGGGCAGCGAGAGTACGAAGTCGATCACACGCTGCATGACGAAATCGATGCGGCCGCCGTAATAACCGGAGATACCGCCCAGAACGACGCCGAGCAGCAGCGAGAAAAACACGCCGACAAGACCGATAGACAGGGAAACCTGCGCACCCTGCACGACACGGCTGAAGACATCACGGCCGAGACGATCCGCGCCGAAGAGAAACAGCGGCCGCGTTTTATCGGTGGAGGCCAGCAGATGGATATCCGTGGTGAACAGGCCGAACACGGAATATTCGTAACCACGACCGAATAGCTGGACCGGGATTTTCTTCGCCGTATCTTCGACGAAGACTGCGGCGAGCGTTTCAGGATCGCGGGTCAGCTTCAGCGGATAATAATGCAGCCCGAGCGAAAAACCCTCGGTCGTATCGATGAAATGAACGCGTTGCGGCGGATGGAAGGTGGCGCGGGCGTTCTGCAGCACCGGATCGTTGATGGTGAAAAAACCGGGCACCAGCGCAACGATATACATGGCGATGGTGATGAACAGGGCGGCCATGGCCAGCTTGTGGCGCTTGAATGCCCACCAGATGAGCTGCCACTGCGAGGCGACGGCGGCGCGGTCCTGCCGGGCATTGGTGGTGATGGTGATATCGCTCATGGCGCCCTCCTATTCGAGCCGGATGCGCGGATCGACCAGCGCAAGCAGGATGTCGCTGATAAGCGATCCGATCAGCGTCAGCGCGCAGATCAACAGCACGAAAGCGCCGGCGAGATACATGTCCTGCGCCATCAGCGACTGCAGGAGCAGCGGCGCGGCCGTCGGCAGATTGAGCACGATGGCGACCACCACGGAGCCCGAAATGAGATTGGGCAGCAGCCATGCGATGGTGGAAATGAACGGGTTGAGCGCAATTCTGAGCGGGTATTTCGTAAGCAGCTTGAACTCGGACAATCCCTTCGCCCGCGCCGTCGTCACATAGGGCTTGGGCAATTCGTCCAGCATATTGGCGCGCATGACGCGGATGAGGCTTGCGGTGGAAGACACGGCAAGGATGGCGACCGGCAGCCAGATATGGGCCATCAGGTCGATCATCTTGGCAATGCTCCAGGACGCCGTTTCATATTCCGCCGAAAACAGCCCGCCGACATCGGCCCCGAACTCCACGGCCGCCACATACATCAGTACCAGCGCCAGCAGGAACGAGGGTATGGACAGGCCGAAAAAGGAAAAGGCGGTGAAGAGATAATCGCCGATCGAATATTTGCGCACGGCGGAGAAAACACCGATCGGAAGGGCGATGGCCCAGGTGGCGAGAAGGCTGGCGACGGCGAGAACCAGCGTCAGCGCCATGCGCTCCCAGATGAGGCCGGAAACCGGCTGCTGCCATTCGAACGAAATGCCGAAATCACCGCGGCTGATGATGCCCCATATCCATTTCAGATATTGCACGATCATCGGGTCATCGAGGCCGAAGCGTTCACGCAATTGCGCCGCCGTGTTGTGGTCGATGACCTCGTTGGAGGCGGCAAGCGTTGCGATGTAAGTCGTCACATAGTCGCCGGGCGGCAGCTGGATGAGGACAAAGGCAAGGAAACTGACGGCAAACAGGGACGGTATCATCCACAGCAGGCGTTTTACGATAAAAAGCAGCATGTCGCTCTCGCAATCACATTGGGCCGCAAGCACCGCCTTCCCTAGGAAAAACGGTTCGTGGCCGGTCGAAACAACCTGAGAGGCGTCGCCGCGTTAAGGCAGCGACGCCCATGTGGCGATGTCAGCTTGTGAAGGTGAACTGTTGCGGCAGCGCCGGGCCGGGATTGGGCCAGGTCCAGCTGTCGGGTTCCGTTTCCGGCACATTGCGCAGATTGTTGCGGATGATGCCGAAGCCGCCCACAGCAAGGCAGAGGCCGATCGTCTCGAACTCTTCCGCCGCGATGTCGAAGATCTGCTTCATCTTCTCGCCGCGCTTGGCAAGGTCGGCCGTCGAGCGCGCCTCGTCAAACAGCTTGAAGCGCTTCTTCTGGCTTTCCGGCGGCTCTTCGCCCTTCTGGCCATTCGAGGTGTACCAGAGCGCCCACGGAATGGCGTAACGCGATCCCTGCGGATGGAAAGCGAAGAAATCGCGCGGGTCGAGCATCGGATCGAGACCACCGGGGCCGGGCCAGACCGCCGCATCATGGGCGTTGTCATCGCCGCGTGTGTAGTACAGCGCGCGTTCGATGGTGTTGACCTTGATATCGACGCCGATCTGCGCCCACTGCGCCTTCACCAGTTCCAGCGCATCGACCAGATCGGGATAGAGCGTCGGGATGACGTCGATCGAAAAGAAGACCGGCTGGCCGTCAGGCCGCAACCGCATGCCGTTGCCGTTTTTCTTGTCGTAACCAGCCTTGTCGAGCAGATCATTCGCCTTGTCAGCATCGTATTCGGTGAACTGGCGCGCCAGCTTTTCATTATACCAGGGATGTGTCGGGCGTGGCCCGGCCTGGTATCCCTCGCTCTGGCCGAAATAGACGATGTCGATGATTTCCTGCCGGTTGAGCGCGATGGACAGCGCCTGACGGAAGGACTTGTCGGCGAACATCTTGCGCATTGCCGGGTCCTTGTGGGTGATGTTCAGATAGATCTGGCACTGCTGCGCGGCTGATGGCACCAGCGTCAGCAGGCGGTAATCACCCTTTTTCATGTTCTGCGACAAGGTGGGCTTGTTGGCGAGAACGCTGATATGGCGCTCCTGAATGTCGATCTTGCCGGAAATGACGTTCAGCATCAGCGATTCCACATCCTGCGAAATGCCGAAATTGATTTCATCGATATAGGGCAGCTGGTTACCTTCGGTATCGACCTGCCAGAAATACGGGTTGCGGGTCATGACCACGCGGGTTGCGCCGCCGGAATAGGGTTCCTTCACCACCCAAGGGTCGAGCGTCGGCTTGTCGACATTCGACCAGCGGGACGGAATTTCGATATCGCCGCATTTGGCCCGGAACAGTTCCGTCCAGCTGGAGACGCCCGCCGCCTTCACATCGGCATCGAGCGTCGTGTTGTATTTCGGCAGGAACTTGCTGCAATAATGCTTGGGAAACAGCGTCGGATGCTGGCCGAGCGGGGTGGCGAGGTTTTCGAGATAAAGCGCATTCGGCGCCGCGAATTTGAACTTCACCGTGAAATCATCGACCTTTTCGACATCGACGGCCTTGCCGGCCACGGAAAGCTGCGCCGGGGTGGCGCTGTAAAGCTCCTTGTTCTTGATGCAATCCTCGATGGCGAACACCACGTCATCTGCGGTGAAAGGATGGCCGTCCGACCATTTTGCGCCCTCCAGCAGATGGAAGGTGAATTGCGAAGCGTCCTCGTTGACCTCCCATTTCACCGCAAGGTTCGGCAGAACCTCGGTGAAGTCCATGTTCCAGCGGACGAGCCCCTGATTGCCGACCATGCGCAGGATGCCGTTATGGTCGGACGAACCGCGCAGGCCACGGCGCAATGTGCCGCCATAGGTGCCGACTTTCTCGTGCGGTGTCACCACCATCGGATTTTTCGGCAGACGCTCGGCCAGAGGCGGCAATTTGCCATCCTTCACCAGCGCTTCAAGTGCCGGCGCTTGTTTGCCGGTGGCAGCCCTGGCCGAGGTCCCGATGACGGAAAGGGCGGCGACGCCCCCAAGCCCCGCCATGAAGGTTCGGCGCGTCACGCCCAGTGAAAATGCATCGCCATCGCGCATCGATTATCCTCCCAAAAAATCACCGGCAGCGAGACGGCTTTCACCGTACCGCAACGGCCCTCCCGGCCAGCCAGCACACCGATCCTCCATCGGCAGGGGCAGACCATATGGGCGTTTTCAGATGATTACAAGTATTGACAGATTTTTACATATTTTTTATTCGTAGATTGGTTTTCAGGATCAGGATTGAAGAAAAAATCGGCACGACGGCGCCTCGCTCACAAAAACCCCGGTATTTCTGTTGCGATTGAAATGCAGGAAATCCATTAACTTCAGCGATTTGCAACGGAAGGGCTGCTGATGGACAATCAAACCGCATCTGCCGCCGCTCGAGGCGAGACCAGGCTGAGCGACATCATCTACGAAAAGATCGTTGGCATGATTTCGGACGGGCGGTTTCCCGTAAACGAGCGGCTGCCATCGGAACAGAATCTGGCGTCGTTATTCGGTGCATCCCGGCCGGTCGTTCGCGAGGCCCTGGAGCGGCTGCGAAACGATGGACTTATCGTCTCCCAGAAGGGGTCGGGCTCCTATGTGCGCCAGCAGCCGGATTCGTCCGTGTTGCAGCAGGTGCCCGTCGGCTCGCTTGCCGACGTACAGCGTTTTTTCGAATTCCGGTCCGGCCTTGAATCTGCAGCCGCCGAACTTGCCGCACGCAACTGGCAGGCCGCCGACAAAACCCGTATCGAGCAGGCCATCGCGGCACTGGAGCAGTGTCTGGAGCGCAACGATCTTGGTGCGGAGGAAGACTTTGCCCTGCACGAAGCCATCGCCAAAGCGAGCCATAACCAGTTCCACATCACCGTGCGGATCTGGTTCAAGCCGCATTTCGCAATCGGCCAGTCGGTGACACGCAGCCTCAGCCTTAAGCGCACGCCGCAACATGTGCGCGAGGTGCAGAACGAGCATACCGCAATCGTGGAAGCGATTTTTGCACGGCAGGAGCAGGCCGCGCATGACGCGATGAAAGACCACATCCTGAAGGCACGCGCCCGCATGTTTCAGGGTGTCGGCAGCTAGAGCCGTTTCCGCAATTCGAAAGACGAGACCGTACAGGGCGATGGAGAATAATCAGTGAGCCAGCCGCGCATCATGGAACCGAAACTCCGCTCGCTTGTCGATACGCCGTTGAAGGTTGGAGAATCACCGGCATGGGACGAGCGGACCGGCAATCTGTGGTTCGTCGATATTCTCGCCCTCGCCATTTTCTGCCTGCATCCGGGCGGAAAGCTCGACAGATACGATATGCCCGCTGAGGTGGGGTGTCTCGGTCTTTGCGACAATGGCCTGATCGTGGCGGGCCTGAAAACCGGCGTGCATCTTCTTGATCCCGCAAACGGCAAGCTCGAACTTCTATGCGACCCGGACGAAGGGCGGCCTGACAGCCGCCTCAACGACGGAAAGGTCGGCCCGGACGGCCACTTTTGGGTCGGAACCCGCGACGAGGCCACCATACAGACAGGCAATGCGCGCCTCTATCGCGTCGCGCCTGATGGCGGCATCGAACGCATCATCGATGGCGGCATGTTCACATCCAACGGGCTTGCCTGGAGCCCGGATGGCAGGCGCATGTATCATTCCGACAGCAGCGGGCTGATGTATCAGGCGTTCGATTTCGATGCCGCGACCGGCAGGCTCGGCCCGGCCGAACGTCTTCACGATTTCGCACCGGACGAAGGCAGGCCGGATGGCGCGGCAACCGATAGCGAAGGCTGTTACTGGAGCGCCGGCGTTCAGGCCGGGCGTCTCAACCGCTTTTCGCCGGACGGCGAACTGTTCGAAGTCTACAGGCTGCCGTTCAGGGGGCCGACCATGCCGTGTTTCGGCGGTCCGGACCTCAAAACGATCTATCTGACAAGTCTCGTCACCGAGACGGACGGCATCACCACCGCCGGCACCGTTGTGGCATTCGATGCCCCCGTCGCCGGCACGCCCGTTCACAAATTCTCCATCTGAAGATGACCTTTGACCTTAAGGAACCCAGTTGATGACGACATTCGATTTTCGCCAGGCCCTGCAGGGTATCTCCGGCGTTCCGGTAACGGCTTATGATGCAAGCGGCGAAGTAGACACCGGTGTCACCGCCGAGGTTTACGCCCGTGTTGCAAAGGCAGGCATCCATAATATCGTCGCGGCGGGCAATACCGGTGAATTCTACGCCTTGACGCCCGCGGAAATTCTGAAGGTTTATGAGGCCGCGATAAAAGGTGTCAGCGGGAAAGCCCCGGTCACGGCGGCGATTGGACGCTCGCAGCGCGAGGCTCTCGCCATGGCCCGCCAGGCAAAAGAAATGGGCGCATCCGCCGTCATGTCGCATCAGCCGGTCGACCCTTTTGCGGCGCCGCAATCGCAGATCGACTATTTCGTCGGTCTGGCGGAGGGCAGCGAATTGCCGCTTGTCGCCTATGTCCGTGCGGACGGTTTTTCTGTCGATGACATGGTAAGGCTTTCCAGCCACCCGAATGTTGCGGGCATCAAGTTCGCGACCACAGACATCATGCTTCTGTCGCGGGCGATTGCCGCTTCCAATCCGAAGGGCGCTCTTTATGTCTGCGGCCTTGCGGAAAGCTGGGCACCCGCCTTTTCGGCGGTCGGTGCACGCGGCTTCACATCCGGTCTCGTCAACGTGGCTCCGCAATTCTCCCTGCAGGTACATGATGCCCTGACATCAGGCGATTTTTCAGCGGCACGGAAGATCGTTGAAAAGATCGAACTCTTCGAACGGCTGCGGACGCGCTATCGCAACGGCGCCAATGTGACGGTGGTGAAGGAAGCCATGGAAATTCTCGGACTCAAGGTTGGCCCGGTGCGCGCGCCGGGACTTGCCCGACTGGACAAAGACGACCACGCAACACTTGAAGGATTGCTTGCCAGCTGGCGTTGATGGACGCCAGACCGGCAAGCTGCACATTTTGCGAATACCGGGAGGCGGTTCATCTGACGTGATCTGAACCGCAGCCTCTTTTCGCTTCGATAAGGTGATATGCCGGCCATGAGCCGGCATATGCTTTCCGGGTCGTGCACAGATCCTGCACGACCGAGGTAGCGGATGTTCAGCCAAACAGCGCGAGACTGCTCCTCACGGTAACCCACACGCCCCAGAGAAGCGGAATACCGACCGCAACCCAGGCAAGGGCTGCCTTGGTGTCCAGGCCGCCACGTCCGATGCCGAAGGAACCCGTCGGGCCGGCATTGGCGGCAGCGGTCTTCGCCTGAAGCGCCGCCACTTCCGCATCCGACATGAACCACTTGTCCGAAAGTGGCCGCACGAAAGCATTGGCCACAAGGCCGATCGCCAGCATGCCCGCCAGAATATACATGGTGCTGGTATAGAGCGCTGGTCCCGGCGCCACACCCGCCGCGATCTGCGCCTCGCGGATGTAGTTGACGACGACCGGACCGGCGATACCGGCAGTCGCCCACGCCGTCAGCAGGCGACCGTGAATAGCACCCACGAACTGCGTACCGAAGATATCGGCGAGATAGGCCGGGATGGTGGCGAAACCACCGCCATACATGGACAGGATGATACCGAGAGCCAGAACGAAGAGCGCCTTGGAGCCCATCGTCGCCAGCGTCGGCGCCAGCGCATAAAGAATGATGCCGAGAATGAAGAAGCAGAAATAGGTATTCTTGCGGCCGATCTTGTCGGACATCGACGCCCAGAAGAAGCGGCCACCGATGTTGAACAGGGAAAGCAGACCGGTGAAGCCAGCCGCAATCGCCGCGATCTGCGCCTTTTGCCCGGCATCGAGATCCGCAAAACCCACACCGGGCAAACCGATCAGCGAGCCCGCGAAGATTTCCTGCAGCATGGGTGAAGCCATGCCGATGACGCCGATGCCCGCCGAAACGTTCAGGCACAGCACTGCCCAGATAAGCCAGAATTGCGGTGTCTTGTGCGCATCGCGCAGATGCACGTGGCGATGGGTTATCATGGCGCTTTTGGCGGAGGGCGCCGTCCAGCCTTCCGGGCGCCAGCCCGATGGCGGAATGCGGTAACCGAAGGCACCCGCCATCATGAAGACGAAATAGATCAGGGCCATGACGACGAAAGTCTGCCAGACGCCGACCGAAACATCCGTCTTGAAGTTGTTCATCAGAAGATTGGCAAGCGGCGCACCGATCATCGCACCACCGCCGAAACCCATGATGGCCATGCCCGTCGCCATACCGCGACGATCCGGAAACCATTTGATCAGCGTCGATACGGGCGAAATATAGCCGAGCCCAAGCCCGATGCCACCGATGACGCCGGCGCCCAGCCACATCAGCCACAGTTGATGCGTGATGACACCGACTGCCGCCACCAGGATACCGCCGCACCAGCAGCAGGCGGAAACGAAGCCGGCCTTGCGTGGCCCCACTCTTTCCAGCCAGCCACCCCAAATGGCCGCAGAGCAACCCAGAAGAACGAAGAAAAGCGTATAGATCCAGCCGAGATCGGCCACACGCCAGTTGCACTCAGTGGTAAACAGCGCCCCGACAAGCGTGAGGCTGGAGCAGCTGGGGTCCGTCGCCGGCAGCGCCTTCGACAGCGGCAGCCAGAACACGCTGAAGCCATAGGCCATGCCAATGCATAGATGAATGGCAAGGGCCGCCGGCGGCACCAGCCAGCGATTAAAACCCGGTCTTGCGATTATTCGTTCGCGGTCCAAAAACCCGGCTTGCGCCGCCTCTCCCGCCGTTGCATCTGCTACTGCCATTGACATTACCTCCCTCGTGAATGTCTGGACATGTCACGTTCGCCCCGCCTGGTGAACGCCAATGTCGCCGAACGTCCCCTGTCCGGCCAAAACTCTGATTTTGCGGCCGTGCCGCTCAAGCCCCTGTGCTTTCCGGCACGCTCGGCTCCGAAAGGGACTCACCCGCAATTGGTCCCTTCCCGCCCGGAGCGCCCTTCGCATCGTCGCCGAGACCCACCGCATCGGCTGCCGGATCACCGGGCCGCCTTATCTCCTTCGACGCGGCAAGCACCAGCGGCAGAAAATCACCAGCCCCGGCATCCACCATCTCGAAGAACCGGCGCCGCATGCGCGGTTCCCAGAACTTGTTGATATGCGTGGCAACACCTTCGATGCGAATATCTTCCGACTGCGACAGAAAGAACGTCGCGATCTGGTTCGCCATTCTCACCAGCTTTTCATCGGTGTGGTTGAGCAACATGACCTACTCCCCGCGCCGGCTCCCACGCCGACGCCTCCATGAATGAGACGGCCGGGGCCAGGCCCGGCCCCCGATTATTCCGCAGCTTCGAGCTTGCCGGCGATGCGGCGGGACTGACGCGAGAGCGCATCATATTCTTCCTGCCATTCCGTCGGCCCGTTGGAGGGCGAGACCTGAACCGCCGTCACCTTGTATTCCGGGCAATTGGTCGCCCAGTCGGAAAAGTCGGTGGTGATGACGTTCGCCTGCGTGCCGGGATGGTGGAAGGTCGTGTAGACCACGCCCGGCGCCACACGGTCGGTAATCAGCGCCCGCAGCGTCGTGTCTCCCGACCGGCTGACGAGCTTGATCCAGTCGCCGTCCTTCACGCCGCGCTGTTCGGCATCATGCGGATGGATTTCGAGACGATCCTCCTCGTGCCAGACGACGTTTTCCGTGCGCCGTGTCTGCGCCCCGACATTATATTGCGACAGGATGCGGCCGGTGGTGAGCAGCAGCGGGAACCGCGGCCCGGTGCGTTCATCCGTCGCCACATATTCGGTGCGGATGAACTTGCCCTTGCCTCGGACAAAACCGTCCACATGCATGATCGGCGAACCCTCAGGGAATTTCTCGTTGCAGGGCCACTGCACCGAGCCTTTCTCTTCCAGATAGGCGTAGGAAACGCCGGCGAAACTTGGCGTTGTCGCGGCGATTTCATCCATGATTTCAGACGGATGTGCGTAGTTCCACGCAAGCCCCATGGCCTGCGCCAGTTTCTGCGTCACTTCCCAGTCGGCATAACCGTTCTTCGGCGACATGACCTTGCGCACGCGGTTGATGCGGCGCTCGGCATTGGTGAAGGTGCCGTCCTTTTCGAGGAAGGTGGAACCCGGCAGGAAGACATGCGCGTAATTCGCCGTCTCGTTCAGGAAGAGATCGTGCACCACGACACATTCCATGGCAGCGAGACCGGCCGAAACATGCTTCGTATCCGGGTCGGACTGGAGAATATCCTCGCCCTGAATATAGATGCCCTTGAAGCTGCCATCCACGGCCGCATCGAGCATGTTGGGGATACGGAGCCCCGGCTCGTTGTTAAGTTTCACGCCCCAGAGTTTCTCGAAGATGTCACGCGTGGCATCATCGGAAATATGCCGGTAGCCCGGAAGTTCGTGCGGGAAAGACCCCATGTCGCAGGAGCCCTGCACATTGTTCTGCCCGCGCAGCGGATTGACCCCCACGCCGGGGCGGCCGATATTGCCGGTCGCCATGGCAAGATTGGCGATCGCCATGACGGTCGTCGAACCCTGGCTGTGTTCGGTGACACCAAGCCCGTAATAGATCGCGCCATTGCCGCCCTTGGCATAGAGACGCGCGGCACCACGCAATTCTTCCGCCGGCACGCCGGTGAAACTTTCGGTTTCTTCCGGGCTATGCTGCGGCTCGGCAACGAAGGCAGCCCAATCCTCGAATTCCGACCAGTCGCAGCGCTCGCGGATGAAGGCTTCGTTGAACAGCCCTTCCGTGACGATCACATGCGCAAGCGCCGTCAGCACCGCAACGTTGGTGCCGGGCAGCAGCGGCAGGTGGAAGGACGCCTCCACATGCGGCGTGCGGACGAGATCGATGCGGCGCGGATCGATGACGATGAGCTTCGCCCCCTGCCGCAGCCGTTTCTTCAGCCGCGAGCCGAAAACAGGATGCCCATCGGTCGGATTGGCGCCGATGACCAGCACCACATCGGACTGCTCGACACTATCAAAATTCTGCGTGCCGGCGGAGGTGCCGAAAGCCTGGCCGAGACCATACCCCGTCGGCGAATGGCAGACGCGGGCGCAGGTATCGACGTTGTTATTACCGAAACCGGCGCGGATGAGTTTCTGGACGAGGAAGGTTTCCTCATTCGTGCAGCGCGACGAGGTGATGCCGCCGATGGACTCCCGACCATATTGACCCTGGATACGCCGGAACTCGGAGGCAACGTGAGAGAAGGCCTCCTCCCACGAGACTTCCCGCCATGGATCGCTGATCTTTTCGCGGATCATCGGGTTGAGAATGCGGTCCCTGTGGGTCGCGTAACCATAGGCAAAGCGGCCCTTGACGCAGGAATGGCCACGATTGGCCTGTCCGTCCTTCCACGGCACCATGCGCACCAGTTCTTCACCGCGCATTTCCGCCTTGAAGGAGCAGCCGACACCGCAATAGGCGCAGGTCGTGACCATCGAATGTTCCGGCTGGCCGATCTCGATCACCGATTTTTCCGTCAGCGTCGCCGTCGGACAGGCCTGCACGCAGGCGCCGCAGGAAACGCAGTCGGAATCGAGGAACGCCTCATGCGCGCCGGGTGACACCCGGCTTTCGAAACCGCGCCCTTCGATCGTCAGTGCGAAGGTGCCCTGCACTTCCTCGCAGGCGCGCACGCAGCGGGAACAGACGATGCATTTGGAAGGATCATAGGTGAAATAGGGATTGCTTTCGTCCTTCGGCATCCAGCGGGCATTGAGATCGCCCTCACCGGTGCGCGCCTTGACGTGGTTGTCGCCTTCATAACCATAACGCACATCGCGCAGGCCAACGGCACCCGCCATATCCTGCAATTCACAATCGCCATTGGCGGCGCAGGTCAGACAGTCGAGCGGGTGATCGGAGATATAAAGCTCCATCACGCCTTTACGGATCTGCTTCAGCCGCTCCGTCTGCGTGTGCACGACGAGACCGGGGGCGACAGGCGTGGTGCAGGAGGCGGGGGTGCCGTTGCGGCCCTCCACCTCGATCAGACAGAGCCGGCAGGAGCCGAAAGCATCCACCATATCGGTGGCACAGAGTTTCGGGACATCGATGCCCGCTTCGCGCGAGGCGCGCATTATCGAGGTACCCGCCGGCACAGTCACCTGCCGCCCATCGATGGTCAGCGTCACCATGTCCGTAGCGAGGGATTTCGGGGTTCCATAGTCAAATTCTGTCACAAGGGCCATGGTCTTACTCCGCCGCTTCAACACGTGGGATGGGGGCAAAATCTTCCGGGAAATGCCGGAGCGCGCTCATGACGGGATAGGGCGTGAAACCGCCAAGCGCACAGAGCGAACCGAATTTCATGGTTTCGCAGAGGTCTTCGAGCAGCGCCGTGTTTTTCTCCCGCTCGATGCCAAGCGCGATCTTGTCCACCGTCTCGACACCGCGCGTTGAGCCGATGCGGCAGGGCGTGCACTTGCCGCAACTTTCGACCGCGCAGAATTCCAGCGCGAACCGCGCCTGATGGAGCATGTCCGCGGTCTCGTCGAACACCACGATACCGGCATGTCCGATAAGGCCGCCGGCAGCGGTAAAAGCCTCATAATCGAAGATCGTATCGAACAGCGAGACCGGGAAATAGGCGCCGAGCGGGCCGCCCACCTGCACCGCCTTGACGGGCCGGCCAGTGATCGTGCCGCCACCGATATCGTTGACCAACTGACCGAGCGGCAGGCCGAAGGCGGTCTCATAAAGCCCGCCATGTTTGATGTTTCCGGCGAGCTGGATGGGGATGGTGCCATGCGAGCGGCCAACGCCGAAATCGCGATAGAAGGCCGCACCACGATCCATGATGACCGGAATGGAGGCGAGCGAAATCACATTGTTGACGACGGTGGGCTTGCCGAACAGCCCTTGCAAGGCGGGCAGCGGCGGCTTGGCACGCACGGTGCCGCGTTTACCTTCCAGGCTGTTCAGAAGCGAGGTTTCCTCGCCGCAGACATAGGCGCCGGCACCCATGCGCACTTCCATGTCGAAGGCCCGGCCGGAACCGAGGACGGATGGGCCGATGATGCCTTCGCGACGGGCGATCTCTATCGCCTGCTCCATGACCTTGATGGCGTAAGGATATTCCGAGCGCGTATAGATGAAACCTTTCGTCGCGCCGACGGCAAGGCCGGCAATCACCATGCCTTCGATCAGCACGAAGGGATCGCCTTCCATGATCATGCGGTCGGCAAAGGTGCCGCTATCACCCTCGTCCGCATTGCAGACGATGTATTTCTGATCGGCCACCGCATCGGCAACCGTCTTCCATTTGATGCCCGTCGGGAAACCCGCACCGCCGCGCCCGCGCAGGCCGCTTTCGGTCACCTGGGCGACGATGTCGAGCGGCGCCATGGCAACGGCTTTTTCAAGACCTTTCATGCCCTGATAGGCACGATAATCCTCAAGCGACAACGGATCGGTCACGCCGCAACGTGCAAAGGTCAGGCGCGTCTGGTTTTTCAGGAACGGAATATCCTTTGTCGGCCCGAGACAGAGACGATGCTCGCCGCCATTGAGAAAACCCGCATCGAAGAGCGAAGCAACGTCACTGGCCTTGACCGGCCCATAGGCGATACGACCATGCTCGGTGCGCACTTCCACAAGCACTTCAAGCCAGAGCATGCCGCGCGAGCCGTTGCGGACGATATGGACGTCGAGGTTGCGGACGGCCGCCTCGCGGGCGATCGCTTCGGCCACGCGGTTTGCGCCAACGGCAAGTGCTGCGGAGTCGCCCGGAACAAAAACGGTGACACTCATCGGCGCGCCTCCGTCAGAATGTCGCCAAGACAGTCCTCGTCAAGGCGGGCATGGACTTCGCCATCCAGCATCAGGGCCGGCGCCTGCGCGCAAAGCCCGAGACAGAAGACCGGTTCCAGCGTGACCGAGCCGTCGGCCGCGGTTTCGTGCCAGTCGAGGCCGAGCCGGGTCTTGATGGTCTCCGCAAGAGGCTCGCCACCCATCGACTGGCAAGCCTCGGCGCGACAGAGCTTCAGCACATGCCTGCCGGAAGGGTGATCGCGAAAGTCGGGATAGAAGGTTACGACGCCATGAACCTCGGCACGCGATATATTCAGCGAGGATGCGATGATCTGCTTGGCGCTTTCCGGTATGTAACCGAACTCCTCCTGCACCGCGTGCAATATGGGCAGCAATGGCCCTTCGAGGTGAAGAAAATCGCCAATGATAGCGGAAACACGGGCCGCCTCATCTGCGGCAACCGCACGGATATTCATAAGCCAGTCCTCCCAAACCGACAGGGGGCAGGTATGGCAAACGGCACATGTTTCAGTCCCTGCACAGCCCCTGCGTCGCCCGGAAGAATGGCGAGGTAGGCTTGATCAGGTCAATAATGTGTTTTCGTCGCCCGATAGGAAATTCCTATCAAAAGCCATCGCCGCAGCGCGCTGACGCGCCTCATGAAGAAGCGCGGAAACCAGTGGCGTGTGTGGCTCGCGATAAGTCGCGATCAGCCCCACCAGATGCTCCGCATCCGGCTCGGTAATCGGTATCATTCTGATCTGCTTTGGAAAACCAAATGATTCCGCTATGTTACGCGGCATTATTGAAGCCCATTGTCCGGTTCGGATATGGGAAAACAGCACAATCATGGAGTTGGACTCCAATGTCGGCTTCGCCTCCACACCCGCGTCAGCCATATGTTTGTTGATGATGCGGCGGTTCTGCATATCCGAAGTCAATAGGCATAACCTAAGACCCGAAACCTGTTTCCAGGTAACGCTTTCCTGATCGGCAAGCGGCGTTCCAGCTGCTGCAATCAGGTGATATCGCTCCGAATAAAGCGGCACCGTGGTCACTCGGCCAAGAGGTTCGTTGTCGAGGTAGCTGATTCCCGCATCGATCTCGAGGTTTTCGATCTGGCTCAAGACCTGAAGCGAGGTGCGTGATGTCACGGAAAAGGTCACATTGGGGTGCCGCGCCTGAAAGGATTCCGTCAATCGCGGCACCATTGCAAGCGCCGTCGGAATGACCGCAAGCCGGATATGGCCGGCCAGACCCTTACGCGCCGCCCGCATTTCCTCACGCATGGTGCGCGTATCGGCGACAATGCGACGCGCCCATTCGAGAACACGCTGGCCCTCCGGTGTCAGCCCCTGATAACGCGCCGCACGCACCACAAGAACGACACCCAGCTGGTCCTCCAGCTGCCGGATCGCGGCCGAGAGACTGGGTTGCGAAACACCACACTCCTCTGCCGCGCGGCCGAAATGCTCTGCGCGCGCCAATGCGATGAAAAATTCCAGCTTGTCGATCATGCGCCCTCCCGCGTGACTCGCGACCATGCGGACGGTGCGAGAAAAAGAACACTAAAGCGAGACGGAGAAGCCCGCAAAGGGATGCGGGTGTTTTCCTGCAAACTGTGCGCGGACGGCAAGACCGAATTCCCTCAAGCGCAGACAGTTACAGACGTCAACCTACTCTGGCGCACGGCAATCCGCTCCCAACCTGCTGCATTCAACCATGTGAGCCGTGCTCCAAACGGTGGGGATCGACACCCTGCCCTCTCATTCCGGGGCGTTTTCCGGCAGCGGGCAGAGACATCCGGCATTTCAGGTCAGAACCGTCACTCGCCATTCGGCTTGATGAAGTCGGTAATCGCGGGCGCCTTGAGGACGAACTGGCGATCCGAACTGACGTAGTTATCGGCGTGGAGGCGTGCGATCGGCTGGTATCGGTCCGGATCGACATAACGTCCTTCTGCATCAAGGCAATCTTTTTGGACGTGCATATGCACGACCTCCCCCAAAACCAGCGTGCGGCGCGGATAATCGATCAAACGCTCCACCCGGCACTCGAAGGCGCAGGGCGATTCCGCTGCAAAGCTCGCCTCGATCTTGCGGCAGGGAGAGGCCGTCAGCCGCGCCATGGAAAGTTCGTCAACCTCGCTATCGAAGCCGAGGCCACAGACAAGCATCTGCTCGGACAGAGCCATATCGACCATGTTGATGACAAATTCACCGGTGCGGCGAATATTGGCCATCGTATCCTTCTCCTCGCCCGTCACACGCGGCTGGATACCGAGAATGACGATCGGCGGGTCATGGGAGAAAACATTGAAAAAGCTCATCGGCGCGGCGTTGTTATGGCCTGCGGCCGAACGCGTCGTGACCAGCGCTATCGGTCGCGGGCCGATAAAATTCGTCAGCAAACGATAGCGGCTCTGCGGCTCGAGCGCGGTAAAATCGAATTCCATGATGGCACCTGAATTTATTGTATACAATAGTATTTCATATTGCAGACAATTTCTCAATCACCATCATCGCATGGTGGTCGATTTTTACTGCGTCGGCTGTTCTGATGCCAGGAGAGAACAGCAGGCCTCGTTGCATTTTCCGGCCTCATGGACGGGGCCGCCATCCACGCCTCGACTATCAGTCGCACATAAAAACTCCCCGACCTCAAGAGGGCGGGGAGCAAACCTGACATCATGTCAGGAACTTCGACTGGAGCTAGTCACTCACCCGTTCGAGAACGGGGTGGATCTGAGTTATCTAACCCGGTTATGCTTTTTGTATGGACTATTAGAACGCGCGCTCAAGGCGAACGAAACCGGTCCACTTATCACCGGCACCGCTGTCGATACCTTCGCGGCCATCCACGTCCTGATAGGTCACGGAAACCTTCGTGGAGAGGCCGGAAGTGATCTTGTAGCTGGCAGCTACACCGGCACGCCATGCATCGCGATCGCCAACGAAGTCGTTGTTGGCACCGATGTCGATCGTACCGAAGTACTGGAAGCCGGGGGTGATTGTCAGCTTGTCGGTTGCCTTGATTGCGTATTCAGCAGCAACAGTCCACTCGGACTCTTCGTAGTAGTAGTTGGCACCGGAAGCCCAGGCGCCGGAGAGGCCAAGGGTGCCCGGACCGATGTCAGCCGTGACGATGGCACGGATTGCACCGTTTTCCTGGTTCGTGTCGTAACCGCCGAGCACGTTGGCCTTAACGCCACCGAACTTGCCGCCAATGATGGCGCTGACGCCAACATCGTTCGTGTTGGTTTTGAACTTGCCGCCCTTCGTAACGCCGAGTTCGGACGTGCCCTTGCGCGAGCCTTCCAGTTCTTCAACGGCAGCGCCAACATAGAAGGAGCCGGCGTCGTAGGTGTAACGGATGGCGTTCAGACGGGTGCGGTTCGAGCTGAGCAGGTCGTACTCACCAGCGAGACCGTCATCCCACCAGTTGTAGTAGAAACCGACCTTCAGGCCGCCGAGTTCGATGAAAGCCTGATCGAGAACGACGTTGCGGTCGGTGTCGTTGTCAGCCTGACCGCGGAAACCGATGTAGCCGCGCAGAGCGCCGAGCTCGGTGTCGGTGCGGGTGTCGATGTTGAACTGGGCGCGGGTAAAGGAATCCCAGTCGGACGAACCGGACTGCTCACGGCCGAAATCGGTCTGGAAACGGATGTAACCGTCGAACTTCAGGCAGGTTTCGGTGCCGGGGATGTAGAAGAAGCCGGTGCCGAAAGCGTCGCAGACGCGGACATATTCCATGGGCTCGGGCTCGGCAGCGACGATAGCGTCAGCGGCCTGTGCGCCGGATACTGCCGCGAGAGCGGCAACGGAGCCGATCAGAAGGCTCTTGATGTTCATTTTTAATCTCCAGTCAAAAATTTTTCAACGAATGCGCAAATTTGAGGGCTGGTCTTTCCCTGCCGCCCGCTTCCCCGCGCAGATTCAGCAAATGACAGAAACCTCCGGAGACTCGCAATTCAAATCGGCAAAATACAAATACAATTAAAGTACACAATCCAATTGCGTAGTAAAATTACAACAAATTAACAGCTTAAAATATAGTATATTTGAATAATACATTCAAATAACGAAATACATTACTAAATATAATTCAAATAACGTTATAAATTACGAATATAGAAAATGACGTATACTCCCGGATCGGCAGCAGGATAGACAGGACTCGGCGATCGCACGTGGTGACGAAACGCGACGGTTCTCATTGTCAGACTGGATGTGAAGGCGGGTAATCGCCACGGCAATGCGGCGAGGAGATCCACCCACTCTTCCGGCAGGCGGCGTCTGGTCAAACTGGTGAAGGGACGTCGCGACGAACTATTGCGTAATGCTGGATGCGTCGGTGGGGAAGATCGTCGTCTTTCCCAGCATGTCTTCAATCACATCCGCGGGCGCCGGCCGGCTGAAATAATATCCCTGACCATAGGGACAGCCGGCGGCGCTCAGAAACGCCGCCTGCTCACCGCTTTCCACGCCTTCCGCAATGACATCGATGTCCAGCGACCCGGCAAGTTGGATCATGATCGAGACGATGGCGCTGTCCTTGGTTTTTTCCGGCAGGTTGGTCAGGAAGGAGCGGTCGATCTTCATGCATGAGAGCGGGAACGTCTTGAGCATGCCGAGACAGGAATAACCGATGCCGAAATCATCCAGCGCCAGGCTGACGCCCATCTGCTTGATGGCCCGCATGATCCGCACCGATGTTTCGACATCCTGGATGATGAGCGTCTCGGTGATTTCGATTTCCAGCAGGGAGGGTGAAAGGCCGGTTTCCTTCAGCACCGACCGGATCTGCTGCACCAGCCCGCCCTGAAATTGCCGGGGCGAGATATTGACCGCCATCTTGACGGGCGGCAGGCCGGCGGCAGCCCAGGCCTGCGCCTGACGACAGGCTTTCCTGAGGATATTTTCCCCCAGTTCCACGATCAGGCCGGTTTCTTCCGCAAGGCCGATGAATTCCGCAGGTCCCAGCAACCCTTCCACCGGATGCTGCCAGCGCACCAGCGCCTCCACACCGCTGATCCGGCCGCTGAGAAGATCGACCTGCGGCTGGAAATGCAGCACGAACTCGTCCTTCTCCACCGCCTTGCGCAACTCCTCGATGCGGGTGAATTTTTTCCTGAGATCGTCCGCCATGCGCGGTGTGAAGGTGGCGATGCCATCGCGTCCGTTATGTTTGGCCTCATACATGGCAAGGTCAGCCGCCGCGACAATTTCCGCCGTGGTTTCCCCATGTTCCGGGAAAAAGGCCATGCCAATGCTGCAGGTGACCTTGATATCGTAATTGCCGATGCGCAGCGGCTGCGAGACCGCGGCCCGGATGTGCTGCAGGCGGCTTTCGACATCCTCCCTGCGCTCTTCGAGAATGATGACGAACTCATCGCCACCGACCCTCAGCACGAGATCGTTTCGCCTGAGGCTTTTGGCAATACGCCCGGCGGTTTTCGACAGCAGCGCATCGCCGATGCTGTGGCCGAGCGTATCGTTGATCTGCTTGAAATTGTCGAGATCGAGAAAACCGATGCCGACCCTTCTGCCCGCCCTTGCCGCCGCCGCCAAAATCTCCGGCAATCGTGTATCGAGGAAACGGCGATTGGGTAGCCGGGTCAGCATATCGTGATCCGCTAGAAAGGCGATGTGTTCCGCCGCCCGTTTACGGTCAATCGCCAGACCCGCCATGCGCGCCGCGGCACCGATGAATTCCACCAGCGCCGCATCCGGTTCGCGGCCGGCCAGCATGCACCAGACGAAACCATGCGCCTTGCCTTCGCTGGCGGGAATATCGAAACTGAAGGCCGCGTTCTCGGCCTGCCGGGTGAGGCTTTCGGGATCGCTGACGGTGGAAACAAGCGAGGCCAGCTCCTCCTGCCGGCCAAGTGCGGGAGAGGCATAGAAAGAGGGCTCGCCTGCCGCCGCATCGAACACCCTGACCGCGCAGGCAAGCCCGGTGGCGAGATTTTCGATGGCCCTGACGAATTCTTCCAGAAAATCCTCGATACGCGCCGCCGCAACGATCATTTCCAGAATATGCGCCTGTGCCTGAAGCAGCCTTTCCGAGGCCTTTTTCTGGGTGATATCTCTGGAGGCCCCGACCACGCCGATGATGTTGCCGGCCTTATCCCTCAACGGCACCCGCGACATCATCAGCCAGCGGTCGATATCGCCGCGCATGGCGCGTTCCTCATAACCGAGATCTGGTTCCCCGGTGCGCATCACCCGCGCCTCGGTCTCGGGAATGCCGGCACGCCGCGCCGCTTCGCCATGAATATCGTAATCGGTGAGCCCAATCAGTTCCTCGACGCTGTCAAAGCCGTTTTCGGCGACGATGGCGCGATTGGCGAAAAGAAAGCGGCCCTCCAGATCCTTGGCATATATGAAATCCGGCACATGGTCGATCATCGCTTCCAGAAGCGTGTGCCGGTCGGAGGGACTGGTGTTTTCGGTCGTTTCAGCTGAGGCAGATGGCGTTACGCCGCGCTGTTTTCGCGACATGCGGTTCTCTACGGGTGTCTTCGGGCCTTTGGAACGCACCTCTCCGCCTCATCACTTCATAAGGAAGCGGAATAGTAGGATTATACATATTATATAATGATGAACGTCGAATAGAGATTAGGGGGCACTACCCCTTTTACCATCGACGGGCAGCCGACGGCATGAAACGAAACGGCGCGACAAAAGCCGCGCCGTCCGATGACTATAGGGAAAGAGGGCTTATGCCACCGGTGTCGGCAGGTCCTTGCCGGCAAAATGCGCATCGAGATTGGCAAGAACGAGATCGGCCATGGCGCGCCGTGTCTGGTGTGTGCCACTGCCCACATGCGGCGCGAGCGTGACGGTGTCGAAAGCGAAAAGTGCTTCCGGCACACGCGGCTCATCCTCAAAGACATCCAGCGCCGCACCACCGATGGCGCCACTGGAAAGAGCCTCGACAAGCGCCTTCTCATCAACCAGCGAGCCGCGCGCCACGTTGACGAGCACGCCCTGCGGTCCAAGCGCCTTGAGCACATCCGCATTGACGATATGGCGCGTTTCGGCAGTGGCGGCAGCGGCGATGATCAGCACGTCGCAATTGGCGGCCAGCGCCTTGATGCTGTCGTAGTAATCATAGGCGACATCGCGACGGTTTCTGGCGGTGTAGGAAATGCGCGCGTCAAAACCCTCGAGCCTTTTTGCGATCGCAAGACCGATGCGGCCGAGGCCGAAAATGCCGTAACGACGGCCGGTGACGCGGGTGGAAAGCCCCATATCGCCCTTCAGCCATTGCCCGGTGCGCACATGCTGGTCCGCCTGCGGCAACTTGCGCGCCTGCGCCAGAACGAGGCCGAGCGCGAGATCGGCGACATCCGCCGTCAGCACGTCAGGCGTATTGGAGACGCGGAAACCGCGTTTTTTGGCTTCGGCCAGATCGACCTTGTCGAAACCGACGCCGTTGATGGCGACGATTTCAAGATTGGGAAGCGTCGCCCCGATATCCGCCGGCAGGCCGATATGGCCGCCGGTAACGACGCCGCGGATCGCCGCGCCCTTTTCAGCCAGGAACGCCTCCTTGTCTGCGGCTTCGAACAGGCGATGCACGGTGAAGCGCTCAGCGAGTTCGCCTTCCAGTGCCGGGATGAGCGGGCACAATTGCACGATTTCAGTGGTCATGGGTCTTCCTTTGCGCCGGTGAGCTACTTCACATCGGCCTTGACGAATTGCCGGAGTTCCGGCGTTTGCGGATTGGCGAAGAGTTCCGACGAACGGCCCTGCTCCCAGATCTTGCCCTTGTGCATAAAGATGGTTTCAGTCGCCACGCGGCGCGCAAAGGCCATTTCATGGGTGACGAGGATCATGGTCATGCCGTCCTTGGCGAGGTTTTCCATGACGGTCAGCACTTCCTCAGTGAGTTCCGGGTCGAGCGCCGAGGTCACCTCGTCGAACAGCATCACCTTCGGCCGCATGGCGAGCGAACGGGCAATCGCCACACGCTGCTGCTGGCCGCCGGAAAGCTGGTCCGGGTAGGAATCGAATTTCTCCGACAGGCCGACGAGTTGCAGAACCTCGCGGGCGATATCCTTCGTTTCCGATTTCGCCACGTCCTTGACGATGCGTGGCGCAAGCATGATGTTTTCGCCGACCGTCAGATGCGGAAAGAGGTTGTAGCTCTGGAACACGATGCCGACATCGGTGCGCAGCTTGCGCAGCGCCTTGGCATCTTCTCCAAGGGTGTGACCTGCAATCTCAATGCGGCCGGAATTGATCTTCTCCAGCCCGTTCATGCAACGCAGCAGCGTGCTCTTGCCCGAGCCCGAGCGGCCGATGAGGGCGAAGACTTCACCACGGCCCACCGAAAGCGACACGCCTTTGAGGACTTCCAGAGCGCCAAAGCTCTTGTGAACGTTTTCAACGATTACTTCCGGCATGAAGCCTCCTTTCCAGCCAACGCGACAGCTGGGACAACGGGTAGCAGACGATGAAATAAAGCACGGCCACCGCGACGAAGACGCGGAACGGCTGGAACGTGGCATTGTTGATGAGCTGCCCCGCTCTTGCCAGTTCGACGAAACCGATGATCGATGCGATGGACGTATTCTTGACGACCTGAACGGCAAAACCGACGGTCGGCGGCAGGGAAATGCGGATCGCCTGCGGCAGGATGACGTAGCGATATTGCTGGGCGCGGGTGAGCGCCAGCGATTCCGACGCTTCCCATTGCTGCTTCGGCACCGCCTGGATGCAGCCACGCCAGATTTCCGCGAGGTAACCCGATGTGTAGATCGTCATCGAGGCGCCGGCGGCAAAGAGCGGCGGCAATTCCAGCCCGGCAAGGCTGAGGCCGTAATAGGACAGGAACAGGATCATCAGCACCGGAATGCCCTGAATGACCTGGATATAGGTGCCCGCGGCAATGCGCAGCAGCTTGTTATCCGAGGTGCGGGCGAGTGCGATGAAAAAGCCGACAATGCCGCCGCCGATAAGGGCAATGATCGTCAGAAGCACGGTCCATTGCAGGGCGGTCAAGAGGAAGCCGAATTCGTTCCAGCCGAAAGTTCGAAGAGTCATGACTGTACCTCCGGCATGGCGGTCATCGTCTTGCGGGCCACACGGCGGCCAAACAGCCACATGCCGACAAGGGCAAGGATGAGCCGCAGGCTGAGCGCCAGCGCAAGATAGATGAGCGTGACGACGATATAGACCTCGAAGGAGCGATAGGTCTGCGATTCCACGAAGGCTGCGGCGGCCGCAAGCTCATGGGTGGAGATGGCCGAACATATGCTCGATGCCAGCATCATCAGCACGAACTGGCTGCAGAGCGAAGGATAGACCTTGGCGATGGCCGGCACGATGATGACGTGGCGATAGATCTGGTACTTCGTGAAGCCCAGGGCCTCACCCGCCTCGATCTGCGACTTGTGCACCGCCTCGATGCCGGCGCGGATGATCTCCGTCGAATAAGCCGCAAGGTTGATCGTCATGCCGATCAGCGCCGCCGTATCTGCCCCGACACGAAAGCCGAGGCCCGGCAGGCCGAAATAGACGATGAAAAGCTGCACCAGAAACGGCGTGTTGCGGATCACCTCGACATAACCGTCGACGATGATGCGGACGATGCCGCCATTGATGGAGCGCAGCGAGGCTAGAAGAATGCCGAAAGCGCAGCCGAGCACGATGGACAGGACCGACAGCTTGATCGTCAGCCATATGCCATTCAGAATCTCATTCTGATATTGGGCGAGCGCGCCGAATTGGAATGTGTAGGACATGCGTCACTCCGTTGACATTTCCCGGCCCGCCGGAAGCCTTCCCGGCGGGCGCGTTGAAAGGCTCAATCAGAAGCTTGGCAATTGCGGCAGCGGACGGCCGGTCCACTTGACCGAGATACGGTCGAGATCGCCCGACATCTTCATGAGGTAGATGGAGGTGTTCAGCCACTGGCGCAGCTCGAAGTCCTCAAGCTTGGTCGCCATGGAATTGCCCTGCTGGAAGAAGGTGAACCCAACCTGCAGGCCGGCTTCCGGGCGCTGCTTGATGATCGCCTCACCCACCGTGGACGGCAGGGCCACGGCATCCACCTGACCGGCAAGCAATGCCTGGGCGCTGGTGGAATCGTCTTCGTAAACGACGATTTCAAGACCTTCGACATTGGCCTTGCGCAACGCGGTTTCCTGCGAGGAACCACGATTGACCGAAACGCGCTTGCCCTTGAGGCTGTCGAGATTTTCGAACTTCTGGTCCTTGCCGGAAATGATGTCCATGTTGAAGGCGCTGTAAGGCTGCGTGAACATCACGGTCTTGGCGCGTTCGCCGGTCGGGGCGAGCGTCGCGACAAGGAAGTCGACCTTGCCGGTCTGAAGCGCGGGAATACGCGCCGGCGGCGTCAACGGCACCAGTTCGACCGGCAGAGACAGGTAGGAACCGATGAGATTGGCGACATCGACGTCATAACCGGAAGGATTGCCCTTCTCATCCACCATGCCCATGGGCGGTGCACCGGTGAGAACGCCGATCTTGACCTTGCCGCGCGCCGTGATCTCGCTGATCGAGACGGCATGGGCGGATGTGCTGGCGGCAAGCGTTGCTGCGGCAACACCGACGGCAACGGTCATGTTCTTCAGAAATCTGGAAATGCTCATGGATTCTCCTCCAACCTTATAGTGGCTGCCCGAAGCGGAACAGTGGCCTTGCGCAAAGCGCAAAATGTTCTCGATAACATTTCAACGCGATTGACTAAAAACTCCTCCCAAGAAACAGCAAAAGCTCAAAACCGTCAGAATTTCCTATTAAATTCAGCGATTTCTGCTGGTTATCGATTTTCCTCTTGTCGACACCATTTCCCGTTCTTGGCAGGATCAATAATGCATGTTATCGGTATCATTGCAAGTCCGATCTACAGAACCGTTGCATCGGGCATTCATTTGGGAGGAAACCATGTATACGCGCTCGGCAATATTTGAAGGCACGATCCACCCCGGCCGGGAGGAGGAGTTTTTCCGCATCGTCGAGGAAAAATTGCTGCCCGTCTGGAAACGCATGCCGAACGCGCAGGCCGTGCGGGTGATGCGCACCAAGCGCACCGACCCTGACGCAGCGCCGATCATCATGGTGCAGGAAATCGATTACCCCTCCATGGAAGCGGTCGAAGAAGCGCTGGTCTCGCCGGTCCGTCTCGAAGGCCGGGTGCTGACGGACGAGATGATGAGCATGTGCGACGGACGGTTTTATCACCTCGTCTACCGCCGCATCGCATAAATCCGGTGCACGCCGCATCGATCTGCAATCAAGCGGCGTGCTTTCCCTGTTGATCTTCGTGTATGTCTTGTCCTGAACCGGTTGAAATTGTTGCCGGCTTAAAACTGGGGAGACATGCTTTGGTGGAGCGCACGCCCTTGGCCGCAGCGTTAGTCACGTCAAAAAAAGCAACGATGAGCGACGTCTCCAAACTCGCGGGCGTCTCGAAGATGACGGTATCGCGGGTGCTAGCCGATCCTGCGCTGGTGTCGGAAGAAACGCGCCAGAAGGTGATGAAGGCAATCGAGAAGCTCGGTTATGTGCCGGACCGGATCGCCGGATCGCTTTCATCCCGGCGCACCAATTTCATCACCGCCATCCTGCCGACACTCACCAACTCCAACTTCGCCGACAGCGCGCAAGGGCTCGCCAATGCGCTGCGCGCCGCCGACTACCAATTGCTGATCGGTTATACCATGTACGATCTGCAGGAGGAGGAGCGCGTCATCCGCACCATGATGGAGCGCCGTCCCGACGCCATTGTCGTCGCCGGCACGGTGCATACCAAGATGGCAAGCGAGGTGCTGATGCGTGCCGGCATTCCGATCGTCGAGATCTGGGACGTGCCCGAACACCCCATCGACCATGCGGTTGGCTTTTCCAACTACGAGGTGGGAAGAAACGCCGCCAAATATCTGATATCGCTTGGCTTCAAACGGATAGGCGCATTGGGCTCCAGGGCCGATGGCGACGTGAAGGACTGGCGCGGCGAAAGCCGCCTGCTCGGTTTTGGCGCAGCGCTGCGCGAAGCCGGCATTGCCGATGACCTCATCATCCGCGAGGGCAGCGCACCGGTTTCCTATGATCATGGGGCAAAGACGCTGGGCTCGCTGCTAGCAAAAGCGCCCGACGTCGAAGGTATTTTTGCGGTATCGGATATTTCCGCCGTCGGCGCGCTGATGGAATGTCATCGCCTCGGCATTCGTGTGCCCGAGCAGGTTTCCATCCTCGGCTTCGGCGATTTCGATATCGGCCGGCAATGTTATCCCGCAATTTCAACGATCCGCGTCGATGCGCAGATGATCGGGCGCAAGGCGGGCGAATTGCTGCTTTCGATCCTTGAGGCGGAAAAGGATGCCGCCATTCCCGAAGGAGCGCGGGTGGATGTCGGGTTCGAACTGATCGTGCGGGAGACGACCAAGCGAGCCGGCCTGTAGGGCTTTAACGAGTGAAGAACGAGCGGGTGCCGCTTGTTTCTTCTCCCCGACGGGGAGAAGAAACGGGCCGCACCGCCGTAGCATATCTCAAGATGCAGCCTGCGTGCGTACTACCTAGCACCCCACGTATCCGTCAGCCGATACCCCTCCGGCCACGGATCGGACGGATCGAGCATGTGCTGGTGAATGCCGGTGATCCAGCCACGGCCGGAGATTTCCGGCAGGATGGCCGGGCGGTCGCCGACCGTTGTCGTTCCGAGGATGCGGCCGGTGAAAGTCGAGCCGATCAGCGACACCGCCGTCAGCGTTTCACCCTCCTTCATCTCACCGCGCGCATGCAGCACGGCCATGCGGGCCGAAAGTGCCGTGCCCGTCGGTGAGCGGTCCACCTTGCCCGGCTGGATGGCGACGGCCGCCCCTGCCCTCAAGCCTTCGGCAGTGCGCTCCACCTTGCCGGCAAACAGGCAGAAGGAAAAATGTCGCCAGTCGGGGTTTTCGGGATGATCGAAACCCAGAGCCTTGTTGGCGGCATTGGTGATGCGCACGCCGAGGCGGGCAATATCATGCGCCTCTTCCGGTTTCAGTCTGAAACCCATCGCTTCGGCATCGACGATGACGAAGCTGTCGCCGCCATAGGCGGTATCCACCTTCAGCTTACCGAGGCCTTCGACCTCAAGTTCGGTATCGAGCTTTGCGGCAAAGCTCGGCAGGTTCTGCACGAAGATGCGCTCGGCCTTGCCGTTGCGGCATTCGGCGCGCACCTTCACCAGCCCGCCCGGCGCTTCCAGAAGCATATGGGTTTCCGGCTCCTGCATCGGCACAATGCCACCATCCAGCAGCACGGTGGAAACGCAGATGGAATTGGAGCCGGACATGGGCGGTGTGTCTTCCGGCTCCATGATGATGAAGGCGGCGTCCGCATCCGGATGTTTCGGCGGCACCAGCAGGTTGACGTGGCGGAAGACGCCGCCGCGCGGCTCGTTGAGCACGAAATTGCGCAGCGTCTCGTCACGAGCGATGAAACGGCTCTGTTCCCAGATAGTCTCGCCCGGCGGCGGTTTCACGCCACCGACAATCACATCCCCCACCTCGCCTTCCGCATGGGCGGAAATGACATGAACGGTCTTTATGCTGCGCATTCGAAACTCCTCAGGAAAGCCAGGATGGAAGGCGGGAACCCGCACGGCCGGTCAGTGCGCTTTCGACGCAATCGGCAAGGCTGCCGAAGCGAACCGCGCGGCCGCTGAGGCCCGGGCCGTAATGGGCGTATTTGCCGGAATTGGTCATCAGCGCGCGGGTTTTCGTCGGGAAAACCGGCTCGGAAATAGAACACCAGCAGAGATCCGGCAGCACCTGCACGCCGCTGTCCCTGAGGCTTTGCAGCGTGCCATCCTGCCCCGCCGCATCGATGACCTGCTGGCCGGCCGTGACGATGACGGCGACATCCGCATGGCGCTTGCGGCCGGCAAATTCAACGGCGAGCGCGCGGCACTCCTCCAGCGAGGCATGCGGGCTGCCGATGGCGACAAGCTGCACCTCTTCCGGTCCCTCATTCAGGAGCGACCAGCCAGCGGCCATATCGTCACGCGAAATGGTGACGGTCTCGGCGGTTTCGAGCGGTGCAAGCTCTGCCTCCGGCGTCACACCCGCAATATGCAGCATCGGCGCGGCGGAGGTGGTGCCGAAGGCGGCACAGAGCGCCTTCAGATCATCGCGCGACGGCCTTGCCGATGCGAGGCCGCGCAGCAGCGGAACGCAATCCGGCGCGGCCTTGCCGGCGAGATAACCGACGAGTGGCCAGAAGGCGTCGTCCACGCCCTGCGGCAAAGTCACATCGACAATGCGCTGCGGCCGCCGATTTTCCGTGAGATAGACACCCGAAAGCGGCGCCCTGCCCGTCATCGCGATGCAGAGATCGAGAAAATCCGGATGTTTGGCAGTTCGGGCACCGAGCACCGTATTGGCGAAGATCACCGCATTCGATTCGGCCCAGCCGATCGATTCGCCGGCATTCGGCGCGCTGTCGAGAAGGTAAGGCGAACAGGTGAAGGTGGGGCGACAGCCCATGCGCACATAGGCATCGGCCAGCCTTGCCGCCGGATCGCCAAAATCCTCCGGCACGCCCTGCGCGCGCCAATGCGCCTTGTCGACCGAAATGGCGTTCATGGTGGTCGGCACCCGCACCTTGCCGCCCATCTCCGCCATTTTTTCCGCAAAGGTGAGGTTGGCGGGGCTGGCATAGATGCAGCCATCGATATGGCCCTGGGTGACATCGACAAGCGCGGATGCCCCCTGCTGGGCGGCCATGGCGACGATGATGCGCATGGCCTGGCGCACGGCAACGCCGTCCCGTCCCTCCAGCATCGCACGGTCATCGTTCTTCAGGTCAAGATGGGCGGTTGCGGGCGGAGCGATCGCCAGCGAGACGCCGTCAGCCTCGATGGTGTTTTCGTCGACGCTGACATGTGCGGCACGGGAGAAGCGGGCGAAATTTTCCGCATCGAGCCGGATGACCGGCAGAGCCTTGCCGAACATTTCCGCCGCCACAAGCGCGCCGAGCGTCAGCACATCTTCAGCCTCGCAGAAAATCAGCGCCGAAGGCGCGCGGCCGGTGAGGATGAGATCGAGCAACACGCCCGAGCCGGTGCAGGAGCCACGGCTGGTCGGCATGAACAGCACGCCGCCGGTGAGACAGACGCCATGCAGCGGGTGATGCACATCGATCACCCGGCCGGTGGCGGGATCGACCCCGCCCCAGAAGCTCAACGCCTCGCTCGTGGCGGTGACCTTGCCTTCGGCCGCACCCGGCAGGATGCTGCGCGCCTCGGGAATAGCTGGTGTCGAAACGGCAGAAGACATTGAAAATCTCCGTCAGAAACGTTGCGGCGAAAATGCCCTTGTATCGATGGCCGGCCTTTGTCCGGTCAGAAGATCGGCGACGATGCGGGCCGTGCCCGCCGATTGCGTCAGCCCCAGATGCCCGTGACCAAAAGCATAGACCACCCGCGCCGTGTGCCGCGCTTCGCCAATGGCCGGCAGGCTGTCCGGCAGCGATGGGCGGAAACCCATCCACTGTTTGCCGCCTTCGGTTTTCAGGCCCGGCAGGAAGGCTTTCGCCTTGGCCAGAAGCGCCTCGGAACGGGCGAAATTGGCCGGAAGCTCCAGTCCACCCAGCTCGACCGCTCCACCAACGCGGATGCCGGAGGAAAGCCGCGTGACAACGAAACCGTGTCCGCCAAAGGTCACCTGCGTACGCAGATCAAAAGCGGAAGAAGGCAATGTGGTATTATACCCCCGTTCCGTTTCCAGCGGAATTTTTTCCCCGAGCGACCGGGCGATGCGGTGCGAGAAGGCACCGGCCGCCAGCACCACCCTGCCGGCCTTGCGGGTGCGGCCATCGTGGCTCGCCACCTCGACGCCATCTTCCCGCGGCCTCAGCGATGCGACATCGAGGCATTCGATACGCCCGCCAATGGTGCGGAAATGATCGGCCAGCGCCTGCGTATAGAGCTTGGGATCGGCGATAGAATACCAGCCGGGCGTAAACGTGCCACAGGTGAAACGCGGCGCGATGCCGGGTTGTATCTCGGCCATCTCATCGGCATTGAGATGCCGGAACGCGATGCCGTGGCGTTCGCGCGCCTTCCAGCCGGGAAGAGAGCTTTCGAATTCCGCCTCGCTCTCATAAACCTGAAGGTTGCCCTCCTTGCGCAGCATGGCGATGGTATCGGTCTTTTTGAGGAACGGCTCCAGCTCGGCCTTCGACAGGTCCATCAGCGCCGTCTGGGCGGCGGTGGAATGCTCGACTTTCGATGCGGCGCAGGCCCGCCAGAAGCGGAACATCCACGGCGCGATCTTCAGCGCATAGGCCGGCGGCACGCTGAGCGGACCCAGCGGATCGAGCAGCCATTTTGGCGCTTTCCAGAGAATGCCGGGCGATGCGAGCGGCAGAATATCGGTGAAGGCGAAGGCGCCGGCATTGCCTGCCGAAGCGCCCGCCGCCGGTCCCTCGCGATCGATGACCGTGACCGAAAGACCGCGGCCCTGCGCGGCGATCGCTGCCGAGAGGCCGACAACGCCGGCCCCAATGACGATGACATCATGTGCAGGCATTACCGGACGCTCGCCAGGAATTTCTGCGTTTCGGGATGCTGTGGTGCGCCGAACAGCTGATCGGGCGTGCCGATTTCCGCCATCACGCCTTGGTGGAAGAAGGCGACACGGTTCGACACATCGCGGGCGAAGGCCATTTCGTGGGTGACGCAGATCATCGTCATGCCCTCATCCGCCAGCATCTTCAGCGTATCGAGCACTTCGCCGACCAGCATCGGGTCAAGTGCGGAGGTCACTTCATCGAACAGCATATATTCCGGCGACATGGCAAGCGCGCGGGCAATCGCCATGCGCTGCTGCTGACCGCCCGACATGCGGTTCGGATAGACCTTCAGCTTTTCGGCAAGACCGACATGGGTCAGTTGCTTCACCGCGATCTCCTCGGCCTTCTCCCTGGAGATACCGAGCACCTTGCGCGGCGCCAGCATGACGTTTTCGAGCACCGTCAGATGCGGAAAGGCGTTCCATTGCTGGAAGACGATGCCAACCTTGCGACGCAGCTTGTTGAGGTCGGTTGACTTGGCATGCACTTCCGTGCCGTCGATGACGATCTTGCCACTGTCGATCGGCTCCAGACCGTTGATGCAGGTCAGCAGCGTCGACTTGCCGGAACCGGAACCGCCGATGATGGTGACCACCTCGCCCTTGTTGACGGTGAGGTTGATCCCTTTCAGAACCTCCAGCGGGCCGAAGGATTTGCGGACGTTTTCGATCTCAATCATTGGGGGACCACCGTCTTTCGAGATACCCGCCGAAACGGGCGATGGGGAAGCTGATAAGGAAGTAGATGGCGCCGCAGATCATCAGGATGGTCAGCGGTTCCTGCAGGCGGGTGACGAGGATCTGCGAGGCGCGCAGAAGCTCGATGAGGCCGAGCCACAGAACGAGCGCGGAATCCTTCATCACACCCAGCGTCAGCCCGATCCACGAGGGCAGCGACACGCGGGTGGCAAGCGGCAGCACGATGTAGCGCATGTCCTGCGACCAGGTCATGCCGAGCGACCGGCAGGCGCGGCGGGTGTTGGAAGGCACCGCTTCAATGCCGCCACGTACGATCTCGGTGCAATAGGCCGCCGTATAAAGCGACAGAACCACGCAGGAGGTGGTGAACGGCGGCCAGCCGAGCTTGGCGATCGACTGGAAGGCATTACCGAGCACCAGCTGGATGAGCAGCGGCACGGAACGAAAAATGTCCAGAACGAAGGTCAGCGGCAGCGACCAGTAAGGGCCGAACTGGAAACGGATGATCCCGAAGATGATCCCCATGATGGTGCCTGCCGTGACAGCGACGGCGGTGACGGCAAGCGTCATGCCGGCACCCTTGGCCAGAAAGGCGAGATCACTCCAGGTGAGAGCGGTTTCAAACATGGCTCACCTCTCTCAGTAACGGAACAGGCGCGCGGCCAGCAATCGGGCGGCGAGCGTGACGATCTTGGCGATCACGTAATAGATGACCGCGGCGAGCGCGAAGAATTCGAAGGTTCGGAACGAGCGCGCATTGAGCGCCTGCGTGACCCCGGCGAGATCCGTATTCATGCCGACCGTGACACCGAGCGAGGTCATGAGGATCGCCCAGACCATCTGGTTGGTGGCCGGCAAAAAGGCGACGCGCAGCATCTGCGGCAGGATGATCAGCCGGAAGGTCTGCATCGAGGTCATGCCGAGCGAACGGCCCGACCGCGTCTGCGTATCCGGTATGGCTTTCAGCGCGCCACGGAAATTCTCCGCGAGATAACCGGCATTGTTGAACGCGATACCGACCAGAAGCGCGGTATAGGGGCTGAGATGAATGCCGAAATTGCCGAGCCCGAAATGGGCCATGTAAATCTGGAACAGCGCTGGCGTGTTGCGGGCGATCTCTACCCAGACGGAGGCGAAAGCGCCGAGAATGCGGTTGCCGGAAAGCCGGAACAGCGTCAGCACGATGGCGCAGGAAAGGCCGATCACCATCGACAGAATGGCGATCTGCAGCGTCACCACCGCACCGTCCAGAAGCTGCGGCAGAGCCTTCAGCGCCTGATTCCAGTGGAATGTATAGTTGAACATTAAGCGTCCCGCCTTTTCAGAAACGATCAACGGCGCGATTATTTTGACCGCGCCGTTTACGAAAAGTCCTGATTAGCGATAAACGCCGTTGACGGTGAGCGAGGGAACCTCGCCGCCAACCCACTTCTTATAGAGTTCGGCGTAACGGCCGGTGCGAACCTGCTGGTTGATGAAGAGGTTCAGGTAGTTGATGAAGCCGTATTCGTCGCGGTTGGTGAAGAGCGCGACATAATCGATGTCGTAGGGCGCCTTGCCGACCACCGAGATACCGGCGAACTTGCCGCCCTTGACGTTGGACTGCGCAACCGTGGAGGTGGAAACGGTGGCATCGATCTGGCCCTGGCTCAAGGCGAGGAACACGTCAGCCTGCGTCTGGTACGGGCGGAATTCGCCCACGCCCCATTCCTTGACCGACTTTTCGAGCGCGATGGCTTCGAAGGTGCCGGCGGTCGCACCAACCGTCTTGCCCTTCATGTCCTCGAAGGACTTGATGCCCGACTTGTCGTTGGCGGTAACGGCCATTTCGAAGGCGAAATAAGGCACGGTCATGCCGACGGTCTTGGCGCGTTCCAGCGTATCGGAGGTCGAGGCAACGCCGACATCAACGCGACCGGACATCAGCGCCGGAATACGCTCGGGGAACGGCGTTTCGACGATTTCAGCCGTGACGCCGAGCGCCTTGGCGAGATCGTTGCAATAGTCGACGTCAAAGCCGATCGGGTTGTTGGCGTCGTCACGCGCACCCATGGGCGGGAAGTCGAGCACGACGGCGCAACGCAGCGTACCGGACGAAATGATGTCGTCAAGCTTGTCGGCCTTGGCCGGGGTGATAGCGGAAGTGGCGGCCAAGAGGCCGGCGAAAATGACCGATTTTTTCATTCTTGATTTGCTCCCAGAATTGGTCTGCCCTTGAAGGCGAGGCCACTATTTCCCCATGACAACGATAAATCAATATAAAAATACAAGGAGTATACAAAAAGAATTTTTTGCGCGTGCGAAGAGATGAAGGTCGATGGACCAGTTTCGCAGCGGGTGCGAGGAGCCGACAGGCCATGCGGAAACATCCAACGCCTCCTCATTCCTGTGCTTGTTACAGGAACCTGGCCAGCCCAAGTCTTTGGGCTGAAAGGATTGTCTCAACAGGCAAACGCGTGTTGGCTGGATTCCTGTGACGAGCACAGGAATGAGGGTTCGTCTTGGGCGTCACGAGTTTGTGGCAGGCGATTTTTGATTTCAGCTTTCCGGGCGGCGCCTCGAAAAGACCCGTTGCAATAGCACCGCCTTTGTATACTTTATGTATTCAAAATGTGCGAGCCCGACATCGGAGGATTATGATGAGCGACACCACCACCTTGACCATTGACGGACTTTTGCAGCGGGTGGAGGCGATTTTCCGCCGGGCGGGGCTGAATGACGTGCAGTCGGGAGCGCTGGCACGCGTCATCATCGCCGGCGAGCGGGACGCCTGTAAATCGCATGGCATTTATCGCATCGAAGGGGCGCTTCGCACCGTCAAGGCCGGCAAGGTGAAGCCCGACGCCATACCGGAAGTGGCCGAAGACGACGGCACGGCCATCGTGAAGGTCAACGCCAGGGGCGGTTTCGCCAATCCTGCCTTCGAGCTTGGCCTGCCGGTTCTGGCAGAGCGCGCGAAACGCCTAGGCGTCGCCGCACTCGTCATCAATGACTGCACCCATTTTTCGGCTCTCTGGCCCGAGGTCGAGGGACTGACCTCGAGCGGACTCGCCGGGCTGGTGATGTGCCCAAGCTATTCCACCGTCGCACCGACCGGTGGAACCAGGCCGCTGCTCGGCACAAACCCCTTCGCCTTCGGCTGGCCGCGCAAGGGCACCTCGCCTTACGTCTTTGATTTCGCGACATCCGTTGCCGCCCGTGGCGAGATAGAACTGCACCGGCGCGCGGGAAAATCCTTGCCGGAAGGCTGGGCCGTGGATGCCGAGGGCAACCCGACCACTGACCCGGAGGCAGCCCTTGCCGGTGCAATGCTTCCCTTTGGCGGCCATAAGGGTTCGGCCATCGGCACCATGATCGAGCTTCTCGCCGGCATCATGATCGGCGATCTCACCAGCCCCGAAGTGCTGGACTATCTCGGCACCACCACACTTGCGCCCTTCCATGGTGAGTTGATTGTCGCATTCTCCCCCGAAGCCTTCGCCAAGGGGCGTCCGGGCGATCCCTTCCAGCGCGCGGAAGTGCTGTTCGACGCCATCATCGGCCAGGGCGCCCGCCTGCCCTCTGGCCGCCGCTTTGCGGCGCGTGCCAAATCCGAAAGCGAAGGCATCACGCTCACCGCCGCGGAAATGGCCGGGCTCGACCGGCTGCTGGAGAAGGGGCTGGACGCGGTCTCCTGACTGCTTTGGAGTGGACATAAAAAAGGCCCGCAAATGCGGGCCTTCTCGTAACGATAGAGTCGTTCGGTGATTTTTGTGACTCCATAGAATCCTCACTCCGTCACCCCGGGCTCGATCCGGGGTTCAGCACGATCAAGCCCTTGATCGCGAGAGAACTCTTTCACGGCGCAGACGCGCCGTGGCTGGATGCCGGATCTAGTCCGGCATGACGAAGGAGCGCAATCAAGCGTATAATACGCATAAGGCCCGCGATTGCGGGCCTTTGTTTTACTTCAGCAATTAATCAGGCAGCCTTGCAGGACTGCACCGCGCCCGGAAGCTTGCTCCAATCCGCATACCAGCTGTTGAACAGCTTGAACTGCGCCTCGACATAACCGCGCTGGCTGTCGCTCAGCACATCGGTTTCGTTGAAGTGCAGCGTGTATTCCTTGTCGCCCTTCAGCACCATCATGTGCTTGAAATAAAGAACCAGATCCGGGCCTTCATCGAAGGAGGAGAGAACGGCGAGCGCCTGCTCCAGCTCCAGCGCACGCGTGCGGGCATCCGCGTCACCCTTGGCGGCGGCCTGCGACAGCTTGCAGAGATGAATGACTTCCTTCGGCAGCACGTTGCCGATGCCGGTGATGGCGCCGGTTGCGCCGCAGTTGACGAAACCGTGGAAGACGGCGGTATCGACGCCGATCATCAGGGTCACTTCGTCATCACGGCTGGTGATGTTTTCAGCGGCATAACGCATATCGGCCGGGCCGCCGAATTCCTTGAAGCCGACGAGGTTCTTGTGCTCGGCGCGCAGCGCGAAGAAGAGATCGGCGCGGGTGGCGAAACCGTAATAGGGGCTGTTGTAGATGACAGCCGGGATTTCCGGTGCAGCCGAAAGAATGGCCTTGAAGTGGGCCTTCTGGGCGGCGATGACCGAACCACGCGACAGGACGCGCGGAATGACCATCAGGCCCTTGGCGCCAACCTTCTGTGCATGGGCAGCGTGCGCAACGGCAGAGGCCGTGTTGACCGCGCCGGTCCCGACGATGACCGGCACGCCGGCCTTCACCAGGCGCTCCACGCCTTCCATGCGCTGCTCGTCCGTCAGGAGCGGCCAGTCGCCCATGGAACCGCAATAAACGACGGCGGACATGCCATCGGCGATCAGTTCCTTGCCCTTGCGGACAAGCGCATCGAAATCAGGGGTGCGGTCTTCCTTGCACGGGGTCATCAATGCGGGGATCACGCCGGAAAAAATGCTGGCCGTCATTATTAGCTCCTAAGGCACATGGTTCTCAGGAATGGACGCAGCAATGCGCCACCCTTTCGACAAGGACATTACTATCTTGTATTTTATTTGTCGACAAGAAATCGACAAGCTACAGACTTATTTCCAGACGCTCGTTTCGCACCAGCAGTTTCTGCACCTGCCGCACGATCTGTTCGGCATGTTCGCGCGCCAGTTTTTCCGAAAGGGCGATATCGCGCGCGGCAATCGCCGCGATCATTTCCTCATGATCGTCGATGAAGCGCTTGGGCAGACGATCATCATAGGACTGGTAATAAAGCCTGAGGATACGCCGCCCCTCGTCCAGCAGGCGCTTGAACAGGCTAGTGAAATAGGGGTTGCGCCCGGCTTCGGCGATCGCAAGATGAAGGGCGGCGTTGGTGGAGATCATCGCCAATGCATTCTGCTCTTCCACCGCGACGGCGAATTCCGCATTATGCGCCCGAATACCGGCCAGATCTTCCGGACGGTGATATTGCGCGGCAAGTTGCGTGGTGACCCGGTACATCAGCACCAGCGCATCGAAATAGGTGTGCATGTTGAGGAAATCGATATTCGACACCATGGTCGATCGGTTCGGCAGCGTATCGATCAGCCCCTCGCCCGAAAGCCTGACCAGCGCCTCACGGATCGGCGTGCGCGACATCTTGAACCGTTCGGCAAGCTGCACCTCATCGATGGGGCTGCCCGGTGGCAACACCAGATCGAGAATCTCGTCGCGCAGCAAATCATAGACCATCTTCACGCCGGAGCCGCGCTTGCGCTCGGCAGAAGCAATTATATCCGTCATCACCAAATCCCTCTTGTCGACATAAAGAGTACTATTATATTTTTTCGTTATCAACGACGCGTTGCGACGCGCCTTCCCCGAATGGCGGAATAATTGTTCAAAAACAACAAAAAGCCGTCGCGGAAATTACCCGCGACGGCTTTTGATCGTTCGGTTTGTGGCGTGGGCGCTGTTTATAACGCATCGCCGCTCGAGGAGGCTCGATTTATCCGGAGAACGGAGAGCACGCCTCTTGTTTTTTCCCGCCAGGGGAGAAGGTCGCGGCAGCGCCGCGCCTCAAGCAGACATCAGTTGCGCAGGCCGGTGGCCACGACGGAAATCTTGAAGGCACCGTCGAGCGTCGGATCGAAGGAAGCGCCCATCACTACGTCGGTTTCTTCGCTCACCGCTTCGCGCACCAGCGTCATCGCTTCGTCGATTTCATAAAGCGTCAGGTCATTGCCACCCGAAATGGAGACGAGCGCGCCGCGCGCCTCCTTCAGCGAGGGTTCGCCGAGCAGCGGATTGGCGATGGCTGCGGCCGCCGCTTCCGAAGCGCGTTTTTCGCCCTTGGCCTGCGCCGTGCCCATCAGCGCACGTCCGCCGTTCTTCATGACATAACGCACATCGGCAAAATCGAGATTAACGAGGCCTTCGCGCAGGATGAGATCGGTGATGCAGCGCACGCCAAGTGACAGAACCTTGTCGGCCGTCTTCAGCGCGTTTTCGAAGGTGGTGCCGGCGTCCGCAATGCGCAGCAGGTTCTGGTTGGGAATGACGATGACGGTATCGGCGGTGTTCAGCAGGTTGGCGAAGCCATATTCGGCCGCCCGCATGCGCCGTGCACCTTCGAAGCTGAAGGGAAGCGTGACGACGCCGACGGTGAGGATGTTCTTCGCGCGGCAGGCCTCGGCAATGACGGGAGCCGCACCCGTGCCGGTGCCGCCGCCCATGCCGGCGGTGATGAAGCACATGTCGTAACCGCTTAAGTGATCCATGATTTCATCGAGGGAATCGATCGCCGCCTGACGGCCGACCTCGGGATCGGCGCCCGCGCCAAGACCGCCAGTCAGCTCGGAACTCAGTTGCACGAGCCGCGGCGCATTGGTTTTCTTCAGCGCCTGCGCATCCGTATTGGCGGCAATGAAATCCACCCCGCCAATGCCCTCGGCAATCATGTTGTTGATCGCATTGCCGCCACCGCCACCAACGCCGACGACGGCGATATTGGGCGTGTTGCGGGCAATGGTGGCGCGCGGAGACTGGGTCATCGTCTTATTCTCTTTCTAAACTCATAGGGTCCGGCGCCGTTTTTGACTGCGGCACGCGAATGATCGGCGGCGTTGCAGCACGTCCTTCCTGGCGCACGAAGGAGGCTTTAACGCGTTGAATTTCCATGAAGCCTTATCGACCGATTGCGGCCAAAAGACTTGTGCTCCAGCGGCGAAAGATGCGCTACGGCGACGTTCTCCCACCCTTCCCCCGGATGAAAACCAAACCGAATCAACTGCTTCGCTAGTGAATGGTGATAGCCGAAAAGGCGCACCGTTTACACTCCATTCACTATGTTTATCTCAGTTTGGAACGAGTTGCCCCGACAGGGGTTTGCCTGCCGACAGTGCAGCAGTGCACGAAATGGAGACAGGCACATGTTGGCAGACGTTTTGCAAAGCGAACCCGGTTTCCGCACGGAACAGCCGCGCGTGCTGATCGTGGAAGACGAGTTCCTCATCGCCATGGATATCGAGGATTCCATTTTGCAGGCGGAAGAAGAGGCCGATGTCATCGGCATCGCCAACCGGCTGGATGAGGCCGTGGCACTCGGCAGCCGTGCCGACATCGCCTTCGTCGACGTCAATCTTGCCGACGGTCAGACCGGCCCGGAGATCGGAAGGCGGCTTTCGGAAGACCATGGCGTCGTGGTGATCTTCATGACGGCGAACCCTGAAGTCGTCCTCAACCTCGGCATCGGCGCCGGCGTCATCGCCAAGCCCGTGCCGCAGGATGCAGTCGAGCAATGCCTGTCCTACGCGCTTGCCAAACGCGCCGGCACCCATGCCGTAACACCCATCGGCATGATGGCTTTCGACTGAGGGATTTCCTGAAAACGAAAAAACACCCGAAAACAAAAAAGCCTGCCGCGGGAGGAGGTGCGGCAGGCTTTCTGAAAAGATGAACAGCGATATGGGAGGAGGAAAACCGCTGTCCCCGGGGCAATCCTTTGGGAGGAGGAGTAGGATCGCCCGCATTACCAAAAGGATGTGGGAGGAGGTACATCCGTTTCGATGATTTGAGGATAGCATTTTTTTGCGCGTTTCACAGGCACAAGGTTGCAGCGCAGATATGCGCTCACTGCATGGCGATCTCCGCGATGGAAAATCCGGGCGAATATTCGCGGGAGCCCGGGTGTTCCCGGCACCGGGAGACGGCCAAATCTCTGCCCGCGACACGGCAAGGTTCCGCATGCGGTGAATGGCATCGTCGCACCGGCGAACGGCGGAACGGAAAGCTCCAAAAACAAAAACGCCCGCGGAGCGGGCGTTAAAGCATTCATAAGTGGCGATATCGCCTTGATTACTTGCCGATGGCGGCGCGGGCAACGCTGGTGATCTGGCTGCGATCGATACCGAGATCGTGCAGTTCACGGGTGCTCATGCGGCCCAGTTCGTTGATGGTCTGACGATATTTGCGCCAATTGTTGAAGCTGCGTGCTACGTTCATGACATGACCCTTTCTGAGGTTTAGGTGACGTCAGTAACGTTTTCGTTCCGGCGTCCTTTGATGCCCTCTATATGCGCTTTCTCATGCTCAATGAACAGGCAGAATAAGGCAATCCACCCATGCGCTGGATGCAAGGGTTCCCATTCACCTCTTCCCGGAAAATGACGGGTGGCTGAAAATTCAGCCACATGGCGGACGATCTGAGCGCCCCTCGCCTTTTAGAACTTGTAGCGGACGCCGAAGACGTTGGCGTTTGTCGCGCCCTTCATATTGCCCAATGTTTTGCCACCGCCGGAACGGTGGTGAAGGCGCCAGAAGAATTCCGTCGAGGAATCCTCGCTGAAGGAGACGTTGATCTCAGGCCCGAGGTAAAACAGGACGTTGGCGTTGCCGCCGTCCTTGATTTCCTGCTCGCGCTCGCGGCCCGGCTGTGCATCGGTCACCAGGCTGAGGCCAGCGGTAAAGCTCGGCGTGATGAACAGCCGCTCGCCGAGCCTGATCTGTTCATAACGCGCCACCGGGCCGGCCCATACTTCACCGGTGAAACCCTTGCCAAATCTGGCAGCGACGCCGATTTCGCCACCCAGTTTCACATTGCCGATGCGGTAGGGGTAAAACTGATAACCACCGCCCAGAATGGCGTTCCGTTCATATTCCACCGGAAAGAGGGCCGCGCTTTTCAGCATGTCCTCTTTGGTCAGCACGCCGCCGAAACCGAATATCGCTTCACTCGTCCGCGACGTCATATCTTCCGATGCGAGAGACGGTGTTGCCGCCAGTGCGATCATGGCCGTAAGCGACAGACGTGCTGCGATAGTCATTGTACTACTCCTGAACAAAGCCCTCTTTTACCCAGCCGTCTCATAGGCATATTCCCGGAAGGCGAACATACCGTTACCGTACACAATTAATTCAACTCGTTCGAAAATGACGGCAAACGGGTTTTTTCCGCGGTTCAGCGCAGGAACCGCCGGAAGCGACGAAGCGCAAAAATGAAGAGCGCCGAGCCGATGGCGAGCAGAGCCAGCAATTGCGGCCACACCACATCCAGTCCCGCGCCCCTGAAAAGCACCGATTGCGCCAGAATGACGAAATGGGTGTTGGGCGCCAGAAGCATGATGTACTGGATCGCATCCGGCATGCTTTCGCGCGGCGTCATGGCGCCGGAGAGCACCTGCAATGGCAGCAGGAACAGGATCAGCAACATGCCGAATTGCGGCATCGAGCCGGCCACCGTCGCCAGAAAAATGCCCATCGACGTCATGGCGAACAATTGCAGGGCGGTGCCGAGCAGGAAGAGCAGGAGCGAACCTTCGATTGGAACGGCCAGCAGCCCCCTGACGACGACGAACAGGGAAAAGGCCGAGGCCACCAGCACGACGAGCCCCATGGACCAGACCTTGCTGAGCATGATTTCCAGCGGTGTCACCGGCATGACCAGCAGATGCTCGACCGTGCCATGCTCGCGCTCGCGAATGAGCGCGGCACCCGTCAGCACGATCGACAGCATGGTGATGGCGGTGATGATGTTGTTGATCGAGCCGAACCAGGATTTGTCCAGCTCCGGATTGAAACGCGAGCGCAGGGTCAGGTCCACCGGCACCGAGGTCGCGCCGCGATAGCGGTTGATATATTCCTGGATTTCGCTCGTCACGATGGTCTGCACATAACCGCCGCCGCTGAAGGCCTGGCTCATGCGGGTCGCGTCGATATTGAGCTGAATGGCGGGCTGCTGCCCGGCCATCAGCCGGCGCTGGAAATCCGGGGGAATGTTGAGCGCGAACGTATCAAGGCCGGCATCCATGCGCTTGTCCATCTCGGCAATGGAAATCTGCTTCGGCGGCGCAAAATAGGGCGGGTAAAAAGCCGTGCTGATGCGGCTGGAAAGCGGCGACTGATCCTCGTCGACAATGGCGATGGCGGCATTGTTGAGCGTTTCCGGCAGAGCGCTGGAGCCAGTGTAGATCTGCAGCGTGAAGGCGTAGACGATGAGGACCAGCAACATGCCGTCGCGCGCAAGCCCGCGCAGTTCCTTGATGCCGAGCTGGAAGATGTTGGACGAAAACAACCTCATGACGCCTGCTTCCTCAAAAGTGCGGCACCGGCGATGAGGAGCAGCGGAACGGCGATGAGAAGCGGCAGGAAGGAACCGGAAAGCCCGGCGAAATCCAGCCCCTTGGAAAAGGTCCCGCGGGAAATCGTCATGAAATAGGTGGCGGGATAGATGTTTCCGATAACGGCCCCCGCGCCCTGCAACGACGAGACGGGATCGATCATGCCCGAATATTGCGTCGCCGGAATGAGCGTCAGCAAGGCGGTGCCGAAGATCGCCGCGATCTGGCTCTTCATGAAGGATGACATCACGAGACCGATCGAGGTGGCGATGATGACAAAGAGCAGCGCTCCCGTTGCGTAAGCAAGATAGCTGCCGGTGAACGGCACCCGGAAAATGAAGATCGCGAATGCCGTCAACAGCAGGAAATTGAGCATGCCGAGGGCGACATAAGGAAGCTGCTTGCCAATCAGGAACTCCAGCCGCGTGGTCGGCGTCACGTACAGATTGACGATGGAGCCGAGTTCCTTTTCCCGGACGACGCTGAGTGCCGCCAGCATCGCCGGAATGAGCATCAGCAACAGCGGAATGACCGCCGGCACCATCGCGACAAGGCTTTTGACATCGGGATTGTAACGATAGCGCGTCTCGATGCTGAAGCTGCTCTGCGTCGCGGCGCTGCCGTAAATCTCAGCCGCCTTGCGCGCCAGCCATGTCTGGTGCATGCCCTGCACGTAACCACGCACGGTCTCGGCCCGCTGCGGCATGGCACCATCGATCCAGGCGCCCACCTCCACCGTCTTGCCGCGCAGCACATCGCGACCGAAACCGGGGGGAATTTCAATGGCAAGGCTCAGTTCGCCATCGCGCATGCGCCGGTCCATATCGGCATAATCGCGGATCGGTTCTTTCTCGATAAAATAACGGGAACCGGTTATGTCGAGCACATAATCGCGGCTGATGGTGGAATCGTCGCGGTCCAGCACTGCGAAGGTCAGATCCTCGACATCGAGATTGATGCCGTATCCGATCACGAACATCAGGATGACACTGCCGAGCACCGCCAGCGTGCCGCGAATGGGATCACGCTGCAACTCCAGCGCCTCGCGGCGCGTATAGCTGAACATGCGCCGGACATCGAAGAACCGTTTGCGGGCGGGCGCGGCGTGCTGCGCCGCCGGCACGTTTGCTGTCGCGGCAGGCGCTTCCGCCGGCCCTGATTTCGTCACGCCGGATGCATCTTCGAGATAGGCAACAAAGGCCTCCTCCAGCGTTGCGGCGTTCCGGCCCCTGGTGATCGCATCTGGCGTATCGCTGATCAGCACCTTGCCGGCATGCATCAGCGAAATCCGGTCGCAACGCTCCGCCTCATTCATGAAATGGGTGGAGATGAAGATGGTGACATTGTCGTTGCGGGAGAGATCGGCGAGAATCTGCCAAAATCCATCGCGCGCCACCGGATCGACACCGGAGGTCGGTTCGTCAAGGATGAGAATATCCGGCGAATGGATCATCGCCACCGCCAGCGACAGCCTCTGTCGGATGCCGAGCGGCAGGTCGTCCGGCAGCGTCTCCATGACCGCGCCGAGATCGAAACGCTCCGCCATCTCGGCGATACGCGGCTGGATTTTTTCTTCCGGCAGCTTGAACAGCCGCGCGTGAAGATCAAGGTTCTGGCGCACCGTCAGCTCGGAATAGAGCGAGAAAGCCTGGCTCATGTAACCGACCCGGTGGCGGATGGCCATGTCGCTCGCATCCACCTTGTGGCTGAAGAGCTTCGCCTCGCCTTCGCTGGCGGCCAGAAGCCCGGTCAGCATCTTCATGGTGGTGGATTTTCCGCAGCCGTTCGAGCCGAGAAAGCCGAAAATCTCGCCACGCGGAATCTTGAAACTGACATTGTCGACGGCGGTGAAATCGCCGAAGCGCATGCTGAGATGCGACGCTTCGATGGCATAGTCGCTCTCGCCGGTCACCTTGCGCGGCGCGATATGCACCTCCCGGTAGCCCTTGCGCTTTTCTTCCGGCAGAAGCGCGATGAAAGCTGCATCGAGATTGGCTGCCGAGGTGCGCTCCAGCAGTTCGGCGGGCGAGCCGGTGGCGAGGATTTTGCCGCCATCCATGGCGACCAGCCAGTCGAAACCGGCGGCCTCTTCCATATAGGCCGTCGCGACGATGACGCTCATGCCGGGGCGACCGGCGCGGATGGAATCGATCAGCTCCCAGAATTGCCGGCGCGACAGCGGATCGACGCCTGTGGTCGGCTCATCGAGAATGAGCAGGTCCGGATCGTGAATCAGCGCGCAGCAGAGCCCGAGCTTCTGCTTCATGCCGCCGGAAAGTTTCATGGCCGGGCGGTCGGCGAAAGGTTCGAGACCTGTGCTCTTCAGCAATTCGGCGATACGCGCCCGCCGCTCTCCGCCGTCCTGCCCGAACAGCCTGCCGAAAAAGTCGATATTCTCGAAGACGGACAAGGTGGGATAAAGGTTCTTGCCAAGCCCCTGCGGCATGTAGGCGATGCGCGGGCACGTATCCTCACGGTGGCGCGCATCGGACATATCGCCGCAGAGAACTTCCACCCTGCCCTTCTGGATGGCGCGGGCGCCGGAGATCAGCGACAGCAGGCTGGATTTGCCGACGCCATCCGGGCCGATAAGCCCGATCATTCGCCCCGAGGGAATATCAACCGATATGTCGGCCAAAGCCACCGTGCTGCCAAATGACAGCCGCACGTCGGCCAGGCGCGCGACCGGCGCGTTCTGATCGTTTCCGGTGCTCGTCGCAGAAGGCGTGACCATGGCGGCCACCGTCACTTCACGAGATTACGGTCGAGATTTTCCGGCCAGACGGCCTCGGGATCAAGCCGAACATAGGCCATGCCCGGCAGACCGGTTTTGACATATTGAATATATTTCTGCAGCAGTTCCTGCGGGATCTGCGCCCGCACCCGGAAGGTCAGCTTCTGGCGCTCTTCCTCGGTTTCGACCGTCTTGGGCGTAAACTGCGCGACATCCGCCACGAAGGAGACCTTGGCCGGAATGGTATATTGCGGCGCGGCATCCAGTATCAGGCGAACATCGGACCCCATGGATGTGCGGCCGGCCTCGGCCGTCGGCAGGAAGAACGTCATGTAGACATCGCCGAGATCAACGAGGTTCAGAACCCGTCCGCCGGCAGAGAGCACCTCTCCGGGCTGGGCGATGCGATATTGCACCCGGCCATCGCGCGGCGATTTCAGCGTCGCATCGGCAATATCCGTTTCGATGCTTTCGATATCGGCCTGCGCGGCATCGACCGCCGCTTCGGCGTCGACGATCTGCGCCCGGGCGGCATTGATTGCGGCATCCGAGGCGGCGAGCGAGGCTTCGGCGGAAGCGAGCGTCGCGCGGGCGGATTGTTCGGCCGCTTCGCTGTCATCGACGATCTGCTGCGATACGACATTGCCGGTCAGCAGCTGTTTCGAGCGCGTATAGGTCTTGGAGGCGGAATCAAGCTGGGCCTTGCGCTGTTCCACCACTGCGAGAGCGGATGTTTTCTCCGCCTCCCGCTGGGCAACGAGGCTGTTGGCGGTATCGATCGCTATTTTCGCGCGGCGAAGCTGTGCCTGCGCCTGACGCCTCTTGGCTTCCAGCTGGGCGGTGTCCATCTGCGCAAGCACCTGCCCGGCCTTCACGAAATCGCCTTCGCGCACCATGATGTCCTGAAGACGGCCGGCGGTCTTCGTAGAAATATCGATCTCGACCGCCTCGATCCGGCCGTTGCTGGCCGCGAAACCGGCGGGCAACCCCTCTGCCGTGAACTTCGACCAGACGAAATAAGCGGCAATGGCAAGCACCAAAACCACCAGACCAATGAGCAAGCCTTTTCTGGACATCCGTCTTCCCCATGAACCCTTCGAGTTTCAACCGTAATACGATGAAACCGAAGAAGCCAGCCACCTTTACGTTCATAATTCGCACCTGATATTTCCCCTGTCCAAGGGAGAAAGACCGGTTGCCGTGGCTGTTTAGGTGAGGGTGCGGTTTGCGGCTTTGACACACGTCAATTGGACGAAGAACTAAAACCCTTTCGTCATGCTCGGGCCTGTCCCGAGCATCTGCCAGCCGTCAGTTTTTTGTAATGTGATTGGATCCTCGGGACGAGCCCGAGGATGACGTTAAATCTATAACGGAAGGCCAACCGGCGAACGCCACACGGGTGCCGTGCGCCAGCCTGCCATCAACGCAGCCCCTGCGTTCTTACACCGCCCGCGCCCGCTTCACCTCGGCTTGTGTCCACTCCGGCAACCAGTCGCGATGGGCCACGAGAAGGTCGTCCACCAGCGACCATATCTGGTCGAGATCCAGTTCCGCCGCCGTGTGAGGGTCCATCATCGCCGCGTGGAAGATGTGGTCGCGGTTTTCGGTGATCAGCGCCCGCACCGTCAGCTCCTGAACATTGATGTTGGTGCGCATCAGGGCGGTGAGCTGCGGCGGCAATTCGCCGATGAAGGTGGGCTGCACGCCATTATGGTCGACAAGGCACGGCACTTCCGCCGCGCAATCGGATGGCAGCGAGGTGATGCAGCCATTGTTGCGCTGGTTGCCGTAGATGACGGAGGGTTCGCCGGTCCAGACCGAATTGATGATGGAAGAGGCATATTCCTTGGACGGCTTGACCTCGATCTTGTCAGCGGAACGATAGGCAGCCGCCTGTCCCTTCCAGCGCTCGATCTGTTCAATGCAGCGCTTGGGATATTCATCAAGCGGAATGCCGAATTTCTCGATCAGGTCTTCGCGGCCTTCCTTGATGAAATAGGGCGTATATTCGGCGAAATGCTCCGAGCTTTCGGTGACGAAATAACCGAGCCGCGTCAGCATCTCGTAGCGAACCTTGTTGGGGCAGCGCGGGTTCCAGCCAGGTTTTGGCGCACGGCCTTCGCGGTAGCCGCGCACGAGATCGGGATAAAGATTCCTGTAGCTGCCGTCGGGCTGGCGGTGTTCGAACTCCAGGAAAAACGCCATGTGGTTGATGCCCGCCGAACGATAGCGGATTTCCTCGTAGGGAATATCGAGATCGTGGGCGAGTTCCATCGCCGTGCCCTGCACGGAATGGCAAAGGCCCACCTGCCGGATCGTCGGGAATTTCTCGGCAATGGCCCAGGTGTTGATCGCCATGGGGTTCACATATTGCAACATGATGGCGTTGGGGCAGACGGCCAGCATGTCCTCGCAGATCTTCCACAGGTGCGGAACGGTGCGAAGACCGCGCATGATGCCGCCGACGCCGAGCGTGTCGGCGATGGTCTGGCGCAGGCCATATTTGCGCGGCACCTCGAAATCGGTGACCGTGCAGGGCTCGTAACCGCCGATCTGGAAGGCGACGACGACGAAATCGGCACCGGCAAGGGCCTTCTTCTGGTCGGTATAGGTCTCGGCCTTCGCCTTAGCCCCCAATGTCGAAATCAGCTTGTTGACGACGATGGCGCTTTCTTCCAGCCTTTCGCGGTTGATGTCCATCAGCGCGATGGTGGCACCGGACAGGGCCGGACGCTGCAGCACGTCGCCGATGATGTTCTTCATGAAAACAGTGGAGCCTGCGCCGATAAATGTGATCTTGGGATCTCTTGCCATGTCTACCTCCGGTATTGGGAATTCAAGCGATTTCGAAGGCGGCTCGTACAAGCCGCTGAGTATATTCTGTTTTCGGGTTGGTCAGCACGTCCTCGACGGGCCCTTCCTCGACGATCCTGCCGCCTTGCATGACGATGACGCGGTGGCAGAGCGCGCGGACCACCTTCAGGTCGTGCGAGATGAACAGGTAGCTCAGGCCACGCTCATCCTGCAGCTTGCGCAGGAGATCAATGATCTGTGCCTGTACGGAAAGATCGAGCGCCGAGGTTGGTTCATCGAGCAGGATAAACTCCGGCTCCAGCGCCACGGCGCGCGCAATGGCGATGCGCTGGCGCTGGCCGCCGGAAAATTCGTGCGGGAACCGCGAGAGGATGTTGCCGGGCATGCCCGCCGCCTCCAGCGCATCACGCACCCGGTCCAGCCTTTCGGCTTTTGTTTTGCCAAGACCGTTGATGATGAGGCCTTCCTCGATGATCTGGCCGACGGTCATGCGCGGATTGAGCGAGGCGAAGGGGTCCTGAAAGACGATCTGCATGCGCGAACGCAAGGGCCGCATTTCGGCGCGGGAGCGGCCATCGACCCTCTCGCCATCAAAGATCACCTCGCCACCCACCGGCTCGTTCAGCCGCAACAGCGATTGGCCGAAGGTGGTCTTGCCGGAACCGGATTCACCGACGAGCCCCAGCGTCTCGTGCCGCTTCAGAGTGAGGCCGAGGCTGTCGACAGCGATCAGCTCTTTCAGTTCCGGTTTGAACAGTCCGCCGTAACGCATCATGAAGGACACGCGCACGCCGCTTGCCGTCAGCAGCACGCCGGAATTTTCCGGCAGCGGGTTCGCAGTACCATGCGGTTCGGAGCCGAGCAGCCTTTTCGTATAGGGGTGCTGCGGCGCTTCGAAGAGCTTTTCCGTGGTGTTGTGCTCACGCATCTCGCCATGCTGCATGACATAGACGTAATCGGAAAACTGCTTCACGATCGTCAGGTCATGGGTGATGAGAACCACGGCCATGCCGCGTTTCTTCTGCAGGTCGCGGATGAGATTGAGGATCTGCGCCTGCACCGTCACATCGAGCGCGGTGGTGGGTTCGTCGGCAATCAGCACGTCCGGATCGTTGGAGAGCGCCATGGCGATCATCACACGCTGCCGCTGGCCGCCGGAAAGCTGGTGCGGATATTGTTTGAGCCGCGCTTCCGGTTCCGGTATCTGCACCTGCCGCAGAAGATCGAGCGCCCTCGCCTCGGCCTCTTTCCGGCTGAGTTTCGAATGAACGCGGATAGCCTCGACGATCTGGCTGCCGATCGTATAGATCGGGTTCAGCGAACTCATCGGCTCCTGAAAGATCATCGAGATGCGGTTACCGCGCAGCGCGCGGCGCTGGCGGCTCGAAAACTTCAATATGTCATCGCCGTTAAACCGCACGGTCGCGGATTTCGAGACGGAAGCCCGCTTCGTCAGAAGGCCCATCACCGTGCGGGCCGTGACCGATTTTCCCGAACCGGATTCGCCGACGATAGCGATCGTCTCTCCGCGATAGAGTTGGAAGGAGATGTCCTTCACCGCCTCCACCGTGCCGTGTTCCACCTTGAACGTCACGGCAATGTTGCGGGCATCGATGATGGCGTTATCCTGACGGTCATCGGCATCGAAGCGGATGGCGGGGGCGTAGGCGTTGTTTTGGGCAGCTACCATTTTACGCTCCTCTCAATAGGGATCGACGGCATCGCGCAGGCCATCGCCCAGCGCGTTGAAGGCGAAAACGGTGACCAGCACAAAACCGACCGGTGCGAGAATCCATGGATAGGAACCGATGACGGAATAGGTCGCGGTATCCTGCAGCATCAGCCCCCAGGAGATAAGCGGCGGCTTCACCGCAAAGCCGAGGAAACCGAGGAAGGATTCGAGCAGAACGACACTCGGAATATGCAGGGTGACGGCAACGATCACATGGCTCATCACATTCGGCAAAATATGCTGGAAGATGATGCGCCGGTCGGTGGCGCCGACGGCAATGGCCGCCCGCACATAGTCAATACGCGCCAGTGCCAGCGTCTTGCCACGCACCTCCCGCGACATCTGCGCCCAGCCGAGCGCCGACATGACGCCGACCACGAAGACGAGGAACACGGTGGTCGGTGCGGTGACAGGGATGAGCGAGGTCAGCGCGAGGTAGAGCGGCAATTGCGGGAAAGCCAGAACCACTTCCACGAAACGCTGCACCCATGCATCCAGCGGCCCGCCGAAATAACCTGATATCAGGCCGACACTGGTGCCGATGACGGTGACGATGGCGACGACGCTGAGCGCAATGGCAAGCGAGATGCGCGAGCCATAGATGGCGCGCGACAGCACATCGCGTCCGAATTTGTCGGTTCCGAGAAAATGCACCGGCTGGCCATCCGTCGAACCGAAGAAATGCCGGCTCATCGGAATGAGACCCAGAAGCCTGTATTCCGCGCCTTTGACGAAGAAGCCGAGATAAACGGGATTGTCGTAATCCGGCCCGACGATGGGCTGGAAGGTGACCGGGTCAAGCTCGTCCGTCTCCGCAATGGCATAGACGCGGGGGGCGAGGCTGATATTGCCGTCCTTGTCGGTGAAGCGAACCACCTGCGGCGGCGAAAAGCTGCCATGGGTTTCAAGCGGGTTCATTGGCGCGAAGAAATCCGCGAAAATGGCAATCAGGATCAGCAGGATCACCAGCACCAGCCCGACCATGCCGGTAAACGAGCGTCTGAGACGCCGCCAGACGAGTGCGAGATAAGTCTCGTTGCCATGGGCGGAGCGGTCGGGTTTTGCGGTGGCGGCGGTTTCGGTCTTCATCTCGTCAAACGCCATCATCTCAGGCCCTCCCGAATTCGCGAACGCGTGGGTCAAGCATGGCGAGCAGCATGTCGGCGATGATGTTGCCGACGATCAGCGTTGCGGCCAGCACCATCATGAAGGTCGCGGTGACATAGACATCGCCCACCGCCATGGAGCCAACAATGGCCGGGCCGACGGTCGGCAGTGCGAAGATGATGGCGGTCTCGATCTCGCCGCTCAGCATGTAGGGCAATACGACACCCTGATACATGACCAGCGGGTGCACGGCATTCGGTACCGCATGGCGCATGATGACAGCGCCTTCCGAAAGGCCCTTGGCGCGGGCCGTCTCGACATATTGTGCATTCAGCGTGTCGAGCAGATTGCCGCGCATCACCCGCATATTGTAGGCGAGGCCACCGAAGACGGCGATGGCGACCACCGGCCAGACATGGCTGACGAGATCGACAAATTTGCCCCACGACCACGGCGCTCCGCCATATTGCGGCGAGAAGAAGCTGCCGATCTCCGACACGTCGAAATGAAACACCATGAGATAAACGAGGATCAGGGCCATCAGGAAACGCGGGATGGTCATGCCGAGGAAGGCGATGGTGGAGAGCAGGTTATCCACCCAGGAATATTGCCGTGTCGCCGCCCAGATGCCGAAGGCAATGCCGAGGACGGACGCAAAGATGTGGCAGACCAGCGCCAGCGCAATGGTGCGCGGCAGGCGTTCGCCAACCACATCGGCGACCGGCTTGTTGTAATAGAAGCTGTAGCCGAAATCCCCGCGGGTGATGATGCCGCCGATCCAGTTGAAATATTGCACCACAAGCGGCTTATCGAGGCCGTGTTCGATACGGTAGGCCTGCGCCTGCGCTTCCGCCTGTTCGAAGGACGCCCCGCCCTGGTTCATCAGCTGTGAGCGGATGTAGTCGGCATAATCGCCGGGCGGCGCCTGGATGATGGCGAAGGTCACCACGCTCAGGATCAACAGCACCGGAATGGCGGATGCTACGCGTATCGTCAGAAATCTCAGCATCGAACGGTCTTCCTCGGTTTGGATGGGCCGTGTGTCTCCGGCCGCGCTTCACGCGCGACCGGTGCCGGGTGTGCTCCGGGAGGAGTTCTTCAAGTTTCGCATTTTCCGGACGGAAAACCGCTACGCACTTTTACTGGAATGCCTAGTTGATCGGCCCGCCCTCGCCCGGCTTGCCGGGCAGCTGCTCAGGGAAAAGTTCGTATTTGCCCTGCTTGTCGGCCGCGACCCACAGGCGTTCGCGGATGATGGAATCTTCAGCCCAGTTGAACATGAAGATCGGCGTACCCTGCGGCACGTTGGAGAACCGCTTGTTGACGATGAGCGCGCCCGGATATTCGGTGAGGCCGATCGTATAGAGGTTCTGCGTATAGACCTTCTGATATTGCTTCATCAGTTCCGCCCGCTCGGCATTGTCCTGCGAGGAGATGAATTTCCGCACCAGATCGGCCATCTCCTTCTCGAACGGCATCAGATCCAGCTCCTTGCCCTCGGGCGAGCGATGGTTCCAGCTGGTGCGCGGGCCGACAGGAGCAAGCTGCTCGGTATTCTGCACCACGGAGGAAAGCTCGGTGGAGTTGCGCCGCACCAGCCAGTCGAACTGCCCGCCATAATGGGCGGCATCACGCTGGTTGGAATCGAGGCTGTTGATGACGACGCGCAGACCGAGTTTCGCCATCTGGCCCACGAGACCTTCAGCAAGGCTCTTGTCCGTCGCGTAACCGTTATTGACGAGAAGGGTAATCTCGACATTGCGGCCGCCTAACGTCTCCTTGGGGAAGTTCAGGAAACCATCGCCATCGGTGTCCTTCAGGCCGATCGAGGCGAGTGCCGCCTTGGCGCCCTCGAGGTTGAAGGGGTAGTACACCGTGGAGGCGCGATCATAAAAGCTGGTGCCGGATGAAATGCCGCCCGGATAGATCGCCGTGAAAGGTCCCTTCACCAGCGAGTCACCGATCGCCTTGCGATCGAGAGCAGAGGTGACGGCCTGACGGAACACCTCATTGCGGTTCAGCTCACGGATTGCCTGCCCGCGCTCATCTGGATTGCCCCAGCCATTGGCGGAGAAATTCATCTGCAGATTATAACCGATGAGGCGCGGCCCGAAGGCAAGGCGGGCGGGTGCATTCGGATCAGCAGCGCGTTTCAGCGAGGCAACGAAGTTCTCCGGCTGTTCGAGGTTGGAGAAATCACCCGATCCCGCCACGGCCTGCACATCGCGGTCCGCCCAGGTGGAGAGCTTGTAGTGGACTTCGTTCAAGTAGGGCAGTTGCTGGCCCTTTTCATCCACCTTCCAGTAATAGGGGTTACGACGCAGAACAATGAGATCGTCGGGCCGGTAGGACACCGGCACCCATGCGCCCATGACCGGCATGTTCATATATTCCGGCGGGAAAGCGTTCTTGAACTGGTTATAGGTGTTCTTGGAATATTTCGGATGCTGCGGCTTCAAGATATGCGACGGCCCGGGGCAGAAGCTCGGATAGGCCATGGTGTAGAGATATTGCTTGGGAAAAGCGGCCTTGAAGGTCCATTCGACGGTGTAATCATCGACCTTTTTAAGCGTCGTTCCTTCACCGAAAGCCTCAGGCGACGCACCGCCGCCGAGCGGTGAGACATTTGGATCGACGACCGCATCTTCCCAATAGAACATCACGTCATCGGCGTTAAAGGCTTCGCCATCCGACCATTTGGCGCCCTTGACCAGATGCATCGTCAGCTTGTGGCCATCTTCGGACCATTCCCAGCTTTTGGCCAGGTTGGGCAGCGGTTCGGTATCCTTGGCATCCACCTGAAAGAGCGGCGCAGTGCGCGTCAGGCATTCCGAAAGCGCAATATCGATGCCGCCCCAGCCCTGGCTCTGGCCGGCAATATAGTTCCAGCCCTCGGGCCGGCCGCCGACCACATGGCGCATCGTGTCGCCGTAAACACCCATACCGTCGGGCATATTGCCCGTCTTGTAGACCAGCGGTTCTTCCGGAAGTCGCTCTTTCAAGGACGGCAGCTTGCCCGCCTTCTCGAATTTTTCGGTGATCCAGTCGGGTTCGCTGTAGCTCGGCAGCGCCTTGAATTCGAGGATCGAGTCGCGCGCCACATAGTTGATCTTGCCTTCGGCCGGAAATTGCGGCGGCTCCGGCGGCGTGGTGGTCTCGAAGGCATGCGCATTGAGTGCGATCATCGAAACACTGAGCCCCAGTGCCGAGATGATACCGATCTTGCGTTGAACTAACATCGTTTTTCCTCCCAAATGGCAGCTCTTCGACCGCCCACCCTCTGTGATCGTTCTAACCGGACGGCGAACTCCCTTCCGCCGCCGGCCTGTTTCCATGCTTTTCCTCAGACAGCCTTTTTCAGCGCCGATTTTTCGGCCCGCAATTCTTCGATGGAACGAACATTGCGGCGCGCAGCCCCTGCCCAGTCACGCGTCTTGACGGTGGATTTCGCCAGCCTTTCCTTCGCCGCCGGCACGGCATCGGCATATTGCGGCAGCCAGCGTGCCTGCGCGACGACCATTTCGTCCACCATCTGCCAGACCTCTTCCGGCGTCGCGACGGCGCCTACCAGCGGATCATGCAGCACCGCGAGCTTCAGGAGATCGATATCGCCGCTGACCGCCGCGTGCACCGACATGCGCTGCACGTTGATGGAGGCCATGCAGGTGGCCGCGCAGGCTTCCGGCAGCGTGATGCCGGAGACCATGTTGATGCCGAAACGGTCGACGAAACCGGGTGACTCGATGATGGCATCGGCCGGCAGGTTGCTGATGACGCCGTTGTTCTTGACATTGAAATGGCCGCGATAGACGCGTCCTGTCTCCAGCGCCTCGAGAATATGGCTCGCATGTTCGTTGGAGCGCTTGGTCGGATCGATCGGCTTCGCTGCGGACGCCAGGAACTGTGGGAATTCGGTTTCGAACCAGTTGCGCGTTTCCGTGGAGTGACGCAGGTAACCGCCGGTTTCGCCGTGGATCCAGTCGGACATGTCGATCCAGCGGGCGATCTCGTCAGGCCGCTTGCGATACCACGGCAGATATTCAGAGAGGTGACCGTTGCTCTCGGTCGAATAGACACCGAAGCGCTTCAGCACGTCGATGCGCAGCTTTTCCTGCTGTGAAAAGACCGGATGCGCCTCGAAGGCGGCAACCAGCTCATCTTTTCCGATCTTTCGGCCGTTGAGCCTGAGGTCGATGAACCATGTCTGGTGGTTGATGCCGGAGCAGATGTAGTCCAGCTCTGACAGGGATTTCGCGCCGAGGATTTCAGCGATCTGTTCCGCGCCATGCTGCACGCCGTGGCAGAGACCGACCGTATCCACCTTGCCATATTCGATGGCCGCCCAGGTGTTCATGGCCATCGGGTTGGCATAGTTCAGGAACTTCGCACCCGGTGCCGCAACCTCGCGGATATCCTTGCAGAAATCCAGAATGACCGGAATGTTGCGCTGGCCATAGAGAATGCCGCCGGCGCAGATGGTATCACCCACGCACTGGTCGATGCCATATTTCAGCGGAATGCGGATATCGTCGGCATAAGCTTCCAGACCGCCAACCCGCACACAGCTGATGATATATTTCGCGCCTTCCAGCGCCCGGCGGCGGTCAGTATCGGCCGTCACTTTCACCGGGAAACCATTGGCCTCAACGATCTTTTCAAGGATCGCCTTGATCATATCGAGATTGTGCTGGCTGATATCAGTCAGTGCGACTTCGATGTCGCGAAACTCCGGCACGCACAGGAGATCGGTGAACAGTTTTTTCGTGAAACCGACGCTGCCTGCGCCAATAATAGCGATTTTGAAACTCATAACGCCACCTCTGTTGCAAATCGAACGGGTGAAACGGGCCGAAGGATCGTAAAATGGCGCTGCAGAAAAATACCCGTAAGAATCCCGGAAAACCGGCCTTCCTCCCAATTTCTCAGCAACAATATCCCGCTGGCTGTCTCCTCGGGTCGGGATTATGCGTATAAAGACGGAGAGAACCAGAGAAGGATTATGCTTTCATGGGTAATTTTGTGCTGCGTGATTTGATCGATCAGGGACCCGGCATGCGCACCGTCTCGCTGCCACGCGGCCGCCAGACGCTGCACACCATGCCGACCAGCAGCGGTTATGAAATCCGCCGCGACGGCAATTATGACTGGGACGGGCGCAAACGCGGCCAGACACCCTTCACCGTTCTGCAATATTGCATCGCCGGTCAGGGCAACCTGCGTTACGAGAACCGGCATTATGTGGTTAGGCCGGGTGAAACCCTGCTGCTGCTTATCCCCCACAATCACCGCTACTGGCTGGAAGAGGGCAAGGAGTGGGAGTTCTTCTGGATTTCCATGAATGGCGAGGAGGCGCTGCGCATTCACCGCAATATCCTCTCCGTTACCGGTCCGATCCTCAAGCTCCAGCCCGAAACCGTCGATCACCTTGCCGAATGCTGCTCACGCCTCGTCAACGGCGCGGAAACGCCGGGCGCGGCTTCTGCCGTCGCCTATGAGGCGGCGATGACACTTTATGACGATGTCTTCGGCTCGCACCCCTCCTTCGGTGGCGAATATCGCACCCTGCAGCAGGTGCTGAGCTATATAGACGGCCATCTCGGCGAGCGACTTTCGGTGAGCGACCTCGCGGCGGTGGCGGGCCTCAGCCGGGCCCACTTTTCCCGCATCTTCACGGCAAGCGAAGGCCTGCCGCCGGCGGAATTCGTTTTGCAACGACGCCTGCGGCGGGCGGCCAAGCTTTTGACGACGGCCGCGAATATCCCCATCAAGGAGGTGTCGGTGCTATGTGGTTTCGAGGATCCGAACTATTTCTCCAAGGTCTTCCGTCGCCTTTACGGCATCAATCCAAGCGAATTCCGCACCACCGGCATGTATGCGAGCGTGCGGCAGAATGGAACGTGAAGGCGCAACTTGGTTTTGCCACGTTTCAGGCGATTAAGAATGGATACAACCTCTTTTGGAGCGCAACCTTTTTTGGAGACCGGCCGAGGTGAACAGTAAAATCCGGACGATCCTCGTCTTTCCGCTGCGGGCAATCATCGTTTTCGCGCTGATCCTCGACGGCATTTTCCGTCCGCTCTATCGGCCGGTGATAAAGGCCATATCCGGCCTGACATTCATCAAGCGGCTGGAAAACCGGATCGCGCGATTGCCGCGCCTTGCCATCCTTCTCTGTCTTGCGGTGCCCTTCGCGATTGCCGAACCGATGAAGATCGTCGGTCTCGTTCTGATTGCCCATGGCGCGGTCAAGACGGGTCTTGCCCTGACGATCCTTGCCCATCTCGCAACCTTCCTGATCGTCGAACGCATTTATCACGCGGGACAGGAAAAGCTGCTCACCTATGCCTGGCTCGCATGGATCATGCGCTATGTGCGTTTCGCGCGTTCGTTTTACGATCGCTTCAAACTTGCGGCACTGAACTGGGTCAGGCTCCGGGTTCTAGCCCAATAGAGGCAGGGTGCCCCCGTCACCGTTTGCGGCGCAGCCTCTTCAGAAGATATTCGGCAAGGACAGTTGATTGCAACGAAACGAGAATAATGACGATACCGAAAACCACACGGGCTTCCGGCACCTCGTCAAACAGGAAATATCCGACAGAGGTCACGAACAGGATCGATAGATAGCCAACGGGTGCAAGGACACTGGCATCGGCAATACGATAGGCCCGCAGGAAGCAATATTGCCCCATCTGCGCCAGCAATCCGATGCCGAGCAGCGGAACCCAGTCGAATGACGCAACCGGTTTCCATGTCCAGATCGCCGGAACGGCGGTGATGACGGCGAGGCCCACCGTGTAGAACACCATCATGACCGTGGTATTTTCCTGCCGCAGCGCCCGGGTCTGGATCACCGCAAGCGCCCCGAACACCACCGATACCAGAACAACAATCACGCCCGCGCCAAACTCCGTGCCGCCCGGCCCGATGACGACCAGAACGCCGACAAATGCAAGACAGGCCCCCGTCCAGCGAAAACGGCTCACGTTTTCGCCAAGAAAGGCGACGGCCATCGCCATCGTCACCAATGGCCGGGAAAAACCGACGGCATTGACGGTCGCAAGCGGCAACAGGGTGATGGCGATGAAATTGCTGGTGAGTGCGATGGCGTTGCAGCAGATGCGGAAAATGTTGCGCCAGGGATATTTGACACGCACCATTTCTCCCCTGTGCCGCCAGATGAGCGGCAGGATGAACATCAGACCGATCATCGCCCTGATAAAGACCAGCTGGAAGGCGGGATAGGTGACGCCCTGCGCCTTGACGAGCGCGGTCATTCCACCCGCAACAAGGGTCATGTCCAGCAACAGCCAGCCAATGCCCGCGCGTGTATCCGTTTCGCGCGGGTTTTCCTGTTCTTCGCTTTGGGTGTCGCCATTCACGCCGGCTGCACAAGATTGGCCATAAGGCGGAAGGCCCCCGGCACAAGCTTGTCCATCTGGTGATGCAGCACGAGGCTTGTATGGGTGTGCCGGCCTTCGCCGATGGCACCGGAGACCAGCGCGCCCTTGAGCGGCTGTTCATCGACATCATGCATGGCGAGCAACGGCTCGTAGACATCATCCCAGCGCGAGGCGAAATAAAGCCCGCGCTCCTTGTCCCAGCCCGCCCAGTCGGCGGCATCGATCCTGTTGGGGCCGGCAAGCAATGGATGGTCAGGCGCCAGCACTGTCACCTCCGCCTGCGGGTCGGTCACGCGCCAGCGCAAGGAAGGCTTGCCGATCTCAAGCCGCCTCACAGGTGTCGTCTCCGGGTTCCATCCATCGGTCGGCCGGTGATAGAGCGTGACGAGATGGCCGCCATCTTCGACGAAACGATGCAGTCTTTCCGTCGCGGCGGCCAGATCCTTGCGGATGCCGAAAGCAAAGATGCCGATAACGATCGTCGTGAAGGATGACAGGTCGCCGCCAAGCGCCTGAGCATCGAGTTCGGTGACATCGAGGCCCATGCGCGAAAGCCAAAGACCCACCCTGTCGGCGCCACCACCGACATAACCGACACGCACGCCATCGGGCAGCTTGAGGTCCAGCGACAGGATTTTCAAAGCGGAAGGCGCCAGAAACCTTGCCCTGCCGATATGCGGATAGACGATAGGCGTGATCTGAAAGGCCGGTTGCGAACCGACAAGCGCTTCAATCTGGGCAAGGCCCGCCCGGGCCTCACCGGTACGTTCGGCAATCCAGTCGCCGCCGTTCTTACGCAGGTTCCAGCCGCCCGTATTCCTGAACGAGAGCGGCGCATCGGCACCCTTTATATGCGCCTGAAAGACATGTGTACCCTGCCCCTGCCCAAGCGGCACCAGAAGGGCATCGGGCGCTATCGTCAGCGACTGCGCGGGGGTTACGAAAAACGCCTCCTCCAGATCGAAGGCGGCCGAAACCTTTCTGCCTTCAACCTTTGCGGAAAGCAGCACGGAAGCATGGCCATTGCCGCCCGAGGCTTTCCAGTCGGGCTGGTAAAGCCCCGAAACAGCAGCATCCGGATCGGCGGCAAGCGAAAAGACCAGCATCTCGCCACGCGATTGAATGGATGATGAAACACCCGATGGAAGGACGGGCGTGACCTCGACATCAAATTCTGATGCCCTGCCCGTAAGCTCCACGGAAAGAGCCGATGTCCCACCCGGAACGATCTCCGCCGGCTCGGCATAGGCCCGCTCGAAAACGTCGAGCGCCGTCAGGATAGCGGCATCGACCTGCGCGCGCTTGCGCGCGATCCGATGCCCGTGCAGCTCCCTGAAATCCGTGGCTGCAGCCTCTTCGACCGACTGCAAAAGAGCCGCCGCCGCAAGAAGTGACGCCGTTATCCGCTGCTTATCGGGGAATGCCGCTATTGCTTCGGTTATTGCCTGTTCGGCCTTGACCAGCACCTTTGCCAATTCGACATCCAGCCTCGGAAAAGCCGCAAGGTCGGACAGTGAAGACGGCAGCCTGTCAAGGATCGAGCTTTCCTCGCCACCGACGGCATCGGAGAGTTCGAGATGCAGCGGCCAGACCTCCTGCGCCCGCTTCGGCCAATGTCCCATTCCCTGCGAGGCGTGATAATAACGCGACCATTCGCCGATGCGGTCATATTGCGCACCGGTGGCCTGCTCCCTGCCCGGAACATTGATCGTCAGCGTCGTTTCCGGCGGCGGCACTTCGTCATCATAGGTGTCGCCACCGCCTGACCATGCGGGAAGATAGTACTTCGCCACCTTCCACGGTTTCAGCCCCTCGGCGAAATGTTCGGGATAGGCGGTGGGGTCGGCGGCCAGCGCGATGGCGCTCTTTGCCGCACGCGTCATGGCGCGATGATGCCCGTGTTGTCCCGGCACATCGAGAAATGTCGGAATGACGATATCGGGCCGCTCCCTGCGGTAGGCGCGCACCAGCCGCTCGACGATACGCTGCTGCCCCCAGCGGTTAAAGGTCTGGTCGCCATCCTTGGAAAAACCGAAGTCGTGAATGATATCCGCCGGACCGTGACCGAGCCAGCTTATATCCGCATCGATGACGCGGGCGGCCTCCTCCAGTTCCCGCGACCGGATGACGCCGAGCGCGCCGAGTCGCTCCGGCCCCAGTGCATTCTGCCCGCCTTCACCACGCGTCGAGCAGGCGATGATGATCCGCATGCCGAGTTCCATGCGGAAATAGGCGAGAAGTCCGTTCTGCTCGTCGTCCGGGTGTGCGCCGGTATGCATGACGGTGACGGTGGATTTTAGCGCGCTCAGTTTGCGGTGCAGGCGCAAAAGCCACGGATCGGCCATCTGCCGTTCGATACGCTCCCGGGGGTTAAGCATGGCGGTCTCCTCCAATATTCAGCCGGGTGCCTGCGCTGCGGCTCCCATGGATGTCTCGAGTTTTGGCGTGACGATGTCGAACAATGGCAAGGCGGCAGCACCGAGGGCAGCGGTCAGTTGCCCGGACTTGCCGTGGATGACACGCGGCAGTTCCCGCTGTCGCCGGCTCGCGACCGAGGTGGGCAAAGGCCCCATCCGCGCAATGATTTCACTGATGATGATCTCAGGCAGCGCGCCGCCGAGAATGACCGTCTGCGGGTCGAGAATATTCTCGAGCATCGCAACCATCGGCGCCAGATGGGCGGCGGCCTCGTCGATCCATTCCATCACCACCGGGTTGCCCGCCCTGAACAGGGTTTCCAGATCGTCAAGCTCGGTATCCACGACACCGGCGCAGACAAGTTTTTCCTTCAGCACGTAGACCGAGGCATAAGCTTCCAGGCACCCACTCTGTCCGCAGGAGGGGCAAAGCCTTCCCTTTGGCGAAACGGTCACATGGCCGATTTCGCCGGCATTTCCGAATGCGCCGCGATAGGGCGATCCGTCCTGAATGATGCCGAGGCCTATACCGACGCCGAAATAGATCATGCAGAAATTCGGGATGGCCAGCCCTGCGCCGAACAGCCGTTCCCCGACCGCAGCGGCCGTCGCATCGTTTTCCACCACGACCTGCTGGCCGCAGGCTTCCCCCAGCATCTGCCGGGCATCGATGCCATCCCAGCCGGAAAGCGTCGTCGGTCCGACGGAGGTCATGCCGTCGATCTCAAAGGGGCCGGGCATGACGACCCCGGTGCCGAGCAGCCTGCAGCCGAGATTTTTCGCAACAGCGGCATGCTCGGCGGCAAAGGTCTTGAATATGGCCTCAGGCGTCGTGTCCTTTAGCGGGGTAACACGATGGGTACGCAACACGCCGGCAAGATCGAGCCCGACGGTGACCATATGGTCAGCGGCGATTTCCACGCCGATCGTCGCCCCTCCATCCGGGTTGACGGCGAACTGGATCGGCGGCTGCCCCCTGCCCGTGCGGCGGCGGCCGAGTTCCTTCAGCAATTCCTCGCCCATCAACTCGTCAACGATATTGGCAACCGCCTGCGGCGTTAGATGCGTGATCTTGGCGATCTGGGCTCGGCCGAGCGACCCGTGCCGCCGGACGATATCGAGGACGACTCGCCTGTTGTGTTCGCGGCTGCGCTCAGGATTTTTTCCGATTGCTACGGGATAAGCGTCCACTGTGTGCACCGTCATCTCTTCAACTTCCCGTCTCTTGGAAAATTCATAGCGTCGAATGGACGATAAGCGCAATATATTAATTCAAGTAAATTATCTTATTGACAAATGCACGCCTTCAGAGAACCGTAGAGAGCGACCGGGGGTCAGGCTTGTTTGGGGCGGAAGAGGAAACTCCGTTGCCGGCAAATCGATGAGCGCGCGCGAAAGCGCGGATAAAGGGAACGATCACTCCGCATCCGGAAGACCGGACGGAGGAAATGGAGGCTTACATGCGCAGGGCTACTCTGTTCGCCGGCTTGGTCGCCGGTTTCAGCACATTTGCATTCAACGCCGCGCAGGCGGTTGAAATCGAATATTGGCAATATGTCTTCGACACACGCGTGAAGGCCATGGATGAGCTGATCGCGGAATTCCAGAAGGCCAATCCTGACATCACCGTCAAGCAGGTGACCTTTCCTTACGCCGATTACCAGACACGCGTCATCGCCGCCAATCTTTCCGGCAAGGGCCCTGACGTGATGCAGCTGTTCTACGGCTGGCTGGACAAGTTCGCAGCCGGCGGCATCTTGCAGCCGTTGCCGGCCGACGCATTCCCGCATGACAAGATCGAAAGCGAATTTTTCCCGATCGTCAGCGCCATGAAGCGCGGCGACGACTATTACGGCCTGCCGACGGCGGTTCGTTCGCTGGCGCTCTTCTACAACAAGAAGCTCTTCACCGAAGCCGGCCTTGACGCCGCCAACCCGCCGAAGACGCTCGACGAATTCGTGGCAGCCGCGGAAAAGATCGCCAAGCACGACGCCGCCGGAAACCTCACCGTTGCCGGCTCGACGCTCGACATGGGCGGTCAGGATCACCAGTGGTGGCGTGAGGTGCTCATCCGCCAATATGGCGGCGAGCCCTATACCGACAATGACCAGAAAGTGACCTATAATAGCGAGCCGGGTATTCAGGCCCTGAAATTCTATACCAGCCTGCAGCTTGAAAAGAAGATCGGCCAGGTGGGTTTCATGGATGAGGGCCAGGCCGCCTTCCGGGCCGGCAAGGCCGGCATGACCATCGACGGCACCTTCCGGCTCGGATCGTTCCGCACCATCAAGGATTTCGAGTGGGGCGTGACCGAACTTCCCACCAACGACAAGAACATCCGCTCCAACTATGCGAGCTATTTCGCCAACGGCATCAGCGCCAAGACGACCGGTGAAGAGCTTGAGGCGTCCAAGAAGTTCCTCGCCTATATCTCCTCGCCGGAAGCCATGGCGATCTGGCTGAAGACGGTGGGTGAACTGCCGGCACGGCGCTCCGCGGCGCTGACCGAAGCAAACCTGAAGGACCCGATCTACGCGCCGTTCCTGAAGGGTCTGGAATATGCCCATACGACGCTGTTCATGGATGAAGCCGCCCAGCGGCAGAACGCCATCGACATGACCAACCGGGTGCTTCTCGAAGGTCAGTCCGTCGAAGATTCCATCAAGCAGGCAGCCGAAGCCGAGCAGGAAATCATCGACGCGGCGAAACCCTGAAAACCGCAGGCCAGACCATGACAGCGATAGATCAACAGGGGGCGGCATCCGGCCGCCCCGGCGGCTCCTTTGGAGATCGCCTTTCCATGCGCACGAAACGGCTTTTGTGGATCTGGAGCTTTCTGGCGATCCCAATCCTGTTTTACAGCGTCATCCGTTTTTATCCGACGCTGCAGGCTTTCTATCTGTCCTTCACCAACTGGGACCTGCTGCGACCGGCAAAGTTCATCGGCATCGCCAATTACGCGAAGCTGTTCAAGGACCCGCAATTCTGGAAGGTGTTCAAGAACACCTTCGCCTATCTGATCGTCGGCACGCCGATCAGCCTCGTTCTGGCTTTCGTCATCGCGTTTTATCTGGACCGGGTGCGCATTCTGCACGGTTTCATCCGCGCGCTTTATTTCCTGCCCTACCTGACCACGGCTGCCGCCATGGCCTGGGTCTGGCGCTGGTTCTATCAGCCGCCGCCCATCGGCATCATCAACGACGTGCTCGGCATGATCGGCATTCCCCAGCAGCCCTTTATCCGCTCCACGGATCAGGCGCTTTATTCGGTCATGGTAACGGCCATCTGGGCTGGCCTCGGTTTCCAGATCATCATCTTCATGGCCGGCCTGCGCGCCATTCCAACGACATTTTACGAAGCCGCCCGCATCGACGGGTTGGGTGAATGGGCGATCCTGCGCAAGATAACCTTGCCGCTTCTGAAACCCACCACCGTTTTCCTCGTGGTGTTTTCCTCGATCGGCTTCCTGCGCATTTTCGACCAGGTCTATAACATGACCACCAATGATCCGGGCGGCCCACTCGGTTCCACCAAACCGCTGGTGCTGATGATCTACCAGACCGCGTTCAATTCCTATGCGATGGGCTATGCCGCCGCGCAGACGGTTGTCCTGTTCACCATTCTTCTCGTCGTATCGCTGATCCAGCTCTGGGTCCTGAGGGAAAAGAAATGAGCGAAGCGTCGCCACTCTCCCACGCCCGTATCCGCCCCGGCCGCGTTCTCGCCTGGACGCTGCTGTTCATCGGCGGCCTGATCATGATTTCGCCGCTGCTCTTCATGTTCGCGACCTCGTTCAAGACGGCGGATCAGGTTTACGATCTACGTCTCATTCCGGCTGCGCCGACGCTTGCGAACTACATCACCGTCATGGCCGATGGCCGTTTCCTGCGCTGGTTCTTCAACTCGATGCTGGTTGCGGTCATCGTCACCGTGTCCAACTGCTTCTTTGACAGTCTGGTCGGGTACACGCTGGCGAAATTCGAGTTTCGCGGCCGTTATTTCATCTTCCTCGCCATCCTCTCGACGCTGATGATACCGACAGAAATGCTGGTCATTCCCTGGTATCTGATGTCCAGCCAGCTGGGCTGGCTCGACAGCTACTGGGGCATCATGTTCCCGGGCATGATGACGGCCTTCGGCACCTTCCTGATGAAGCAGTTCTTCGAGACGGTTCCCAACGACTTCATCGAGGCTGCGCGCGTTGATGGGCTCAACGAATTCCAGATCTGGTGGAAAGTCGCCCTGCCGCTGGTGACGCCGGCGCTCTCCGCACTGGCGATCTTCACCTTCCTCGGCAACTGGACAGCCTTTTTCTGGCCGCTGATCGTCACGACAAGCAAGGAACTCTACACCCTGCCCGTCGGTCTTTCGAGCTTTGCCGTGGAACAGCAGATCCAGTGGGAAATGATCATGACGGGCGCAGCCATTGCGACCATCCCTACCCTCATCGTCTTCATCGTCCTGCAACGCTACATCGTTCGCGGTGTGATGCTGGCGGGCCTGAAAGGATAATATCATGGCCGATATCAACCCGCGCCAGTCGGATACCAGCAAGTTTCCCGACCCCGTCTACAAGGAAACCGTGCTGCGCCCGCTTTTCGACGGCGCCAAGAACCACCATGTCGATGGCTTCCGCCGCATAGACCGCGCTCATCTGGTCATGCTGCGAGAGACCGGCATTCTCGATGGCGAAACGGCGGCCAAGATCGCCGGTGCGCTTGAGGATATCGACAGGACCATCGAGCCCTCCGAGCTCGTCTATACCGGCGAAGTCGAGGATTTCTTCTTCCTGATCGAGAAGGAACTGAAAGCCCGCATCGGCGTCGATGTCGCCGGCCGCCTGCACACGGCCCGTTCGCGCAACGATATCGATCACACGCTGTTCAAGATCGGCCTGAAGGACAAGATCGACACGCTCACCGCCAAGGCGCGTGTTCTCTTAAAAGCGCTGATCGATGCCGCCGAGCGTAACCAATCCACCCTGATCGTGGCCTATACGCATGGGCAGCCGGCCCAGCCCACCACCTTCGGCCATTACCTTTCCGCCGCCATCGAAGTGTTGATCAGGGATATCGAGCGTTTTGCCGAGGCCCGCCGCATCGTCGATCTTTCGCCGATGGGCGCTGCCGCCATCACCACCTCGGGCTTTCCCATCGATCGGGCGCGGGTTGCCGAATTGCTGGGCTTTGCTGCGCCGCTGCGCAATTCCTATTCCTGCATCGCCGCCGTCGATTATACGACGGCAACCTATGGCGCGATCGAGTTGATGTTCCTGCATCTCGGCCGGCTCATTCAGGATTTCCAGTTCTGGACGAGTTTTGAGGTCGGCCAGATCTATGTGCCGAATTCGCTGGTGCAGATTTCCTCGATCATGCCGCAGAAACGCAACCCGGTGCCGATCGAACATCTGCGCCACCTCGCCAGCCAGACCTTAGGCCGGGCGCGGACCGTGCTGGATGTGATGCACAACACCCCCTTCACCGACATGAATGACAGCGAGGGCGAAACCCAGGGCATGGGTTACGAGGCCTTCACTTCTGCCGGCCGGGTTCTCGATCTGCTCGCCAGCCTGGTTGGCCAGATCAGCATCGATCCTGAAAGGGTCGACCAGAATATCCGCCGATCCTGCATCACCATCACGGAACTGGCGGATTCGCTTGTCCGCATCGAAGACCTGTCGTTCCGCCAGGCGCATGAAATTGCCGCGACCGTCGCCAAAAGCGTCGTCGCCCTGAAGGGCGACCTGCCGAATGACGGTTACCAGCCGTTCCTCACGGCATTCAGTGAACTGACAGGACGCGAGACCGGCATCGACGAGGAAAAGTTCAGGCAGATCGTCTCGCCGGAACACTTTGTCGCCGTGCGTGGCCGTTTCGGCGGCCCGGCGCCTGAACCCATGCGGGAAGCGATTGCAGCCTATCGCGACAGGCTCGGTGCTTTTGCAGCGGAAGCACAGCGATCCGCCGATCACGAAGCAGCAAAGGCCGCCGAACTGGCAGAGAAATTCACCGCCCTGACGGGAGCGCGATAATGGCGACAATCGAACTCAATCAACTCGTGAAGCGCTACGGCAAGGTGGAAGCGGTCAAGGGCATCGACCTTGCCATTGAAGACGGTGAATTCGTCGTTTTTGTCGGCCCGTCCGGCTGTGGAAAATCCACCACACTGCGCATGATCGCGGGGCTGGAAGAGATTTCCGACGGCACGCTGAAGATCGCCGGAAACGTCGTCAACGAGAAAGAACCGAAACAGCGTAACATCGCCATGGTCTTCCAGAACTATGCGATCTACCCGCATATGACGGTTCGCCAGAATATCGGCTTCGGGCTCTATACCGCAAAGCTCGACAAAACGGAAAAGAACCGGCGCATCGAAGAGGCCGGCCGGGTGCTGGGGCTGGAAGCCCTGCTCGACCGCCGTCCCGCAGCCCTGTCGGGCGGCCAGCGGCAGCGTGTCGCCATCGGCCGCGCCATGGTGCGTGATCCCGCAGCCTTTCTTTTCGACGAGCCGCTCTCCAATCTCGATGCGCAACTGAGATCGCAAATGCGCATCGAAATCAAGCGTTTGCACCAGCGTCTTAAGACGACTACCGTTTACGTCACCCATGATCAGGTGGAAGCCATGACCATGGCGGACCGGATAGTGGTGATGAAGGATGGTCATATCCTGCAGGTCGGCACGCCGACGGAACTCTACGAAACGCCTGTCGATGTCTTCACCGCCCGCTTTATCGGCAGCCCCTCCATGAACCTGCTGCGGGGTTCAAGAACAACCAACAGCGTTGCCCCCTCCGCCACGGGCGATCTTCTGATCGGTGTTCGCCCGCATGACCTGCTGGTTGGAGAAAGCGAAGCTCCGCAGGGAACCTTTATGCTCGAGGGGACCGTAACCGCCGTTGAGCCGCTCGGCCCGGAAACGCTGGTCCATCTGGATACCGACACGACGTCGGTGATCGCCACGGCGAGAGGAAAATCCATTCCCGCTGTCGGCAGCCGTTTGCAATGCCGGGCAGAGACAGGCGCGCTTTATCTTTTCGACGCGAAAACGGAAAAGCTTCTGGGCCGCGCATGATGACAACAGAAAAATCAGCCGTCATCAGCATCGGCCGGATCTATTGCGACCTCATTTTCACCGGACTCGATGAATTGCCTGTGCTCGGTCGGGAACTGTTTGCCCGCGACATGGAAATTGCCGCCGGCGGCGGCGCCTTCATTGCCGCCGCACATTTCGCCCATATAGGCCGCCCGGTTGCGTTGCTGGCAAGGCTCGGCACCGATACGTTTTCGCGCGATATCGGTGAGAAAATGGCGCAGAGCGGCGTCGACCTGCAGTTTCTGGAACATGCGACAGATGCCGGACCTCAAGTCACCGTGGCGACAGTGGTCGGTCAGGACCGGGCGTTTTTGACACGCCGTGCCGGTGACGCCCGGCCTTCGACGCTGGATGCGGCCTTAGCATGGGACAGGGCACGACATCTGCACATCGCCGAATTTGCTACTCTGCATGAGATGCCCGATCTCGTCGCGCGCGCCAAGGCAAGCGGATTGTCCGTTTCTCTTGATCCGAGTTGGGATGCGTCGCTGATCTACGACAAGGACCTGCTCAACGCTTGTGCCGGCGTCGACGTGTTTTTGCCCAATCTTGAAGAGGCCGAAGCGATCACTGGTCATTCTGACCCGGAAGCGGCCATCAGGGCATTGGAGCAGGCTTTTCCGATCGTCGCCCTCAAAGGCGGCGCACAAGGTGCATGGGTGTCTTCTGTCGCCGGGCTTCACCATGAGGCAGCTCAGAAGGTCCCGGTGGTCGACACGACCGGCGCGGGCGATGCGTTCAATGCCGGCTTCATCGATGCCTGGCTGCGACGAGAGAAAGAAAAACTGTGCCTTGAGGCCGGTATTGCAGCGGGAAGCCTAGCCGTGCAGGCGGCAGGCGGAGCACCGAAGGTGACCGCCGCCGCGTGAGGTTCCCTGCCCGCATCATTCCCCGCGCGGAAAACGCTGGTTTTCCTCCAGCACGTTAAGGTCCATGTGGTTGCGCATATAGCGTTCCGACGCTTTCTGCAGCGGCTGGTAGTCCCACGGATAATAAGCGCCGTTGCGCAGCGCCTTGTAGACCACCCAGCGCCGCGCCTGGCTTTCGCGAACGGCGGCGTCGAACACCGGCAATTGCCAACGCCGGCCAATCTCGGCGGAAAGCGATGAGAGTACATCGCTGAAAGCGGGATCGCCGGCAAGGTTGGTGCGCTCTTCCGGATCAGCCTTGAGATCATAGAGCAGCGGCGGGTCGGCCTCGCAGACCGACAGCTTGTAGCGGCCATCGCGGAGGGCGACGAGCGGTGCGATGGAGCCTTCGGCGGTATATTCCATCGGCACCGGACCACGCCCACCGGTACCGTGCGCCAGCGCCGCCAGATCCTCGCCATCCGTCCAGCGTTTGAGTGACGTAATATCGAGACCAGCCAACCCACACAGCGTCGGCGTGACGTCGAGTGTCGAGACTGGCGTGTCGATCAAAGCCGGCTGCCAGCCGGGTGCGGCCACCATCAGCGGCACACGGGCGGAACCTTCGAAGAAACACATCTTGAACCACAGACCACGCTCACCCAGCATATCGCCATGGTCTGACAGAAAGAGAATGATCGTGTCCTCCTCCATCCGCGTCGCCTTCAGAACCTCAAGGATTTCGCCGACCTTTTCGTCGATATAGGAGATATTGGCGAAATAACCGCGCCGTGCCCGGCGTATCTGCTCGCCTGTGATCTCGAATGCCCCGTGATCGCAGGCTTCCAGCAGCCGCTTCGAATGCGGATCCTGCTCCTCGAAGGCAATCGCCTGCGACTGCGGCTCGAGCGCCGGGCAATCCTCGTAGAGGTCCCAGAATTTGCGCCGCGCCACATAGGGGTCGTGCGGGTGGGTGAAGCTGACCGTCAGGCACCACGGCCGGTCGTCAAGGCGGCGCGACAGGTCGTAAAGCTTGCGGGTGGCGTTATAGGCCACCTCGTCGTCATACTCCATCTGGTTGGTGATTTCGGCGACACCGGCACCGGTGACCGAACCGAGATTGTGATACCACCAGTCGATCCGCTCACCCGGCTTGGTATAATCGGGTGTCCAGCCGAAATCCGCCGGATAGATATCCGTCGTCAGGCGCTCCTCGAAGCCATGCAACTGGTCAGGCCCGACGAAATGCATCTTTCCCGAAAGGCCGGTGTAATAACCCGCCGCCCGCAGATGGTGCGCATAGGTCGGGATATCGGAAGCAAATTCAGCGGCATTGTCGTAAACCCGCGTGCGGCTCGGCAATTGCCCGGACATGAAGGACGCACGGGCCGGCGCGCAGAGCGGGCTTGCCGTATAGGTGTTGACGAAGCGGACGGACCGCTTCGCCAGTGTTTTGAGATGGGGTGCATGGAGAAAATCGGCCGGGCCGTCGGGAAAAAACGTCCCGTTAAACTGGTCGGCCATAAGGATCAGGATATTGGGACGCGGCATTTCCACTTTCCGGCTTAGAGACCAAGCTTGCCCTTGACGGCGTCCACTCCCGGCTTGCCATCCAGCGTGGTAACACCCTGCAGCCAGCCATCCAGCGCCTGCGGATTGGCCTTCAGCCAGGCCGCTGCCGCCGCCTTCGAATCCTCGCCACCGAGAATGGAGCCCATCAGGCTATTTTCCATGCCGATATCGAATTTCAGGTTCTTGAACAGCGTCGCCGCATTCGGGCATTGCTGCGGCCAGCCGGTGCGGGCGAGCGTATAAACTTCCGCGCCGCCGAAATTCGGACCGAAATAGGCGTCGCCGCCGGAGAGATAGGCGATATCGATCTTCTCATTCATCGGATGCGGCGCCCAGGCGAGGAAGACCACCGCCTTCTTGTCCCTGCCCGCCCGTTCCACCTGCGCCAGCATGGCCTGTTCGCCGGATTCGACGAGCTGCCAGCCCTTCAGGCCGAAATCATTGGCGTCGATGATCTTCTGGATATTCTGGTTGGCGGGTGCGCCCGGCTCGATGCCGTAAATCTTGCTTTCGAATTCGTCGGCATGTTTGGCGAGATCGGCAAAATCCTTCACGCCCTTTTCCGCCATATAGGCCGGTACTGCCAGCGTGAACTTGGCACCTTCAAGGTTCTTCGTCATCACCTGCGCCGCCTTGGCAGTATTCAGATCATCGACGAAGGATTTCTGGGCAGGCATCCAGTTACCGAGGAAGACGTCGATTTCACCGTTTTTCATGGCCTGGTAGCCGATCGGCACCGACAACGTCTTGACGTCGGCTTCATAACCCAGCGCATCCAGAAGCACGGCGGCGACGCCATTCGTCGCGGTGATGTCGGTCCAGCCGGGATCACTGAGACGGATCGTCTTGCAGGCCGCGTCGTCGGCTGCATGAAGCGGGGTGGAGAAGGTCGCCACGGACAGAAACAGACCGGCTGCAATGTGGAAGAAACGAGAATCGGTTTTCATTGCGGCTCCCCTTTTATTAGTTGTGTTTATTGAACACCACATTGTTTTTGGCTGTGAAGCGGGTATTTTTCGATAATTGATATAAGGATTCTTAATGTCAGACCGGCCGCTCGATCTCGGATGGATGCGCATTTTCACCGAAATTGCCCGCCGCGGCAGCCTGACGGCGGCGGCGGGATCGCTGCGGCTGACACAGCCCGCCGTCAGCTATCAGATCCGCAGGCTGGAGGATGAGCTGGGCGTGGCTCTCATCCGCCGCAAACACCGTGGCATTGAGCTGACGGCCGAGGGGCAAAAGCTGTTCGATATCGTCTCGCGCAATGTCGACGCCATCGATCTCCTCGTCCACCAGCTGCGCCACACGGCAGAGCGGCAGACAATCCGCCTGCATACGGACTACGCCTTCTCGTCTCTCTGGCTCATCCCGCGCATGCATGGTTTTCGGGCGCTGAACCCCGATATCAACATCCAGATCGTCGCCACACAGGACCCGCTCGGACAGGGCAAACATGACAGCGACGTAATGATCATTTTCGGCACGCGGCAGGAGGCGGGTGACGGGGCGGTGTTGCTGCTTTCGGAAAAAGTCACGCCCGTTTGTGCCCCGGCGCTTTTGGCTGAGGCAACGGCCCCCTCGGGCGTTGCGGATTTTTCACGGCGGAAGCTCATCCATCTCGAAAACACCTCACAGGCGCACTGGTTCGACTGGCCCGCCTATTTCCGGCATTTCGGCGTGTTGAGGGGTGCCGAACATGATGGCGGCGATATCAGCTTCAACAATTACACCATGGTGGTTCAGGCAACGATCGGCGAACAGGGTTTCGCGCTCGGCTGGGCCGGGCTGGTCGATCCGTTGCTAGAGGCGGGGGTGCTGGTGACCGCAGGCCCAAGCCTTGATGCGCCGGGACGCGGTTACTGGCTGATACGGCCGAAAAGCAGCGACAGTGCGGTAAAAAAACTCACCGGCTGGCTGATCGACGAGCGGCGATGATGCCGCCCGCCGGCCAGCACTTCTTCCGGTTCAGATCGGATAATGCAGCGGACCATCCTGCAGCGTGACCCAGCGCAGTTCGGTGAATTCCGCAATACCCGCCGTACCACCGAAGCGGCCGTAACCAGAGGCCTTGACGCCGCCGAAAGGCATCTGCGCCTCGTCATGAACGGTGGGGCCGTTGATGTGGCAAATGCCGCTTTCGATGCGCGCGGCGACGGACAGCGCCCGCGCCTGATCCCGGCCGAAAATCGCAGCGGAAAGGCCGAATTCGGTTTCATTGGCGATGCTCACCGCCTCATCGATGCTGCCCGCCCGGATGATGGAGACGACCGGGCCGAAGCTTTCCTCTGAATAAAGCCGCATGGCCGGCGTGACCCCATCGACGGCGATTGCATCCAGCATGGTGCCGTTGCCGCCGCCGCCGGCCACAAGCCGCGCCCCCTTGGAGACGGCGTCATCCACCAGCGCGCGAATGCGCGAACTTGCCTCGGCGCTGACCAGCGAGCCGAGCGGGGTTTTTCCCTCGCGCGGATCGCCGGCCTTCAGGCTTGCCGCTTTTCCGGCGAAAGCGTCCACGAAGGTATCGGCGACGCTGTCGAGCACGATGATGCGCTCCGTCGACATGCAGATCTGACCCTGGTTCATGTAAGCACCGAAGGCCGCCGCCGAGACGGCCGCATCGATGTCGGCATCGTCAAGCACGATGAAGGGCGCCTTGCCGCCCAATTCCAGCAAGGCGGGTTTCAGGTAGCGACCCGCCGTTTCGGCAATCACCCGGCCGACGCGGGTGGAGCCGGTGAAATTCACCCTTCGGACCGCCGGATGGGCGATCAACGTTTCGACGATTTTCGCCGCATCTTCCGGCGCATTGGAAACCGCATTCAGCACGCCCTTCGGCAGGCCAGCGGAAGCGACCGCTTCGATGATCAGCGCATGGGTGCGTGGGCAGAGTTCTGATGTCTTCATCACCACCGTATTGCCGCAGGCAAGCGGCGTCGCGATGGAGCGCACACCGAGAATGACCGGCGCGTTCCATGGCGCGATGGAGAGCACGACGCCGGCTGGCTGACGAACCGCCATTGCCATGGTGCCCGGCCGGTTGGAGGGGATGATCTCGCCCTTGATCTGGGTCGTCAGGCTCGCCGCCTCGACCAGCATGTCGCTCGCAAGCTTCACATTGAAGCCGGCCCAGGCGTCCGTCGCGCCGATCTCTTCCTTCATCGCCTGCGTGATATCCGGCCCGGCGGCGAGAAGCGCCTGCGCCGCCGCAAGGAGTAGCCGGCGGCGCTCGCCGGGCGGCGTTGCCGACCAGACCGGAAAGGCGGCTGCTGCGGCATCGGCCGCACGCGTCGCATCCTCCGGCGTCGCCGCCGCCGCGTCGGTCGCCACCTCACCGGTGATGGGATTATGGCGTTCGAAGCGCTTGCCACCTGTGGCCGGGCAATGGTCGCCGCCGATAAAAAGATTGACAGTCTGCATATGTCTCCTCCTGTCGGGCGACCTTCTCCTCAAGGTCTTCCGCCCGTTATGACCGAAGTTTAGCAACGACAGCCCCTGATAAAATGCACTAGTATGGCTGCTTATTGTACTTTTGAGGGTTGAATGGCGTTTCAAAATCACAATGCCGGCAACGGCCAGGCCACGCTGGCGCGGATGTTGAATTCATCGCTGCGAGTGAGCGAGGTCAAATTGACGGCGGGTAATGCCCACCTCATCCTTCTTGCCGCCGGCCATGCGCAAATCATTCGGGAAAGCGAAACCATTGCCCTGCCCGCACCGGGATTGGCTTGGCTGCCCGCGGGCCTTACCGGGCGCCTGCGACTGGAGGCGGGAAGCCGCGCCTCGCTGCTTTCCGCCTCGGAAATCGGCCTTGCGCATGCAATGCCGGCAGGGACAAGCGCAATCACCCTTCGCAATGGCCTGCAACGGGTTCTGACTGAGACACTTGCGGAGAGGGATCATGCGGAGCTGGCAGGTTATCTGGAAACCATCGCCGCTGAAAACCTCAGACCAACAGCGGCCACGGAAACGATCATCACCAACCTTCTGTCCGTCGCGCTGATCCGCATATGCCAGCATGCTACAGCGGAAATCAGCGCGGTTTCCCTGCCGTCGAGCATGACGGAACGTTTTGTTCTGCTGGTCGCGCAATATAAACGCAACCATTGGAGCGTCGATGACTATGCCCACCACCTCGGCATCAGCCGCGATCGGCTGGGCTCAATCATCAAAAACGCGACAGGCCTTTCACCGCAGGCCTACATTCATCGCGAACTACTCGCGGAAGCGCGCGAGCTTCTTCTGAACTCTTCCCTGCAAGTCGCTGAAATCGCGTTTCGTTTGGGATTTCAGGATCCGGGTTATTTTAACCGCTTTTTCACCCGCAAGGAGGGCAGATCTCCCGGCCGGTTCCGCAGGGCAGCGATTCGGGCACAAGATATTCCTCCCCATTCCTATGCCGCTTGGCCGTGAATTTCCGCCAATAGCGTAACGCCCTGTCTGGAACCCACCCCTTCGTCATCCGTTGTGTCATGGACAAACCAGGACCAAGGGAGACAGTGATGAGCGAGAAAAAGGAAACGGGCAACGTCGCCGACAAGAAACGCGAAGAGCAGGGCCGTGGCGTGATTGTTGCCGGCCCCGATGCCCATGAAAATGAGAAGAATGGAAAGGCGCCTTCGGGAAAAACCGAAAAATCGTCACCTGAACGGCAGGTTCCGCCCTCGGGCCATCGCTGACCGATGAATATGGCGTGCCGTTGATCTCGACGGCGAGAAATAAAAACACCTCCCCGATCGCTCGGGGAGGTGTTGTTTTTTCGGCGAATGGGCTTTCCGCTCAGAGCAGGTCGAAACGGTCGGCGTTCATCACCTTCGTCCAGGCGGCGATGAAGTCGCGGACGAATTTTTCCCTGCTGTCGTCCTGCGCATAAACTTCCGCATAGGCGCGCAGGATGGAGTTGGAGCCGATCACGAGATCGACACGGGTCGCCGAATATTTGGCTGCGCCGGTCTTGCGATCACGGATCTCATAGAGATTGTTGCCGGTCGGAACCCAGGAATAGGCCATGTCCGTCAGCGTCGTGAAGAAGTCCGTCGTCAGTGCACCCGGCTTGTCGGTGAAGACGCCGTGCGCCGCACCACCGTAATTGGCGCCGATGACGCGCAGGCCACCGATGAGGACGGTGAGTTCCGGCGCGGTGAGGCCGAGAAGCTGCGCACGGTCGAGCAGCAGCTCTTCGGGGCTGACCACATAGTCCTTCTTGACCCAGTTGCGGAAACCATCCGCCAGCGGTTCAAGCGGCGCGAAGCTGTCGGCATCCGTCTGTTCGGCGGAAGCGTCACCACGGCCAGCCGCGAAAGGCACGGCGATGTCGAAACCGGCCGCTTTCGCCGCCTGCTCCACACCGTAATTGCCGGCCAGAACGATCACATCGGCGATGCTTGCGCCGGTTTCACGGGCAATCGGCTCGAGAACCGAGAGCACGCGGGAAAGACGGGCGGGCTCGTTGCCTTCCCAATCCTTCTGCGGTGCCAAGCGAATACGTGCGCCATTGGCGCCGCCGCGTTTGTCCGAGCCGCGGAAGGTGCGGGCGCTGTCCCATGCGGTCGAAACCAGATCGGCAACCGAAAAACCGGAAGCAGCGATCTTCGCCTTGACGGCAGCGACATCGTAGCTCGTCGAACCTGCCGGGATCGGATCCTGCCAGATCAGGTCTTCAGCCGGAACATCCGGGCCGATGTAACGGGACTTCGGCCCCATGTCGCGATGCGTCAGCTTGAACCATGCGCGGGCGAAGACCTCGGAGAAATGGTCCTGATCATCCTTGAACTTCAGCGAAATCTCGCGGTAGATCGGATCGACCTTCAGGGCCATGTCGGCATCGGTCATCATCGGAATGGTGCGGATCGAGGCATCCTCGACGTCGACCGGCTTGTCCTCTTCGGCGATGGTGATCGGCGCCCATTGCGATGCACCGGCGGGGCTGTGCGTCAAGGTCCACTCATGCTTGAACAGCATGTCGAAGAAGCCATTGTCCCACTTGGTGGGCTCGCTCGTCCACGCGCCTTCGATACCCGACACCACGGTGTCACGGCCGATGCCGCGACCCTTGGTATTGATCCAGCCGAGACCCTGATATTCCGGACCAGCGGCTTCCGGATCGGGGCTGAGATTGGCGGCGCTGCCATTGCCGTGCGACTTGCCGATGGTGTGGCCACCGGCGGTCAGGGCAACGGTTTCCTCGTCATCCATGCCCATGCGGGCGAAGGTTTCGCGCATCTGCGCCGCCGTCGCCAGCGGATCGGACTTGCCGTTGACACCTTCCGGGTTGACGTAGATCAGGCCCATCTGCACGGCGGCAAGCGGGTTTTCCAGCGTCTCGGGCTTGCTCACATCGCCATAACGGCCGTCGCTCGGCGCCAGCCATTCCTTTTCATCACCCCAATAGGTGTCCTTTTCCGGCGCCCAGATATCTTCGCGGCCGAAGGCGAAACCGAAGGTCTTCAGACCGGCGACGTCGTAGGCGATGGTGCCGGCGAGCGCGATGAGATCGGCCCAGGAAATCTTGTTGCCGTATTTCTTCTTGATCGGCCACAGCAGGCGGCGGCCCTTGTCGGTGTTGACATTGTCCGGCCAGGAATTGAGCGGTGCAAAACGCTGGTTACCGGTGTTGGCACCACCGCGACCGTCGGTCACACGATAGGAACCGGCGGCATGCCAGGTAACGCGCGCCATCATGCCGACATAGCTGCCCCAGTCGGCCGGCCACCATTCCTGGCTGTCGGTCATCAGGGCGCGCAGATCGGCCTTGAGGGCTTCGACATCAAGGGTCTTGAGCGCTTCACGATAGTTGAAGGAGGTGCCGAGCGGATTGGTCTTGGTGTCGTGCTGATGCAGGATATCGAGGTTCAGCGCGTTCGGCCACCATTCGGTAACCGATTTGCCAGAGGCCGTATTGCCTCCATGCATGACGGGACACTTGCCAGCCGGTTTTGAAGTTGCGTCCATTTCGCCCTCCGATGGGTTTAGCAATTAAACGAAATAATCAATTCGACATGTGCAGCATGCTGGAATTCTAGCCCGCGACGGACCCTGGGAAAACCCCGCAACGACGCTTCTGATCTTTCACAGCTACAGCCTCTTTCTGTCATGACGATGACTAACAGCCGGGTTCCATAATTTCCAATTGTATATTCTAAAGGCTGCGATATGCTGAGCTTATGATTGCGCTCTCCATGAAACATCTCCGCTATTTCGACGCGCTGGCCAAGATCGGCCATTTCGGGCGCGCGGCGGAATCCTGCGCCATTTCCCAGCCCGCGCTGTCTTTGCAGATCCGCGAACTGGAGGAACTGATCGGCGCGCCGCTCGTTGAACGGGGCAGCCGCCAGATCCGGCTGACGGCGCTTGGCGAGGAATTTGCCGAGCGCACCCGTGCAATCCTGCGTTCAGTAGACGAGTTGCAGGATCTGGCGCGCGCAGGGCATGGCCCTCTCAGCGGCCGCCTGCGCATCGGCGTCATTCCCACCGTCGCGCCCTACCTTTTGCCGCAGGTAATCAAGACGTTGACCCGGCACTATCCCGGACTGGAGGCACGCCCGCGCGAGGCGGTAACGCAGAAGCTCATCGAAGACCTTCTGGAAGCCCGGCTCGACATGGCGATCGTTGCGCTGCCCGTCTCGGAACCCGCGCTGGAAGAGGTTCCGCTGTTTTCGGAGGAGTTCATTCTGGTGCGGCCGATGGAGGATGCCGGCATGCCGGTTCCGAGTGCCGACAAGCTGGGTGAAATGCGCCTGCTGTTGCTGGAGGAAGGCCATTGTTTCCGCAACCAGGCACTCTCTTTCTGCAGCACTACGAATGCACCGCCGCGCGTGCTGATGGAGGGCAGTTCGCTTTCCACGTTGGTGCAGATGGTCGGCGCGGGCATCGGCGTCACGCTCATTCCGCAGATGGCGGTCGATATGGAAACGCGGCAATCCACCGTCTCGGTGTTTCGTCTGGCGGAACCGCGCCCGTCGCGCACCATCGGCATGGTCTGGCGCAAGAGCAATCCGCTTTCGGCGCAGTTCGCCCATATTTCCGAGATCGTCCGCGAATGCGGCCTTCAGAAACTCGGCCTCGCATCATGATGGCTCGGCCGGATGATCGCGCACATCGCAATGCGCGCGACCAGAGATGTGGCGGCTGACTTATCGCGATGCCGCCCCTGCGTGTCTGTCGGTCCATTCCGGTGGTGCGCCGAACTTGTCGGCCACCATGCCCTTCAAGCCGCGTGACCGGCCATAGGCGTCACATTCGACATATTTCGGTTTCCCGCCCAGAGCGGACCGAATGCGATGGCCGGAGGGAATGGAGAGGTTCAGCCCGTCGGAAACCTTGCCTGTCACCAGAATGCGCGCGAAATAATTGGAGAAATCAGCCGCAAGTCCATAAGCATCGCCGATTTCCGATACACGGGGGTCGCTGGTGATGGAATTCGCGCCCTTGGACCAGATGGCTGCCGCACGCTGGACACCGGTGTTATCCACCGCTTCCGCCTCGACGGCGAGACCGCCGAGCCCGAATGGCAGACGCGGCACACTGACCGGCAGGACAAAACTGCTGCCGAGCGACACCGCCGTCGATACCCCCGCCATAGTCTTGTCGGTCGGCACGAGATCGGTGATGACGGTGCGCACCGTCATGTCTGCCGGCTGGCCAAGCGCGGCGATGCGGTACTTGTCGCTGAGCGCCACGCAGATGGCACGATCAAGCGCGTTCGAGACAAGCGCGCGGTCCTTTTCCGATGTGACGCGCGACGAAGCGGCGAAGGAAAATGTGGTCGGCACGATGGCAACGGTTTTAACCGCCGCCAAGCCATAGGCGTCCACGAAGCTCCGCGATTTGGTGAACTTGCCCTTGGCGGGGCTCAGTTGTGCATAGGAGGTCAGCGTGCCACCCTCCTTGAGCGGCACGGAGGTGCAGCCGGACATGATGATGGCGAAGGGCAAGGTCGCAAAGGCGATGCCGCGGCTCCGGGCCGCCTTATCGCCGGAAGCCCGGGCAAACAGATTCCACTGCTGTTTCACTGCATATACTCCGGTTGGCATGGTTGAACCCCCGCCCACACGGTACGACGGCGAAAATTGCGGCAACATTACAATTACGCCTCTGTATGACATTCAGGACGGGCTCAAAAACGCAACCGGAAGGTGCTTCCGAAGGCGCTGCTATCCAGGAAGATTCGCCCGTCGTGATTGGCGACGATCTGCTTGACGAGGCTAAGCCCAAGCCCTGCCCCGGTGCTGCGCGGCGTGATGCGGTAAAAAGGCTCGAAAATCCGCTCCTGCTGGTCTTCGGCTATTCCCCGTCCCTCGTCGGAAATCGCGATTTCGCCGTTGGCGAGAACCGAAACATGGATCGTCCCACTGTTTCCACCGTGATCGATGGCGTTGCGCACGATATTGCTGATGGCGCGCGGCAGGGTGAACGGGTTGCCCTGCACCTCGTATCGCGCGCTCTGCGTCTCGAAGGAGATCTCATAGCCCGCCGAGAGCGCAAGCGGCGCAAGATCGGCGACGACGGTGCGTGCCATCTCGACAAGGTCCACCGTCTCGCGCCGGTCGTTCACCTGATCGTTGCGTTCGAAGGCCAGAAGCTGTTCGGTGGTTTCCCCAAGCCGCGCGACATCCTCCATCAGGCGCTGCTGTTCCGGCCCGGGCAAACCCTCGATCCGGGTCTGCATGATGGCAATCGGCGTTCGCAACTCATGCGCCGCATCGATGAGAAAACGCTGCCGCGCCCGAAACTGCTCCTCCAGCCGTTCGAGAATGCTGTTGAAGGCAAGGATCAGGGGAACGACCTCGCGCGGCACATCGTCGACGGGAAGCCTCGCGCCCGGCCGACGCGGATCGATCTCGGGCGCCTTTTTGACGACGGAACTGAGGCCGCAGAGCGCCTGGCGCACGATGCGCGGAACCGAGAAGAACACGGCAGGCAAAATGACGGCCAGCAGGGGAACGTAAATCTTGTAGGTTCCGGCGAGAAGCGTCAGAAACTGCCCGCTGACATGCGTGGCTCCGCCGAACATAACCCTTACGGGACCGAGATTCGTCTCCATGCTTTCAACCAGGGCGACCTCGACGATACCCTTTCCGCCGCGAATATCGGCATCCGTCATCAGATGCAGATACTGCGACAGTTCCTCATAAACGGCAGGTACGGCGCCATAGGTCGCCACCTGCCCGTCCAGCGTGGAAGCCACGAACCAGAGCGTTGAATTCTCCGCCTTGAGAGCCCGCAATGCCGGGCCTTCGGCAATGACCAATCCTTTTTGCGGATCGAGCGAAAACGTCCCGTCTAGTGTCGCCGACAGGTCGTCCCAGAGCGCAATGTTGGGCGAAAGCATCGTCACGCCATAAAAGCAGAGACCGATGATAACCACAGCGATCATGGCGGAGACGACGACGCTGAGCTGCCAGCTTAATTTCCACCACAATGACGGATTGGACTTGTCCTGCGCTGTCATGTCTCTTCCTTCAGCAGATAACCGATGCCGCGAATATTGTGCACGCCGACCCCGGCCGATGCATCGAGCAGGCGTTTTCGCAGCCGCGATATATGCGCATCGAGCGCATTGGACTGGATTTCCTCTTCGTAATTATAAACCGCCGCCTCAAGCGTGGAGCGCAATACGGATTTGCCCTTCCGTTTCGCCAGCGTAACGAGAACCAGAAGCTCGCGTCTCGGCAGGTCGAAGGGAACCGAATTGATCGTGACGCTCAGATGAAGCGGGTCGATGACGATGCGGCCGGCGGTGATCTCGGCCGGCGCGAGGTTTGCCGGCCGTCTTAAAACCGCGCGCACCCTTGCCAGCAGCTCTCCGATGAGGAACGGCTTGCCGAGATAGTCGTCGGCGCCGCCATCCAGTCCGGCAATCCGCTCTTCCGGCTCGTTCATGGCCGTCAGCAGAATGATCGGCGTATCGACGCCGGCGCGGCGCAACTGCGGAATGAAGGCAAGGCCCTCCCCGTCCGGCAGGCGACGGTCGAGCAGGATGGCGTCATAGACATGCTGGCGCGTCAGCTCCATGGCGTCGCCGAGCCACATCGTATGGTCGACGACAATGCCCTGCCTGCCAAGCGTTGCCGTCAGCGCATCCGCCATTTCCTTTTCGTCTTCGATCAACAGAAGTCTCATGCGTCACCGTCCCTTCGCCTTCCCTTGTCTGCCAGAAAGGTTGCGGCAGTATTGCGGCAAGGCGGCCGCGGCAGGGTAATGCTGCTGCAATTATAGGCGCTTATCCCTAAGCCATCAGCCTGCAGGACAGGCAACATGACCCAGCGGTCACAGGATATGAGTTTTGCCTGGAGGATTACGGTATGTGGATGAAGAGAACGATCAAGGCGGGGATGGCGCTTGCGGGCTGCGCCCTCGTTGTCACCGCTCTCGATCCGGCGCGCGGAAACGTCGATGCGAATGAGCGTATCAAGGATATCGTGGCGACGACCGCGATGAGCCCGGCCGGCATTCCCTTCGAACTGACGTCGGCGGAAATAGCGAAGATCGGCGCGCGCCCGATGTCGGAGCGGCTCAGCATCAGCGGCGAGCTTCAGCCGGTCAACCGCGTCGTGATCCGCGCCCGTGAGGCCGGCAAGATTCTCGAAATGAATGTCCGCGACGGACAGGCGGTGCGGGCGGGCGACGTGCTTGTGCGTTTCGAAACCGACGATTTGCAATCGACACTGCTTTTACGGCAGAGCGACCGGGATGCGGCCGAGGCGGAGCTGACGCTGGCGATGCAGGCCCTGACCCGAACCGAACAGCTGGCTGCAAAAAACATCACCTCGGCCGAACAGCTCGACAAGGCGAAAAGCGACGTCGTGGTGAAAACGGCAAGGATTCAAAGTCTTTCAGCACAGGTGGACATCGCCCGGATCGCCCTTCACAACGCCGAAATTCGTGCGCCATTTAGCGGCACCGTTACCCGGCGACTGGCGGAGGCGGGCGCGCGTATCGGCGCGGATGGCGAGCTGCTCACGCTGGTCGATACCAGCGTGCTGGAAGCGAAGGTCCTTGTCGCCACCCGCGATATTCCCCGCGTCGCACGCGGCCAGACGGCGGAACTGGAGATCGACGGCCTCGCCGGCCAGATCGTCAAAGGCACGGTCGAGCGCGTCAGCCCGGTTGCCGAGGACGGCACACGCGTCGTTGCCGTCTATCTCAGGCTTGCCAATCGTGACGGGCAATTGTGGGGCGGAATGTTCGCCGGCGGATCGATCCTGCTGCGTGAAAAAAACGATGCGCTTGTCGTTCCCGCCATAGCGCTGCGCAAGGACGAGACCGGTTACCACGTCCTCAAGGTACAGGACGGCCACCTGCGCCGTCAGACGGTTGCCGTGGGGTCACGCTGGAACGGCGACAGCCTGGTTGAGATCGGCGCGGGCCTTGCGGGTGGCGAAACGATCCTGACGGCGCCGCTTCCCGAATTGCGGCCCGATATAGCTGTCACCATCGACAAGGCAGGTTGAGATGTTTTTGACCCGCATATCCGTTGCCCATCCCGTCTTCGCCACCATGATGATGGTGGCGCTTCTGGTCATGGGCGCCTTTTCATTGCAGCGGCTGGGACTGGACCAATATCCCAATGTCGACGTTCCCGTCGTGGTGGTCGTCACCGCCTATCCCGGCGCGACGCCGGAGACGGTGGAAACCGAGGTAACGCGCCCGGTCGAAGATGCGCTGAACGCCATCGGCGGCCTCGATGAGGTGACATCCACCTCTTACGAAGGGCGCTCGGTCGTCGTCGCGAAATTCAAGCTCGAAGTCCAGAGTTCGGCCGCCGCACAGGAGGTGCGCGACAAGATCGCCACCATCGAGGCGAATTTCCCGGAGGACGCCAAAAAGCCGGTCATATCGCGGTTCGACCCCGCCGCCGAGCCGGTTCTGTCGCTGGCGATCAGTTCCACATCACTCGATGTGCCCGCACTCACCACCCTTGCCGACCAGAGGGTGGTGCGGCAGTTGACGACCGTTGCCGGCGTCGGGCAGGCGACGCTGGTGGGCGGTCGCAAACGGCAGATCGACGTCACAATCGACGAGACACGCATGCGCGCGCTCGGCATCGGCGTCAACGAGGTGGTGAACGCGCTGCGGACCGGAAACGGCAACAGCCCGGCCGGCAGCGTCGTTGATCCCGTCTCCGAACGCACCATTCAGGTGCAGGGGCGCATTGAGGAACCGCAGGCATTGCTGGATATGGTCGTGGCAAGGCGTGGCGGCGTGGCCATCCCGCTTCGCGACGTCGCCAGGCTTTCGCAAGGGGCTGCCGATGCCGAAAACCGCGCCCTCTATAATGGCCAGACGGCGCTGGCGATCGACATCGTCAAGGTACAGGACGCCAATACGGTTCAGGTGGTGAGCGATGTGCGAAAGCGCCTCGATGCGCTCAACGCCGAACTTGCCGCGCAGAACGTGCAATTGCGTATTGTCACGGATACATCGGTCCCCATCCGGGAATCCGTCACACAGGTCCAGACCACGCTGATCGAAGGTGCGGCGCTTGCCGTCGCCATCGTCTTCCTGTTCCTCAATTCCTGGCGTAGCACCGTCATCACCGGGTTGACGCTGCCGATCGCGATCATCGGTACGCTCACCGTGATCGATTTCCTCGGTTTCACCCTCAACACGCTCAGCCTGCTGGCCCTGACGCTGTCCATCGGCATTCTGGTGGATGACGCCATCGTGGTGCGCGAGAATATCACCCGCCATCTTCACATGGGCAAATCCCATCTGCGCGCCGCCCTCGAGGGCACCAACGAAATCGGGCTTGCGGTGATCGCGACGACGGCGACGATCGTGGCCGTGTTCCTGCCGGTTGCCTTCATGGACGGTATCGTTGGCCGATTTTTCTACCAGTTCGGCGTCACCGTTTCCGCTGCCGTGCTGATCTCGCTTTTCGTCGCCTTCACGCTCGATCCTATGCTGTCGAGCATCTGGTATGATCCGGATGCGCAGGCCGATGCGAAGCGTGGCCCGATTGGCCGGCTGATCGCCCGTTTCGACCGTGGCTTCGAGTGGATGGCCGGGCAATACCGGCGTGCGATCGGCTGGACCTTGCGCCACCGGTTCGTCACCCTGCTTGCCACGGCCGGGATTTTTATCGGCAGCCTGTTCATGGTGCCGCTGGTGGGCACGGAATTCGTTCCGAATGCCGATGAGGGCCGCTTCCAGATCAATGTCACCGCGCCGGTCGGTTCTTCGCTCGATTATACGACGGCGAAGCTCAGGCAGGTCGAGAAGGCGCTCAGGGAATTTCCGGAGGTCGAGACGCTGTATTCCACCGTCAATACAGGCGGTGCGGCCGGCAAACATCGCGCCGCCGTTCTCGTGGGGCTGGTGCCGCTTTCGGCACGCACGCAGACCCCGCTTTCCCTTGCGGAACCGGTCCGCAAACGCCTGTCGGCAATTCCCGGTATCGAGATCAACATCCTGCAGAACGGTCTTGGCGGCGGCGAAAGTCCGGTACAGCTCAGCATCCTCGGCGACGACCGGGCAGTCATCGAGAAAATCGCCGCCGGTCTGGTGGAGGATATGAAAAAAATTCCCGGCCTGGTGGATGTGACCTCCAGCGCCAAGGATGTGACCGCAATCCTGTCCGTCCGACTGAAGCCCGCCGCGGCAAGCGATCTCGGCATTGCCAGGGCCGATCTAGCTGCCGCCCTGTCTCCCCTCATCGGCGGCGAGGATGTTTCTAAATGGACCGATGCAAATGGCAACAGCTACGATATCGTCATTCGCCTGCCCGCCGAGCGTCGCTCCGATGCGGCAAGGCTGGGTGACCTGATGATCGCGACCGGCCGCACCGGACCGACCGGTGCGCCGCAGATGGTGCGTCTGGATCAGGTCGCCGATATCGCCACCGTGCCGGCGCCGGCCGAAATCCGCCGTATCGACAATCGCCGCGAAATACTGGTATCGGCCAATATCGCCGGCCGCACGCTTGGCGACGTGACGGAGACCCTGCAAAGGCTGACCGCCGGCCGCGATCTGCCGGAGGGTTACCGCATCCGCTTCGGCGGTGAGGCCGAAACCATGCAGGAGACCATCGGCCACATGGTCACGGCGCTCAGCATGGCCGTCATCTTCATCTATATCGTGCTCGCCTCGCAATTCGGCAGCTTCCTGCAACCGCTCGCCATCATGGTGTCGCTGCCGCTGTCGCTCATCGGGGTCCTCATCGGCCTCATGGTGGCCGGCAGCACCATCAACATGTTCTCGCTGATCGGCTTCATCATGCTGATGGGCCTCGTCACCAAAAACGGCATATTGCTGGTCGATTTCGCCAATCGCGAACGACGGCGGGGGCTCTCCCTCAACCAAGCGCTGGCAAATGCCGGCGTCATCCGCTTCCGCCCGATCATCATGACGACGCTTGCGATGATCTTCGGCATGATCCCGCTCGGCCTTGCCGTGGCCGGGGGTGGAGCGCAGCGCGCGCCGATGGCGCATGCGGTGGTTGGCGGCCTCATCAGTTCCACGCTGCTGACCCTGATCGTGGTGCCTGCGATCTTGTCCTGTATCGACAGCATCACGCGGCGTTTCGCCCACCTGCTGCCAAAGGCGCCGGATGCGGCGAGCGACGCGGAACCTGCGCGTCACCCGGCCCAGTGACTTAAGGCCCGGCGGCGCGAAAGCCGCCGCCACTGACACGCCGCTAGTTGCCCTCCTTCGTCCGGCCTTTCTTTTTGCCTTTGGGCTTGAAATCAACCAGCAGCGATTTCAGCTCGATATCGCGAACGCGCCTTGCCGCCTCGTCAGGGCGCACCCATTCCAGGAGGCGTTCGCCGCTTTCCTTGAAAAGCGCATCGGCCTCCGTCACCTCGATCTGGAACACGTCGACCATGCAGGGCACGACATCGCCATCATCGAGCATCTTGAGATAGGTATAGCGACCGATGGCGTCCTTTCTCACCCGGCCGCGCACGCCCGCCTCCTCCCATGCCTCGATGGCCGCCGCCTGATGCGGCTTCTTGCGTTTCATCGGCCAGCCACGCGGAATGATCCAGCGTCCACTGGTCCGAGAGGTCACAAGGAGGATTTCGACATCCCCACCATTGCCGGCATAACGGAAGCAGAGCGCGGCATATTGCTGCCGGAAAGCACCGGTGAAGAGCTTTTCCGGAACAGCAGCCAGCTGCTGGAGCAATGTGAGTGGACGGGCCGGGCGGGTCTTCCGGCGTTTCTTGGCGAGTTTCATATCCGTTGATAGTGCCGATTTTCCGGGTTGCATCAATGCCCCGCGTACATTTATGACAGTTTTATGACAATCACCCCCCACAACTAATAAAGCGCCATTGAGGGCCAATTCGCATGATGAGTATTTTTCGCAAGCTGATGCCGCGCGAGGACCGTTTCTTCGACATGTTCAGCAAACATTCCGAAACGGTCATCAAGGCGGCTGAAGCGCTTGACCATCTTTTGAGCGGCGTCGACGTCGAGAAGAACTGCGACCTCATCGTCGCGCTGGAACACCAGGCGGACGATATTACCCGCGACGTTCTGCTTGCGGTCAGGCGCAGCTTCATCACGCCCTTCGACCGGGGCGACATCAAGGACCTCATCCAGTCCATGGATGACGCCATCGACATGATGCACAAGACGGTCAAGACCATCCGGCTTTTCGAACAGAGCGAGTTCGACCCGCTGATGAAAGAGATGGGCCACGAAATCGTCCGCGCGGCCGGCCTCATCGCGGAGGCCATCCCGCTTCTCAACAAGGTCGGCACGAATGCGCATCGCCTGTCGTCCATCGCCGAAGAGGTGACCCGCGTTGAAGGCCGCTCGGACGAACTTCATGACCTGGGTCTCAAGGACCTCTTCCGCCGCCATGGCGCGAGCGGCAATGCCATGGCCTATATGATCGGCAGCGAGATCTACGGCGAACTCGAAAAGGTCGTGGACCGCTTCGAGGATGTGGCCAATGAGATCAGCGGCATCGTGATCGAGAACGTCTGATGGATGTCGCACTTGCCCTGCCGCTGCTTGTCGGCCTCATTGCCATCGCGCTGTTCTTCGATTTCCTGAACGGCCTGCACGACGCCGCAAACTCCATCGCCACCATCGTTTCCACCCGTGTGCTGCGGCCGCAATATGCGGTCGCCTGGGCGGCATTCTTCAATTTCATCGCCTTCCTGTTCTTCGGGCTGCATGTGGCGGAAACACTCGGCACCGGCATCATCGATCCGGCCATCGTGTCACCGCAGGTCATCTTCGCGGCGCTGATCGGCGCGATCGTCTGGAACATCGTCACCTGGATTTTCGGCATTCCCTCCAGCTCGTCGCACGCGCTGATCGGTGGTCTCGTCGGTGCGGGCTTTGCGAAGGTGGGCTTTAATTCCATCGTCTGGTCCGGCCTGATCAAGACCGTGGGCGCCATCTTCATGTCGCCGGCCATCGGCTTTTTCCTGGCGCTGCTTCTGGTCCTTGCCGTGTCGTGGCTGTTCGTACGGCAGACGCCTTTTGCGGTCGATCGCACCTTCCGCGTCATGCAGTTCATTTCCGCCTCGCTTTATTCGCTCGGCCACGGCGGCAATGACGCTCAGAAGACCATGGGCATCATCGCCGTGCTGCTGTTCAGCCAGGGGCATCTCGGCGAAAGCTTCTACGTGCCCTTCTGGGTGGTGATTTCCTGCCAGTCGGCCATGGCGCTCGGCACGCTGTTCGGCGGCTGGCGTATCGTGCACACGATGGGATCGAAAATCACCCGGCTCAATCCGATGCAGGGTTTTTGCGCTGAAACCGGCGGCGCGCTGACGCTGTTTGGCGCCACCTGGCTCGGCATTCCCGTGTCCACCACCCACACGATCACCGGCGCCATCGTCGGCGTGGGTGCGGCCCGCCGCGTCTCGGCGGTGCGCTGGGGTCTTGCCGGCAATATCGTCATCGCCTGGATCGTGACCATGCCGGCCGCGGCACTCATCTCCGCCGCGGTTTATGGGCTGACGTCGCTGTTCGGCTGATAGCTGCCGATTGCCACTCCCCCGGAACAAAAGCCGCCCCGTGGCTGTTGTTCCGGGGGACCAATGGCGAAACGGACAGCAAAATGGCACGGCAGGTTTTCTGGAAGGGTTATCTGAAGCTGTCACTGGTGACGGCCTCCGTTTCGCTGACGCCCGCGACCACCGAGGGCAACAAATACACCTTCCACATCCTCAACCGCAAAACCGGCAACCGCGTCGAAAGCCGGTACGTTGACAGCGTCACCCACAGGCTGGTCGCCGCGAAAAACCAGGTGAAGGGTTTTCCCCGCAACGAGGACGATTATGTGCTGCTGGAGGATGACGAGATCGATGCTGTGGCGCTGGAAAGCACCCGCACAATCGACATCAAGACCTTCGTTCCCAAGGGTTCGATCGACTGGATCTGGTACGACCGTCCGCATTTCCTGCGCCCGGAAGACAAGATCGGCACTGAAGCCTTCAGCGTCATTCGCGAAGCCATGAGGGCGAACGATGTTTTCGGTATTGCGCGGCTGGTGATCTACCGCCGGGAACGGGCAGTTTTGCTCGAACCGTCCGGCAAGGGCATCATCCTGTGGACGCTGCATTATGGCGAGGAGGTGCGTGAAAGCATCGATGCGCTGGAGCCGAAAATGAAGATTGACGCGCCGCTGCTGGAAGCCATGGAAAAACGCATCGGCAAACAGGTGACGGAATGGAAGCCGGCTTTGGTGCAGGACCCCATTCAGAAGAAGATCAAGTCCCTGCTCAAGTCCAAGGGAGAGGAAGTCTCCTCCTCCAAAAAACAAACCGGCGCAAAGGCGCGCACGGGTGGCAATGTCATCAACATCATGGATGCCCTGAAAAAGAGCCTTGCGAGCGAAAAAAGACGCTAGAGCTTTTTTGCTTTGTCCGGTGGAGACCGGGACCAGTTTTTGTGAAAATGCATGAGAGGATCGCGGTCCTCAGTTCGCCTTTTTCGGCAGCGGTTCGGCCGCGGCAAAAAAGCCATCCCAGGGGTCTTTCTTCAGGGCGGAAAGGCGCGCACCGATATTGCTGAGGGTGAAGTGGGCCGGGCCGATCTCGGCCGTAAGCTCCGACCATTCCAGCGGCGCGGAAATGGCCGCACCCGGACGGGCGCGCGTCGAATAGGCCGCAACCGCCGTATTGCCTCGGCCATTGCGCAGATAATCGATGAAGATGCGGCCCTGCCGTTTCGCCTTGGTGGCGACGGATAGATATTTTTCCGGCTCTGCCTTCGCCATATCCGCCGCCATGGCTTTGGCGAAGGCGTTGACGGCAGCCCAGCCCGCCTGCGGTTTCAGCGGCGCGACAACATGCAGCCCCTTGCCACCGGATGTCTTGACGAAAGCGGCAAGGCCGGCCGCCTCGAAACGCCGTTTCAGTTCGCGCGCCGCCTCGATCACCGCTTCCCAGGCCACGTCGTCACCGGGGTCGATATCCATGGTGATCATGTCCGGCCTCTCCCAGTTGGCGGTGGTTACGCCCCATGGGTGAATTTCAAGCGCGGCGGATTGCACGAGCGCCATCATGCCATCGAAATCGGTGATGCGGATCAGCGGTTCGCCGCCCTTGTCCTTGGGATCCTTGATCTGCTCGATCGCCTTGTTGATGCCGCGCCAGGCATGTTTCTGGAAAAACCGCTGCCCTTCTATGCCCTCCGGGCAGCGCAGCAGCGCCAGCGGCCGGTTGACGACGAAGGGCGCCATGTGCCGCCAGACCTGCGCATAATAGTCGGCAAGCCCCTCCTTGGTGACGCCGTCATCCGGCCAGTAGAGCCGGTCCGGATGAGTGAATTTGATCTTCGATAACGGCGCATTGGTATCCGACACGGCCTTCTCCTCGCGTTCGATGTCTCCTGCCGGCTTGTCTTCGCGCAGGCCCCGGAAGGATGCGTGGCGCAGATTGCCATCTCCCGACCAGGCGCGAAACTCCACTTCCGCCACCAGTTCCGGCTTCACGAAATGAAGATCGCGGCGGGCAAGCGCGGTCAGCCTGTTGCCGAAGGGGCTTTCCCTGCGTTCCAGTGGTGCCAGGCGGCCGAGCAGCATCTCCGCCACCTCCCCCGTAAAACCGGTGCCGACGCGTCCCACATGGCGCAGCCTGTCATTTTCATGGACGCCGAGCGCGAGCGAGCCGATGGCATGATCCGACGTCGAGGAGAGCGTATAACCGCCAATGACGAATTCCTGCCGCATCGAGCATTTGGACTTTACCCATTCGCCCTTGCGGCCGGACACATATTTGCTGCCCTTGACCTTGGAAATCACCCCTTCGAGGCTGAGCCGGCAGGCATGGTCAAGCACAAGTGCACCGCTTTCCTCGAAATGCTGGCTATAACGGAGATGGGGATCGCCCGCCGGCAGCAGTTTTTCCAGCAGCGCCTTTCGTTCGCTCAGCGCAGCACCGCGCAGGTCGCTGCCATCCAGATAAAGGAGGTCGAAGGCGTAAAAGACAAAACGGTCGCTGCGTCCTTCGCTCAGATCCTGCTGCAGGGCAGAGAAATCGGAGGCGCCGCTGTCGCGTTCGACGACGATTTCGCCATCGATCAGCACCGTTTCCACCGGCAGCGCCCGGAGCACCGCCGTCACGGCACCGCCGAATTTCTCCGTCCAGTCCAGCCCGCTGCGGGTCAGGAGCTGAAGTTTTCCCTGATCGACACGCGCCTGCAAACGGTAACCGTCAAATTTGATTTCATGCAGCCAGCGTGAGCCCTCCGGCGGTTTCGGCTTCAGCATCGCAAGCGCCGGCGGCACGAAGGGCGGCATGGCCTGTTTGCGCGCGCCTTTGGGCAGCGCATGCGCCTGTTTTTGGCCGGAGACCGAAGCGGCGGCCTTTTTCGAGACCGGCTTGGAATTCCACGTATCTTTTGGTTTGGCCGCGACCTCCTCGACGCTGCGCCCGGTCTTTACCGATTCCGGCCGTTCCTCGAGAATATCCGCACCGCCACTATGTCTCGCCTCTTCATCGTCACCCTTGATCAGCAGCCAGTTCTCCCGGCTTTCCCCAGGTTTTCCATGCATGCGCACCAGATGCCAGCGGCCTTTGAGCTTTTTGCCTTCCAGTTCGAACTCCAGATGGCCCTTGCGATAACCCTTGCGCGCATCACCGATCGGCTGCCAGGTGCCACGATCCCAGACGATGACAGTGCCGCCGCCATATTGTCCCTTGGGGATAACGCCTTCGAAATCACCGTAACTCAGCGGATGATCCTCCACATGCACGGCAAGGCGCTTGTCCTCCGGATCGAGGCTCGGGCCGCGCGTCACCGCCCAGCTTTTCAGTACGCCGTCCATTTCCAGACGGAAATCATAATGCAGGCGGCGGGCATCGTGTTTCTGGATCACGAAGCTCGATCCCGATTTTTCAGCCTTTGTGCCTTCAGGCTCCGGCGTCTTGTCGAAACGGCGCTTGGCATTATAGGTCTGCAATCCCATCGATCAGCTCGCTTTCCGCGAGGCCTTGCGGCCGCCCGCCGTGGCCTTTTTTCCGCTGCCGGCGCCGGCTCCGGCACTGCGGCGCAGGGCCTCCTTGAGATCGATAATATTGTCTTCCCTGCGCGGCTGCGGCCTGACGATTTCCCGGCCCTCGATCTTGGCCTTCACCAGTTCCGCCAGCGCATCGTTATAGCGGTCGCTATAATCCGCCGGATCGAATGTGCCGGCGCGCTTTTCGATGATGTGGCCGGCAAGCTCCAGCATCTCATCATCGAACTCGATATCCGGGATCGACTTGAAGACGGTGGTTTGCGAACGAACCTCGTAACTGAAATTGAGCGCCGTCGCGACAAGCGCCCTGCCGCTTGGGCGGATCAACAGAACACGGTTACGGCGAAAAAGCACTGCCTCGCCGAGTGCGGCGACATTCTCGTCCTGCATGGCCTTCGCCAGAAGCGTCAACGCCTCCTCGCCTCCCTCTCCGGTCGGTGCAAGATAATAGGATCTGTCAAAATAAAGCTTGTCGATCCCGTCCATCGGCAGAAAGTGCCTGATGCGGATGACCTTGTCGCTTTCCGGCATCAGCTTCGCGATCTCGTCTCCCTCGATGACGAGGTAATCGCCATTATCGAGTTCATATCCCTTGACCTGATCCTCGCGAAGAACTGCTTCACCCGTATCGCTATCGACATATTGCCGCTCGACACGGTGGCCGGTCTTGCGGTTGACGATATTGAACGAGATTTTTTCCGCCGAACTCAACGCGGAATAAAGGCCGATTTCGCAGTTGAAATCGGCAAACGCCAGATGGCCTTTCCAGCTTGCTCTCCGGTTCATGTCCGTCGTCCCTCGCCGTCGCTGCGGGTCGGCATTTTTCCATTATGGACGTGCTTCCATGGCGCATTCCATGACAGGGCATCATACCGCCCGGCCATTTTTGCCGATCTGGCGAAACCGCATGGACACACCACACGCAAGCCTAACGATCTGCCTGCGCTCTCGTTCCATCAAATATGGGAAAGGAGGGAGCAACGGCGCTGCACGCCGTCGCATCCTTCATCAGGCGGAATGGGTCTTCCGCTTGATGGCACTTGCGGCCGGGGCCGGTGCCACATCCGGTTTGCCGAAGAGATAACCCTGCGCCTGCGCGCAGCCCTCATCGACCACCATGCGATATTGCGCATCCGTTTCGATCCCCTCCGCCGTCACCGGCAGGTCGAGACTGCGGCCAAGACCGATCACCGCACGCACGATGGCGCGGGCATTGTCGTCCTCGCTCATGGCGGCGATGAAGCTGCGGTCGATCTTGATCTTGTCGAAGGGGAAACTCTGCAGGTTGCTGAGCGAGGAATAACCCGTGCCGAAATCATCCATGACAATGGCAACGCCGAGCGCTTTCAGCTGGTTGAGGATGATCAATGTCGCCTTGCGGTCCTTGAGGAGTGCTGCTTCGGTAATCTCCAGCTCCAGCCGGTTCGGCGAAAGCCCGGTCTGCATCAGGACCGTGCAGACGACGTGACCGAGATTGGCGAGTGAAAACTGCAAGGGCGAAACATTCACCGCGATCTTCAGATGTGGTGCCCATGTGCTTGCCTGGCGGCAGGCCTCACGCAGCACCCATTCGCCGAGCGAGATGATGATCCCGCTTTCTTCGGCAATCGGAATGAAGATATCCGGCGATACCACGCCCCTTGTCGGGTGCTGCCAGCGCACCAGCGCCTCGTAACCGACGACCTGACCACATTCGACGGACAGGACCGGCTGATAATTCAGCAGCAATTCGTTACGGTTGACGGCAAGCCGCAGATCCGTCTCAAGCTGGCGGCGCTCGCGGGCCTCCTGATCCATCAGCGGATCGTAAAAGGCCAATATGCCGCGTCCGCCCATTTTGGCGCGGTAAAGCGCAAGATCGGCGGCATGCATGATGCTTTCATGATCCTGCCCGTCACGCGGGAAGACGGCGATGCCGATACTGACGCCAACGGCGGTCGGATCGTCCGCGGCATTCATTTTCAGCCCGAACATCGCCAGGATCGTCTCGGCAAGCAGGCGCGCCTCGTCCGCCTTCGTATGCCGGGCGGTCAGGATGACGAATTCGTCGCCGCCGAGGCGGGCGACCACATCGCCAGCCCTTGCACATTCATCGAGAATGGCGGCGACTTTTTTCAGCACGCGGTCGCCCTCGGCATGCCCGAATATGTCATTGACCGCCTTGAACCGGTCGAGATCAAGCGCCAATAGCGCGAACTCATCCTCCTCGCTGCAATGCTCGATCTGCTGGTGAAGCCGTGTCTGGAACATGGTGCGGTTGGAGAGGCCCGTCAGGACGTCATGGCGGGCGAGATATTCGATTTCACGCTGCGCTTCGCGCTTTTCCGTCAGGTCACGAATGGCCATCACCTCGCAGGGCCGGCCGCGATATTCGATCGTGCGCACGCCGAGTTCGAATACCTGCGCCTGCCCGGCGCGCTCGCGGATCGCCTCCACCGGCGCATGGCGCGGCAGATAGGCGGGCTGCCCGTCGATGGCCTTGAAGAGATCATCGGGGTTCTGCCCGATCAGCGATGCCTCGTCGCGGCCGAGAAGGCCGGCAAAACGCGTGTTCAGCTCCACGATCCGCCCGTCGCGAACAACGGCGAGACCATCCAGCGTCGCATCCACGAGGCCCTTGAGATCGACAAGATAACGATCGACCAGCGCAGCCGCGGCGGTGCTGGACAGGATCAGGAAGGTGACGCCGGAAATGGCGACGATCATGATCAGCCTGGCGACATTGTCAGGATCAGGTCCGGAGATGGACGGATCCGGCGACAGCACCGTTGCCGACATGGTGGTGAAATGCAGCGCGCAGATACCGAAGATCGCCGCGCCGGCCGGAGCGGCAATGCGCCTCCAGGAACCAAGACGATGGAAGAGAAAAAAAGCGGCAAGAAAAGCCACCCAGGCAACGGCAAAACCGCCAAGAACCGGCCCCCAGCGATAGCTGATCGTGGCGGCGACATCCATGCCCGCCATGCCGACGAAATGCATGACGGCAACCGACAGGGTGACCAGCGTTCCGACGATGACCGCACTATAGCGTGCCTGCGAACGGGCCGTGAGCGCCAGCCAGAAACCGAAAACGGCGAGAACCGCCGAAAGAGCCGTGAAGGAGAAATCATAGCCGATCGGAACCGCGCCCTTATAGGCCAGCATGGCGACGAAATGGGTGGCCCAAACGCTTAGTCCTGCGGCAAAGGCGGCAACCAGCACCCAATAGGGCTTGCGGCCCGCCGGACTTTCCTCCGCACGCAACAGAAGGTGAAAAAAAGCAAACATGCCGAGCAGGCAGATAACAGCCGCAAGAAGAACGACCACCCGGTCGTGCTGTATGGCAACGCATTCCAAAACCGTGAACATGATGCACTCTCCCAGCCTCTGAAGAACCGCTCACGGTGGCACTATGGGAGTGGTTTATTTATAAATCTCTAATGCAACTATTGATAATTGTATCAATCTTTTTTCACGCGCACAAAAGACTTCGGGACAGCGTGCCAAGCTGTAACACTTTCGGCAAACCGGCCCGAAAAAATGATCGACCGAGGCTATTACTTCCAGCTTCGATAATCTGCCGCGGTGCATCCGAAAGGTGCCGGACCATCGGCGAAACGTTCCTGCAGATGGGCACAACCCCACTCATTGAGTGCTGCCGGCAGCATGTTGTTGATGTCCATGCCGGGCGAGTTGAATTGCGACGGAGCACTGGTGACATACCACAGCCAGTAACCGAAGACGGCGACGATGATGACGGCCACGATGGCAATGAAGGTTCCCAGCCTGCGGAGGAGGCCGGGCCCTTTCTTTATCGCGGCGCCCTCGGCCGAGGCACCCGCCTGTGTGTCATTCGCAAGCAACGGGGCAAGCGAAGCGAGAGCCAGCGCCCTCTCCTGCTCCGTAAGGTCGATCCGCTCCAGCTGATCGTCGAGCAGAACCGGCAGTGCGCTGTTTCCGTGCAGAACCGCCAGCGCCACATCATGTTTGCCGGTATGGCCAACGACGACTGGAATGCGACCCCGCTCCAGATGGGTGAAGGATTGCCGCTTGGTCTTGTTGTCCCTCACCGTATCGGCATAGGTGACGAAAAGACGGCTGCGTTTTTCGGCAACTGCCGTCAGCGCAACCGGGATAACGGTCAAAGGCGCAGGCTTCCGCAATTGCAGGCGCACCCGCAGGACACGGATGAGTGTGAACAACATCGCGAGACTGCCGAAACCGAGCAGGGCAACAAACACGCCGAGCGTGATGATGCGGTTCCAGAGCATGTCGAGCCCCAGCGAGATCGTTGCCAGTTCCGGGTTCTTCGCGGAAACGACCAGCCCGGTTTCGTAATCGCCGGAATGGAAATCGACGAACATGACCTCGACGTCCTTCTTGTAGCTGACGCCGCCATATTCGTAGGAAAGGTCCGCCTCGCAGGTGGTGAAGATCGCCTTGCGCGTCTTGCAGCTGCCGCTGATATCGCCACTTTCGATCTCCAGCGGGTCCTTGCTGATCTGATAGTCGCGCATGATGCCCGGGCCTTCGGCCACGAGCATGACGGCGAGGATCGCCACAAGCACCGGAATGGAGAAATAATAGGCCGCCGGCACCGAAATGACGCCACGCTTGAGGATGAGCGGCCGCGACGGAAGTTTTATCTGTGCAAGGTTCATTGTCGTCAACGCATTCTTCGGGAGATGGGTGAGCGGAGTTCGCGACTCTCGCCCGACGGAAGGAATAGTCGTTCGACGGTCTAAACCGATGAAGTCCTTGAGAAAACCCCCGAAACTCCGGGATAATGACGATAATTCACCACCGCGACCGGGATTCGCGCCGGGCCGCCGATAAAAACGGGCGGTAAAACCGCCCGTCACAGGTTTGCAGAGGCTGTGCTTTGCCCTTAATCCTTCGTGACCTTTTCCAGCCGGGTCGTCTGGCTGGGATGGCCCACATAATCCTTCACGCGCGCATTCAGCACGATCGGCTCGAATCTCTCGAACATCGGCAGCACCGCCGGTTTCTGGGCGACGAACATTTCCTGCATCTGGGTATAGATTGCCCCGCGCTTCTTGGCGTCGGGCTCGATCGATGCCTTTGCCGTCAGGGCCGTCAGTTCCGGAATGTCCCAGGCCGAGCGCCAGACGAAATTGCCGGCATTGTTGGCGGCCAGCGAATTGTCGGGGTTGCTGGAAAACTGCTCCATCGAGCCCAGCACATTCGGCATGTAGGCGCCGGTCTGCGGAATGAGCAGATCGAAATCCCGCGCGCGGTGGGCGGCAATCACGTCCGAGCCATTACCCTGCTGGATATTGACCTTGATGCCGATCTGGCTGAGCGAGGCCTGGATGGCGGTGGCGAGGTCGATGCGCGGCGTCTGCGCAATCGTCTTCAGATTGAGCGTGAAACCGTTCTCATAACCGGCCTCCTTGAGGAGAGCCTTAGCCTTTGGAACATCGAGCTTCCAGTCCGGGCTCGGAACGGCATATTCGAAGTTTTCCGGCACCGGCACCGTGCGCGCCCGGCCGTAAGGGCCCATGATCGTCTTTTCCATGCCCTTGTAGTCGATGCCATAGGCAATCGCCTCGCGGACCTTGGGGTTGGACAAAGGCTCCTTGCCGGCATTCATGGACAGGACGTAGAAGCCGCCCGTCGGCACACGCTGGATCTGGAAACCTTCCTTGTTGTTGAAGATCGCAAGGTCGGCAGCCGTCAGCGCACTGGCGATGTCGATATCGCCGCGCTCCAGCATCAGGCGTTCCACCTGGCTTTCCGGCACGTGCCGCACGATGACACGGCGCATTTTCGGGCTGCCGGCCACATAATCCTTGTTGGCCTCGAGAATGATGATCTCATTGGGTGACCAGCGATTGAGCGTAAAGGGACCGGACCCGGCAGAATTGGTTCTCAGCCAGCCATTGCCCCAATCACCGTTGACCTCATGCGACTTGAGTTCCTTGCTGTCGACAACGCTGGCGATGACCATGGCCAGACGATAAAGAAGCAGTTCGGATGTCGTTTCACCGGAAAGATCGATGCGGACGGTTTTTTCATCCGGCGCGCTCACCAGCTTGTCGACATTATCGGCATTATAGCCAACACGCTTGAGGTTGGCTGCGGCCGCCTGGTTCATCTTCAACAGCCGACTGAGCGAATAGACGACGTCTGCCGAGGTCACCGGATTGCCGGAAGCGAAATTGGCCTCACGAAGATGAAAGGTGATGCCCTTGTCATCCGTCTCCCAGCGTTCGGCAAGCTGCGGAGAAACCTTGCCCGAACCATCCACCGAAATCAGGCGATCATAGAGGTTGGCCATGATTTCGTTGGCTTTTGCCTCGGTGGCCTGATGGGGATCAAGCGACAGGACCTGCGCCAGCGACGTTCCGATAACCAGCTGGTCGTTCGGTGTTTTGGCCGCGACCGGGGACACCTGCACGAGCATGGCGCCCAGAACGGTGGTGAATGCGAGACGGATCAATGACTTTCTCATACCTGCTCCTCCTACAGATCGGTAATTCACGTTCGGGAAAAAGCCGGCGGCGCAGCAGGGCGTCGCTGACCTAAAACGGTCAAAAGTGTTTGTTATCAATCGCTTCGATCAAGGCGGCGATGTAGCCGTAGCAGAAAGCGAAAGCGACACCGACGGCATCGCGCCCGGCAATCGTCGGCACGTGGTCCGGCATGATCATGTAGCGATAGCCGAGTTCGTGATAGAGTTTCAGCGAACGCACCATGTCCATGTCGCCCTCATCGGGGAACGTCTCCATGAAGGAGAGTTTGCCGCCGCTGATATTGCGGAAATGGACGTTGAAAATCTTGTCGCGGCTGCCGAACCAGCGAATGATGCCGTCGATCTCCTCGCGCGGATTATCGAGCATCTCGCCGATCGACCCCTGGCAGAAATTCAGGCCGTGATAGGGGCTCTCGCGCATCTGCACGAATTTCTTCAGCCCCTCGACCGTGCCGAGAACGCGGGTGACCCCCTTGTAGCCCGGAGGGGTATAGGGATCATGCGGATGGCAGGCCAGGCGCACACGGTTGCTTTCGGCCACCGGCACGACGCGCTCGAGGAAATAGTCGATGCGTTCCCAGTTCTCGTCCTCAGAGAGCACACCTGCGAGGCCCGGCGCGGCATCATGGTCCGCCTTGTCCCAGCGCCAGGCCTCGTTGAGCGAACCGCCGCGGCCGCGCTCCATTTCTGTGCGCGGAATGCCGATGAGGTTGAGATTGTATTTCGCGGCAGAGATTCCAGCCCTGGCGATATTCTCGATCATCGTGCAGACCGCATCGATCTGCCGGTCGCGATCAGGCCCGGCAAGCAGGATGTCAGGATACGACGCCTGTTCGATGGGCCGGGACGGCAGCGGCAATTGCACCATGTCGAGAACGAGGCCAAAGCTTTCGACCTTGTCGCGGTGGCGTTCAAAATCCTCAAAAGTCCAGCTCGCGGGCTTTCCGGGCGGATCCGCGTTGATATTCTTGACGCCGAGCTGCGCCCAAACCCTGAAATCCTCATCATCGCGCGCAGCAACCTGGGTGCCGACATACATCGATTCTCTCCTCTCTCCATGCAAGTCATCATATGACATCGCATGAAATAAGATGAGTGTCGAGATGCTATTGCGCTTCGGAGAGCAACCTGTATCGGCGCTGGCTCGCAAGCATATGTTCGCGCATGGCTTTTCGCGCCGCGTCGGGATCCTGCTCGACGATGGCGCGCAGGATTGCCTCGTGTTCGGCCTGCACTTTGCGAAGATAATTCGCGTCGCCGGTTTCCGGCAGGGTCGGGAACTGCCCGCGCGGGATCGAGCGCGACCCGAACTGACGCAGAGCCTCCAGATAAAAGCGGTTATTCGTGGCGATCGCGATGGCCGTGTGGAACTCGTAATCAGCATCGACGGTGGTCTCACCCGCATCGATGGCGCGGGCCATTTTCCGGTGCGCCGCAGAGATTGCCGCCTCCTGCTGGGCCGTGCGGCGATAGGCGGCGATTGCCGCCGCCTCCCCTTCCGTCGCAAGCCGGAACTCCAGCATTTCCAGCGTTTCCGCAATGGTTCCGACTTCGGATTGCGTCAGCTTCACACCGGCCCATTCACTGGCATTGCTGACGAAAACCCCCTTGCCCTGGATAGGAACGACATAGCCGGCAGAGCGCAAATCGGCGATCGCCTCGCGAACCACTGTCCGGCTCACGCCATAGCTGCGTTCGAGCTCCGGCTCCGTTGGAAGCTGATCACCGTTTTTCAGTTTTCCACTGCGAATTTCTGCGCTGAGATTATCGATGATCTGTTGTGCCCGCCTCTCCCGCGGCCTCGCCCTGTCGCCCATCATGCCACTCTTCCCTCTTGCAGAATACGAATCCCTTCGCTACTCATATGATGACATGGCTGCACGTCATATGTTTTCATGTTAACTCAGGGAGGAGTTGGGATGAAGTACCATCAAGAGTTTTTGCAATGGAGAATTGCGCGTCTGCGGCGAGCAGCGCGCAAGGGTTCCGACGCTGACGGCGTTCTCACAGGGAAGTGCGGCCAGCAATGACGGAAATCTCACTACGCGGGCTTGGACATCGTTTCCTGCAACTGATCGTCAGCCTCTTCATCCTGCTCTGCATCACCTTCATTATTGGACGTGTCATGCCGACCGATCCGGTGGGCGCGATCGTCGGCGAACTTGCGGACCCGAAGGCCTACGAGGCGATGAGGGCGCGGCTGGGCCTTGACCTGCCGCTTTACCAGCAGTTCTTCATCTATCTGCGCGGCCTGCTGCATGGCGATTTCGGCATTGCGATCCTCACCGGCAACCCGGTGACCCGCGATCTGGCGCAGGCCTTCCCCGCCACCTTTGAACTCGCCACGCTGGCGATCATCATCTCGACGGTCATCGGCGTGCCGCTCGGCCTTGCCGCCGCGCTCTTCCGCGATACCTTCATCGACAAGTTCGCACGCGTTTTTGCGCTGGTGGGGCATTCAATACCGGTCTTCTGGTTCGGCATCGTCGGGCTGGTGATTTTTTACGCGAACCTCAACCTTGTCGCGGGACCCGGCCGGGTCGACGTCTTCTACGAAGGCCTTGTGGAGCCGAAGACGGGATTGATGCTCGTCGACAGCCTGCTTGCGGGCGAGACGGAAATCTTCTGGAACGCGCTTGGACACATCATCCTGCCGGCCATTATCCTTGCCTATATGGCCATGGCCTATATCACCCGCATGACGAGGGCCTTCACCCTCGAACAGCTCAGCCAGGACTATGTCATCGCAGCACGGGCAAAGGGCGTCAGCCCCGCACGCACCATAACCCGCCATGTGCTGCCCAACATCGCCGTGCAGCTCATCACCGTTCTGGCGATCTCCTATGGCAACCTGCTGGAAGGCGCCGTTGTCACGGAGATCGTCTTTTCCTGGCCCGGCATCGGCCAGTATATGACGAATGCGCTGCTCATCGGCGACATGAATGCGATCTTGGCCGCTACGATCGTCATCGGCTTCATATTCATGTTGCTCAACTTCCTCGCCGATCTGGCTTATACAACGCTCGATCCCCGTACACGGGAGGCCGCACGATGACCGATATCGCGCATAACAATACCGTTGATCGTCCCGGCGCCCTGTCGCGCCTGTCGACCACCACCGTGCGGACGCTTCGAAAGCTCAGCGACGAACCGCTTGGAATGTTCGGCTTCGCCATTCTGGCCATACTGGTTCTGGTCGCCATTTTCGCTCCGCTGATTGCGCCTTACGATCCTGCCCGGCAGGCGCTCGAAAACGCGCTTCAGCCTCCCAGCTGGGCGCATCTGGCCGGAACCGACGAATTTGGCCGCGATATTTTCAGCCGGCTCGTCTACGGCACCCGCATCACCATCCAGACCGTTTTGTCGGTCTCGATCATCGTCGGTCCGATTGGCCTTGCCATCGGCGTGATGGCCGGTTTCTTCGGCGGGCGCACCGATGCGATCCTGATGCGCGCAACGGATATCGTCCTGTCCTTTCCCTCGCTCGTGCTGGCACTTGCCTTTGCGGCCGCCGTGGGCGCCGGCCTCGGCACGGCGATCATTGCGATCTCGCTGACCGCATGGCCGCCGATTGCGCGTCTTGCCCGTGCGGAAGCGCTTGTCGTGCGCAATACCGATTATGTCGCCGCCGCCCGTCTCTACGGTGCTTCGCCGCTACGCATCCTGTTCTTATATATTGCGCCGATGTGCATTCCCTCGGTCATCGTTCGCCTGACGCTGAACATGGCCGGCATCATCCTGACCGCCGCCTCGCTCGGCTTCCTCGGCCTTGGGGCCCAGCCGCCGCTGCCTGAATGGGGTGCGATGATCTCCAGCGGCCGCAAATTCATGCTCGATTACTGGTGGGTCGCCGTCATGCCCGGCATCGCCATCCTGCTGACGAGCCTTGCCTTCAACATCGCCGGCGATACGCTGCGCGACCTGCTGGATCCGCGCCATGCCCGTTCCTGATAGCTCCCCCATCCTCTCGGTGCGCGACCTCAATGTCCGTTTTGGGCGCAACACCATTCCCGCCGTGTCCAACGTCAATTTCGACGTCGGGCGCGAAAGGGTCGGTATTGTGGGTGAATCCGGCTCCGGAAAATCCACCACCGGCCGGGCCGCCATGCGGCTTCTGCCGAAAAGTGCCACGGTGACGGCGGAGAGGATGGATTTCCTTGCCGAACCGCTGCTCACAAAGTCCGAGCGGCAGATGGGCGCGATCCGTGGCAGCGAGATGGCGCTGATCATGCAGGACCCGCGTTATTCGCTGAACCCGGTGCTGCCCATCGGCAAACAGGTGGCGGAGGCCGCCGAACTGCATCTGGCGCTGACCGGCCAGACGGCGAGAAAGGCCGCCCGCGACATGTTGCTGCGCGTGCGCATCAACGATCCCGACCGGGTGATGGCGCTTTATCCGCACCAGATATCGGGCGGCATGGGGCAGCGTGTGATGATCGCCATGATGCTGCTCGCCAAGCCGAAGCTGGTCATTGCCGACGAACCGACTTCGGCCCTTGATGTCAGCGTCCGCAAGGATGTGCTTTTGCTGCTGGACGAGATGGTGCGCGAGAATAATTCCGGCCTGATCCTCATCAGCCATGACATCCGCATGGTCGCGGCCTTCTGCGAGCGCGTGCTGGTCATGTATGGCGGGCGCGTGGTGGAAACACTGACCAAGCTGGAAGATGCACAACATCCCTATACCCGGGGGCTGATCGCGGCCATGCCCGATCCCCGCAATCCGGTGCGGCGTCTCAAGGTGCTGGATCGTCAGGCCATTGATGCGGAGGTGATGCGATGATCACGGTAGACAAGCTCGACGTCGTCTATGGCGCCAAGGAAAAACGCAATCACGTCGTGCGCGGCGTCAGCCTCACGGTCAACAAAGGTGAAACGCTGGGCATTGTCGGCGAGAGCGGCTGCGGCAAGTCGACCTTGCTGCGGTCGCTGGCCGGGCTAGAGGGCGGCTGGACCGGTTCGATCAGCTTTGACGGCAAACCGGTCGGCAAGACCCGCAGCCGCGATGAACTGAAACTGGCGCAGATGGTGTTTCAGGATCCCTACGGTTCTCTGCATCCACGCCACCGCATCGGCCGGGCGCTCGCCGAACCGATCCGCGCGATGGGGCTTGGCGACGGCTGGCCGAAGGTTCCCGCGGCCTTGCAACAGGTCGGCCTGCCCGCACATTTTGCCGAGCGCTTCCCGCATGAACTTTCCGGCGGCCAGCGCCAGCGCGTGGCAATCGCCCGCGCATTGATCCTCGAACCGCCGATCCTGCTGCTCGACGAGCCGACATCCGCGCTCGACGTCTCCATCCAGGCGGAAATCCTGAACCTGCTTGCCGACCAGCGCGAAGAACGCGATCTCACCTTCGTTCTCGTCAGCCACGACCTTGCGGTCATCGCCCATATGTGCGACCGCGTGCTGGTCATGCAGAACGGCGTTTTTGTCGATGAACTGACCAAGGCCGATCTCGAAGCGGGCGTTACCCATTCGGCCTATTCGGGCGAACTGTTCGAAAGCAGTTTCCTGTAACGGTCACCCCACAACGGCCACATCGGGCGGCCCATCCACGGCCGCCCGCCTTCTCACATGGCGCGATTTGGGGATTTCGCCTGCGCGGCAGGGGACGAGCGACCTTTTGGGCCGATAAATTTCACGACCGACTGCCTTCAAACCACCGGAACAATGCGTTCAGCATTTGTTCTGGATTGCTGTTTGAGTCTTTGCTAATCATTGCGACGACAGGGCAGACAATGGCCGGAGATTCCGACGACTGCCATCTCTGAACAAGGTTCTCACCCGTGGGGACAGGCAGGTTATCTAAGGATTGCTGGCATGGCGGTTGCCTATCTGGAAAAGCTCAACGAACAGCAACGCAGGGCCGTGGAGCATGGCGTTGGGCTGGCAGAAGGACACACGGCCGGGCCGCTGCTGATCATCGCCGGGGCCGGTTCGGGCAAGACCAATACGCTCGCCCACCGTGTTGCGCATCTGATCGTGAATGGCGCCGATCCCCGCCGTATCCTGCTGATGACGTTTTCGAGGCGTGCCGCAACGGAAATGTCGCGGCGGGTCGAACGTATCTGCAAACACGTTATCGGGGCGAATTCGGCGATCATGACCGATGCGCTGGCCTGGTCCGGTACGTTTCACGGCATCGGCGCACGCCTGTTGCGCATCTATGCCGACCAGATCGGGCTGAATATCGATTTCACCATCCATGACCGCGAAGACAGCGCCGACCTGATGAACCTTGTCCGGCATGAGCTGGGTTTTTCCAAGACCGAGAGCCGCTTTCCAACGAAGGGAACGTGTCTTGCCATCTATTCGCGCGTGGTGAACTCCCAGACGCCGCTAAAAGACATTCTCCGCCAGCATTATCCCTGGGTCGCCAACTGGGAGAGCGAACTTAAGGAACTGTTTGCAGCCTATGTCGAGGCCAAGCAGGTCCAGAACGTGCTCGATTACGACGATCTCCTGCTCTACTGGGCGCAGATGGTGAGCGACCCCATTCTGGCGGACGACATCGGCAACCGCTTCGACCATGTCATGGTCGACGAATATCAGGATACCAACCGGCTGCAGGCCTCGGTGCTGATGGCGCTCAAGCCCGGTGGCCGCGGCCTCACCGTGGTGGGCGACGATGCACAATCGATCTATTCCTTCCGGGCCGCGACCGTGCGCAACATCCTCGATTTTCCGGCATGCTTCAGCCCGGCGGCCGATATCATCACGCTGGATCGCAACTATCGCTCCACGCAGCCGATCCTGGCCGCCGCCAATGGCGTGATCGATCTGGCGCGCGAACGCTTTACCAAGAACCTCTGGACCGAACGGCAATCGCTCGAGCGTCCGAAGCTCGTGACAGTGAAAGACGAGACCGAACAGGCGAATTTCATCATCGACCAGATTCTCGCCAATCGCGAAACCGGCATGACGCTGAAACAACAGGCCGTGCTGTTCCGCACCTCCAGCCACAGCGGGCCGCTTGAAGTGGAACTGACCCGCCGCAACATCCCCTTCGTCAAGTTTGGCGGCCTGAAATTCCTCGACAGCGCCCATGTGAAGGACATGCTGGCCGTGCTGCGCTTTGCGCAGAACCCGCGCGACCGCGTCGCCGGTTTCCGGCTGCTGCAGATGCTGCCGGGCATAGGGCCGAAGAAGGCCGGTAATATTCTCGACACGATCGCGGCGGATCCGGAGCCGCTGCTGGCCCTTGCCGAAATTCCACCGCCACCGAAGACCGGCGATGACTGGGCAGCTTTCACGCAGATGCTGGTGGGCCTCCGGCAGGCACCGAATGACTGGCCGGGCCAGATCGGCCAGGCGCGGCTGTGGTACGAACCCCATCTGGAACGCATCCATGAGGATGCGGACACCCGCAAGGCCGATCTGCTGCAGCTCGAGCAGATCGCCGGCGGCTACCCCTCGCGCGAGCGCTTTCTGACCGAGCTGACGCTCGATCCGCCGGACGCCACCAGCGATCAGGCGGGCGTGCCGCTGCTTGATGAAGACTATCTCAGCCTCTCCACCATCCATTCGGCAAAAGGCCAGGAATGGCGTTCCGTCTTCATCCTGAATGTGGTCGATGGCTGCATACCCTCCGATCTCGGGGTCGGCACCCCGCAGGAACTGGAGGAAGAGCGCCGGCTGCTTTATGTCGCCATGACCCGTGCCAAGGACAGCCTGTCGCTGATCACCCCCCAACGCTTCTTCACCGGCGGCCAGAACCAGCAAGGCGACCGGCATGTTTACGCCGCAAGAACCCGCTTCATACCGGCGACATTGCTGCAATTTTTTGAGACGGCCACCTGGCCATTGGTTTCGGCTGCCGCATCGGAACGCAGCGCGCAGCAGATCCGCATAGACGTGGGTGCGCGGATGCGCGCCATGTGGAAATAGTGGATGACGGATGTAGCCCCCGTAATCAGTGGTTTGGGCGGCAAACCGTGAGAGCAACGAATGTCCAACGGATTTTGTGATTGACGGACTTTTTTATGCTCGGTCAGAACTTCTGCTTTGCCCATCTAGGCACAAAGTCAGTTCCGTTATTGAGGAGCGCTTCGGCGACACCTGCAGCACATTGGCTGATCGCTTTAGTTTTGCCTTACCCATTTTGCGGATAGGCACTCATATTCCCAGCGAAAGGATGATTTTGAAAGGCCGGCTTCCAAACCCTGGCGCCGACCCTATAGGCAGCAGAAAGCAGAGGCTCTAATCAAAAATATCAAAGGTCTGATCATCGATCATGGGTTCATTGGCGTCTTTTCCGGCGTTCCGGATCGCATTCTTTTTGGCGGCGGGGGCGAGCGTTGACAGGTTGTCAAGAACGATACGAAGTTCCGGCCATGGGAACTCATCCGGCAGGCCCTGCTGCTCTCCGGTGACGAGAATGGCATGCAGTTTTACAATGGCTCCGGCAATAGATGTGGAAGGTTCTGCCCACAGGGCTTTTGCCAGCTTCATTTCAAGACGATCAGATCTTATTTCGGCTTTCTGGGCGCGAGTGTATCCCCAAGCCTCGTCCAAACGATCCCAGGCTTCCTGTCGCTCCCAAAAGGCGGCTAGTGCCTGAGCTTTGATGACCTGATGCTCGGAAGCGTCGCCATATGTCCGTTCAATTTCCTCCTGACTGGAGGCAAAAACCGTCACCGCCCTCCCCGGCAATGGGATTTTGACCTGCGGAAATCCAACAGCGGCCACCATCCTACGTTCAATGCCCTGTTGCAGCTTACAAAAGCGCTGAGTTTCGTCATGTGCTGTCAGCCATTTTTGCCAGAGGTCCATCACCCGATAATTCGTCCCTGCGTCAGGCGGAGTTTTCGCTCCCATTGCTTCATCAATCCCGCTAGTTTGCAACGCCAGCAATGCCGCAGATGTGGAAAGCACTCTACGTCGTGTTATGATAGGCGAAGTTCTGCTAATCTCAGAATCACTCATGATTCGAGCTCCCTTCAGCTTGCTTGTGGTCATTTCTCAACACGCGCTTTTCGTATCATTGATACGATATCGAAAGCATCCGTCGAATTCAACAGAAATCGTATCGTAGTTACGAAATGAACTCTATTCAATGTAAAATGGCTCGCGCAGCTTTGGGATGGGGAACAAGGGATTTGGCGAAAGAGGCCCAAATATCTCCTGATACCGTGGCGCGTTTGGAACGGGGAGAGACTTTAAAATCCTCCACAATCAATGCCGTGCGCGCTACTTTCGAAGCTTCCGGCATCGAATTCATAGAAGAAACCACTGGCAAGGGAGTGGGCGTTAGGCTCGCAAGACCTCAGAGTAAATAAACAAGCATCAACCGCATTCAGCGGTAATTGTCGTTATCCGACTTGTTGGGTAGTCGCGATTTGAAAAGATTGGCAATCAAATGATTGATTGTGGTGCGCTTCGCGCAGAACCTGGGTGACCGTGTCGCCGGCTTCCGGTTGCAGCAGATGCGCCCGGCATCGGACCGAAGAAAGCCGGCAATATTCTCGATATGCTTCCGACAACCCCAGAACCACTACTTGCCCTTGCCGAAATTCCGCCGCCACCGAAGACCGGCGATGACTAGACAGCCTGTCGCTGATCGCGCCGCAACGTTTCTTCACCGGCGGGCAGAACCAGCAGGGCGACAGGCATGTCTACGCCGTAAGAACCCGCTTCATACCGGCGACATTGCTACAATTCTTCGAAACGGTAACCTAGCCACTGGTGTCGGCTGCCGCTTCCGAGCGCGGCACGCAGCAGATCCGCATCGATGTGGGTGCGCGGATGCGAGCCATGTGGAAATAAAAAGCGGGCGTTCACCCTGCTCTCATGACTGGCGATTGTTTTCCGATCGCCGCCGATGTCAGAACTTCACGCTGGCCGTCAGGCTGACATTGAAGGGCTCGCCCACGGCATTGGCATAGCTGGTGGAGCCGATGGACGAGGTGTAATAGGTCTTGTCGAAGATGTTCTTCAGATTGAGCTGCAGCGTCACCGGCTTTTCGAACTGAAGCGTATAGGTGGCGAAGGCATCGAAGACCGCATAGCCCGGCAGATTATAGGAATTGTCGTTGATGCCGGCGCGCTCACCCACCGCCCGGACGCCGCCGCCGATGCGCAACGTATTGCCGTTCGGACCGACCTCGCCGACATCATAGGCAAGGAAGAGCGAGCCGGTGTGGCGCGCCACATTCGGCAGGCGTTTGCCGGCATAGGTGGGATCCTCAAGCACGAGCGCATCCGTATAGGCATAACTTGCGATGAGATCGAGATCGTCGGTCAGGCTGCCGGCAATATCGACCTCGACACCGCGGGAACGGACGAGGCCGGCGGCCTTCACCATGGAGACGCCGCCGACATCTTCCGAATAGGCGACATTGCGCTTGCGGGCGTTGAACAGGGCGATATTGGCGTTGAGCCCGGCGAAAAGATCGAACTTGGCGCCCACTTCGTAGGAAATGCCCTCTTCCGGATCGAGCCCGCCATAATAGGCGCCAATGGATGATTGCGGGCGGAAGGTTTTGGCCACATTGGCGTAAAGCGAGGCATTCGGAGTGAGCTTGTAGACGAGGCCGGCATTGGGGATGAGTTCGCCGCCATCCTTCTCGGTATTGACGACGAAGGGACGGCCCTTGCCGGCATAGATGTCGTAATACTGGTAACGCAAACCGCCGACCGCGATCCATTGATCGTTAAGATGCAGGGCATCCTGCATATAGATCGACGCGGTGGAAAGCTCTTCGGTCTGGTCGCTATCGACAGCCCTTACCGTGGTGCAGACCGGCAAGCGGCCATAGACGGGATTGTTGACGTTGAAATTCGTGGAATTCGCGCAGCGCAGCATATCGGTGCGCAGGGTATCGCTGTAATCATAGGACGCACCGAACAGCAAGTCGTTGCGCAGCCCGCCGATTTCGGCCTCGCCCGTCAGATCCGCCCGCACCGCGTGATTGTAGATCGTCGAATATTGCGTCGCATCGGCCCGTCGCGTCACCTGCCCGGTACGGGAATTATAGCCCATCACGCGCGCCTGATTGTCCGAATATTCGTTGCGGCTATAGGCGTAGTTCAGCGACAGCTTCCAGTCGTCGGACAGTTGCCGGTCTATGGCGATGCTCGCCAGATCGGATTTGCCGTCGGTGATGTTATAGGCTTCATCAAGGCGCAGGCGGCGGCTGACATTGATCGCCCTGCCGGTCGCCGGATCGAAGATCGTACCGCGATCGAACGGCACACTATAGTCCTCATGCATATAGGAAACCGTGATATCGGTATCCTCGCCGCTCCATTTCAGCGACGGTGCGATGAGCCAGTTCTTCTTCTCACCGAAATTACGCCAGTAATCGCTGTTTTCCCCCTGACCGATCAGGCGATAGGAAAAATCCGTGTCCGCAATCGGGCCGGTCACATCGAAACCGCCTGATGTGCCGTATTTGCCCGCACCATAGGCTGAGAAGCGCGAATAAGCCTCCGCCGTAAACGTGTCTTCCGGCTTTTTCGTCACGACATTCACCATGCCGCCGGGATCGAGGATGCCGTAAAGCGTCGAGGCAGGGCCCTTCAGCACTTCCACTCGCTCGACCGTATCGTTGAAGGAACGCGGCAAGGCCGTCTTCAGCCCGTTGACGAGGATGGAGCCGTCGCGATTATCGCCGAAACCACGGCGGATGACGGCATCCTGCGTACCGCCGAGCGTATTGGCCTGGGTGACGCCGCTGACATTGGCCAGCGCTTCATCCAGCGAGCGCGCTTGCTGGTCGCGCAACACCTCAGCCGTCACCACATTGACCGATTGCGGAATGTCGAGGATCGGCGTTTCGGTGCGTGTCGCCGTGCCCGTCGTCACCGGCTGATAACCGCGCGCGCCTTTTTTGACATCGGCATTGACGGTTATGGTTTCGAGCACGGTCGTCCCGTCGGCATTTTTCTTCGGCGTCGTACTCTCCTGCGCAAAAGCAGGCAAGGCGACCCCGACCAGAAGAAACGCCAGCAGCGCCCGCGAGCGCACCCCAATGATCATCGAACCGTCATGCATCCTGTCTTGTCCCCGACTGTCCCAAATCGTCATCGCGACGATGCATCGCTCTTTCAATTGATGAATGTAGTAGTCAACTTTATTTCCGCATTAACGGGACGAAACGTCGGCACCGAGAGGTGCATTCGTGCCTTCCCGCGTGTCATTTCAGCCCGTGACAGCCGCTTTTTGTTCAAATCGACCGGCAAAAACCGCATTTTTGAACGCTATATACTTGACTACTACAGTCATCAATAATTCTGGTGGCAACGCATTCTGACGGGGACGAATTTGAACGACGGCATGAGACCCACAAGCACGAATACAGGCCTTGCGACGCAGGCGATCGCGCTTGCCTATGGCGACACGCCGGTGCTTGCGGATATGTCCGTCGATATCGCGCCGAACCGCTTCACCGTCCTGCTTGGCCCAAACGGCTCTGGAAAATCCACGCTTCTTTCCGCACTTGCCCGTCTGCACCGGCCGGTACGCGGCCATATTCTTCTCGATGGCAACGATATCTTCCGCCACCCGACCAAGGAGGTGGCAAAAAAGCTCGGCATGCTGGCGCAGCAGAACCACACGCCGGAAGGGCTTTCGGTTTTCGATCTTGTCTCCCGTGGTCGTTACCCGCATCAGGGATTTCTGAAGCAATGGAGTGAGGAAGACGCCCGCGCGGTGGAAGAGGCGCTTTCCGTAACCGGCATGTCCGAACTGGCGGAACGAGCGGTCGACAGCCTCTCCGGCGGCCAGCGCCAGCGCGCCTGGATCGCCATGGCGCTGGCGCAGCAGACGGATATCATTCTTCTCGACGAGCCGACAACCTTCCTGGATCTGCACCATCAGATAGAGGTGCTGGACATGCTGGCGGGCCTCGTCACCCTCCACAACCGCACGATCGTCGCGGTGCTGCACGACATCAATCTTGCCCTGCAATATGCCGATCACCTGATTTTCCTGAAGGACGGACGGCTGCGGCACCGGCTCGAAACGGCGGCAACCTGCAATGCCAGCATCATTTCCGATGTATTCGACATGGCAGTTGCCCAGCTCACGCATCCGGTCACGGCGCGGCCGGTATTTCTTCCCCTGCCCGGACGGGCCGGCGCGGCATGACCCCCAGCAATACCAGCGCAAGCATCCTTGCCCTTAGAGAGCGAGCCTATGGGCGCACGCTCGCGGCAGCACTTCTTCTGCTGCTCGCCATGCTGCTTCTGGTGCTGGCGCATATAGCGACCGGCCCGCGCCCCGTTGCGCCACATGTTCTGCACGACCTGATATTTGCTTATGACGCCCGCAATTTCGACCAGCAGGTTCTGATGCGCCTGCGCCTGCCGCGTCTTTTGGCTGCGCTGCAGGCCGGCGCCTGCCTTGGAATAGCGGGGCTTCTGCTTCAGACCCTGCTTCGAAATCCGCTCGGCGAGCCGCATATTCTGGGCTTGAATGCCGGGGCAAGCCTCGCCGTCGTTCTGGCGACAGTGCTGCCGCTCGGGCTGATCGCAACGCCGCTGTTCCGCCCATTGCTGGCGGCGACGGGCGCGGGTATCAGCTTCTCGCTCGTGCTTCTCCTTGCTTCCGCCGGGCGGCAGGGGTTGACGCCGGCGAAACTCGTCTTTTGCGGTATTGCGCTTTCCACGCTTGCCGGAACCCTCACCTCCGCCATCCTCATTCTCAACGAAGAAACATTGCAGCAGATGCGTTTCTGGCTGGTGGGCGATACGGCCGGCGTTTCCATGGCAGCCATCGCCGCCACCCTGCCCGCGGCCGTGATCGCGCTCATCCTCGCTTTCGCCGTCGCGCCCCGGCTCGATCTTCTGGGGCTGGGCGACAGCACGGCCGCAGCGCTCGGCGTGCCGGTCCGTTCAACCAGGCTTCTGGCGCTTGTCTCCATCTCGCTGTTCTGCGGGGCGGCCATCGCCGTCGTCGGTCCCATCGGCTTCGTCGGTCTGGTGGTGCCGCCACTCGTCGCGCGTCTGAAAACGGGACGGCTGCTGCTTTCCATACCCATCGCAGCACTCGGTGGCGCGGTTCTGCTGATCGCCGCCGATCTCGCCGCCCGTCTGATCCTTCTGCCGAAAGAATTGCCCACCGGCGCGATGACCGGCCTTGTCGGCGCGCCGGTCTTCCTCTGGCTGCTGCGCAGGGTGCTGAAATGAACCGCTACCAAGTCCTGAGACTGGGACGTTTTTCCCTTCGCTTCATGCCGCTCGGGCTCGCCATTCTGCTGGCACTCGCCCTTTTCCTTGTGCTCGTCGCCGCATGGTCTCTCACGGCCGGCAGCCAGCACATTCCGGCCTCCGCGCTCTGGTCCCTATTGACTGCTACAGACGTCAATCCCGCCATGGCCGACGCCGTGGTTCTCGACTTCCGGCTATCGCGTCTGGCGCTTGCAATGGTGGCCGGCGCCATGCTCGGCATTGCCGGCGCCATCATGCAGGCCACCACCCGCAACGGCCTTGCCGATCCCGGCCTGCTCGGCGTGCGGGAAGGCGCATCCCTTGCCGTGCTGGGTTGCCTGTTCCTGCTGCCTTCCCTGCCGGTAACATTACGCCCCGTCGCGGGTATTGCAGGCGGGATGGCAAGTGCCGCAATCGTCCTGACGTTTTCCGGCGCGACCTCGCGTCTGCGCTTCGTACTGACCGGCATCGGCTTTTCATGGTTTTTATCGGCTTTGCTGCTTATCCTCATGGCATCGCTCGATATTCGCAATTTGCAGACGGCGATGATCTGGATGGCTGGCAACCTGCAGGGCGCAAGCTGGACAGCGGTTTCAATCCTCTCTTTCATCCTCGTCATCGCCCTTGGCCTTCTCGCCCTGACCGCCCGCGCCGCCGACATGCAAGCCCTCGGCGATCATGCCGCGACGGCGCTTGGCGTTCATACACGCCTGATGTCGGCGCTGCATGTTGGGCTTGCGGTCACCCTCACCGCATCCTGCGTGTCTTTTACCGGCAGCATCGGTTTTGTCGGGCTGATCGGCCCGCATATCGCCCGGCTCCTGCTGCCGGGCGGTTCCTATCTCGGGCTTACGCTCGGCGCGGGTCTGACCGGGGCAACGCTGGTAGCGGCTGCCGACACCATCGCACGAACCGCCTTTTCACCGCTGGAACTGCCGACCGGCCTCGTTCTTTCCGCCGTCGGCGCACCCACGCTTCTTGCTCTTCTCTGGTTTCACCGGCATCGCCTATAGGTTCCTCATGCGCAAGACCCTTCTCGCTCTTCTTTCCGCCGCGTGCCTGTTCCTCGGCACAGCCATGGCACATGCCGAAGAGCCTCTCCGCACCTTTACCGACGATCTCGGCCGCAACGTTTCCATTCCGGTAAAACCGAAACGTATTGTGACACTTCACGATATAGACCTCACCATTCCGCTGATCGAACTGGGTGTGACGCCGGTGGGCAGCCACGGCCGCATGGGAGCGGGCGGCAAACCCTATCTGCGCTCCAGCGCCATTCTGACGGGTGTTGATTTCGATAATAGCGACATCGCCTATATCGGCTCCATCAATGCCGATCTGGAGGCGATCGTTGCTCTCAAACCCGATCTCATCGTGACCGAACCGGACCGCCCCACCCCGATCGAAAAGCTGGAACAGATCGCCCCCACCGTCGCCATCGACAATACCAAGGACGGCGCGCCGCATATTTACAAGGTATTGGCCGAGCTGACCGGCACACAGGCACGTCTTGCCGTGCTGGACCGGCGCTACCGAGCGCAGATCGAGGCGCTGAAGGCGTCGGTCGATACCGGCGCCATCACCGTTTCGGTGTTCCAGCCGCTCAATGGCAAGATCAGCGTCTACCACACCTATCGGGCGCTCGGGCGCGTGCTGCGCGATGCGGGCTTCCGTTTCCCCACTATCATCGACACCATTCCGGATGGCGATCGCATCGAAATCAGCGCCGAACGGTTGCCGGAACTCGATGCCGATATCATCTTCGATCCCTATCGCTCCGATACCGGCGCCTCGCCGCAGGCGGAAATCGACATGATGGAAGCCGTGATGCCGGGTTTCTGCAATTTTCTGGAGGCCTGCCGCAATGGCCGTTACATTCTCCTGCCGCGCGAGGAAGCAATTTCCAACTCCTATGCCGCGCTCAGCCTCATGGTCTCCGCCGTTCAGTCACATTTGACGGTGCGGCCGGCGGCCGAAAAGTGACGGTAACGACCATCGCGGACAAAAGCGCTTGCCTCCCGGCTTGGCACGCTGCTAATCCGAGAAGAAGAGTAGAAAACTCAGCTTCACGGAACAACCCATGTCGGCTGGCGAAACACATACATCAAGGCTTCGGCGGACCGACCGTTTCGGTGAGCAGCTGCGCAGGCGCCGCGACCGCCTGTCGCCGGGCCTGCTTGCCGTTGCCGAATATATTGATGGCCACCGCCATGCCGTTCTCGCCAAATCGGCCCTGGAAATCGGCTTCGAGACCAATACGTCAGATGCGACCGTTATCCGCGCCATACAGGCGCTCGGCTTCCAGGGGCTGGTCGATCTCAAGGAAACGCTGGAGGCCTATCTGGGCGTGACGGATTCGCCCGTCGAAAAAATGGCGGCGACGACAAAATCCATATCCGGCGACTGCGATGCGGCGATAGATTTCGTTCTCGACAATCAGAAGAACACGCTGGAGATGCTCTCTAGCGTGGAAAACCGCGAAGCCATGGCGGCGGCCGTGCGGCTTCTATCGCAGGCGCGCGGCATCGGCGTGCTTGGCATCGGCGCCTCCGGCATCATCGCCACCTATGCGGCAAGGCTGTTCCAGCGCTCGGGCGTCCGCTCCTATGCGCTCAACGCCACCGGCATTACGCTTGCCGAACAATTGCTCGAACTTGAAAACGGCCACGTCCTCATCATGCTCCTGCACGGCCGCGCCCACCGCGAAGCCCAGACCGCCATAGCCGAGGCCGGCCGCCTCGATGTCCCCATCATCATGCTGCTCGGCCAGGAAGACAGCGTGCTCAAAAAACACGCCAATGCCAGCCTCTTCCTGCCCCGCGCCAAAAACGAAGGCGTGGCGCTGCACGCCCCGACCTTCATCGCTATGGAAACCATGGCGCTTGCCCTCTCCGCCGCCTGCCCCGAGCGAAGCCTTGAGACGCTGGAGCGGCTGGTGGAACTGAGGACGTCGATCAGGCCGCACAAGCGGGTTTAGCTTTTTTGGAACTCTTCCCCATCACGCCCCAGTCGCAAAAAATAGGCGGTGATCAAACAAGCTTTCTCGATACTGTCCGAAGGAGTTTCCGTCGCTCTTGTGTGGGCGATCAATAAAGCGTTATTGACTGTCCCTACCGATAAAGCCATATCACCCTGAGTAGGCAGACCAGACAGGATCCGCATAGTGCAACTAGAAGCATTCTCGATATCAGGCTTGAAAAAGATAACTCCGGCTCGTTTCGGCGACAGCAGGGGTTATTTCAGCGAGGTTTTCAAGAGGGAGTGGTTTCGCGAAAACGTAGCGGACGTTGAGTTCGTGCAGGACAATGAATCCCTCTCCGCACAGGCCGGAACCGTACGAGGGCTTCATTTTCAGACAGAACCTTTTGCACAGGGCAAGCTCGTTCGCTGCATTCGGGGACGGCTGCTGGATGTCGCGGTGGATATCAGAACGGGATCGCCCACCTTCGGACAATGGGCCGCTGTCGAGCTCTCGCCCGAAAATGGCGAACAGTTGTGGGTTCCGGCAGGGTTTGCCCATGGCTTCATGACGCTCGCTGACGACACGGTCATCTCATACAAGGTGACGGCCCCCTTCAGTGCAGCCAACGACCGCGGCGTCAAATGGGATGACCCTGCCATCGGTATCAACTGGCCGAAGCTGGAAGGCTGCATCCTTTCTGAAAAGGATGCAAAGCAGCCGCTTCTGTCCGAATTGCCTGAATATTTCACTTACCAAAATACTGGGAACTGATGATGCGCGTTCTAGTTACCGGCGGCGCCGGATTTATCGGCTCGGCCCTCGTACGTTATCTCGTGAGCGAGGTTGGCGCAGATGTTCTCACTGTCGACAAGCTGACATATGCAGGAAATCTGGCTTCCCTCAAGCCGATCGAAAATGCACCCAATCACCGCTTTCTTCAGGCCGATATTTGTGACCGGGCGGCGATGAATGAGGCATTCGCGACATTTCAGCCGGATTACGTGATGCATCTGGCCGCCGAGAGCCATGTCGACCGCTCCATAACCGGCGCCGCGGATTTTATTCAAACCAATATCAACGGCACTTTCACGATGCTGGAGGCAGCACGGCAATATTGGAGCGGCCTTGCGGAAGAGGCGAAGGCGAATTTCCGCATGTTGCATGTTTCGACAGACGAGGTTTATGGCTCTCTCGGGGACAATGGTCTTTTCGAAGAAGCCACACCTTACGACCCTTCGTCGCCATACTCGGCTTCGAAAGCGGCGAGCGATCATCTTGCAACCGCCTGGCAGCGCACCTACGGCCTCCCGGTCGTGATTTCCAACTGCTCCAACAACTATGGCCCATTCCATTTCCCGGAAAAGCTCATTCCGCTGATCATACTTAACGCGCTGGAAGGCAAACCGCTGCCGGTCTATGGAAACGGCGCCAATATCCGCGACTGGCTTTATGTGGAAGACCATGCCCGCGCCCTTTGGCTCATCGTTCAAAAGGGCCTTGCCGGCGAGAAGTATAATGTTGGCGGCAGAAACGAGCAGAAGAACATCGATGTCGTCGACTGCATCTGCTCCATCCTCGACGAGTTGCGCCCGCAATCGAAGCCCTATGCCGAGCTTATCAGATATGTGACGGATCGCCCCGGCCACGATGCACGCTATGCCATTGACGCGACGAAGCTCGAAACCGAACTCGGCTGGAAAGCGCAGGAGAATTTCACCACCGGCATCCGTAAAACCGTGGAATGGTATCTCGACAATGCGTGGTGGTGGCAACCGCTCCGCAAGGGTGTTTACGCCGGAGAACGCCTCGGCGTTCTGACAAAGGGCTGAGCGAATGCGGCTGGCAGTTACGGGCAAAAATGGTCAGGTCGTCAGCGCCCTCCAGGCATTGGCGAATGGGGAACTGGAGATCGTAGCTCTTGGTCGACCGGAACTTGACCTTGCACGGCCTGAGACTGTTTTGAAGGCGCTACGCGAGGTCAAACCCGATCTCGTGGTATCGGCTGCGGCCTATACCGCTGTCGATAAGGCAGAAAGCGAGCCGGACATTGCTTTTGCCGTTAATCGGGATGGAGCAAGGGCTGTCGCACAAGCGGCAAGTGAGATCGGCATTCCCGTTATTCATCTTTCTACGGATTATGTTTTCGACGGCACCAAGGCCACCGCCTATGTCGAAAGTGATCCGACAGGCCCTGCTTCCATCTACGGCCGCTCGAAGCTCGAAGGCGAACAAGCCATTTCGGAGGTTACCGGCAACTACGCCATTCTGCGGACCGCCTGGGTATATTCGGAATATGGCAACAACTTCGTAAAAACCATGCTCCGACTGAGCGAGAACCGCGACGAGATCAATGTGGTCGCGGACCAGTTCGGATGCCCAACTTCAGCCAACGATATCGCTGCCGCTATTGTCGCTATCGCAAGGAAACTCCTGGAAGATTCCTCGCCCCGTCTTCGTGGCGTTTTTCATCTTTCCGGAACCGGTCAAACGAACTGGGCTAATTTCGCAAAACAGATATACGCATTCTCTGAAGAAAACGGCGGGAAGTCGATGATCGTCAACGACATCACGACTGCGCAATACCCTACCCCGGCCCGGCGCCCGGCAAACTCGAGGCTTGATTGCAGCAAGCTGGAAGAAGTTTACGACATAAGACTGCCGAACTGGCAAACATCAACGCGCGCGGTGGTCACCGCTCTTGCGCAGAGCAAAAAGGAAACGCCATGAAGGGCATCATTCTGGCCGGAGGCAGCGGCACGCGTTTGCATCCAATGACATTGGCGGTCTCGAAGCAGATCTTGCCGGTCTACGACAAGCCGATGATTTATTATCCGCTGACCACGTTGATGCTGGCGGGCATTCGTGAAATTCTCATCATCTCGACACCCCATGACATGCCGCTTTTCCAGTCTCTTCTGGGTGACGGCGCAAAATGGGGTCTTTCCATCGAATACGCTGTTCAGCCAAGCCCGGATGGGCTGGCGCAGGCCTATATGATCGGGGCAGACTTCGTGGCGGGTTCACCGTCATGCCTTATCCTGGGCGACAACATATATTATGGTCACGGATTGCCGGAACTTCTGCAGGCCGGCACGGGCGTAATCGATGGGGCGACTGTTTTCGCCTATCATGTGAACGATCCCGAGCGTTATGGCGTCGTCGATTTCGATGACGAAATGCGTGCCCTTTCTATCGAGGAAAAGCCCGCGAACCCCAAGTCGAATTGGGCCGTTACCGGCCTTTATTTTTACGACGCGGATGTTGTCGATATCGCGGCTAGTCTCAAACCTTCAGCGCGCGGCGAATACGAGATTACGGACGTAAATCGGACCTATCTTGAGCGCGGCAAGCTCAAGGTGTCGATCATGGGTAGAGGTTACGCATGGCTTGATACGGGCACGCCTGACAGTCTTCTGGAAGCTGGCGAATTCGTTCGTACTCTGGAGAAGAGACAGGGTTTCAAGATCGCCTGTCCAGAAGAGATTGCATTGGCAAAGGATTTCATAACACAGGCAGAATTTGCGTTACTCGCAGAAAATGCAGGCAAAGGCGATTATGGCGTTTATTTAAGAAAGCTGGCCGCATCGTAAGGGGTGCTTAATCGTTCACTTTCTGCAGTGAGCCGCTAGCTGCCTTTGGATAGACAGAACTCAACGGCAGATGCTATTGGAGTAAAATGACAGCGTTGCCACTCTCCGCCGTTACGGTGGTTTCGGTTTGTTATAAAAGCGATAGGCTTATCCGGGATTTGGTCACAGCAATCCCGGAGCAAACGCCGATCATTTTGGTCGACAATGGCCAAACCAATACTTTTGCCGATCTCCCCGCCGACAGGAACGTGGAGATTGTGAAACTGGCCAATAATCTCGGATTTGGCCGGGGGTGTAATGCTGGAGCCGACGTTGCGCAAACTCCCTGGATTTTATTTTTAAACCCAGACGCCAGACTCAACCCGGGAGCAATCGAAGCCCTTCTTGAAGCCGCTGCTCAGTATCCCTCAGCGATTGCTTTTAATCCGCGAATTTTCCACGAAGACGGATCCGCTTATTTCAAGCGACGATCATGGCTTTTGCCTCGCCAACTCTACATGAAAAAAGGATGGCCAAGCGAAGACGCTCTCGTCCCAGTGCTTAGCGGCGCGGCGCTATTCGTAGCAAAGAAAAGTTTTGACTACATCGGTGGTTTCGACCCCAACATCTTCATGTACCATGAAGATGATGATTTATCTCTTCGTTTGGCGGCACTTGGCGAATTGAGATTTGTGCGAAACTCGACAATAGTTCACTCTGCTGGTCACTCCTCTGGACGATCTCCGGAGATTGCTTGGTTCAAGGCATATCACATGGCTCAGTCCAGAATTTATGCCGGGCAAAAGCACCATAGACCTTTTGCTAAAACTTCAACCCTGTTGCAAGGCTGCCTTCTCCTTCTATCACCGCTCGTTTTATTTTCGGCCCGAAGAAGGGCAAAAGCTCTTGGATTTCTTCAGGGTGCTCTTGCCAAAATCCGGTCCGAACTCTCAAACGCGGAGCCGCTCAGGTCTCACAAAGAACCTTAAATGCCGGATATTCGTAGAAACACAGCCTAAGTATCGCGATACACCCATAAGATCATGCGCTCGACTTGCAAGCCATAATACGGTATCGCGATCCAAACGCGAAGCATGTCGCCGGAACTGTGCAGAGTTAGGAATACGATTTGGCCGCACGCCGTGAAGACGAAAGTATACAGATGGAAAATCTCTTCGCGGATATCGATTTCATATCCGGAGAGGTGGATTCACTCCAACGTGGAAATTGGGCAAGCAAGGTATCGCTGGTGCGACTGCTCAAGAACCTGCTTTACTCACGCCTGCTGTACAGACTGGCGAAAATCGAACGGTTCAGTGGGCGTCGACGCGCACGATTTTTCAAGTCTGCAGAGAAACGTGATCCGATGTTGCTGGTGCAAAAGGTCGATCAATTCTGCATGAACTACTATCGGCGCATCAAAAAAAATGAGGTGCTGGCAAAACGTAACGCTGAGTTGGGCAACAATAACGGGCTAACGGTGACGGCTATTATTCCCAATTATAATCATGCGAGATACCTGTCACAACGCATTGAGAGTATCCTTAATCAGACTTATCCGCTTATTGACATCATAATTCTGGACGACTGTTCGACCGACAACAGTCGCGAGGTCATTGAGGCCTACGTTCACAAATACCCGGGACGCGTAAAGGCGATATTCGCGACAAAGAATTCAGGCAACGTATTTCGGCAGTGGCAGAACGGTCACTCGCAGGCCACGGGGGATATCGTGTGGATTTGCGAAAGCGATGACTTCTGCGAGCCAACCTTTGTAGAACGTGCAATTCGCGCATTCAGAGACCCTAGCGTGATGCTTTCGTTTGGAGGCGTTCAATACGCCAATACGGCAGGCGAATTTGTGGAGGGACTGGATGAATACCGCGAAGGATGCGAACCGGGTATATGGGGTCGCACAATCGTCCGGCCCGCGTCCGAATGGTTTTGCAACGGCTTTGGCGTTAAGAATGCCATACCCAATGTTGGGGGTTCACTATGGCGTCGTTTTCCTATTTCCAATGACGTTTGGAAAAAAGCCTCAGAATTCAAGATTATGGGCGATTGGTACCTGTATTCGGTTATTGCTGGAGGAGGTCAAATTGCCTACGAACCGGCCGCCGTGAGTTATTTTCGCATTCATTCAAACAATACATCCGGCAAAAAGGCTCAGAGTTCGGCGTCATATTATGACGAGTACTTTCGCATCATGAAAATCCTGAAATCAAAATGGCCTATACCAGAAGAAACGCTGAACCGATTCCTCTCTGAGGCGCATAAGAACTTTCGTCGATCACGCGTAGGCGGGGCAAAGTTCGAAACCCTTGTTAATGTCGATGAGTTGAGAGCGACTTCACGTGTCCAACCCCACGTGCTGATTGGACTGCTTGGCTTTACCTTTGGTGGCGGTGAAATTTTCCCTATTCACTTGGCAAACGCGCTTCACGAACTGGGAATAGACGTTTCGCTTTTACAGATTCAAACAACTGACGATCAACAGCGAGTAAAGCAATTACTAAGTCCTGCGATACCAATCTACAATGCGAACCATGTCAGAGAGGCAGGGGTGGTGAATTTTCTCGAGCGCGCAGGGGTGTCGCTTGTCCATTCCCATGTCGCCAATGTCGATAAGCTCTTTCTCGAGAACGGCGACTTACCATGCGCATATTTTTCCACCCTGCATGGTTCATATGAAGCCATGAAAATTTCTAAACCGAGGGTCAGTCGATGGAGTAAAAAGGTCGATCGTTTTGCCTATTTGGCCGAACGCAACCGTGTGCCCTTCGAGGGGTTAAACGTTCCGGAAAATAAGTTCCTCAAGGTAAGAAACGCTATTCCGGTGGATGAAAGGCCCTTTCCCAAAACGCGCACGGACTTAGGCATATCGCAAGACGCGGTCGTCTTTTCCCTAGCCGCACGGGGCGTTGAGGGCAAAGGGTGGACGGAGGCCGTCAGAGCTTATCTGAAACTACGTGAACGTCGTCCGGAATTCCCCATGGCTTTACTTATGGCGGGAGAAGGAACCAGCGTCGACGATGCTAAAATGATCGCGGCAGGTGATTCCACGATCCATTTTCTAGGCTTCATCGGCGAGGTCCATGGACTCTACCGCCTTAGCGATGTCGCCCTGCTCCCGAGCCGATATCCAGGAGAGTCGTTTCCCCTAAGCCTTATTCAGGCGTTTCAGGTCGGAGTTCCGTGCATTGCAACTGATGTCGGCGAAATCAGACGGATGACAACGATCGAATCAAGGCAAGCTGGCATTATCTTCAAACCTACCGATGAAACGGAGATGTTCATAAATGAGCTTTCGCAAAAATTGGAGGAGATTCTCGACGAAAACCTGAGAGAAGAGCTGCGCGAGACAGCAATCGCCTTGGGTAAAACTTTTGACATGAGCCAATTGGCGTTAGAATATCTTGGGGAATACCGTTCTTTGATCGAACAACACGGCTGACCTGACATTCTTTATTAATGACGAACAGTAGGTTTGCGCGAGGGCGACCGGAGACTTGCCTCAGTAATACCCCCTTTACGGGCGTCCGCAGCGGAATTCACATGGCAATTTTCACTTTCTTTACGGACGTTCTCGGCAATGCCATCTTGGGCCGTTCGCTGTTGGAGGTCCATAGCCACTGCGTGGCGAATTCCTCGTGAGCGTCCGGTGGAGAGTGAACTGCCCCCCATTTCGACCGGACACTCGGCATAAGCAGAAAGGCTCAAGCACAGGCTTGAGGACAGGCTTATGTCTAACGAGTATCGACACGTTGAATTGCTGACCGGTGATGTCCGCCATAGGCGGTGGACAACCGAACAGAAGCTGACGATCATCGAGCAGAGTTTCGAACCTAGCGAGACGGTATCGTCCACCGCTCGCCGCCATGGCGTTGCGCCCAATCTGCTTTACCGGTGGCGCAGGCTCTTGAGTGAGGGAGGTACTGCAGCCATGGATTCTGACGAGGATTGTTGGCAATTCGGAAGTGAAGAAGCTGGAGGACCGCCTCCGCGAGCTGGAGCGCATGCTCGGCCGCAAAACGATGGAGGTCGAGGTACTCCGCGAGGTCTGAATAGCCCCGAGATTTGTGGACGCCTTCTTTCCTAATTTTGAGGTAGGAGGCCTTCATGGGCAAAGCCGTCCCCCGACCCTGCGGGTGTCTTTTTTTCTATTGATAGATAGGTGGCCGGCCTATATGAGGGAGCAGCCGCACGCCCCCTGAAAGAGGCTGCGGTATTGAGGCCCGCAATTAATCCCGGCGGATGCGGGCCTCTTTCGTTTTATGGGTGCCGGGTTACGCTACCGGCCAGGCAGAACGAGACCGCTGCCCAGCCGATGAAAGCCGATGGCGGCTGAGAAGACTTAGCCGATTGAATTTGCTCAGCGCTTTGACCACTCAAAATTGATAGCTGATCTAAGCCTGTCCTTCACGAAAGGGAGCTCGTTATCGGCATTGCCACGACCAAAGAATGATTGAATTGCAGAAGTTATCACTCTTTTTTCGGTGAGCGCGCTCTCCCAAAAAGACGGATACCAATACTCATGAGTTATAGGTGTATAGTCGGAATAGTACCTTCCGCCCCAATACCTGCTTGAGAGGTATGTCGGGGAATGCCCTAACAGTTTGGCCTCATAAGCGGACCCAGAGGATATGGTGATAACGTTTAGATGTTCACTTTGGCTGAATAATTCATAAGACGAGATATCGGGGAAAATCTCAACTGTGGTTGGGAACGTCCCAAGCCAAAAATCGAATGATTTCTGGTTACTTTCTAATGGGTGTCTTTTGTAGAATATGGGCTTACCGGCGCGAACTAGCTTCTTTAGTTTTTCCGCAAATTCATCGATCCTCGTGAATTTTCCTTCCTCAATTAAGCTTCCGTCTTGACTGGTCTGGGCCATAAATACTGTGGAGTTTCGCGGCAACGTGTTCTCTCCCCCACGCCACCGCTTGCGACAGTCGTCTATCTCGCGACGCACAAAGTCGCTGCGCATCGTGAAGCGCCTCAGATTTCTAGCTATATACTTATCGTTGGTCTTCACTGCGAATATGAGGTCAGACGCAAAACGCAGGGGATGAACCCGAAAGTTTAAATATGTATGCCCAGCCTCGTCTATGGCTGAGAGCATCGAAGGCGGTGCCTCAAACAATACAAACATCGCAGGCCCCATGGCCTCCAAAAGTAGTATCCGTGCTGGCAGAGGGAGATGCGTATCGTAGTGCGCCGCCCACTTTTCATGAATGCTCGTGCTAGCTCCGACGCCGTCATAAAGAGCCTTGTGAAATCGGTTCGCTGGAAAATCGTCGTCGGTGGCGCCGAAGGTATCTACACTACAACCAAGGTCTTCAAAGATCGGTCTGAAAACCTTGGAGAACCACGTAATATTTGGGGCTTGGTGCATCTCCATGTTGTCGTTGACTCTCGTCAAATCGCCCGTGATAACGATCCTATCGCTTAACATTGCCCTACCAGTAATTTTATTTCCGCCCTCGCGCCTTACCAGATTGATTTAGGAATATCCTTAAAGATTCACCTAAAAAACTTACGGTTGACACTATCCCCAAATACGTTCGGCATCAGAGATGATGCTGTAGCAAGTGTAACGTCTCTAGTCAAATTGCTACGTTGCCGCGCGTGATCAAGGCCCACCAGCGCTTCCTCTCAGAGACGAGGAAACGCTTTTGACGATCCAGATAAACTGAAATTCACGCTAAGCGGCGCAGCAACCGTGCTTTGTATCTGTGGCGCACTTTCTCGAAGTTTCTATCGAAAAGCCACCACATGCCAACGCCGAAGGCAAAAATAAACACCATGCCGACGAGCATAGCAGCTACGCCAAAAACCCTGTCTACGAGGAAGAGCATAACGTAGTTATAGAGATAGATCGAATAAGACGCTGCCGCTACTAGGCTAATCGCCTTGCCGAGACCGAGCTCTCCAGAGCGGAAAGGGGATGTTGCCACGAGCGCAAAACCAAGCGCGCCACCAAGAAGAAGCCTTGCAAAAACGTTCGTGTCAAACGGCTTTACAAGCAGCATTACAGCGACCGAGCCCGCGATCAGCGGCCAGAAAAGCCACGTCAAATCTCTGCCGTTCTCGTCATGCCTCTCATAGATAAAGACGCCAAGCATAAAGAGAGGAAGGAACGTGACCACATTCCATCTCAGGGGGTACATAAGCCAATGCGACTCAGGCACAACCACCGTAACACCCAACGAAACTAGTGCACAGAACCCGAGTACCCAAAACCTCTGCCGCCACGTGAGGGACGCCAGAAGAGGAAATAGCAGGTAAAAATGCACCTCGACAGCCAAGCTCCACATCACACCTGAAACAGAGAAGAATGAGCTTGGGAACAACGTGTGAGTGAATGTTAGGTGGCTCAGAATATGAAACAGACCGACCGGCTTCTGGGCGTAACCGGTAGATACGATCACAGTGACCCAAAACACGATTGCGATCACGTATGCAGGCATCAATCGAAGCAGTCGTGACCGTAGAAATGAACGACTTCCGCTAGCAAAATTCCCGGCCTGGCGTTCCCACGTCAACGCCATCACATAGCCCGAGATGACGAAGAAAACGTCTACCCCGATGTACCCGTGCCTGAACACGCCGTAGAGATCAAAAGATCCAACTTGCGCATCCACGGGAAAGGCACGCGATAAATGATAGGCCGTCACGAGAAAAATCGCTATGACGCGGGCCAGATCGATGTGAAACAATCGGTTCATGGGGACTTTACTTACCGAACAGCAAGTTCACTGTCTATTAGATGCAGCTTGCGTTCCATCGACCTAGCACTATTTCGGAGCGCCGGCCGAATAGCAGGCGCTCTTTGTAGGGATTAATTTGAGAAGACGTATGTTGGTGACGTGACGTAATACAGATCGTCGTTGTGCGGCTCAGACCAGTCAGCAAAATGCAGAGAGTAATCAGACTTCAAGATGAAGCACCTCTGACACTTCGCAAAATATTTATCGGCTTCCGCCTTGGTTTCATCAAAGAACCGATCGAACAGCTCCATTGACATGGCTCGGGGCGGATGAGCCGCCAATGTTCTCGACGCACCTCTGAGAAACGCAGCTTCGGCTCCCTCGACGTCAACTTTCATGAAATCGAACGGGACATCTGGGCAGGCATCGTCCAATCTTTTCAATGGAACATCTTGCGATATCGGCGTGTCCCCAAAAATAGGCGCGAAAAGTTCGACGGTCCTTGGCTCGATTGTGCTTCCTTGATTGTGCGTTTGGGACACCCAAATTGGGATGGCCCCTTCTCCATCACCAAGCGCGCAGCCATAACCAGTAAACCGAGGGTCTTTTATGGCTTCTATTCTTGCGTACAGGGTTGGAACAGCCTCGAACGCGTGCACATGCGAGGCCCCGGCATCCAGCAGTTCTGCGATGGTTATTCCGATATTGCAACCGGCATCGAGGGCTACGTCCCCCCGCCTGACAAAACGTTGAAAAATGAAGCGATCGATATCGGCTTGTGGATGTGGCGAATTCAAGAAATGGCGAGCGAAGTAGCTTCGTTCATGCCTGTTCCTTAAATCTAATGGCACCGTTAAACCAGCAATTTCAATTGAGGCCCCCCGCGCATCGTGGCTAACCAGCTCAGCCAACCCAAACTGTTTTGAGGCTGGAGCAGGTTGAACTGCCACAGGCTCAGGCTTAGGCTGTTGTTGGCTAACCGCCGCTTTTTCGACTTTCTTACGCCAGAAACTCAACATGGATATCCAATCGTTCTAATATTCAAACCCTGAAGCGGGATTACATCCGCATCTTACCCCTACCGGACGCCGAAATAGCGCTCCGGCTCATCGATGGATGAATCGGGGATTATAATGAAATCTATCCCCATTCCGCGCTCAAGATGGCTTCGCCCCGACAGTTTATCAGGGCTGCGCTTGTGCTAGGACGGTCTGGAGTTCACTCTAACCAAAAACGATCCAGGGTTCAGATCGAGATCATCGCAAATCTCTAGCGGGCAATTCAAGGCCTATAACCGCCTTCCTGACTTTCTCCTTGAAATTCTGTACCGATAGATGTGCTTCAGCGAATTTTAATCCGTTTAACGATAGTCGCTCCCAAAGTTCCTTATCGTTATGAACACGACGAATCTGCTCAGCGAACTCGGCAGACGTACCTGCAAGGAGCATGTTCTCACCTGGCAGAAGCCCCATTCCTTCGGCTGCTATTGTGCTTATTACGCACGGAACGCCGTTACATAGGCTGGACGCAACTTTTCCTTTTGCACCGGCACCAATTCGAAGTGGCGCAACACTTAGTTTGAGCGAGTCGAACCATTCGTCAATTTCCGGCATGGTCCCGAGGTAGGCCACCTCACCTTTAACGTTTTCCAATAGCTCTGTTGGAAAATGTGAGCCTACTATTTCAAATTTTATCGTTGGATCGAGACGTTGAAGCTCTGGCCAAATTTCGCGCAGGAAATACACTACCGCGTCGATATTTGGTTGATGCTCGAAGCCACCAACAAAACCGACGCCAGAACGTCCCTCAAAGCCAGCCTTTGGCCACCTAATTTTCCGCGCTAACGGCAAAACGATCGTATTACTGCCAGGGACGGACGCTTGGACTATCTCTTCCTCAACGCTCGACACAAGAAATGTCGCGTCAGCGTTACCTATTATCAGCTCTTCTCTGTCTCTCGTCCCTTCAGCGCGAGCCATCGCGTCGCGATCGCCGGTAAGAATTGCGGAGCGAGATTCGCGCACATAGTGAAGATCAACCGTGTTAAATATTATCTTCGCATCTGGGCAATTATAACGTATTAACTCCAAGTATTGACCACCAGCGCCTACTCTGCTTAACACAAAAAGATCAATACGCTTCCCCTCATTTTCTATGAATGATTGAATGGATGAAGCGTCATCATCCGTAACGGGGTAAGCTCCTAACCCTCGCAGATTTTGTATGTAACGATCGGGCTGCGGTCGCGTTGATTGTTTGCACACTACAACATGGTATCCGCATTCAACGAAACTAGTGATGAGATTAACGGCGTCAATCGAGCCTGAGTCTCGATCCGGCTCTGGCCATCTATCATCGATTATGGCGACGATTGGCTTTCCGATTCCAGCAAACATTTTCCTTTCGGAAAAGCCGGCGGCGTGCTGCCGTGGTATACCAGTTCGACTGTTATCGTGAACTGATCCATCGCTAACTGCCTTACGCGTGCTCCACTTTGAGGACTTTCTCCGCCAATAGGAAACTGTGAATGGTCGCCTTAGTTCACGCACAATCTTGGATGCGAATGGAGTCGAGGGCTTTAACGATTCATTGCCAAGCGTCGAAATTGCGCGCTCAATCCGCGCTATTCGTGCTTCCCAGACAGCATCTAACCGAGCTGAGTTATCAACACCATGAGAACTCGACGGCGCGTGCTCTGGAGCTCTATTCCAACAAGCTAACTCCGCACTTACTTTTTCTAAGGTTTCCGCAACCTCTTTCTGCTGGCCGACTAGCTGCTCAACTTGAAGCACGGCTCCCGTCAAACTCTCTATTTCATGCTTTATTGACGCGATATTACGAGCAATTGCGGCAGGATTTCTTTCGTCGATCACTGCCGCCGGAAGATTGGTAGCTCTATCTACAGGCCTACCATTGCGTAATTGAAAAACTTTGTTTTCTGCTGACGCCACCAAATTTACGAAGAAACCGTCTTCGTTTGATCCGCTCGGCAAACTTTCAACCAATTTACCAGGGCCATCTGGGGTTAGCTCGAATATGCGATAGCCGATATCCCTTAATTTAGAAAGATATAGCTCCGGCTCGACGCCACTCACATCCCGGAGCCATCTCGGGAAAAACTCTGTTACTATCAATGGTTTGTCGCGCCGCAACAATTCGTTCGCGCCCGCCACCACGACCGCCTCAGCGCCCTCAACATCGATCTTTATAAGATCGACTTTCCGACCAACATTTATATCGTCTAATCGTTTCACAGGGACTTTATGAAGCAATTTTCCGGTCGAGGTGCTTTCATCTCTCACAAGATAGCTATGACCCGGATTTAGCTCCTCGGGGTTTACTGCGATTGACATCATCGCTTCAATTTGACCCAGCGCAATATTGTAAAGCTCACAGCGGGCCTGCAGCCCGTTTGCCGCAACGGAGTCCCTAAGACGTGCGAACAAATCTGGTCTCGGCTCGAAAGCAAGTACATGACCTGTGTTACCGACCCTGTGAGCGCCGAGGATTGTGAACCAACCAATATTTGCCCCAACATCGATAAAACAGTCTCCTGATGAAAGATGCTCGAGTACGAATTTCGTTTCATCAGGTTCCCAGTTATCGCGTAATGCCCCGGCCCCGACCCCCATGTCCATCAAATCCAACCATAAGCGTAATCCGTCGCGAATTTCTGCGCATACCCATCGCTCGGCCGTCACCGGAAGTTCACCCAGAACAGCTCTGCGCCGGAACTCTTCTGATGCGATTAGAGCTAAGCCAAGAGCATCTACCGTCGGAAAATTCCTCATGTGCTCTAGGTTTGCTTCGCTCTCCGGTTCTCGTCCGAGAAGCAATCGATAAGCCGTTATCACTTCGTTACGATCAAGCATGCTTTTTCCCATCCAGAAGCGCCCTTAGCGTAGGTTCGCGTCTCATCCATTCTGCGGTCTGCAATATAGCGTTACGCCACGATGTATTGGGCTGCCAGCCCAACTCCGACCTCGCTCGAGATATATCCAGTACATTCGATGGAACATCAGCCTTTTGTCCAGGCCGATAAACTTTCTTGGGCGACCTAATACCGAGAATATCAGCGACGGAGTCGACGACCGCGTCCACTGATTTCCCCTCACCTGAGCCAATATTGAACGACGTCAGCGCACCACGGTAATTTGCTGCACTAATAAATGCATCAGCAACGTCATCGACATAGATATAGTCACGCCTGACCAAACCGTTTCCCCAAATTTCAATAGGATCGTCGGCCAACAATTTGAAGATCGATGCCGCAACAAGTCCCTGGCGTCCAAACGGGTCCTGATTAGGACCAAATGGGTTCGCAATTCTTAAACTCACATGCTCGATTTTGGTTTGGACACCAAAAAGATAGAGGTATTTTTCAACAGCGAGCTTGTTGATGCCGTACGCACTTATAGGATTGGTCGCGTCGTCCTCCGAAATCGGTATTTGCGCGGAAACGCCGTATACGGTGCCGCCTGAAGAAGCAAAAATAACTCGCCGCACTCCTTCCGCGTTACACACATTCAACAGTTGCACTGTCGCAACAAGACTCGCCTCGATATCCCCGATTAGGGACGCATTAGAACGTTGAGGCGTACTGCCACCTGCCAAATGAAAAACAATTTGAGCGCCTTCGACGGCTCGCGCCAGAGCCGTCTGATCTTGAAAGTCTCCATAAATCCAAGGTAGACTCGTGTCAGGTAATCCGAAACGGCTTACTCGCCCAAATCCGCGCACTATTGCTCCCTCTTGCAATAAGGCCCGGATAATCGCGCGACCGATAAAACCGCCGCCGCCGATTACGACGCAATTGACACCCTCGAGGTTACTAGGCATCGACTAGGCCCGCGCGCGCGTGCAAGTGCGTTAACATGCCTTCGACCATCCTTTCAGCGGAAAATTCCTTCGCTCGTCGAGCTCCGTTTATCTTAACTTCATATATGTGGCTCGGCTGATCGACAAACTCTATTACGGATCTAGCCAAACTCCGGGCGTCTTTCGCTTTGAACAGCAATCCTGTGTCTCTATCTGAGACAATCTCTGTATTACCGCCTATGTCGGATGCGACGGTAGGGATGCCCGCGCCGAGCGCGTGAATTAGCGTTAGGGAAAATGGCTCATAAAGGGACGGAAAAAGATAAATGTCTTTGCTACGAAACAGCTCGTTCAGCTGGTCAGGGGCAACACGGCCGCGCAACGACACGCATTCAAATACCTCTAGATTCTTGGCGAGGCGCATAACTTCTTCAACATAGTTTTTGTCGCTACAGTCGCCGACCAATTCAAGGTTCCAACTGATGTCGGGACGCTCATCTTTAAGAATAGAAAGAGCCTCGACAGCGAGATGAGCACCTTTGATCTCAACCATACGACTTGCAAAAAGCAGGTCAACTTTTTTGGCTTCTCTGGGGCTCAGACTGGGTGCGAGCGAATTTTCCTCTAGAGATACGCCATTATGGACAACAACATCATTCGCAAAATGTATTCCGCTAGCGGAATAAAACCGCTTCATGAAGCGCGAGCCGAATACGGCAGATATATTAGGACTAATATTAAATAATGCTCGGCTTGGCGTGCTTAAGTAGGCGCTTTCGTCAACTGATCCATAGACGGATTCGCGAAAAAAGGTTCCGACATATTCGGGGTTAAGCATAGAAGCTAACCAGTTGTCGGTCAACATCATCACAACTGGAATACCCAAGTCACCAAGGAACTCTAAGACATCTGATTGTAGGCCAAAAAGGTTCCAACAAAAAATGACATCAGGCTTCCGAGCAGAGACGCAGTCTTTTAACGCATGAATGTTCTGATCGACTAGCGCCCGTCGGCGACTTTCGTCGCCGCCAAAATGGTCGTATATCGTTTTTCCAATCAACAGCCTGAGAGTTTGATCCACTTTTTGCCCAGGCCACGACGCAACCTTTCCTCCGTACGCGCTCGTAACAATAGAGACTTCATTACCCAATTCAACAAATCGAGAAGCAACCTGCCAACAAAGCTCCTCATACCCGCCAACCTGATTTGGAGGGTACAAGTTCGTAATAAATGTGACTTTCATTGGGCAGCCTTCGTAATTTGATCGAGAATTTTGCTTTCCACCATAAACTCGTCTGTTAATTGAAAAATGCCAGCGCGTTTGAATGCATCGAGCGCTATCTCAACCATGTCAGACAAACCATGAAGGGAAATAACATCTTTGATATCTGCGTACGCGCTGTCCTCGCTGCGAACCCGATACCTTTGACGCAAGTAGCTAGCGGCACAAAGTGCCCACTCCGCTCGTACTTTGGCATGATTCTCTGAAATCGTATTTGAGCTATGAAAGCGGTATTTGAGCAACGTTTTGTTAATGAAGCAAAACCGTATGCCCTGGGCTCTACACCTGAGGGCGAATTCTAAATCGTGGGCGTACCGCAAATCAGCAAAGAAGCCCACTTTTTCTAAGAGTGAGGCGCGCATGAGGAAGTTCGATGTCGTCATGAGGTAGTTGGCGTCTACAAGTGAGACCGCGATGTCGCGTCTCAAAATGAACTTCTCCAACGCTTTGTCAAACCACTCATTTTGAATATCATCTCCATCTCCGTTAAAAAAACCGATAGATGAAGAAGCCAAATCGGATCCCGCATCTAGATCTAACGCACGTACGAGAGCCACTAATCTACCGGGAACGAAACAATCGTCAGAGTTCAGAATCGCTACAAACTCACCGGTCGCCAAAGCCAAACCCCGGTTTATTGTCGCGTGGGCTCCACAATTCTCCTGCTTGGAGAATTTAATTCTAGAATCGCGAGACGATAGCCCATCCATTATGGACGCAGATCTGTCGGTCGATCCATCGTCGATAACGATTAGCTCTTTAAGCAACTCGCCCTGAACGAGTACGCTCTCTACGGCTTGAGCTATATATTTCTCGTGATTATAGAGGGGTATAATCACAGAAACTCTTCCCACACCTACAGATTCTCTCAATTATCCACTCCAAGTCGCAATGTTGGGTTGATAAGCGGAGGGTCGTTGATAGTCAATTCCCTCGTGCCATAGATGGCAATTCAAACTACTCCGAATTCCAAAGGAACGCTGATTTTTTGAAGCATCAACCTGCTCTGAGCCCCAAGTTTGGAGCGCCGGGAATTGGAGTTTTCCGGCTGTTACCACGATGACGGGCTGGTTGCGCCACCAGGATTATGCATCGCAATCGGGACCTTATACCCGATTGCCGAATGAGGGCGATCCTCATTGTAGTATCGACGCCAAGTCTCCAACTTTTCGCGCGAATCCGCAAGGGTCAGGAACCAATGCGCGTTCAGGCACTCTGCCCGAAGCTTGCTGTTGAAGGCCTCGATGAAGCCGTTATCGGTCGGTTTTCCGGGCCGAGAGAAGTCCAGAGTGACGTTGTTGGCGTAGGCCCAAAGGTCGAGGTCGCGAGAGATGAACTCGCTGCCATAACACCTTCGGAAGTTTGCGCTGATGCGGCTTTGACCAGTTGCGTAGCCCCATCAGGCGAAGCAGGTAGTCATAGCCGGGCCTCAGGTCTCACAGTGGTTTTGCGAAACCACACTGTAAAGGAGACCGGCTATGACCGTTTATGACACTACCGCATCCGCTCCCGTCCTGGCAGCTATCGATGTTTCCAAAGAGCGCCATGAAGTTCTGATCGAAGCGCCGCGCAAAAACCGCCGCCGCGGGTAAGCGTTCTCAATAATCTCGATGAATTTAATCGCCTCATCGGCTTACTCCGCAACTATCAACGTCCTGTTCGCGTTGCCTTTGAGGCAACGGGAAACTATCACCGCGCATTGGCATACCAGCTCGGCTCCGCCGGCTTCGACGTCAAACTGATCTCGTCGATCGCGCTGGCCCGAACCAGAGAGGCATTGTATAATTCCTGGGATAAAAATGATCCCAAGGATGCCCAGGTTATCCTCCACATGATGACCATTGGCGCCGAACAATTTTACCATGACCCATTGATGCGCGGCACCAATGACATTCAGGAACTGTCGAAGACCCACGATATGGTCTCCAGGTCGAAGACCGAACTGTGGCATCGGATCCTGACACATTACCTGCCATTGTATTTTCCTGAAGCGGATCGCTTTCATCGCAGTTCACGCAGCGACTGGTTCTTCCCCTTCCTCGAACTGTTTCCGTCTCCGCACTTCATCGCGGCCATGAGCAAGGAGGCTTTCATCGAAGCTGCCTGGGATGTCGTGGGACGTAAGGTTGGCAAAGAGCGTTTGCTGGCAGATATTTACGCCACGTCCGCCCGTTCAATCGGCCTTCCGGTTGCACCTGACTCCGACGCAATCGGCATGTTCCGTATGGTTTTGGCCCAGGGCAGAAGCCTGATCGCCCACCGTAATCAAATCGAGGCGCGTGCGGTCGCCATGCTGAAGGACAATCCTGATTACCAACTCTTATGCACAATCCCCGGTATCGGCCCGATCAATGCTTTGACGATTTTGGCAGAGGCCGGAGACCTGCGCCGTTTTCAACACCATCGCCAGTTCCTGAAGTTTTGCGGCACGGATCTTTCGACAATCCAGTCAGGAATGTTTCGAGGCCAGACGAAGTTGTCCAAGTACGGCAATGCTCGCCTGAGGCGGACCTTATGGATGGCAACTCAAGTCGCGATTTTGCAGCGCGCCAACAGCTTCCGCGACAAATTCGAGCGATACATCACCAAGGACCGCCACAATCCCCATTTGCGTCGCAAGGCGTCAACAGCAATCGCCGCCAAGATAGCTCGCACCGTGCATGCGGTTGTCAAAAGTGGTGAACCCTATCGCCCCTTCTTTGAAGGGACGATCCACAGCGGAAGGACCCTTCTCTGACAGGGCCGTGGAGGCGCTGAGTGGCTCAGCGACCTCGTAGATAATGTTCAGGCCTTCCGCTCGACGGCAAAAGGATCTCGTCTTAAGGACGGTGAGAGCCGCGATTATGCGTACTCTGTGTTTGTTATGGGAGAGACCGTTCGTTGACGATCGGCCGGGCCTACATCATAATCCAAACGCATAGGGAGACCGATGCGATAACGACCTGCTGCCAAAACGGCGCTTTATTCCGAATATAGGATGTTGTCGACCCTGATCGTTTTGGGATAGCCCGTGCCCTTGCAGATACGCTCCAGCGTCTGAACCACATCCTCACCGCGATAGGTGAACCGTGCGTCGGTGGCGGGGCAGTAGCGCGAGTGCGTGTCGACCACAGTCAGGATGCGTAGCTTCTTGCCGGCCGCGAGCTGGTCGTGAACAAAGTCCATCGCCCAGACATCGTTCGGCCCGACCGCCTCCTGGCGATCGTCTCTGAGCTTTGCCTTCACCCGACGCTTGGGATGCCTGTTGCGCAGCTGAAGGCCTAACTCGCTGTAAATCCTGCGCGTCTTCTTCATATTGATCTTCCATCCATCGCGGCGCAAGTGGACATGGACACGTCGGTAGCCATAGCGCACGCGTGTCTCGCAAATCTCCTTGATGCGTCTCTCGAGTGGGGCCTGTTCGGTGCGACGGGACTTGTAGTGGTAGGTCGACGTGTCGAACTTCAGCGCCTGGCAGGCCCGTCGGATCGATATGCCCCAATCCACCAACATCCCGTCGATCAGCTTGCGCCTCCGGACAGGCCTCAGAGCTTTCGGCGGATGACGTCCTGCAACATCTCGCGGTCCAGTGTCAGATCCGCGACGATCTTCTTGAGCCTGGAATTCTCATCTTCCAGAGCCTTTAATCGGCGCATCTCGTCGGGCAGTAGACCCGCATACTTCTTGCGCCAATTAAAATAGGTCGCCTGGCTAATTCCAGCTTTCCGGCAAATCTCAGCCACCGGCACGCCATCATCACCCTGCTTGAGAATGAACGCCTTCTGCGCGTCCGAAAAATTCGATGCTTTCATTGCTTCCGCTCCTGTTCCCAGCCGGGAATCTAGCGCGAAAAACTCCAATCAAAAACGATCCAGTTTTTGGGGATCAGAGCAAGGAACCAATGTTGGTTCAGGCATTCTGCCCGGAAGCGGCCGTTGAACGCCTCGATGAATGCATTATCGGTCGGTTTGCTAGGGCGTGAGAAGTCAAGTGTGACGGCTTTTGGTTAAGCAGTTTCGCATTAGCCACCCTGGAAGATTCAATGTGATTTGACGTGCGTGCCCTGACATCTTCTAAGAAAGGTCAGCTCGTCATCTCGCTTCGGTTGTCAGTAACGATGGTCTTTGGGGTTGTCGCGCGACGCGATGATGGTATCGAACCCTGCGGCAAGTCGCGGCTTCATTGTTTCACGGGAATTCGCGTCCGCACACTCGACATTGACACGCAAGCGCGACATGACTATTTGCTTCCATGATAAGCTCCCTGCAGCGCACCATAATGGAGCGATGACAAATTGTTGACCTATCACGTCTGCCTTAAAAGCGTTGAATGAGCGGCAAAGATATTAGGCAGAGTTATGTCAGATGGGCGACACTAAGAAGTTTCAGCAAATAAGCGAACAACAACACAATGCGATTTGTTACGACTTCTCTGATTTGTGCAGATGTAACCTGAGCATCGAATTCTTAAGGACGACCCAGTGATTGGATCTTTTTTGTCGCCAGACGACAAAAAGTTGCTTGTGCGACTTTTCAAAGAAAACTTCAAAAAGCACGTCGGATGGTATTCTTTCGCCATTTTGGCGATGCTGGTGGTAGCCGCAACGACCTCGCTCAGCGCTTGGATAATGCGTGATATTGTAAATAGCGTGTATCTAAAGCAAGGATTTGACGTTGTTCTGGAGATAGCATTCGCGGTCGCAGCTATATTCATTGTCAAAGGCATCGCGACATTCGTTCAAAGTTTTTACCTTAGCAAAGCAGGCAACAGCATCGTTGCCGAGCAACAACGTAAGATTTACGATCGATTACTTCTTCAAGGGGTTTCTTTTTTTCAAAATTTACCGTCATCCGAGCTATTGGTGCGCGTTACTTATAACGCGCAAGCGGCTCGAAGCGTTATCGATACGATCGTTACATCGTTCGTCCGTGATCTATTCTCCCTTATCGGGCTCGTTATCGTGATGTTCGCACAAAATTTTCTTCTAAGTGCGATTTCTATGATTATTGGCCCGATCGCTATATTCAGCGTTCGGATCCTCTTGCGTCGCGTTCGGAAAATTATGGAAGCCGAACTTGCTTCTCTCGGTGAGATCGTAAACGTCGTTCAAGAAACGAGCATCGGTGTACGTGTCATCAAGGCTTTCTCCCTAGAGAGATTGATGCGTCAACGCATGAACAAAGCAGTGTCCGATGTGGAGCAACGTTCCAATGGAATCGCAAAACTCGAGGCAGCGACAAGCCCTATCATGGAGACTTTGTCAGGCCTCGCTATTGCCGTTGTCATTGCTGTTTCCGGATATACGGTGCTTGAAAAAGGCGGATCGCCAGGGGATCTAATGGCCTTCATCACAGCACTTCTGCTCGCTTATGAACCCGCGAAACGCCTTGCACGGATGCGCGTACAAATTGAAGGAGGCATGATCGGCGTGCGTATGATGTTCGAAGTGCTGGATGCCCCTCTTACGTTGACCGAGAAGAAAGACGCAGTCGCCCTTCCGAAGGCAAGCGGCGATGTCGAACTCAAAAACGTCAGCTTCGAATATGTTTCGGGCCAACCGGTACTGAAGGATGTGAGTGTTCTTTTCGAAGGCGGTAAGATGACGGCGCTGGTCGGCCCCTCCGGCAGCGGCAAATCAACCATCATCAACCTCATGATGCGTCTTTACGATCCGCAAAACGGCTACGTCGAAATCAACGGTATGGACCTGCGCGATGTCTCCTTCGCGAGCCTGCGGGAACATGTCTCCTATGTCGGGCAGGAAACTTTCCTGTTCTCTGGGACGATCAAGCACAATATCGCCGTTGGTCGTGACGGCGCCACTGAGGAAGAGATCATTGCCGCAGCTAAGGCTGCAAATGCGCATGATTTCATCATGAAGATGCAGGACGGATATGACACAAAGCTGGGCGAAAACGGTTCTGGACTGTCGGGCGGCCAGCGCCAGCGTGTGGCGATTGCGCGGGCAATGCTTCGGGACGCGGATATCTTGATCCTAGATGAAGCGACGAGTGCGCTGGATTCCGAATCCGAGTCTCTCGTGCGCGATGCACTGGAGCGATTGACGCTGAACAAGACTTCAATAGTCATCGCCCATCGCCTCTCCACCATCAATCGCGCCGACAAGATCGTCGTTATGGACAATGGCGAAGTGGTCGAGCAGGGAAGCCGCCGTGAATTGCTGGCGAATGATGGTCTCTACAAGCGGCTTCACAGCATCCAGTTCGACGCGGATGTCGCGTGATCACCAAACCCAAGTGACAACGCGACGCCACTAGCGGCGTCGGTGGATCGCTTGATTGCGGCACAGTGACGGGTGATTATCTGGTTGCTCGGTGGTCCAGTATTAATTAGCCGTCGCCAGCACGGCCTCGGCCTCATAGATGGCGCAGACGATGTGATAAAACGTGCTTGCCGGTGCCGGCTCGTCGAGCATCGGCCTGTCGGCCGGCCATTTGTCGAACCACAGACCCTTGACCGGCGTGTCGAGGAAAGGCTGCAGCGCGCCGATGGCCCTAAGGCCGGAGGTGAGGTAACGCTGTCGCTCCTCGCCATTCGTGACGCTCGCCAGCCGCACCGCCGCCTTCAGCCATTCCGTCTGCGGCCACAGCCGCGCCTGCCCGTCATGCACCGAAAAATCGTCAAAGAGGCTCATCACCGCCACCTTGCGGCGCGGGCAGATGCCATGCCCTTCGCCGATTTCGAACAGTCTCTTGGCCTTTTCAATCGCCTCGCCATTACCGCGCAGGCTGCCCCAGCGCACCAGAAGCCAGGCCCATTCGAACTGGTGGCCCGGCTCCATGATGCGGCCCTTCTCGCCCTCGTAGGGTTTCCAGTCATGGCCGAAGAATTCGCGCAGGCCACCATTGCCGCCATCGATGAAGCGGGTGAGCGCCAGGTCGGCGATCTCGTCGGCCAGCGCCGACCACGGACCATCCGGATCCTGTTCTTCCCATGCCAGCATCGCCTCGAAAAGATGCATGTGCGGATTAGAACAGAGCGGTGCGCGCGGCGGGTTTTCCTCCTCGAAGCCTGCAATGGGGTGTCTGTAGTCGCGCTCGAGAATGGCGAGGATATCAAGTGCCCTGACACGCATCTCGTCCCGGCGTTCAGGAAGGCTCGCGGCCGCCTGTGCTGCGGCGAACAGCGCGAAAGCCTGATTGTAGAGATCGAAGGAGGGATCGATCAGCCGGCCCGTCTGGTCGGCAAGGTTGCCGTAAAGGCCGTTATCGAGGCGGTAGACCTTCTCGAACCAAGTTAAGCCATGCAGGAGTGCGTCTTTCCACGGCCCCTGCCAGCCATGCTGGCCGGCGGCGGCGAAACAATAGGCCTGGCGCGGCTGCACGCGGGCGCGGCGATCGTCGGAAAAGACCGGTTTCGCATCCTGGCCGAGGCGCTCGTAAAATCCGCCATCCGGGCGGGCCGCTCCCGCCTCCCACCACAAAGGCAGGGCGTCCTTGTCCAGCCATTTACGTAATGCTCCGATCTCTCCAGCAAGTGTCTGCGCGATATTCGGAAATTGCACGGTCATGCGGTACTCTCTGTTTGGGTCTTTCCGTGGCACCCATACGACAAGAAACACTGAAAACAAAGGTTCAAACCGTCATTTTGGAGCGGCATCGCTATCCCTCTGTGGAAACGCGGTCATCTGCGCGAACTGCTGGCGAACAGCTACAGATCGTGCCACCATTAGCGACGTAGACAGCAGGGACATATCTGAGAATGACGTCAATCGAAAAACTAGCACGGCGCTTCGCGGAAACAGCTCATGAAGACGCGAAAATTCCTCTTGCAATGCTTGAGGCGGAGAGCCTTATTCCCGGCACCCTTTCAGAGGCTATGGCGGTCCAGCGGGCTTTTGCCGGATCTTGGGGAAAACCGGTTGCCGGATGGAAGCTGGCAATCCGCCCGGATGGCGAGGCCGTCGCGGCACCTATGCTCGATTGCTGCCGTGTCGATGATGCCAATATCGCTTCTTTTCCCCTTGAGGGCACCGAAGGCATCGAGGTCGAGATCTGCTTTACGCTCTCCGCCGATATCCCTGCCTCGGCCGAAGCTCCGCTGAGCAGAGCCGACCTGATGCGCTATATCGACAAGGTGTATCTGGGTGTCGAACTTCTCCGCTACAGATTGGTGGAGAAAAACCAGGTGCCGTTTCCGCTGTTTCTCGCAGACCGCCTTGCCAACCATGGCTTCGTCATCGGCCCGCAGGTCGACAAAAGCATAGTGGAGGTTTTTGCCGGCAACGGCGAGGCCCTGCCGCAGCTCATCGTCACCGAGGGATCACTGGAACTCTTTAATGCCACGGTAAAACACCCGAATGTCGATCCGCTGGCGCCGCTGTTGGCCTTTGCCAATGCGGCACTCAACACGGGCGACATGCTGAAAGCCGGCAACGTGGTGACAACCGGCAGCCTCTGCGGTGCGATACCGGGCACACTTTCTGGCAAGACGCACATAAGGCTGGAATCGGTTGGCGCTCTCACCCTGTCGGGCCCCAAAGAATAGATTTCCTGCCACCGGGTTGCACAATCCCATTTCCCGGATGACCGGGCGTGATACGGAAAACAGGCGCGTCTTTAACCGGCGCCTGTTTTGCGATGCATCATTTCACCCGCCCATATTCACCGAGAAAATCGAGCAATGCCCGGATGCGTGCGGGAAGTGGCCCCCGCTGGCCGACATAAACCGCATGAAACGTCTCCTTTTCACCTGCATCGAGATGATCGAGGACAGATACGAGCCGGCCGGCGGCAATATCCTCCCGCACGGTGAAAGCGGCAAGGCGCACCAGCCCGACACCGGCGAGAGCAAGACGGCGAAGGCCCTCGCCGTCACTGACCTGCACGCGTCCCGTCGCGGGAATGACAACGGTCTTGCCGCCTTCCCGCAAAGGCCATCCGTCGATCGACCGGCTATAACCAAACCCGAGACGATTATGCCCTTCGAGATCGGCTATGCTCTGCGGTACACCGCAGCGCTCCAGATAATCCGGCGCGGCGGCAATGATCATCCCAGTGTCGCCGAGTTTCCGGGCAACGAGACTTGAGCTTTTCAGGGGCCCGGCGCGAACTGCGACGTCCATGCGCTCTGCGAGAAGGTCGACCACCAGATCCGTCTGGACGATATCGAGCGTGATGCCCGGATAAAGCGCCAGGAACCGCGGCAATATGGGCGCAAGAATATGCGTCGCATAGGACGCGCTCGTGTTGATGCGCACGCGGCCAACGGGCTGTTCTCCCTCACCGGCGGCGCGTTCGGCCTCTTCGAGATCAGCGAGAATGCGGGTGGCCCGCTCATAAAAGGCGCAGCCCTCCGGCGTTATCTGCAACTGCCGGGTGGAACGGTTGAGCAGACGCGCCCCAAGGCGTGTTTCCAGCCGCGCGATCAGCTTGCTCACTGCCGAGGGCGTCATGTTTGCCGCCGCGGCCGCGCGCGAAAAACCCCCAAGTTCGATGACCCGCACGAAGATTTCCATCTCCCCTGCCCGGTTGATCTCAAGTCGCGCCATGATGACTTCATCTCACAAGTGATATTATTTTCGGCATTCTATTTCATGTAAGAACGGGCGTCTATCTTCAGATGGCGGTTCAGGACCATAGCAATCCCTCACCTGCCGCACCATGATGGAATGGACGGACTGGCGCAGCCGTGTGCGCGGCGCCGGACCACTCCCGAAGCAAGAAAGGAATGCCCCATGGAATATCGCTCTCTCGGCAAATCCGGCCTGAAAGTGCCGGTCCTGAGTTTCGGCACGGGAACCTTCGGCGGTTCCGGCCCACTCTTCAGCAATTGGGGCACATCGGACGCCACGGAAGCCCGCCGCCTTGTCGACATCTGCCTGGGAGCCGGCGTCAACCTGTTCGACACGGCAGATGTCTATTCCAACGGGGCGTCGGAAGAGGTCCTCGGCGAAGCCATCAGGGGACAGCGGGATGGCGTTCTGATCTCGACCAAAACCAGCCTGCCGATGGGTGATGGGCCAAACGAGGCCGGCTCCTCCCGTTTCCGGCTGGTGCGTGCGGTAGAGGACGCGCTGCGACGACTCCAGACCGATTATATCGATATTCTCCAGCTCCATGCCTTCGATGCCTTTACGCCGGTTGAAGAGGTGTTGTCGACGCTCGATACGCTCGTCCGGTCCGGCAAGGTGCGCTATACCGGCGTGTCGAATTTTTCCGGCTGGCAGGTCATGAAATCGCTCGCGGTGGCCGATCGATACGGTTGGCCGCGTTATGTGGTCAACCAGGTTTATTATTCCCTGATCGGCCGTGACTATGAATGGGACCTGATGCCGCTCGGCGCGGATCAGGGCCTCGGCGCCATGGTCTGGAGCCCGCTGGGATGGGGGCGACTGACCGGAAAAATCCGCCGTAACGCCCCCCTGCCCGAAGGCAGCCGCCTGCATGAAACCGCGAGTTTCGGCCCGCCCGTGGATGAAGACCGGCTCTACCGTGTCATCGACGCACTGGATGCAATCGCGGAAGAAACCGGCAGGACCGTGCCGCAGATCGCCCTCAACTGGCTGCTCAGGCGACCCACTGTTTCCACCGTGATCATCGGCGCACGCAATGAGGAACAGCTTCGCCAGAACCTCGATGCCGTGGGATGGGAGTTGACGCCCGCACATGTGGCAAGGCTGGATGAGGCCAGTGAAACGACGGCCCCCTATCCGCATTTCCCGTATCAGCGGCAGGCTGGTTTTGCGCGGCTTAACCCGCCGGCGGTCACCGGCTAGGGCTTTTTAAGACTGGCGGGTGGCGGTGCTTCGAGCTGCCCCAGCCGCCAGAAACCAACGGGGGGGCGGCCGGTCGTGCAACTGTCGCGGTCAAAAGCGATCGTACAGCGCTTGGTCGCCGTCTCGCTCCCGAGAATGAAAGAGCGGCTCGGATGGCAGATGGCCGCCGTGTGGCAAGACGCGCATACATGGTGAGCATTTGTCCGCAGGGAAGATGCGGGCTCGGCAATCATGAGGGCACTCGAAGAATGGGTCGCCATGGTGAAGGTTGGCGAGCGGTAATCCGCGCCATCGAGGCGCATGTTTTATAGGCCCGCCAGCTGGTGATTTTATCCCTCAAAAACCGCTTGACCTCGACCGTGATTGAGGTCCTAGAAGTATTGTCACCTTGTTTTCGCAAGGCTCTTTCCATGCTCTTGAGCGAACAGTTGACAAAGGATACCCCATGGCTTTCCAGCTTCCCGACCTCCCCTATGCCCATGATGCGCTCGCCTCTTCGGGCATGTCCGAGGAGACGCTGAAGTTCCATCACGATCTTCACCACAAGGCCTATGTTGATAATCTCAACAAGGCGATTACCGGCACAGAATGGGAAAAAAGCAGCCTCGAGGACATCGTGCGGGGCACCTATGAGAAGGGCGCGGTGGCGCAATCCGGCATATTCAACAATGCCTCCCAGCACTGGAACCACAATCTCTTCTGGGAAATCATGGGACCACAAAAACACGCGATGCCCCGGCCGCTGGAAGACGCGCTGACGCAGTCCTTCGGCTCAGTGGCGCTGTTCAAGCAGAATTTCGCCCTTGCCGGCGCATCGCAGTTCGGCTCGGGCTGGGCGTGGCTGGTGATGGATACCGATGGCACACTGAAGATCACCCGCACGGAAAACGGCGTCAATCCGCTATGCTTCGGCCAGAAGGCACTTCTCGGCTGCGATGTGTGGGAACACAGCTATTACATCGACTTCCGCAACAAGCGTCCAGCCTATGTCGAGAACTTCCTCGACAATCTGGTGAACTGGCAGGCAGTGGCAGCCCGTCTCTGATTTGAGCCCCACCGACCCGGCCTGCGCCGCTGCCCTGAGCGGCTGGCCGGGTCAGGCGCAGCCGGACAGCCGCCGTCCGGCTGCAACTCCATTCGAGCATCCCATGCCCTATGTCGTCACCGAAAACTGCATCGCCTGCAAATACATGGACTGCGTGGAAGTCTGCCCGGTCGAGTGTTTTTATGAAGGCGAGAACATGCTCGTCATTCACCCCGATCAATGTATCGATTGCGGCATCTGCGAGCGGGAATGTCCTGCCGCCGCAATCAGACCGGATACCGAGGCAGGGCTGCATGTCTGGCTCGACCTCAATCGCCACTATTCCGGCATCTGGCCGCGCGTGCACCAGAAAAGGACGCCGCCGGACAATGCCGACATCATGAATGGCGCTGCGGCCAAATTTTCCATTTTTTCGAAAAATCCGGGAGCGGGCGGTTAGCCCGGCACTGCATGTCTCATAATCTCAGGCTGATCGATGGCGGTGTGGTCACGCACGCGCATGTTCCGCTGAAAACCTCTGCCGCACCGATGGTCTCGCCACGAGAATTCAAGGACGCGATGGCAGGTCTCGCATTCACCGTGGCCGTGGCCACGGCCTGCCATGCCGGAGAGCGCATCGGACGCACGATCACCTCTTTCATGCCACTCAGCGCCGAGCCGCCGCTTTTGATGATCTCCATCGATGCCTGCAGCCGCATGGTCGATCTCATCGCCGCAAGCCGGGGATTTTCCGTTGCAGCGCTGGCCAGAGGGCAGGAAGATATTGCCGACATGTTTGCAGGAAAGGGAAGCCTGCCGGACCGGTTCTGCCTTGGCGACTGGAGCACATGGCCCTCGGGCAATCCGAAGCTTGCCGATACGCTGCTGTCCATGGACTGCGAACTCGTCGGCTCCATCGATGCCGCAGACCATATCCTCTTCGTCGGCGCCATCACCGAATCGACCTCGAATCCCTCACGCAAGGCCCTGCTCTGGAGCAGCCGCTCCTATACTGGCACAGAGATAAGGAGCTAGCTCGATCCAAGAATTTCCCGTCTGCGAGCTCAGATATACAGCGTCTTTTCATCGGCTTTTAGCGCTTCCACAAAGTGGCGATAACAGCCTGCCCTTGCCGGCAATCGGTTATGGGAGTTTTCGCAACCGGCGGAAGACCGACAGCGACGAAATACCTGTCGCCGCGGATGCTTTACCGAGCCTTCAGGCATATTACCGTCCTGTCGTCGCTGAATTCGCTCGTTGTCGATCCCTTCACCGATGGGTAGTCGCTGAGCTTGTGAAAATCTGCTGCCTCGACGCGGGCAAATTCCGCTTCCCAGTCTGTGACGTCGATGCCGGTGGGCAATGACAGATAACCATCGGAGAAGATTTCGAGGCTGGTGACCGTATCCTTGGCAAGGGACAGATCCACCGTGCCCTCCCCTATCACCTCCCCGCCATTGACCGAAGCGTATCCGAGAACATGGCCCTGTCTGTTTGCATAGTGTGGCTGGACACGAATGCCACCCATCAGAAACTCTTCGACGGCTTCGATATCGTTTTGAAGACCGCTTGCCGCAGCAGCGGCGGCAATGACATTTTCTGCGTCGGGCATAGTCATGATGCCGGCTTTCACAGCCGCGCGCAGGCCGGAAAATATGGTGGCTCGCGTTTTCGCCTCCGCCGCGTCACCGTCTTCGAGTAGAGCGAATAGCTGTTTGAAGACGTGAATGCGGGCCGACGTGCTGACGCGGTCTATGAGCTTGCCATGTTGCAGCAACCGGGTGCCATTGATACGCACGCCGGAATCGCCAGCCAAAAGCAGCCGAAAGCTGTCGCCCATATCGACCACGATTGCGAGAGTAGTGGACGGCGGGTGGTTCGCATTGATGCGCTGTGCCTCCCTTTTCAGTATATCGCTGATGGTCTGGAATAGCGCGGTTGCCTCGCAATTTTGCAAAGTACCTTGGATGCTCATCTCCGCCACTGCATTTGCGGCGGCAAGGGCTGCGATGCGGCCGGAACTCAGCCCGCCGTAATTTGCCCCGGTCGGGTCGGTAGCACCGTCGAAAACGGCCAGAACCTTTCCGGGAAGAAGAATTGCCACGTCGTCCCCCGGCGTTGCCGCGTTCTTGTATTTCGATTGCGAAAAGCTCGCGATATTCATCGTGTCTGTTCCTTGCAGAGGGGAGCAGGCGACGACACGCCGGTCGCCGCTGCTGTGGTCTTTTATGATATGGTCAAGCGGTCAGACGAAGGATGCTTCCTTGTCTTCCGACAGACGGAAAACAAGGAAGACGCAGATACCTGTACTGACCAAAAGAACGGTCGACAGCGCCGCTGCCGTGCCAAATTCCCCGTCAATCACCTGAATGTAGATGAGGACCGGCATGGTAATCGTGCGCGCGGTATAAAGGATGAGCGTCGAGGACAGCTCGTTGATGGCGGTGATGAAGCTCATCAGCGAACCGATGATCAGGCCGGGCATCATCAATGGCACCGTCACAGAGAGGAAGGTCTTTGCAGGTGAAGCCCCAAGATTAACCGCTGCCTCCTCGATCGAAGGCTTGATCTGCCGGAGGATCGATGTTGTGGATCGGACGCCGTAGGGTAGTCGGCGGATAAACACCAGAAGGATGATGATGAGCGCCGTACCGGTAATATCAAAAGGAGGATAGCGGAACGTCGTGACGTAACCGATCGCCATGACGACGCCCGGAATGAGATAGGGTACCATCAATAGCAGATCCAGCGAACCGGAGACGGCGTTGTCGCGCCGAACGACAATGAAGGACAGCAGGCCCGACACGATCGCAATAAGGACTACGGCAGCCAGGGCAAAGGTGAAGCTGTTGGCAATGGCCTGCGGGGAATCCCGCAGAATGCGGGCATAACTGTCCAATCCGAAGCCGCCGGTAAAGACTGGGCCGTTGGTTGCGAGGAACGAGGTGTATATTACAGTGAGCGACGGCAACATGGCGATGAACACCACCAGATAGCAGAAGCCGTGCACCAGGAATGATTTCAGCGGACGCATTGACTGCTTGACCGGTCGGTTGGTCAGTGAACTGGCGTAACGGCGCTTGGCAAGAATGTGCCGCTGCAACAGAAGTGCGGCCATGGAAATCGCGATCATTACCATCGAAATCGTCACGGCCATGGTCGGCGTACCGGCCATCTCTGAAGTGTATTGCGCATACGCTATGGTGGAGAGCGTTCGGATCCCTTTGCCGAGGATTGCCGGCGTTCCGAAGTCGGCGATCGATAGCACGAAGCAGATGATCGCCCCGGTGCTGACTGCCGGAAAGACCAAGGGCAAGGTGATTTTGCAGAAACGCTCGAATGATGTGCAGCCAAGGTTTTCGGCTGCATCCTCATAGGATTTGTTAATGGTGTTCAAAGCGTTCTCCGTCATCAAATAGATGTACGGGAAGAACTTCAGGCTAAAGACCATCACGATGCCCGGGACCCCATAGATCGTCGGCAAAGAAATGCCGGCGAAGGACAACAGGTTGGTGACCGCACCATTGGCACCGAACAGCATGATCCAGGCATAAGCACCAATGAAGGGCGGCGCGCAAAGGACCAGTACCGCAAAGGTGGCGATGAATGTGCGTCCCTTGATGCGATAACGGGACGTGCAAAAGGCAAGCGGGATACCGAGAAGACACGCACCAAGCATGCCCAGCACGCCGATCAGCAGCGTATTCCAGAGTGCGACGGTATAAAAACGCCGCGTGAACACCTCCGCATAGTTGCTGAACCCGAATGCACCGGTTTTGGCGTCGAAGAAACTGATGAAGAACACGCTGAAGATCGGCAGGATCAGGAAGATCGCCAGCAGGATGACGGCAAGTACCGTCACACTGGTCCAGAAACCCGGCAGTCGCAGCTGGAAACTTCGTGGGGTTGAAGTCACAGTCATATTCGTCATGACAGGCGCTCCCCGGTTACACCCTCACCGAACAACTGTGAAACGCTCGCACACCAGGAGAACGTCGTTTTCTCATTCGGTTGAAGGGCGATGATCTCTGGCGATGGCTTGGCGATTGCCTCGATCTCCTCACCCGACGAGAGTACGGCCGCGACATTCATTTCCCGACCGGTGAAACTGACCTGGCGTATGGTCACCGGCAGTTCGATGCGCTCGTCAACAGCGTTCGCGGAAGGACCGACGGAAATCGCCTCGGGGCGGATCGCAGCGACGATCTTCCGTTCCGGCGAAATCGCATCCGCTTGCGGCATTGCAACCTTGTGGCCGGAGATGGATGTCTGCCCGCCCGTGCGATCGAGCGTCAGGAAATTATTGGCTCCAACGAAAGACGCGACGAAACGATTGGCGGGATTGTTATAGACTTCCCATGGTGGTGCGGCCTGCTGAATGACACCGCCATACATGACACAAACCAGATCGGACATGGCAAGCGCCTCTTCCTGATCATGGGTGACATAGACGGTGGTGATGTTCATGGCTTGCTGGATTTCGCGCAGTTCGCGCCGCAGGTCCACGCGGAGTTTGGCGTCGAGGTTGGACAGCGGCTCGTCCATCAAAAGCACTTTGGGATTGATGACGAGTGCGCGCGCCAGGCCTACACGCTGCTGCTGGCCGCCGGAAAGTTCGTGCGGCATACGCTTGGCATAAGGAGCAAGCTGGACGATATCGAGGATCTTGCCGACGCGTTCCCGGATTTCGGCGGACGACGCCTTGCGTTGCTTCAGACCGAAGGCAACATTGTCGAATACGGAAATATGCGGAAAAACCGCATAGTCCTGAAACACCATGCCGACATCGCGCTTATGGGCGGGCACATGCTCGATCGCCTGTCTTTCGATGCTGATGCTGCCGCTGTCCTGCTGGTGAAACCCGGCGATCGTTCGCAAAAGAGTGGTCTTTCCACAACCGCTCGGACCAAGCAGCGTAAAAAATGATCCCGAAGGAATGGAGATGTTGATGTCGGATAGGGCAACGACATCCCGGTAACTTTTCTTGATGCTGGTAATCTCAACGGCGGCCATGTGCTGCTCCATGACAAATCCTGCGCGGCACGCGACCACGGTGGACGGAACGAAAATGCGGATGTGAACGAGGGAAGCGGGGACGGTGCCTGACGCGCCGCCCTCCTATGCTCTTACTGGACGTCGAGAAGGATCTCGTTCCATTTTTCCATCAGGCGCGAGCGGTTGTCCGAAGCCCACTTGAAATCGTATTTCGCATCAGGAACATCCGAAAGCGGAACAAGTGCCACGTTCGCCGGAACATCGGTTCGCACCGAGCGACGGCCGGCTTTCACCACCACTTCCTGCGCTTCCTTGGACACGATGAAGTCGATAAAGGCCTTGCCGTTTTCGGTGTTCGGCGCGCCCTTGACGAGTGCCATGCCGTCAGGCGCAATTGCCGTGCCTTCTTTTGGGTAGACAATCTCGACCGGAGCGCTGCCGAGCTTGTAACGTAGCGCGGCGTCTTCAAGCGTGATGCCGACGGCCTGCTCGCCGTCATTGACAAAACGCGGCACGGCGCCGGAAGAGGTGGATAGGACTGAGTTGCCAAGGATGCCGGTATAAATCTCCCAGCCCTTCTCCTCACTGTCGAAGTCCTGCAAAACAGTTGCCATCTGGATATAGGCGGAACCGGACTGATCAGCACGGGCCGAGGAGATCAGGCCCTTGTATTCAGGCTTGGCGAGATCGGCCCAGGATGTCGGAACCGGTGCGCCTTTCAGAGCGTCCTTGTTGACGATGAAGGCTGTCACGACAGCTGTGAAAGGCACCCAGTTCGCACTTGGCGAAAAAGCTGGGTTGATCGCGGCGGCTTCGACAGGCTTGTAAGGTTCGAAAAGATTCGCGGAGAAATCGATCACCGTTCCATCAACACTCCAGATCACATCACCTGCCGCCTTGCCGCTTTCGGCCTTGATGCGGTTCATCAGCTCGCCGGATCCGGCTTTGACAAGCTCGACCTTGGTGCCGGTCTTCTTTTCAAACAGGGGCAGCAACTCGTCCATGAGCTGCTGCGGCGCTGCCGAATAGACCACGACAGTACCTTCCGCGTGGGCGAGAGCGGCACTGGCCATGAATGCCGCGCCAGCAAAAAGGCGCGCGAAAATAGTGCATGATTGACGCATAAGGGGGCTCCGTTTTTTTGTTCCCTGACAAACGAGACGCTGCGACATGATTTTTTTGCTGTTTTTCCCGTCGCGGCTCGTTGCCTAATATTTATTTTCTTTACGTAAATTAATAAGTCAAGCGTGAATTTTCCACCGAAGTCGGAATACGCTAGATCGCTGATAAACAACGGCATTATAACGAACGTGAGGCTTCGCCCCGAACACTTGGTTTCGCTTAGGCTGGGAAATTTGCTGTACAATCGCGCAGTTTACGCTATTCATCCGGCGTAACGTCTCCCGGGAGAATGGTTTGATCGACCTCGGCTATAATGAGCGACGCCTGCTTGAAATCTTGCGTGGCAAGGGAGGCATGTCGCGCATTGAACTCGCGCGCGAGATGGACGTCTCCGCGCCAACCCTCACCCGCCTGACCGCCAATCTTCTGGAATCCGGCCTGATCCTCGAAGCAGAAGAAGCGCGCAGTGACGGCAAACGGGGCAAACCGTCCACTGCTATCGAAATCAATCCAAACGGGCTTTTCACGCTCGGGGTCTATTTCAATCCAGACGATCTGCGTGTCTGTATCGCCGATCTCAACGGCACGATCAGGCAGGAAATTCGGTCCGAGCTTGAAGGGTACAGTTTCGAGCACATTATGGAAATGGCCGAGACGGCTGCCCACCAAGTGCTGGAAAAGGCTAAAATCAGAAAGAAGGATGTCCTCGGCTGCGGCATCAGCTTTCCGGGCCACTTCAAGCGCGATCGAGGCCATGTCTTTCGCATCAAACAGTTCGAGAACTGGCGCGACATCGACGTCGACAAGGACTTCCAGCCCTATTTCGATTTCCCGGTCTTTCATGAAAACGACGGCAACACCGTCATTCTCTCCGAGCTTTATTACGGAGCGGGCCGCAGTATCCGTAACTTTGCGATGATCTGGCTGACATATGGCATCGGCGGCGCCGTCGTGGTGCAGCGTCATCTCTATCGCGGCACGAATGGTAATGCTGGCGAGTTTGGTGGCCTGTTTCCAAAATCAAATCCGCGTCCCTCCGGACAGGATCTTTGCGACACGCTGGCCGCCCACGGGTTGGATATCCGGCGTTTGAAGGATATCGATGAAAGCTATTGCGACCATCCCGCCGTGGTTACCTGGCTGGAAAGGGCAACGGACCAGCTTCGGTTGCTGGCTCTGACCGTCGCCCGAACGATGGATCCCGGCGCCATCATTTTTGGCGGATCACTGCCCGACTGGATTCTTGACCATATCGTACAGCGCATCGGGTCGCTAGAAATGCTTGGCGAGGATTTCTTCGTAGAGCCCCCGGAAATACGCAAATCGATGATGAGCGACCTGCCGCATCTCGGTGCCGCCAGCATACCGATCTACCGTGCCACGACGCCCAGCTATTATTCAGGCAGGGCCCTGAAGGGATGGGCTTAGCCGCTGTTAGTCGTTAGCCTCTTGCCCAATGACGGATTAAGTTGCCGGATGCCTGCACCCCTGACCCGACAACAGTTTTTATGGGAGTTTTATGCAGGCTGAACCGGTGCAGGTCCCGTGACTTCTTCCGCTGAAAGCCTGCGCGTCTCCGATGATCTCCCCGCGTGAACTCAAGGATTCAATGGCCGGCCTTGTCCTCACGTGGCCATGGCCACGGCCGCCCACGCCGCAGAGCGGGTCGGGCGAACAATCACCTCCCTCATGTCGCGCAGCGCAGAGCCGCCGCTGCTGATGATCTCCATCGACGCCAGCAGCCGCATGGTCGATATCATCGCCGCGAGCAGGCGATTTTCCGTTGCGGCACTGGCCAGAGGACAGGAGGAGATTGCCGATGCCTTTGCGGGAAAGGCAAATCACCCGGACCGGTTCAGCATTGGAGACTGGGATACCTGGCCATCAGGAAGCCCTAAACTTGCCGACGCGCTGTTATCCATGGATTGCGAACTTGCCGGTTCCATCAATGCCGCAGACCATATCCTGTTCGTGGGCGGTATCATCGAGGCCGTCAAAATCCCCTGAGCAAAGCCCTGCTCTGGAGCGAACGCGCCTATACTGGCACAGATCAACGCTACCCCATCCCTCCGTCTCGATAATCCGAAAAGGCTCTCACCGCCATGACCGGCAACCGCTAGAGAAAATCCGCCTGCTTTCGGCGTCTGTCGCCATTGGCGCGGGCAAAGCTGCCCGGAGCGACACCCGTTCTCCTGCGGAAAGCGGTGCTGAATGCGCTGGCGGATTCATAACCGATCTCCTCCGCGATATGATCGAGGGACTTTACCCCGCGCATCAGCGCGTCTCTGGCAAGTGCCATCCGCCAGCGGGCCAGATATTCGATCGGCGCGCAGCCGAGCATTTCATTAAAACGCGCTGCGAAGGCCGAGCGCGACATGCCGGCGATCCCGGCCAGTTCGGCCACGGTCCAGTTCGCGCGGAAATTGGCGTGCATGGCGGACAATGCACGGGCAAGCCCGGGCAAACGCATCCCCTTCACCAGCCCTGCCGGAATTGCCTCACTGCCCGCGTTCGGCCGACGCAGCACTTCAACCAGCAGAACCTCCAGCATGCGCCGGATGACCAGCTCTTTGCCTGCATCCTCGCGCGCGCATTCTTCCGATAGCAACTCGATCAGGCGCGCCAGCCGGGATGCTCCACCCTCACCCGTCGGCACATGGATCAGGTCGGGCATCAACGACAGCAGAAGCGCTGCATTGACCCGCTCGAACGTGAAGCTTCCTCCCAGCGCGACAAAATCAGGCTCCCCTTCCTGTCCACCATGCCGCACCGCCCGGCCTTGCGGCTCGACCGGAATACACTCGACGTCGGTATCGCTGCAAAGCGAGAAGGCGGGCGTGGAGGGCAAAAGCAGGAAATCACCACTCGTCAACCGCAAGGGCTCCCGGCCATCGATCATGACCCAGGCCGCACCGGCCAGAACCACGGCAAAACCCGGTGCGTCATAGGCGCGATAACGCACACCCCATCGACCCCGGCCGGAGATAGGTTTGGAAACGGCGGCACTTGGCCGCAAGAGATCTATGATATCGCTAAGAGGATCCACTGCCTGGACGATCAATAATAAACTTTGGTGTTCAGAGCATATATCATCCAAAACACATGGTCTATCTCCGATCATATCGAACAATGGAGACTTATGATGACCAAGAAGATCCTCATCACCGGCACCTCATCCGGCTATGGCAAGGCGACCGCCGAATTTTTCCTCGCGCGTGGCTGGAATGTCGTTGCGACCATGCGGCGTCCGGAGCCCGATCGCTTCGGCGGCGATAACGACCGGTTGCGCATCCTGCCGCTGGATGTGACGGACGAGCAAAGCGTCGCGGCCCTGATCGATGCGGCAGGCCCGGTCGATGTGCTGGTGAACAATGCAGGCATTGGCATGGTCGGCGCTTTCGAAGCAATGCCAATGCCGGAAATCCGCAGGATCTTCGACACCAACAGCTTTGGTGTGATGGCAATGACGCAGGCGATCATTCCCGAGATGCGAAAGCGCCGGTCCGGCACGATCATCAACGTCACATCCAGCGCCACGCTCGCGCCGTTTCCGCTTGCCGCCGTTTATACCGCCAGCAAGCAGGCAATCGAAGGTTTCTCCGGTTCGCTTGCCCATGAACTCGGTCATTTCAACATCCGCGTGAAGCTGGTGGAACCGGGCTATGCGCCGACCACTCGTTTCACGACAAATGCCATCCTTCCGCTGGAAGAGCTGTTGCCGGACGAATACATGGACTTCGCAGGCCCAATTCTCGAAGGCTTCGCCAAACCGGCCATGACAACCAGCGAACAGGATGTCGCCGAAGCGATCTGGAGCGCCGCCCATGATGTGTCCGGCCAACTCCGTTTTCCCGCTGGCCCTGACGCAATTGCGCTGGCCCGGGCGAAGTGACGCCCGAAAGCGGCGGATGGCAGAGATGTTGCAGCAACATCTGCCATCGACTTTCGCAAGCGCTCACGCAGGTTCCGCCGGCTCTTTTTCTGCGATCTCCGGCCACAATCCCTCCGTCACCGCCATCAGTGCCGGCGTTGCGGCCGCAACCCAAGGGATGCCGCTGCCGGGGCGCGTTCCGATACGGACATCGAGACCCGCTTCCCGTGCGAGAACGACGCCGCCGGCGATATCCCACATGGTCGTCAGCTTCTGCAGATGGCCGTCGAAGATGCCGCGTGCCGCGAAGGCAAGGCCGATCGATGTGGAGCGGATGGACTCCACCACCCAGCCCGCATGCCTGAGCCCGACATTCAGAGCAGCGACTTCTTCCGCATCGGCGGCGGCGCTATCGCCGAGCGACATGACCTGCACATCCTCGAAGGGCACAAGGCGGGCAAGCGGTTTGCCGTTCAGCATCAGACCCGTCCCATCCGCCGTCGCATAAATATCCTTGAAGACCGGCATGGCGACGACGCCAAGTTCGGGACGCCCGTTGCGAACGAAGCCGAGCGAGATGCCCCAGAGCGGCGAGCCACGCAGGAAATTGGCGGTGCCGTCGATGGGGTCGATGATCCAGTAGGCGTCATCGGCCACGCCGCCCATTTCTTCGCCCAGCACGGTTTCACCGGGAAAGGCCGCCGCCAGACGGTCACGGACGAACCTTTCGACCGAGGTATCGGCTTCCGAGACAAAATCCTGAAAACCCTTCGTCCGGGTGGCAATGGCGTCGCGCGCCTCGAAAAAGCGAAGGGCAAGGCCCATCGCTTCCTCGATGATGGCGACGGCGCGGTCGCGACGCTCGCTCATCGTGTCCACGCCCTGCCAGTTGCGCCGGCGCCAGTCTTCAGCCAGCAGGTGAAGGCTTCGACTTCATCCGTCTGGATCGCGCCGACGCCCGCCTCGGCAAGAGCACCCCAGACGGCTTCAGGGTTTGAAAGCGCCCTTGTATCGTTGAAATCGAGGCAATGGGAAACGTCGAGCGAGTTGATCCACAGGCGGATATTCTGGCGCTCCATCTCGGCACGGCCTTCGGCCAGATCGGCAATGTCGGTGAATTTCACCTCGATCATCGGCGCCTTCAACGCCTCAATCCGGCGCAGATCCTCGGCGAACCTGCCCTTTCTGACCGGGAACATCGGCATATGCGGAATCTTTCCGAACCAGTCTGTCTCCAGCACCTCGAAACGGCTCGCTTCAGGATCGATATCGGTCTTGACCAGCACCTGATCCTCGATGCCGAGCCGCAGCACGGTTTCCATGACCTGCGGCAGATCGCGGGTGAATTTGGTGTCGATATTGACGGTGATCCTGCCGCGCGCCTCTTCCAGCAATTCCTCCAGCGTCGGCACGCATTCATCGGTCACGCCAGCGCCGTCACCACCAGCACCGATCTTCAGCTTCGCTGCGCGAACCACCTCGAAAGGCAGCGCGCTCATGGCTCCCTTGCCCGTCGTGGTGCGGTCAAGCGTTTCGTCGTGAATGACGACCAACCGGCCATCGGCCGTCGCCTGCGTGTCGATCTCGATCATCTCGACACCGGCCGTAATCGCGGCGCGGACAGAAGCGAGTGAATTTTCGGCGGTGGCCGTCCAGAAACCGCGATGGGCGATGGTCAGGATGGCCGGATTGTCACGCGAGCAGAGCGCAAGCACATTGCAGGCGTTGGAGGTCTTTGGGGAGGAGGCAAGGGTCTGGTGCATGGTTTTCACTTTCGGACGTTGCAATTACCGGGTTTGGCTGCCCGGATCAGATTTTCCCCATGCCCGCCGCCATCAGGTCGTCGCGCAGGATGCGGCCGGCGATGATGAAGACGACGAGTGCGGGAAGAAGCAGGATGAAGGAGACGATGGAGGCGAGCGGCAGTTGCATCGAATAGGGATCGAGATACATGTAAAGCTTGATCGGCAAGGTCTCGACGACAGGCGCGCCGACGATGAAGGACTTGTCGAATTCCTCGAAGCTGCCGATGAAGGACATCAGCCCGCCGGCGAGAAGGCCGGGCACAGCCAGCGGCAATATGATGTGGAGGACGATGCCGACGGTGCCCGCACCCAGCGAACGGGCGGCATGGATGAGATCGTCAGGAATGGTCTCCAGCGCCGCCGTCATCAGCCGGATCATCAGCGGCAGGGTGCCGACGATCTGCACGAGGATGACCCCCGTTACCGAATAGGCAAGGCCGAAAAGCAGGAACACCTGCCCGATGCCGACGGCGACGACCAGCCCCGGAATGATGATCGGCGCCAGAATAAAAATCTCCACCAGCCGTTTCAGCCGGAAGGGAAACCGCGCCATCGCCCAGGCGGTGGGCAGCGCGATGGCCGCCGTCAGGAAGGTGACGACGATGGCGATGAGGATGCTGTTGATCGCGGCGCGGATGAGGCTTGTATCGCCCAAAATGCCTGCCCAGCGCGCCGTGGTGTAATGCTCCGGCACGACAAGTGGTGGCGACCAGCCGTCGGCAATGCTCCAGAGGAACATCAACGCCAGCGGCACGGCGATGGCAAGCGTCAGCGCGCCATAAAGCCCGATGGAAACGAAAATCCGGTCCTCCGGCGTGAAGGCGCGGCGGCGGGGAGTGATGGTGGGTTCAATGGTGATAACACTCATCATGCGTCTCCTCGGTTTTGGCCGGGGCCGATGCGGGATGTCAGGGAATAATAAAGAATGAGCACGGTGACGGCGAAGAGGCTCAGAACCATGCCCATGGCATAGACCTGATTAAAACGGCCCTGATTAAACTCCTGGATCATCAGCACCGAAAGCGGCCGGGCCGTCGGCGGGCCGACGATATCGGGAATGGCGTAAGAGCCCATGGAACCGATGAAGGTGAGAAGAATGGCGGCGGTGATGCCGGGCATGGCGAGCGGCACCTCCACGAAGAAGAATGTCTTCAGCCGCGAAGCGCCAAGCGTGCGCGAGGCATAACGGATATCCTCGGGAATGGCGGCAAAGGCGCTGGTGATGATCAACGTCATGAAGGGTATCTGCTTCCAGACGCTGGCGAGAATGACGCCAATGCCCCAGTCGTCGCGCACCAGTTTGGGTAGTTCGAGCCTCAGCGGCGCGACCAGCCGGTCGAGAAAACCGCCCCTTTCGAAGACAACGATCACCATCAGGCCGACGATGATGCCGGGCACCGCCATCGGCAACTTGTAAAGGCCGCTGAACAGTTTTCGACCGAGAAAGCTCTTGCGGATCAAAAGCGCCAGCGGCACCGAGGCCACAAGCGAGACGATGACCGGCATGACGCCGTAATAGATTGACGTCGTGAGGCCACGGATCATCGAGGGGCGGGTGAAAATCCGTTGGTAGAACATCAGCGTGAAGCTGCCATCCTCCTGCCTGAAGCTGCCGATCAGTGCCGACAGCAGCGGCCCGCCGAAGAAGACCAGAAGATAGCCTACCCCCGGAGCCAACAGCAGAAGAAGCTGGGCGCGCCTGTCGCGAAGGATCCCGGCCATCATGCCGCCTCCCCCGCCATCCTGTCATCGAGAAGATGGACCGAACCGGGAAACTGCAGGGCGACCTTTTGCCCGACATCGATCAAAGTTTCCGCGCCGGACTGGCTGACCCTTATCTGGCGGCCGCCGATCTCGACCGTATAGAGCGCATTGGCGCCCATGAAGGAAACGGCGGAAACCGTGCCCTCACCGGCTTGATCGGCGCGGATGTGGATGTTTTCCGGGCGAACGGAAATCTGCACATTGCCGGCCACCGCCCGGTCCAGCGTCACCGGCTGGCCCCAGGGCAATTGCGCCTGCTCACCCTCGGCGGAGACGGGCAGAAGATTGGTCTGGCCGAGAAAGCCGGCGGTAAAAGCATGCTTCGGCGCGCGGTAAAGCTCAAGCGGCGTGCCGATCTCGACCACCCGGCCGGCATTCATGACGACGATCCGGTCCGACATCGCCATGGCCTCGGCCTGATCATGCGTCACATAAAGGCTGGTCGCACCGATGCGGCGGTGAAGCTCGGTCAGCTCATGGCGCAACGTGTCGCGGAGTTTGGCATCGAGGTTGGAGAGCGGTTCGTCGAACAGCAGCAGGCTCGGCTGCATGACGATGGCGCGCGCCAGCGCCACGCGCTGCTGCTGGCCGCCGGACAATTGCCGAGGCATGCGATCCACCAGACCGGTGAGATTGCAAATCTCCAGCGCATGGGCGAGGCGCCGCGCCCGCTCGTCCTTCCCAACCTTCTTCATCTTCAGGCCGAAGCCCAGGTTTTTGGCGACCGACATATGCGGGAAAAGCGCATAGGACTGGAAAACCATCGCGATATCACGCGCTTCCGGCGGCGCCTGATCGATGCGCTTGCCTCCGAGCCGGATTTCACCGCCAGAAGGTTGGCTGATGCCGGTGAGGATGCGCAAAAGCGTCGACTTGCCGCAACCGGAGGGCCCAAGAATGGTGACGAATTCGCCCCGTTCCACGGTGATCGATACGGGATGAAGCGCCCGGCTCGCCCCGTAGTCTTTGCTGATATTGCTGATCTCGAGTTCACTCATGGCGAGCCTCCCTCATATTTTTGACCAAGGCTATCCGGACCGTGCATGGCACTTGCGGCCGCACGATCCGGCAATCCCTGATGGCGTTACTGGTTGAGGACTTTTTCATCGAGCGCTTCGGCAAGCGCTGTCGACATATCCCAGAAAGCCGGCAGCGACAGGCGCGGATAGACGCTCTGCGGCAGCACATGTTCCTGCACGGCCTTCGGCATCAGATCATTGGTGACATCGGCGCGCGGAGAGCGGGAGGCCTTGTTTTCCAGCTTCCAGAGCTGGAACTCCTTGCTCATCGCCATATCGATCAGAAGCAGTGCGGAGGCGACGTTCTTGGCGTTAGCCGGCACGAACATGGCGTCGCCAGAGCCGACCTGACCTTTTTCGAGAAGCGTGACGCGGAAACTGTCGGGCAATTGCTTGGTGCCGAGGAAACTCATGACCTGATCTTCCCAGACGGTGCCCATATAAAGCTGCTGGTTGTTGATGAGGTTGAGCGTATCGGCATTGCCGTTGGTCAGTTCGGCCACGGCCAGAAGACGACGATAATAATCCCAGACGGGCGTGAGGCACTCGGACTCCATGGCCCAGTCTTCGGCCTGCTGCAGCGTCTGGTTATAGTCGGTCAGCTGCTTGCGGCAGTCGCCGGTAAGATAATTGAGTGCGACAGAATAGATAAAGCCGCCGCCCGAACCACCCTTGGCCGGCAGGGTAACGCCGAGACGCTTGGGGTTCTTTTCGGCCCAGACAAGAAGGTCCTCGAAGCTCTTCGGCACATCCTCGGCCTTCACGAAGGCAGAGTCATAACCGATAGCCGTCTGGTTGAGATGCACCAGCGGGAAGCTGCCGCCATGCGGCTTGCCGAACACAGTTTCAGCCAGTTCCGGATTGTAATTGGCCATGTTCGGCAGGATTTTCGTCAGCGCAATATTGCCGACAACGCCCTTGGCAGACAGCAGCGGATAGCTGCCGCCACCGGCGAAATAGGCATCGACGGGCGAATCCTGACCTGCCGCCTGTACAGCGATCAACTGCTGGTTCGCCTGATCGCCCTTCGCGTCGCTATAGGCGACCTTGATGCCATATTTGGCTTCGAAGCGGGTGATCAGCTCCTTCCACGTATCGGCGAAACTGCCGGCGAAATTATACATCGTCACCGTACCCTCGGCTTTGGCGGCCGGAACGACGATGTCGTAGAAATTGTCGCGCGTGACCTTCGACAGATCGAAGTCGAGGTTTTTCATATTGCTGTCAGCCGATAGGCACGGCGCTGCCGTCGTCGCCAGCGCAAGCGCGGCGATCGCAAAAAATTTCATGCGCATTGAATGGTTCCTCCTGGGGACCCGTTGTTGACCGGCCCCCTATTAATACACTCTAAGTGTAATATTTGTGACAGTCCAGTGAAAAATGCTGTCGCAACCGGTGGCCCGTGTTGCCGCCGCCCCGCGCAGCCGTTATCCAAGGCCATGAACACAGATCAGACGCCGCAGCTAACCTTCGACCGCCAGCCGCTTGCCAGCGAAAACGAGCGTCTCATTCTGGATATCGTGCGCCGCCACGGCCCCATTGCCCGCGCCTCGATTACCGGCCACACCAACCTCACGCAGCAATCTGTGCACCGGCTGATCGAAGGCCTGCTGGAGCGCGGGCTTCTGCAGACCGGCGCGCCGCTCAAGGGCACGCGCGGCCAGCCGAGCCCCACCATCGAGCTGGTGCCGGAGGCGGCCTATTCGCTTGGAATTTCCATCAACACCGACTCCGTCGTCATCTGCATCGCCGATTTCCGCTGCGACGTGATTGTCGAGGAAAAACTTGACATGCTTCCGGAGGACCGGGAGGAGACGCTTGCTGCCTTGTCGCTGGCCCTCGAACGGCTGCTCTCGGAACACGGCATTCCGCGCGAGCGCCTGCTTGGCCTCGGTTTTTCCATGTCCGGCTTCTTCGTGTCCGAGGACCGCGCCTTCAATGCGCCGGAGCCCCTGCGCGACTGGTCGCTGATGGACCTGAAGCCGATCCTTGAGAAACGGTTCCACCTGCCGGTCTGGCTGGAGAACAACGCCACCACGGGTGCGATCGGCGAAAGCCTTCGCGGTGTCGGCTCCTGGTGCCAGACCTTCGCCTATCTGTCCTTCAACTATGGCTTCGGCGGCGGGCTGATCCTTGGCGGCCAGCCGTTTCACGGCTTTCATGGCAATGCCGGCGAATTCAGCGGCATATACAGCCCGGACGAATCGCCCAAACGGCCGGCCCTGCAATATCTGATCGCCACCCTGCAGAGAAACGGCGTCGACATTCATTCGATCGAACCGCTCTATCAGCAGTTCGACCCCACATGGCCGGGCGTCGAGGAATGGCTGACCGAAACCATGCCGCAGGTGGACAGGCTGGTGGCCAGCCTGATCGCGGTGCTCGATCCACAGGCCATCGTCTTCGGCGGGCAATTGCCGCGCGCGCTTGGCCAGATGATGATCGAACGCACGCACATGCCCTCAGAGCGCGAACATCGTTATGGTGTCGGGCCAAAGGAAGCGAAGCTGGTTCTCAGCGAGACGGTCGGCGATCCCTCCGCCATCGGTGCTGCGCTGCTGCCGCTCAGGGTGCGCTATTTCCTCTAGGTCAGCCCAAACGGCCTGATGTAATCCCGCAACAATCATCACGGAAACGTGAGCCTGATTTCGCCCCCGGTTTTTTACTGGTTGGCAGCTTGCATCCGAAGGCGATAAATATGATTACAACTATCATGTTTATTCTGACATGAAGCGGTGTCTCGGCCCGCCTCATGCGCCAGGCCAATACGCCACCGGGTCGATTGATGAGCAAAGCCCTGTTTGAGGTTCTTGACGCCAAGGAAGAAAACCGCCTGATGCGGTTTTTCCGCCGGCAGCTGCAGAACCGCGAAGACGCCGCCGACGCCATGCAGGAAACCCTGTTGCGGGCGCTGGAAGTCTCGCATGCGACGCTGATCGACAATCCCCAAGCCTATCTCTTCCAGATCGCCCGGTCCGTCGCCCGCCTGACGGTCATCCGCCAGTCGCGCGAGCGGCCGCTATTCGCCCCTTACGAGGCGGGTTTTGCCGTCGCCTGCGAGGACCCCGGACAGGAACGGATCGTCGCCGGCCGACAGCACCTTATTTTAATGGCGCGGGCCATCGAGGCCCTGCCCAAACGTTGCCAGCAGGTCTTCGTGCTCAGCCGTCTGCATGGCCATTCCAATGGCGAGATCGCCGTCCGGCTCGGCATTTCCCGCAACATGGTGGAAAAACACATCATCAAGGCGCTGCTGCACTGCCGTCAGGTCCGCGCGCAAATAAAAATGTAAACCGGCATCAGGTGTTCGCATCCTTTTTCACTCTATAAGGGAAAAGGAATACACATCAGCACGCAACAACGGCAGATCAGGACATGAACAAGCGCCCGGACGGCCTGAAGGATAACGGTTTGACCGATGACGGTCTGGCCGAAGAGGCCGCGCTGTGGGTGGCGCGCATGCAGTCGAGAGATGCGACGGAAGCGGAGCGCGAGGCGTTTCATGTCTGGCTGCGCGCCGATGCCGCCCATGCTAGCGCCTATGAGGACATGCGGAGCCTCTGGGGCGAGCTTGGCGATATCGAGCTTGCGCCGGCCGAACAGCGAAAACGGCGCGGACCTCGCCGGGCAATGCTGGCGGGTGTTGCCGGTCTCTGCCTCATCGGGCTTGCAGCGCTGTTTGCGGAGAAAAGCGGATTGAAGGACCGCTGGCAGGCGGATTATTACACCGAAATCGGCGAAACACGCATGCTTTCGCTGGAAGACGGCAGCCGCATCAGCCTGAACACCGACACGGCAATTGCGGTTCATTATTCGCAAAAGGAACGGCGCATCACCCTTCTTCGCGGCGAGGCCTATTTCGATGTCGCCAAAAACCCGGAGCGGCCCTTCATCGTCGAAGATGGAGCGCTGACGGCAAAGGCGCTCGGTACCCATTATTCGGTGCGCACCGGCAATGGCGCGCTGCCGCAGGAGGTGCAGGTGGAGGAAGGCCGCGTCGAGGTGACCACAGGCGCCGAGATCGCCGTGCTCACGCCCGGAGAGGCGGTGACCCTTGGCGGCGATGGCAGGCTGGTGCGCGCCCGCAAGGATGTCGCCAACAGCATGGCCTGGCGCGAGGGCAAGCTCGTCTTTTCCGGCCAGCCGCTGCGCGAGGTTCTCGATATTCTCTCGCAATATCGCCGGGGCCGCATCGTCATCCTCGATGAGGCGGCGGCAAGGCAGCACGTCTCCGGCATCTTCGACCTGAAGGACACGGATCAGGCGCTCACCATTCTCGAAGAGAGCCTTCCCGTTTCGGTATCGCGGCTTTCCGGAATGCTGGTTTTCGTCCGCTCGCGATAAAATAGCTTTTTTTCGCGAATCCGACGTCAGGAGTCGGCCCGCCTTTTCACTCTAGGCAATCAGGACCCGTTTCTGCGGGCGGCATGAGATCACGAGTGAGAGGGAATGACATGAATTTGGGCAAGCAGGCACGCGGCTGGTTCTGGCTGACGACGACGGCGATCATCGGGGGCATCGTCGCGGCAGGTCCGGGCGCCACGACCGCCAGAGCGCAGACACCGCCTGCCGCAAGCGGTGCGCCCGCCACCGTCACCGTCTCCATTCCCGCCGGCCCGCTGGAAAACGCCCTCCTCACCTTCGGCCGCCAGGCCAATCTGCGCATGGTCTACCCGTCCGCGATCACCAGGGGCCGCAGCACGGCCGGCGTCAAGGGCACGCTCAGCGTATCGGCGGCCGTCAGCGGGCTTCTGGCCGGATCGGGGCTGAACTATGCATTGGCCGGCGGCAACACCGTCCGCATTTTCGATCCCGCCAGCCAGAGCGGTGAAAGCGGCGGCGCGGCTGCCGCCGGCAGCACCCTGCTTGCGCCGGTCACCGTGCAGGGCACCGGCCTTGAAGGCGCCAGGGGCATCATCGAGAGCAATGGCTATGTCGGCAAATCCGGACGCACCGCTACCAAGACCGATACGCCGATTGCCGAAACCGCCCAGTCCATCACCACCGTCAGCCGCAAGCAGCTCGATGACCTGAAACCGCAGAACCTCTCGGAAGCACTGAACTACACGCCCGGTGCGCGCATCGGCCAATATGGCGCCGAGCCGCGCTTCGACGCCTTCAAGGTGCGAGGCACCGATCTCAGCACGACAGGCATTTTCCGCGACGGTCTGCGGCAGGTGAGCAGCCAGAACGGCAGCGCCCGGCTTGAGCCCTATGGCGTGGAAGCGGTTTCCATCCTGCGCGGCCCGGCCGCCTCCATCTATGGCGCCAGCAGCTCCGGCGGCATCGTCGATATCATCTCGAAACGCCCGACCGAAGAGACGCTGCGCGAGGTGGAGCTGCAATATGGCTCCTTCGGCCGCGTGCAGGGCGCTTTCGATCTTTCCGGCGCTGTCGATGACGAGAAGACCATGCTTTACCGCCTGACCGGGGTGGCCCGCGACGGCCGCAACGAAATCAGCGCCATCAAGGACGACCGGCTGTTCATCGCGCCGGCCTTCACCTTCCAGCCGGATGCCGGCACCAAGCTGACGCTGCTCGGCGAATATATGGACAGCACCACCGGCGGCACCTGGGGATACATCAACAAATATGGAGCCAGCGGCACATCCATCGGTGCGACATCGGTCTATGGCGGCGATTCCCGGTTTAATGATTTCGAGCAGAAACAATGGCGTATCGGCTATGAGTTCGAGCACGAAATCAACGACAACGTCACCTTCTACAGCAAGGCGCGTTATTCGGCCCTTTCGGCCGACCAGCAATGGGTCTTCGCCAATTATCCCGGCATCACCATCGAGGACAATGAAGGCGTTTCCGCAGACAATTACCTCAAGACGGAATTCGACACCGGCCCGGCGAAACATACGCTGCTGACCGGTATCGACTTCAGCCATATGTCCTACACATCGAAACAGGGCAGCGGCGCCAGTGCCTTCACCGACACCTTCACCTATGTGCCCGACGTATCGCTTATCCTGACTCAGCGGATGAACACGCTCGGCATCTATGCGCAGGACCAGATCGAGATCGACCGCTGGCGCCTGACGGCCGGCATCCGCCACGACTGGCTGGACACCGAATATCAGGCCCAGACCGTCGGAGACGCAACGGCTCCCACCTATGACGGCGATGAAACCAAGACGACGGGCCGCGCCAGCCTCGGTTATGTCTTTGACAGCGGCGTGATGCCCTATGTCAGCTACGGCACCTCCTTCGTCGCCAATCCGGGCGTCATCATCACCACGGGAACGGTGACGGGCCAGGCGCAGCCGACGGTCGGCAAGCAATATGAACTCGGCGTCAAATATGCCCTGCCGCAATATAACGCCCTGCTGAGCGCCGCCTTCTTCAATCTCGATCAGGACAATGCCACGGTCTACGAGACCTCCTCCGGCATCAACCTGCTGCGCCAGCTCGACCTGCGCTCGCGCGGCGTGGAACTCGAAGCCACGGCCTCGCTCGACAATGGCTGGAGCCTCATCGGCTCTTATTCCTATAACGACGTTGAAATCACCAAACTGACGTCGGAAACGGTGGGCAAGCAGCTCAATTCCTCGCCCTATCACACCTTCTCGCTGTGGGCCGATTACGAGTTCCAGGAAGGCGCGCTGGAAGGCCTCGGCATCGGCGCGGGCCTGCGTTATGTCGGATCGAGCTTCGGCGACAACCAGCACACGCCCATTCTCGACAATGAGGCCCGCACCTTCGTCGATGCATCGCTGCGCTACGATCTTGGCAAGGCCCTGCCTTCGCTGGAAGGCGTGAAACTGCAGATCAATGCCACCAACCTTCTCGACGAGGTGAAACAGGTCTGCACCACGGGCTTCTGCTATTATGACGAAGGCCGCAAGGTCGTCGGCAGCATCCGGTATCGCTTCTGATGCTGCAGCAGAACCCTGCCACAACCAAGCCCTCGCCGGCCGCCGTCTTCGTGGCGGTCGGCGGGCTTTATGTCGGCCAGAGCGTGATTGGCGGGCTGACCTTTCTCGGTCTGCCGGCGGTGCTCAGAACCGCCGGGCTGCCGCTGGACCAGATCGGCCTGCTTTACCTCGTCGTTCTGCCCTGGGCGCTGAAATTCCTCTGGTCGCCACATGTGGAGCGTTACCGGCTGCCGCCCGTCGGCAAAAACCGCTCGCGGGTGATCGTCGGCACGGGCATCGCCGCCTGCGCCTGCGGCCTCGCTGTTCTTGCTTTCACCGGCCCGTCGCCGGTTTCCGTCGCAATCGCCATCCTGTCGGTGATCGCACTGGTGACGGCAACCGTCGACATCGCCTGCGACGGCTACGCGGTCGAAACGCTGGCGGAAGAGCATCATGGCTGGGGCAATGCCGCGCAGGTGGGCGGCTCCTATCTCGGTTCCGCCATTGGCGCCGGCCTGTTTCTGGTGCTGGTGGAACGCGCCGGCTGGATGAGCGCCACGCTGGTCATGGCCGGACTGGTCATCCTGCTTGCGCTCCCCTTCCTGTTCGGCCCTGCGGCAAGAACGGTCACGCAAACACGGGACCACCTGCCATCGATCAAAAACGCGCTCAAGCGACGGGAAGTCCGCACAGGTCTTCTGGTCGCGGCCGTTTATGTCGCCGCGCAGAAATGGGGTCTCGCCATGCTCGGCCCGTTTCTGGTCGACTATGGCTTCGATCTCGCCACCATCGGCGCGCTGAATGGCGTGGGCAGCATGATCGTCGGTTTCGCCGGCGCGCTGCTCGGCGGCACGCTGGTGCGGCTCTACGGGGCGTCACGAATCCTGCTCATCGCCATCTTCGTGCAGACGGCGCTGTTGTGCCTTTTCGCCTATTTCAGCGCCCATCGCGATATTTCGCAATGGGTCGTCATGGCGGTTGCGGTGGCAAGCTCGTCGGGCATCATGTCCATTGGCTTCGTCGCACTTTACGCCTGCTTCATGGGCTGGTCCGACCCCCGGCAGGCAGGCGTCGATTTCACCCTGTTCCAGTGCATGGATGGCGTTGTCGGCATGATCGGCGGGCTGGGCGCCGGCGCGATTGCCGAAAAATTCGGTTATCAGGCCTCCTTCATCATCGCCGCCATCGTTTCGGTGCTTGCCGCACCGGTCATCTTCCTGCTGATGCGACGGCAGAACTCCTGAACCGAAGCACCGGGCGGCTTAAACCACGCCCGGCAGGCCTCTTGCATCGGCCTATTCGACCACCACCGACAGTGCCGAGCCGGTATAGACCGGCCGCACCTTCACATTGCCCGCATCGATCGCGGTGAAGGTTCCGGTCAGGCCGTTGGCGGAAATCACGTCGAACCGTGTGCCCGCGGCCGGCGCGCCGCCATCAAAGGTGAGCTTCAGCGTTGCGCCCTCCAGCACCGCATTGCCCTTGACGTGCAGCGGCGCCTTTTGCGGATCAAGCGCCAGCGTGCCGCCCGACTGCTGATAATCACCACCAATAACGACATCCTTCTCTCCGCCAAGCGAGAGCGTGCCGCCGCTGACCAGCACACCGCCGGTTCCCAGCGCATCGGCAGACGATGCCACCAGCGTTCCGTCCCTGACGATCGTGCCACCGCCATAGCTGTTGTTGCCGCTGAGCGTCAGCGCACCGCTGCCGGATTTGACGATACGCCCTGCCCCGGCAATATCGTTCGTCCAACGGTCCGCCGCATTGAAGCCACCGGTGGCGGCATCCATGGTCACCTCGACATCGCCGTCAAACGCGCCGTAACCACCGGCAGCGGCAACCAGATTGATCCGGCCCCAGCCGTTGCTGTCGTCAAGTAGCGGATAACCGGCCTCGATGCCGGTGGAAAACAGCACGGCGCGGCGCTCTTCGGCATTCAGATAGGGAAGTCGCGTTTCCAGCAGAACCTCTGCCCCCTTCGGCACCACCATCGCCGCGTCACCCGCTGCCTTGTCGCGGCTGAAGGAGAAGGTCATGCGCCGGCGATAATCCGCGCCGTTCTTCACCGCATCGGCAAAACGGTCGACATCCGGCTTTGCGCCATGGGCAAAGTCGATAAGCGACTGGCCCTGTGGCAGGCGTTTGGCGAAATAGGCCTGCACGGCGTCATGCGCGGCCTTCTTCACCTCGGCATTTTTCGGATCCTGCAACATGGCCGCGGCCATGGCGGTTGCGGTGATGCGGCCGCCGATCACGTCGAGCGGCGAATGCATGCCGGCGACGACACGGCTCTCACCGAGTTCGGAAGCTGCCGTCAGCAATTCGGAAAAGCGCTCCGGCACGGCATAGGCATAAGCGATGGCTGCGAGATAGGCGGCATTGGTGTGCCCGCTCGGAAAACCGCCATCCTTGCCGCGGCCGCGATTTTCGCGGGCATATTTCAGCGCCGGTACGATGACACCCGAGCCGCTGTCGTAGCTTTCGAAGCTACGGTCGCCAATCGTTTCCTTGCCGGTCTCGATCACCTCGCCCTTCGCATTCATGCGCCAGGGCCGCGGTGAGGAATAGAAATATTTCGCGGGCGATGTCGTGCCTTCCGGGCCGCGGATCACCTTCATGAAGGCGACGAAATCCTTGAGCTCGCTATCGGCAGCACCGGCCTCGGTGCCCTTGTCGTCTTCCTTGCGGGTGATGACCTCGTTCGGGTCGAAATCGGCAAGCGTATGATTGATCGTCGTTGTCGCACCCGCGCCTTCGCGATACCAGCCGGCAAGCGGGCCCAAGCCGTCGATGACGCTGTAACCCTGCGAACGGCGGTCGTTCATATAGGCTTCGAAAGCGGCGGCGCGGGTGCGGTTGTCGCCGGTTACGGACAGCACATAACGCATGTTTTCCTGCCAGACGGCGGGATCGACGATCTTCACATGGGTGAAATCCGTAGGACCATCGCCATTGGCGCCGCCATCGGCCCATTTTTCATCGCCGAGTGTCCAGATGCGGTTGAAACCGGAGAGAATCTCGATGATCGGATTGTCCCGGTCGTCATAGGCGCGAACGTCCTCGCCTTTGGCATTCTTGCCGGTCTGGTTGCGGTAATTATCGGCAAACGGCAGCGGATAGGACGCGGCAGGCTCCGGCACCGTGATAGCATAACCCTGGCCCGCCGGCCCGTTGCGATCGAATGCCTCAGCTCCTTGAACGAGAACCAGCAATGCGGCAGAGGCAAGCAGGGCCGCGCGTGCGGACGGAAAAGACGACATATTCAGTTTGGCCATGACGAATCCTATGATTTGCAGCGAGTGACGCGCGACGAAACAGTCGACGCGGTTTTCCGCGCGTCTCGTCATCAGGTTTAGACGATGCTTATTTCAGTTTTTCGATGGGGCTGATCGAGAACAATATCCGCCTGCAAGGAGGGGATGAATATGCCCGGAGGGAGACTCCGGGCATGGTCTTCAATGGCTTCGCCTTGCGGCAAAGCCGGATAAATGCCGATTATTTCTTGACCGCGACTGCCTCGTTGATCTTGGCGATATCGTCTTCCAGAACCTTGTAGGTCTGGTCGAGCGTCAGTTCGCCGACGATCAGCTGGCTCATGCGCTGCACGATCTGCTGGTACATGGCGCTGCCGCCCTTGGCGCGCTCGAATTCGCGGGCGGCCTGCGGCACGTTCTTCTTGTTGTCGAGGAAGACCTGCATCGCCGCCTTGGCGTTTTCGCTCTTCAGCTTGTATTGCGGATTGGCGATTTCCGCACCCGTCAGGATGACGTAGTTTTCAGCGATTTCCCGCTGCACCTTCTCGGAGCCGAGAAATTCGATGAAGTGGGCCACGTCTTCCGGATATTTGGTGCGCTTGAAACCGACGATCGCCGTGCCGCCGGGCATGGCGTAGCAACCGGTATCGCCGCAGGGCGCATTGATCGCGGTCCATTCGAAGGTGTCGCCGATCTTGTTCTGGAACGGATTGACCATCCAGTTGCCGGCCAGATAGGTCACGACATTGCCGTTGACGAACTCGTCACCCATGTTCTTGTATTGCGAGCCGCCGGCAGCACCCCACATTTCCTTGGGGAAGCTGCCATTCTGCGTCCATGAATAGATATCGGCGATATATTTCTTCGCCGCATCGTCAGGGAAGCTGAACTTACCGTCCTTCACATAGGTCGAGCCATAAGAGAAGGCGCCGCCGGAGAAACGGTGGCCGGAACGGTCCATGGTGAAGGGGATCTGCACACCCGTCGCCTTGGCGACACGGGCGGATGCCTCGACGATCTCGCTGAATTTTGCGGTCGGGCCGGGCAAGGGTTCACCCGCCTGTTCAAACAGCGTCTTGTTGACGAAGGGCAGGTTGAGCGTCTGCGACGCCATATAACCGTTGATCGACTTCGGATCGTTGATATTGGGCAGGCGAAGCTGGTCGAGGCTGGAACCGTGCAGCTTCGCAAAGGCTTCCGCATCCTTCATGTAAGGCCGCATGTCGAGGTAATAGGGCGCCAGCTGCCAGTCGGTGATCTTGGCGATATCAGGGCCCTCGCCCACTGCCAGCTGCACCGGCAGCTGCTTGGAAACCGCATCATAACCCGACGATACGAAGTTGATCTTCACGTCCGGATTGGCTGCCTCGAACTCCTTGCTGAGCGCTGCCATGCGCTGCACGTAGCCCTGGTCGTCATCCGTAAAAAGAAAGGTGATCGTGCGGGTCTCAGCCTGGGCGGCAGAAAGACCGGCGACGGAGGCAAATACAAGGGCGCTGACCCCCGAAAACAATTTCATCATGCTCATCCTCCCAGTGAAAACATTTTCATAAACCGAACAAAAGCTCCTCTGCCAAATTCGATTTATAATGTTTTGCGGCTTGACAGAATAAACGTCAAGCTGTTTGTTTTGTGTAAATCGCACAAATCGACGTGAAAAAGCGAATGTCGGTTCGTGAAAATAATTTCATTATAGATCGACGGGAGGCGATCCATATGACGGATGCAGCATTAGCGGCAAGCACCTCGCAGCCGACCTACAGTGTCGGCAACGGCGAGACGGTGACGGCATGGATCGTCTCGGATCTGGTGGAGACATCGTTTCCGGGCACGCCGGCACCGGCCGGTGATCGGGTCAATTACCGCTTCATCAACGGTTTCGTCGATGTCGGCGACCTGCCCTGCCGCAAGGCCTTCCAGCAGACCATGATCGGCCGCGACATTGAGCCCGACACGGACTGGCCGGTATCGCATCTCAACCTGCCCGGTTCCAACCGCCGCGTTGAATTCACCGGCTTCTGGCATGTTCCCACCCATGTGCAGCGCTGGCTGAAGGGCACGTTCCGCAGCGACGTGGCAAGGCAGGCTCATCTGCGGCTTCGTACCTGCGGCGGCGTGCGCGTCTGGGTAAACGGCGTCGAACAGCTGCGCTTCGAACCCTTCATCCGGAATGTCGAAAGCAGCCGCGATGTTACGCTATCGCTTGCGGCGGGCGACAATGAGGTGCTGCTGCTCTGCGAGGACCTGGCGGAGCGCGACATCATCTGGTTCTTCGAGCTTGAAGTCATCGATGTCGTGCCGCTGACCGTCGTGCTGCCGGTCCCTCTCGACCGGGAGGAGACGAAGCGTCTGGCCGCACTGGTGCGTGACGTGCACCCTGCCCGCGATGTATTTTCCGGCAGCGCGCTCGAGCTTGTCTTCGGCGCAGCGCCCGCGCATGACCTGCCGGTGCATATCGCTGTCAAAAGCCATGGCCATGAGCGCGCCGCACTCGCCGATGTCAACACCGTGCTCAAGGCCGGGCAATCCTCGCTGACGATCCCCGAGACGATTGGCATTGCCGACGGATATCACGGCGTCAGGATAACCCTCGGATCGGGAGCCGGCACCGTCACCCGTCTCATCGATGCCGCCTTCATGCGCGATATCGCGCCGGAAGCATCCTCTAACGATATCAACGAGCGGAAGAAGGTGGCCCTATCTTTCAGTGCCCGCTTCGGCGCCTGGCGCATCGGCCGCGCGCTGGCGATGGTCGCCACTGGCAGCGATGACATCAAGACGATCGGCGGCATCGTTGATGCCACGCTGCATTCCATCGACCGGCGCGAAGATTGCTCCGATTTCATCATGATCCCACTGCTCTGGCTGGTGCGCGCCTACCGCGACCGGCTGCCGGCGGACATGCGGGCACGCATCAACGCTTCGATCCTCGGTTATCGCTACTGGGTGGACGAGCCGGGCAATGACGTCATGTGGTTCTGGAGCGAAAACCACGTCCTCTGCTTCCATACCAGCCAGCTGCTCGCCGGCGACTATCTGCCGGATGCCACCTTCACCGCCTCTGGCCGCACCGGACGCGAGCAGGCGGCGCTGGCAGCGGACCGGCTGGAGCGCTGGTTCGACAGCGTCGAGGCGCATGGCCTCGCGGAGTGGAATTCGGCCGCCTATTACCCCGTGGATTTTATCGGCCTGCTCGCCATCGAACATTGGGCGGGGCCGGAACTTGCCGCCCACGCGCGCCACCAGCTTGATCTCATTTTTGAAATGATCGCGCTGCATACACTCGGCGGCGTCCCTTCCGGTTCCCAAGGGCGAGCCTATGACAAGGAGTTGCGCGCCGGGCCGCTAACGGAGCTGGCGCCCTTTGCCGAGGTTGCCTTCGGCAAGGGCTGGCTCAACAATGGCGTTGCCTCGCTGCCGATGTTCTGCTGCGGTGATTATTTGCCGCCGGCGCATCTTGCCGCCCTTTCGCAGCTGGAAAACGGCCGCATGGTGGAGGCACGTTATGCGCAGGGGCTAGAGCCCGGCAAGCTCGTGCTGTTCAAGAACGAGGCCGCCCAACTTTCCACCGTTGTCGATCACAAGACCGGCCGCGGGGGGCATCAGCAGCACGTCATGGACATCAAGCTTGCCGGCCACCCGATGGCGCGGCTCTGGGTCAATCACCCCGGTGAAGACGATCCATGGGGCACGCAGCGCCCCTCCTACTGGGCCGGCAGCGGCATCCTGCCACGCGTGGCGCAGCACCGCGATATTGCAATGCTGATCTTTGACACCGGGGATCACCGTAATGACTGGACCCATGCCTATCTCGGGCGCGACGGGCTGGACGAAGTCGTAGTGGACGGCAACTGGCTCATCACCCGTTCGGGGCGTGGTTTTGCCGCGCTCTATGCGACCAACGGGCTTGAACCCGTCACCGCTGGCGCCACCGCCAACCGCGAAATCAGATCGCCTGGCCGTCGCGCCGGCTGGATCGGTGTCATCGGCTGCGGTGACAATCAAGACTTCGCCGGCTTCCGTGAGAAAATTCTCGCCACGCAGGTCACCTTCGATGCCGAAAGCCGGCAGCTCTCGGTCACGCCGCCCGGCGAACCGGACCTGACCCTCACCTGGGACGGCGCCTTCACCATCGGTGGGCAGGCCATGGCCTTTGACCATGACCAACCGCAACCGAAAATCACCTTCGATAGCGCCGATCCCACCTCGGATGGCGCGGCACGCCCCTTTTACTCCTAAGCGGAATGACCAGATGAACCAGCCAAGCATGGAAAAAGACACTCTCCGGACGACCATCGACAATGTCGCCGCCGCCTTCAGCCGCCTCAAGGGCATTCAGGAAGGTCTGGTCAGCGGCAGTTCCGACGGCAAGATCCAGTTCGACGAATGGGATTGGGAAGTGGGTGTGGGCCTTTATGGCTTCCTGCGCCGTGCGCTCGCCGCCAATGACCAGAAGGCGTTGGACGACCTCGTGACATGGTATGGCTGGCAGATCGACCGTGGCCTGCCACCGCGCCAGATCAACAGCTCCGCGCCGATGCTGCCGCTTGTTATCCTCACCGAACATGTCGACCGGCCGGATTTCCGGGCACTGGTGGAAGACTGGGCCGACTGGCTGGTGCATGAATTGCCGAAAACCGAAGATGGCGGCTTCCAGCATGTCGTCAAGGAGCGGCTGAACGAGGGCGAATTATGGGACGACACGCTGTTCATGGCCTGTCTGTTCCTTGCCCGCGCCGGTGTGGTCTGCAAACGTCAGGACTGGATCGATGAGGCCGTCTACCAGTTCATGATCCATGCGCGGTATCTCTCCGACCCCGTGACCGGGCTCTGGTATCACGGCTGGACCTTCAATGGCCGCCACAATTTCGCGGACGCCTTCTGGGCGCGCGGCAATTCCTGGATCACCGTCGCCATTCCCGAGCTTTTCGAGCTGGTACCGACACTTGCCGGAAAGGACAAACGTTTCCTCGCCAATGTGCTTTCAAGCCAGGTGCGGTCGCTGAGGAGATATCAGCGCGAAGACGGCATGTTCCATACGCTGCTCGATGACCCGACCTCGCCGGTCGAGACATCGGCAACGGCCGGCATCGCCTATGGCATTCTGCGCGGCATCGAGGCCGGCATTCTCGGCGAGGAGAACCGACCGCATGCGGAGCGCGCACTGAAGGCCGTGCTTGGCAATATCGATAACGAAGGCGTCGTCCACGGGGTTTCCGATGGTACGCCGATGGGCCACGATCTCGATTTCTACCGCCGCATTCCCAATCTGCCCACGCCCTATGGGCAGGCGCTGACGATGCTGCTTCTGATCGACGTTTTTCTGAAAAGGCCAAAGGCATCGTGAACATCGTGAACATCAATCAGGACATCACAGTCGCGGCAGGTGGCCTTGATGCCACGGCGACCATCCAGCAGGCTATCGATGCCGTGTCATCAGCAGGCGGCGGGCGCGTGTCTCTCTCGGCCGGGCGCCATGTCAGCGCCGGCCTCCGTCTCAAGAGCGGCGTGGAACTGCACCTTGCCGAAAATGCCGTGCTTGCTCCCGTTTCCGATTACGACGCTTATGCGCTCACCCGGGTTTCGGTGATTGCCGAAGATTCCGATCGCGGCATGATCATTGCAAGAGGCGCAAGCAATATCGCCGTCACGGGTCCCGGCCGCATCGAGGCCGGCGGTGAAAACTTCATCATCGGCGATGACGCGGCCATGGGCACCTATATCCCGGCGAAAAAACGCCCGCGGGTGATGGTGCTCGAAGCCTGCCGCAACGTGCGTCTTGAAAACCTGAACGTCAGCGGCTCCCCCATGTGGACGCTGCATATGGTCGATTGCGAAGACCTCCATTTCCGCAACCTGCGCATCGAAAACGACCGCCGCCTGCCGAATACGGACGGCATCGTGCTCGACGCCTGCCGGCGCGCCTTGATCGAGGACTGCTTTATCTCGACTGCCGATGACGGCATCTGCCTCAAAACCAGCGCCGGGCCGGATGGCAAGGCGGTGGGGGTCTGCGCCGATATCACCGTGCGCCGCTGCACCGTTTCCAGCATGAGCTGCGCGCTGAAACTCGGCACCGAATCCTTCGGCGATTTCACCAATGTGGTGTTCGAGGATTGCAAGGTCGTACAGTCCAACCGCGGCATGGGTCTTTTCTCCCGCGATGGCGGCGCCATGCGCAACATCCGCTTTTCGCGGATCGAGACCGAATGCCATGAAACTCCGGGCGGTTTCTGGGGCTCCGGCGAAGCGGTCACTGTCACCGTCGTCGACCGTCGCCCCGAACGACAGGCCGGCCGGGTGGAAAACCTCGTGGTGGAACATCTGGGCGGCTCCATGGAGGGAGCGATCAACCTCGTCTCCACCTCGGCGGCCGGCATTCACAATGTCAGGCTGGAACGCATCACGCTTGCGCAGCAGCCCGGCAAGCTCGGCACCGGCCTGCAATATGACCTGCGCCCCACCAATGCCGATATAGCGCCAAGCGCCGATGCCGCCGGCCGCGCCAATGCGTGGACGCAGGATGCTGAGGGCCGGATCGTCGGCATGGAGGATTATCCCGGTGGCATGCCCGCGATCTTTCTTTCGGGCGTTCACGGTTTTTCGGCGCATGATGTCGCCATCAAAAGAGTGACGCCCTTGCCGGAGGGCTGGAACAGCCAGGAGATCGTCGCGACGACGGGCTCGGATGAAGGGAGCAGGTGATGGGAAGTCTGAAACTCGAAAACCTCAACAAGGCGTTCGGCGCCGTTCATGTGCTGCATGATATCGATCTTCAGATCGAAAACGGCGAATTTGTCGTTTTCGTCGGCCCCTCGGGCTGCGGAAAATCGACGCTACTGCGCATCATCGCCGGTCTGGAAGACGTCACGTCGGGCAGCATCGCCATCGGAAATCGCGATGTCAGCGCGCTGTCGCCGGCCGAGCGCAAGATCGCCATGGTCTTCCAGTCCTATGCGCTTTATCCGCATATGAGCGTGCGCAAGAACCTCGCTTTCGGTCTGGAAAACCTGCGCTTCAAGCGGGAGGAAATCGAAAGCCGCATCAATGAGGCGGCGCGCATGCTCGCTATCGAGCCCTATCTCGACCGCAAGCCGAAACAGCTTTCCGGCGGCCAGCGCCAGCGTGTCGCCATCGGCCGTGCCATCGTGCGCGAGCCTGATATCTTCCTGTTCGATGAGCCGCTGTCGAACCTTGATGCCGCACTGCGCGTGCAGACCCGCGCCGAAATCACGCGGTTGCACCGCAATATCAAAACGACGATGATCTATGTCACCCACGACCAGGTGGAAGCCATGACCATGGCCGACAAGATCGTCGTGCTGCGCGCCGGGCGCATCGAGCAGGTGGGCAGCCCGCTTGAGCTTTTCGACAATCCGCGCAACCTCTTCGTTGCCGGTTTCCTCGGTTCGCCGCGCATGAACATGCTGAAGGGCACCATCACCAAGGGGGAAGACGGCACCATCGCCATCGACGCCGGTTACGGCGTGTCACTCCCCTGCCTCGTCGATCCGGCAACCGTCAGTCCCGGACAGGCGGTTCTCGCGGGCATCCGCCCCTCGCATTTCACCATCGCGGATGCCGGCCTGCCCTTCGAGGTGCAATATCACGAAAGCCTCGGCACCGAGACCTATCTCTACGGCAACCTTCAGGGTGAGAAAGAGCAGATCATCGTGCATCAGGCGGGCCATTTCGCGCCCGCTTCCGGCTCGGTGCTGAAGATCATGCCGGCACGGGAAAAGGTGCATGTCTTCGATCCCGCCACCGAACTGGCGCTGCCGCGCGTCGCGAGCGAAGGGAGAGGTTAGCATGGCCAATCCGACGCTTGCGAGACTGTCCGACCGCGCGCTCGACGCCGTGATGGCGATTGCCGAAGTGCCGCTCAACTTCATCGAGCGGCTGATCGGCAAAAGGCGCATGCCCTATATCTTCCTGATGCCGAACCTCGTTCTCTTCGGCATCTTCACCTTTTTGCCGATTGCGATTGCCGTCGGTTACGCCTTTACCGGCGGCACCGAACTTCTGATCTCTGACCGTCCCTTTGTCGGCCTGGAGAATTTCGGCAAGCTGCTGGATTGCCAGAGCTATATGGACCCCGGAAGCTGCCGGGAATCGCTGTTCTGGACAGCGATCTGGAACACGCTGTGGTTCGTGGCCTTCAACGTCGTCGCCACGCTGCTCGTCGCGCTCATCACGGCGCTCATCCTCAACCGGGCGATTGCCGCGCGCGGTTTTTTCCGCGCCATGTTCTTTTACCCGGTGCTGCTGTCGCCCGTCGTCATCGGCCTCATCTGGAAATGGTTCCTTGACCGCAACGGCCTGCTGAACGCCTTTTTCCAGATGCTCGGCGTGCCACCGGAAATCTTCCTGCTGGATGTCGGCTGGTCGCGTTTCTTCGTGGTGGTGGTTTCGGTCTGGTTCCATATGGGCTTTTATACGCTGATCCTGCTGGCCGGCCTTCAGGCCATCCCGAAGGATCTCTATGAAGCCGCCGCCATCGATGCCGCTTCGCCTCGGCGCACGCTGCTTCGCATCACCCTGCCGCTTCTCGGCCCCAACCTGCTCGTCGTGCTCATCCTGTTGATGATCCGATCCGTGCAAATATTTGATGAAGCTTGGGTTCTGACCAATGGCGGCGGACCGGGCACGGCCAATACCTTCGTCGTGCAATATATCTACCAGATGGCCTTTGGCAGTGATCTGAGGCTGTTCGGCCTTGCATCCGCCGCATCGGTTCTCATGGGCTTTGTGCTTCTCGCACTCACCCTCGTGCAACTGCGTCTCGGCAAGAAGATGGAGTCCTGACCATGTCCAACGCCGTCTCTTTCCTCACACGCACCCGCCGCCCGGGCCGGATCGGCCTCACCGATATCCTCTCCTGGGTCTGGCTCATCGGCGGCACGCTCGCGGTCCTCATCCCGGTCGTCTGGGCCGCCATGTCATCGCTGAAACCGGAAGCCGAGATCACAAGGTTTCCGCCGAGCCTTCTGCCGCGCGCCGCCGTGCAGGTGGAGGTTCAGGGTTACGACAAGCCGCTCAGCCTGTGGAAAGCCCCAATCGACGGCGCGGAGCGGGAAATGGCCATGGTCCGCCGCGTCGGCCTGAAAGCCCAGATGGTCGATCCGGCCAATCCCGGCCCGCCCGTCAGCGTCGACACACGCGAAATAACGCCGGTTCAGAAGCTGACCATCGCGACGGAGAATTTTACCGATCCCCTGACGCAGTTCAGCTTCCTCACCTTCCTCAAGAACTCGGTCTTCGTCACCCTCGTCGCAACGGTTCTGACGCTGATCGTCAACGCCATGGCGGCCTTTGCGCTCTCCAAATACCGCTTCCGCGGCGAGAAGGCGATCTTCGTGCTGATCATCTCGACGCTAATGATCCCGCTCACCGTCGTCATGGTGCCGGCCTATCTCGTCATCGTCGGCGTCGGCCTCGTTGACAATCTCTGGGGCGTCATCATCCCCACCGTCGCAACACCGACGGGCGTGTTCCTGCTCAGGCAATATATGCTGACCATCCCCGACGAGCTGATCGAGGCGGCGCGCGTCGATGCCGCCAGCGAATTCCGCATCTTCTGGCGCATCATCCTGCCGCTGACGGCCCCGGCGCTTGCGGTTCTCGCCATCTTCTCGGTGCTTTGGCGCTGGAACGACTTCCTCTGGCCGCTGATCGTTCTCAGCAGCCGTGAAAACTTCACGCTCCAGGTGGGCCTCAATGCCTTCCAGGGCGAGTTCTCGGTGCAATGGCATTATATCCTTGCCATGACTTTCCTCAGCCTCGCACCCGTCACCGTCGTGTTCCTGTTCCTGCAGCGCTATATCACGACAGGCATTGCCGGCACGGGGATGAAGTAATCCCTGACATCACCTGGGGGGCGGCGCGATGCTGCCCCTCAACACCAGCCGACAACCAAGTTCCAGCCGATGCGCCGGACGTGTCGGATCGGCTGCCACCAGCCGCTGCTCCAGCAGCGCAAGCGCCGCACCGCCCAGCCGGTCGGCCGGCAACTGGATAGTGCTGAGCGGCGGCGCGCTGAAGGCCGCCGGCATGATATCGTCGAACCCCAGCACCGAAACATCGTCCGGCACCCGGATACCCGCTTCCGTCAACGCCTTCAGGCAGCCGAGCGCCAGATTGTCGGCGGCGCAGAAGATCGCCGTTGCGTTTCGAAGCGGACGCTCCTCGGCAAGCAGCCGGCGAATGGCAGCCTCGCCCCATTGCGGCTCATAGCTTTCCACCTCGACAACCATATCCGAAGGCACGGCAAGGCCGGCCGCGAGATACGCATCGCTGTAGCCATCATAACGGCGGCGGATCGTCGTGCGCCCCTTCCAGGTGATATGCAGGATATTGCGATGCCCGAGCGACAGCAGATGCTCGATGCCGAGACGCGCGCCAAAACGGTTTTCCGCCGTCACCGTATCGACGATCATCGCCGGGTCTTCGCCATTGATCAGCACCACCGGCCGGCCGAGCGCCGACAGCGCCTCGACCAGTTGCTGCCTGTCATCATTGAGAACCACGATGCCATCGACATTGTCTGCATCGGCAGCAGCCGCCACAGCGACCGGATCAATCCGGCTCGTTGCACTCACATAAGGAACGATGCGAATGCCGCGCCGCTCGCATTCGCGCCGAAAGCCGTTCAGCATCGTCCAGCTGACCATGTTGAGGTCGCTCTGCGGTGCTGCATCATTGGTCATGGCCAGAAGTACGACACGCAGCGTGGCGATCGTCGCCTTCTGCCGGCGGTTTTCGAGATATCCGAGCGTGCGGGCCGCTTCCAGCACCCGCTCGCGAACCTGCGTGGTCAAAGGCGCGGTGCCGTTGATGGCGTGCGAAGCCGTGCTCAGCGAAACATTCGCCTCCCGCGCCACGTCCTTAAGCGTCGTTTTCCTATCCGCTTTCATATAGGGGAAATTCAACCACTCTTTTTCGGACAGTGCGGGCAGAAAGCCTGCCCCACGCAGTCGATCTGAAGAATACCCGTGCCTGTTTGCTGCTCTCTAGTCTGGGGAAGACTACAGCATCATCCGTAAATGCGGAATTGATTTCTCTGGGTTTTTGCCATCACCTGGCCAAAAGCACCGCCCGCAGCAAGCTGCGGGCGGCAAGGCGGTCAGAGCGCCTGGGAGATATGGTCGATGCTGTCCTTCACGGCAGCCAACGGGTCCTTCAACTCATGCACTTCCGTCGCGAAGGGTTCGAAGCTGTAAGGCCCCTGGTAACCGGCCGCCTCCAGCGTTTTGATCTGGGCGATATTCTCCAGCCGGTCGCCGCCATCTACAAGAACACGGTGAGCGTCGAGCATGTCGGCCACGGATACCGCAAGGTCGGTAACACCGGAAATGTGGACGAGGCCGGTGTGTTCGGGGAAGAACGCCGTCTCGCCCGCGAGGTGATGGTGGAAGGTGTCGTGCACCAGCCTGTAGACATCGCCACCGCCGGCCGCGTCGATTGCCCTGATGGCCTCGGCCTTGGTGCGCAGTGACGAGACCGGGAAGCCGAGCGGTTCGACGAAACCGATCAGGCCGCGTTCTTCGAGGATCGGTTTCATGGCCTTCAGCGCCGTGACGAGATCGTCAAAAGACACCACCGTGCCGTCATTCAGCGGGCACATGACCAGCGCCTTCGCACCGCTTGCCGCGGCATAATCGGCCATGGCAACAGCCCTCAAAGGCAGGTCGCCCGACCAGACGTTGAAGGGGTAAAGCGCATTGATCGAGATGATCGTCACGCCCGCCTTTTCGGCCGCCACCTTCACCGCCGCCGGATCCGTCGTGCCGACAATATCAGGCAGGTCGTTGCGGATTTCGACTTCGGTGAGGCCGAGCCTGCGGGCGGTGGCGAAGAACTGCTCGAGGGAAAGCTTCGGCGCGGTGATGTGGTTGATGGCAAAACGCATGAAAGACCTCACTGGTAAAGAGCAGGACGGGTGGGAAGCTCGATTGCGACGGCCACCCCGTCCGTCTCCTGCGCGGCAACGCAGGCATCGGAGGTGATGGCGGCCACGTAGCCGTCCCAGGAATTGGGCCCCGAGGCCGTTCCCTTCGCCGCCGCGTGGATGAAATCCTGCAATTCCACATCGTAGCTGGCGATGAAGCGATCCTTCCAGTCGGTGAGGATATCGTTCTGCAGCTTGGCGCCGAGGCGTGTCTGCACCGACATCGGCTCCGGCAGGCTGGCAATGCCGTCTTCACCCACCACCTGGCACTGGATATCATAACCGTAATGGCAATTGACGAAGATTTCGACGTCGATGATCGTGCCCTTCGCCGTCTCCAGAATGACGATCTGCGGATCCTTCAGTCTCGCATGGCTGCGCGCGGCGGAGCGGGGGAAGAGCACACGGGCGGAAACATAGTCATCGTCGAGCAGCCAGCGCAGCACGTCGATCTCATGGATCATCGTGTCGTGGATCGCCATGGGCGTCACATATTGCTCCGGAACCGCCGGGTTGCGGTGCGCAGCATGCACCATGATCGGCGCGCCGATCCGACTGTCCACGGCCTTTTTCAGCGCCACGTAACCGGCGTCGTAACGGCGCATGAAGCCCACCTGAACCAGCCGCTTGCCATGCGCCACCTCGGCGTCGACGATGCGTCTTGCGCCTTCCGCCGTGGTGGCCAGCGGCTTTTCGCAGAAGCACGGCTTGCCGGCGGCGATGGCCGCCAGCACATATTGCTCATGGGTTGCGCCCCAGGAGGTAACGAGCACCGCATCAACATCGGGTGACGCGATCAGCTCTTCGCCGGTGGCGAAAACTACGGCATCCGGCGCGATATCTTTTTTGACCGCCTCGGCCGAGGCGCGATTGACGTCGCTCAGCGCAACGATCTTCGCGCCACCCAGAACCTGATTGATACGGCGGGCGTGATCACGCCCGATTGCGCCGGTGCCGACGACACCAATTCTCACAGTCATCTGAAAAACCTCATTTCCAGTATTTGGCGACGTATCGCCGGGTTTCGCTGAGCATGAAACGCGCGCTGTCATCGACGCGGTCTTCCCAGGCAAAGACGCAGTTCGACAGCACCCCATCGAATTTCATGTCGGCGAGCGTCGCAAAGAAGGTCTCCCAGTCGATCTCGCCCTGGCCGAAATCCGTGTGCTGATGCACCCGGACCTTGGAGCCGGGGGGATTGACGATGTAACGCAGCTGCGACGACTTGTTGTGGTCATAGGTATCGGCAAGGCGCACATGCACCAGATGGCCCTCGGTCGCGCGCAGGTTCGCCACCATGTCCGGCCCGTAGAAGAAGGTATGCGGCGCGATGAAGGAGGCCCTCACCGCCTTGGAATTGATGGTCTTGATGATGTCGATGGCCGGCGCGATCTCCTCGAGCCAGTCTTCGGGATGCGCCTCCAGCGACAGCACCAGCCCTTCCCGCTCGAGGATCGGCACCAGAATATCCATGGCGCGGAAGAACTGTGCCTCGCAGGTTTCCGGGCGGTGCAGGCCGGAACGGTCGTTGAGGCTGCGATCCGGCGAGCCGCCACGGCCGAATTCCGAAACGAACATCGGGCATTCCATCTCGACGGCAATCTCGATGGCGCGTTTCCAGTTGTCGATCGCCACCTCCCATTCGTCCGGATAGGGGCTTGCCCAGCGATACATGGGCTGCAGCGTGGCAAGGCCGACACCATGGTCCTTCAACGCCTTTTTGAATTCGGCGACCCGTTCGGGATAGACCTTCGGCCTCGTCCACCAGGAGAGGAAATCCGGGCGCGGCGAAAGTTCGACGTAATCGTAACCGAGGTCTGCGACCTTGCGGCAGGTTTCGGCCAGGGAGAGGTGCCGGAACATGTGGGGATCGAGCGTATGTTTCATGGCTGTTTCCAGTGGAGATAAACGGACCGGGGCCAAAGCCCCGGCTATTTCGCGTAGGCGGACATGTTTTCCGGAGTGACGAGTTCGAAAGGCACCCAGAGCGTCTTTTCGATGCTTTGCCCGGCAGCGGCCTTTACCGCCGTCTGGACGGAGACCTCACCCTGCTTCGTCGCATTCTGGTAAACGGTGATGTCGAGATCGCCGGCCTGCATGGCGGCAAGACCGTCCGGCGTGGCGTCGATGCCGGCAACGACGATATCCTTCATGGAAACGCCCGCCGCTTTGAGCGCCTGTGCTGCGCCGATCGCCATTTCATCATTATTGGCGATGACGGCATCGAACTGGATACCCGCCGTCAGCCAGGATGAAACGAGGTCCTGCGCCTGCGTGCGGCTCCAGTTCGCCGTCTGCTTTTCGAGGATGTCGATCTTGCAGTCCGGCTTGGAAAACACCGTTTCGACATCCTTGGTGCGCACCAGCGCCGCGTGGTTTTCCAATGGCCCCATCAGGATGACGGCCTTGCCCTTGCCGCCCATCAGCTTGCAGGCGGCTTCGGCTTCCATGGTGCCGGAATCGAGTTCGTTGGAACCGACAAAGGCCGTTCCATCAGGCAGGCCGGTTTCCAGCTCGGCCGGCGGATGGTTGACATAAACCAGCGGAATTTTCGCGGCTGACGCGGCCTTTGTGATCGCGGCGGTGGCATCGCCATCAACCGCATTGACGATGATCGCATCAACACCATTGGCGACGAAATTCTGCACCTGATTGAGCTGCTTTGACGGATCAAGCTGGGCATCCTCGACCAGAAGCTCGATGTTTTTATCGCGCCCGGCCTCTGCCCTGATGCCGTTGAGCAGGATCGTCAGAAACGGATTGTCGAAAGACGTCATCGAGACTGCGATGCGCCTCTCGGCAAGGGCCGGTGTCGCGCAGATGCAGAGTGCCGTCGCCATCAATAGTTTTTTCAAGGTTTCCTCCCGCGGAAATCGCCGCTGGTTCAATCATTCCGTGTCGCCGGAGCCGGCCATCTTGCCGGCTCCGGCGCGTCGGCCTGCCCGGCGGCACTCCCCGGGAGCGGAGAAGCCGCCTGGGCAAGGCCATGGCTCAATTCTTGGCCTGATAGTTCTTGAGGTTCGCCGGCGTGACCAGTTCGAAGGGCACGAAGACCTTCTTGTCGATGGCCTCACCCTTGGCGAGTTTCAGCGCTGCATCCAGCGCACCCTTGCCCTGGCCTGCGGCATTCTGGAAAACGCTCACATCCAGATCACCCGCCGCCATCGCCGCAAGCGCGTCCTGCGTGGCGTCGATGCCGGCGATGATGACGCTGTCCATCGACCGGCCGGCCGCCTTCAGAGACTGGATGGCGCCGATGGCCATCTCGTCATTGTTGGAAATGACGGCATCGAACTCCACGCCTGCCGAAAGCCAGTTGGTCATCAGGTCCGAGCCCTGCGTACGCGACCAGTTGGCGGATTGTTCCTCAACAAGCTTGATGAAGCTGCAATCGGGCGTGGCGACCACATCCTTGATATCCTGCGTGCGCATACGCGCCGCCTGGTTGGAAAGCTCGCCCATCATCACCACGGCCCTGGCTTCCGTCTTGCCCGCTTCCTTCAACAGCCGGCAGACTTCCTGCGTCTGCAGGGTGCCCGACTGTTTTTCATCGGAGGCGACAAAGGCCTGTTTGTCCGGCAGGCTGTCGAGATTGACCGGCTGGCGGTTGACATAAACAAGCGGAATGCCGGCGGCGGCGGCGGCCTGTGAAAGCGCTACGGTCGCGTCGGTATCGACCGGATTGACGATGATGGCATCGACGCCGGCAGCGACGAAATTCTGCACCTGGCTCAGCTGCTTGCCGACATCGTTCTGCGCATCCTCGACCTGCAGCGAAACGCCGTTCATGCCCTTGGAATAATCGATCATGCCGTTGCGCAGCACAGTCAGGAAATTATCGTCGAACAGCGCCATCGAAACCCCGACGGTCTCAGCCGACGCGCTCGTTGCCAGCATGGTAGCGAAAGCTGCAATTGCGAAATGTCTTTTCATGTCGTTCTCCTCCAAAACCCTTGAAAAGAACCGGTTGCACCATCTCGCGCATTTCGCGCTTTCATGGCTTTCCGGCAAAAGCTGCCCCTTCGCCGCGAAGGAAAATCCGCGGCGTCAAGCAACCCTGAAATAATCTAATGTCGTGAAGGTCGGCCTCCTGCCCGCTCCACAGGCGGCCAAGATTTCCTAGTCCGGCTGCGGCGTCAACGCGTCAGCAGCAGACAAAACCATCAAGCATGATAGAAACAGGCACGGGATTCATGATTGAATCCATCAAACCATCATAGGCTCTCAGGAACCCACAGATGTGCGGGCACGAAACGCTGCCCCGGCGTTTCCGCCATGCCGTGTTCGATGGTGTGAACCATGGTGGCCAGAAGGTCGGCGCAGAGTTCGCGCAGCGGGGTCTGGAAGACGCCGCTGATGCGCCGTTCCAGGAGCGCTTGACGGGATTCGGGGGTGAGTTCATTCACCAGACAGACGATGTTTTCCTGCTGGTTTTCCTGCTGCAACGCCTCGATCACCCCCTCCATGCCGCCGCCGACGCAATAGATGCCGACGAGATCCCGGTGCTTGGCAATGGTGTCCATGACCAGTTCATAAGTGAGCCGGCGTGTTTCCAGCGTAATCAGCGCATCCATTACCTCGAATTCCGGCGCATATTCGCGCATGTAACTTCGAAACCCGGTTTCGCGCAGGGAATGACCATGGAAACGGTGGCCGCCGAGGAGAAGAAGCACCTTGCCTTTACCGCGCGCCAGCCGGGAGATCATCCATGCCGCCGTGCGCCCGACCTTCATGTTGTTGGCGCCGAGATAGGCTTCCCGCACACCCTGGGCAAAATCGGAGAGCAGCGAAAACGTCGGTATGCCCTTGGCCTTCAGCGCTTCGACGGCAGCCGTGACATCGTGATGGTCGGGCCCGGTTGCGGCCACCGCCTGCACGCGGCCCTTCATGCCGGTCAGCAGCGCCGCAAGCTCGCTCGGCTCGCCCGACTGGGCGAATTCGATGCGCAGATTGAGATGACGATCCCTGACGTTGCGCGCCGCTAGCTCCAGCTCGTCAGCAAAGGTCTGATAAAAGGCATGCCGTTCCTTGCGCAGGATGATGCCGAGACTATAGGACGGCATATCGGCCAGCATGCGCTGGCGAATGATGTTGGTGGCGTGAAAACCGATCTTCTCCGCCGCCTCGAACACCCGCCGAGCGGTCTCCTCCCGCACCGGCAGGCGGCCGTTCAGCACCCGGTCGACAGTGGCGACGCTGACGCCGGCGGCTTTTGCGACATCGGTGATGGTTGGACGCTTCATATTGGCTCCCGCAGGCGGAAAGATTCCTGTCATGTCTTGCAAAACATGTCACGGATGATGATGGAATCCAACATGGGCGAAGGAATATGGCAGGGAGTACCGTGGTCCGAATGCTGAGGCGGCATCTCTCGGGTGGCGCCTGCTTTACCAGCGACACGACTAGTCCGCCACGCCTCCTCCCCTCATCCCTGTGCTTGTCACAGGGATCCAGCTAGCCCAAGTCCTTGGGCTAAAAGAAGTCTCTCCGCCGCGCGGACGCGTGTCGGCTGAATTCCTGTGACAAGCACAGGAATGAGGGGAAATGGGGTGGGTTGGTATGGGCCAAGAAAATCGTTGGCCAGCGGCCTGAACGGCCCAACCATCATGATGAAACCGCGCCAGCAGTATTCATACCCTCTTACAGCGACATTCGTGCCGTTTGACAGCAGCATCCGTACCGCCTCACGACGGCATTCGCCCATATCCCGATACCGAATGCCGCTATCCCGTCAGACCCGCTCCAGCGCCACGGCAATACCCTGCCCGACGCCGATACACATGGTGGCGAGCGCAAGCCGCTTGCCGGTGAGCGAAAGTTCAAGCGCCGCCGTGCCGGCAATGCGGGCACCCGACATGCCGAGCGGATGGCCAAGCGCGATCGCGCCGCCATTGGCATTCACCCGCGCATCGTCATCGGCAATACCAAGTTGGCGCAAAGTCGCAAGGCCCTGGCTGGCGAAGGCCTCGTTCAGCTCGATCACGTCAAGCTGCTCCTGCTTCAACCCGAGCCGGGCCAACAGCTTCGCAGAGGCCGGGGCCGGGCCGATGCCCATGACGCGTGGCGGCACACCGGCGGCGGCGCCACCGAGGATGCGGGCGATGGGGGTGAGGCCATATTTCTTCGCCGCTTCTGCTGAAGCGATGATGAGGGCGGCCGCGCCGTCATTAACGCCCGATGCATTGCCCGCCGTCACCGTCGCGCCATCACGTTTGTTCACCGGCTTCAGCTTCGCCAGCGCTTCGAGACTGGTCGCCCGCGGATGTTCGTCCTTGGCGACAACCAGCGGATCGCCCTTGCGCTGCGGGATCGTCACCGAAATGATTTCCTTGTCGAGACGGCCATTGGCCTGCGCATCCGCCGCCTTCTGCTGGCTGCGCACGGCAAAGGCGTCCTGATCCTCACGCGAGACCTGATAATCGACCGCGACGTTGTCACCCGTCTCCGGCATGGAATCGACGCCATATTGCGCCTTCATCAGCGGGTTGACAAAACGCCAGCCGATGGTGGTGTCGTAAATTTCGGCATTGCGCGAAAAGGCGCTTTCCGCCTTTGGCAGAACGAAGGGCGCGCGGCTCATGCTTTCCACGCCGCCGGCGATCATCAGTTCCGCCTCGCCCGATTTGACGGCGCGCGCAGCTGCGATGACGGCATCCATGCCCGAACCGCACAGCCGGTTGATGGTCGTTCCGGTGACGGAAACCGGCAGGCCGGCAAGCAACAGCGACATGCGCGCCACATTGCGGTTATCCTCGCCCGCCTGGTTGGCGCAGCCGAAGATGACATCCTCGACGGCTTCCCAGTCGACGGAAGGATTGCGTTCCATCAGCGCCTTCAGCGGCACCGCGCCGAGATCATCGGCGCGAACGGAGGAGAGCGCGCCGCCGAAGCGGCCGATGGGCGTGCGGATATAATCGCAGATATAGGCTTCGGTCATCGGTGTTTCCTCAAAGTTCCGGTGCGACGAGATCGGCAACTTCGCTATGCACATGAAGTGGTGCGCCGGTCATGGCCTGCAATTCCTCAAATGTCATCGCCGGCAGTTTTTCGCGCAGCACAAAACGGCCGTCCACCACGTCGATCACCGCATGGCTGGTATAGATGCGGGTGATGCAGCCGACGCCGGTCAGCGGGAAGGCGCATTTCTCAACCAGCTTCGGCTCGCCATTCTTGGTGACATGTTCGGTGATGACGAAGACCTGCTTGGCGCCATGCACCAGATCCATGGCCCCGCCGACGGCCGGCACGCCCTTGGAGCCGACGCGCCAATTGGCGAGATCGCCATTCTGCGCCACCTGATAGGCCCCGAGGATCGCCACATCCAGATGCCCGCCGCGCACCATGGCGAAGCTGTCGGCATGGTGGAAGAAGGCGGCACCCGGCTTCAGTGTGACGGCCTTCTTGCCGGCATTGATGAGGTTCCAGTCCTCTTCACCTTCCGGCGGGGCTTCACCGAAATTCAGGATACCGTTTTCGGTGTGGAAGATCGCCTGACGGCCGGGCGGCTGGTAGCGCGCCACCATTTCCGGAAAGCCGATGCCAAGGTTGACGTAAGCGCCGTCCTCAATGTCCTGCGCGGCGCGCCAGGCGATCTGGGCGTTGGAGAGCTTGATGTCTTCGCGGTTGTCGATGGTCTGGGTCATGCGTAGGCTACTCCCGCACGAATGAGGACTTCTTCCTGTTGCGGATCGGGGATTTCCACGACGCCGTTCACAAAAATGCCTGGCGTCACGACATGCTCCGGGTCGATCTCGCCGGCGGCGACGATCTTCGAGACCTGCGCGATGGTGGTCTTCGCGGCCATGCACATCAGCGGGTTAAAATTACGGCCTGCCTTGTTGTAGGTGAGGTTGCCATAGGTATCGCCAAGCTCGGCCTTGACGATGGCGAAATCCGCCTTCAGCCAGCGTTCCTGTACGTAGGAGCGGCCGTCGAATTCCGCGATGACCTTGCCTTGTGCCAGTTCCGTTCCGAAGCCGGTCGGGGTGTAGAAAGCCGGAATACCGGCGCCGCCAGCGCGGATGCGCTCCGCGAGCGTGCCCTGCGGCACCAGTTCCAGCTCGATTTCACCGGCCAGATAGCGGTCTGTAAAGGCGCGCGGATCGGAAGAGCGCGGGAAAGAGCAGATCATCTTCCTGACCATGCCGGCATCGATCATCGCGGCGATGCCGATGCGGCCGTTGCCGGCATTGTTGTTGATGACGGTCAGGTTCTTTGGTCCCCTGTCGATCAGCGCGTGGATCAGCTCGATGGGCGCGCCGGAGCCGCCGAAACCGCCGATCATGATCATCGCACCATCGCCGATGCCGGCAAGCGCCTCTTCCGCGCTCTTGATTGTCTTGTCCATTCTCAAAACCTCCATCCAGCCGAGCGGATGGAACCGGCAAGGCTGCGTGGCCATGAGGTAAAGCCGAAATTGCCTCGACGGCAAGGATTTTGTGCGTTATATGATTTTTGTTCGTATATCGCACAAATGGAGCTTGGGTATGGCCGTCAGCGAAAGAGACATGATGGGCGGTCTCGCCAAGGGATTGCGGGTGATCGAGGCTTTCAGCGCCGAGCGGCCGCGATTGTCCATCTCCGATGCGGCAGAGATCGCCGGCCTGGACCGCGCCACCACGCGCCGCTGTCTGCTGACACTTTCGGAGCTTGGATATGCCGCCTATGACGGCAAGTTCTTTACCGTCACGCCAAAGGTGCTGCGGCTCGGCACCGGCTGCCTCGCCACCATGCCGCTGCCGAAGATCGTGCAGCCGCTCATCGACCGCCTCTCGGAAGAGATCGGCCAAAGCACCTCCGTTTCTATCCTGGACGAGACCGAAATCGTTTATGTCGCCCGCGCCGCCCAACAGCGGGTCATGTCGATTGCGCTGATGCCAGGGTCACGTTTGCCCGCCTATTGCACCTCGATGGGCCGGGTTCTTCTTTCCGCACAAACACCCGAGCGGCGGCGTGACATTCTCGAAACCTCCCGGCTGGTTGCCCGCACGGAAAAGACGATCACCGACATGGACGCCCTGCTCGCCGAAATCGAGGTGACCGCTCATCGCGGTTATGCGCTGATCGATCAGGAAGTTGAAATCGGTCTTCGCTCCATCGCCGTGCCGCTGAAAAGCGTGCGTGGCCAGACGGTCGCCGCCCTCAATGTCGGGCTCGCCGCTTCGGTCGCCTCGATGGAATATCTGGTGGAGCGATATTTGCCGGCGCTTCTTTCCGTTCAGCGGGAGCTGGCGCGTATGCTGGTCTGAGGCGGTGTCAGCCGCGCGCCGGTATCGCCCATTTTGCGCTGTTCGGCGAGACGCCAGGCGCGCGGCGTCATGCCGGTCTCCCGCCTGAAGAAGCGGTTGAAATAGGCGGGATCGGCAAAACCCAGCCCTTCCGCAATCATCTGCACGCTGGAGACTGTAAAGATCAGCTCCTGCTGGGCGATCTCGATCTGACGCTTGGCGATCAGCCTTTGCAGGCTGAGGCCGGAGACCGAACGGACGAGCCGGTTGAGATGCGTCTCGGAAAGGCCGAGCTTCCCTGCATAAAACCCGGCTTTCTGCGGCTCGCGAATATGGCGGGCAATCAGCGACAGCAACCGTTCAAAACGCTGTTCGGCAAGGCCTTCGCCGCTGGTTTCCAGAAGCGGCCGCGCCGCCCGTGACAGAAGCGAAACCACAGTGGCGAGCTGGCCTTCGATCATCGCGTCGCGACCGATCTCGCGGGCCTCATATTCCGTGGAAATCCGTTCGAAACCGCTGCGTAGGCCTTCTTTGTCAGCAAAATCCCGCAGGGGCAGAAGCACCGGCTGCTGGAAATTCCGCAGCAAAAGCGCCTGCACCGATGCCGGCAAGGCACCCGGCAGCATGGTGACGATCACCCCGCCAATATCGCGTGAGAAGCGGAAGCCATGTTCGAAACCCGGCGGCACGATGATGGCGACCGGCGGGCGGATCGGCTCGATGCGACCCTCCAGCAACGCATCGCCCTCACCGCCAAAAATGTACAAGATTTGCAGAAAGGCGGCATGACGGTGCAGGCCGATTTCAAAGCGGTGCAGACTGCTCCGCGAAAAAAGCGTCTCGCAATGGAAGCGAAAATCGGTGCCCTGCGCGGCTTCTTCGCCGTAAAGCCCTTCATTGGCAGTTACCCGCATCTCACCCCACTCCTCCGCCTGATGGTCGGATTGTGCAATTTACGGACCGGAAAGTCCATTGAGCTTGTGACCCGCCTTGGTCAATTTCTTGACCGGAGACAAGTTCGGGAGGAAACAATGCGTACACAGGTCGTCATCATCGGCTCCGGCCCATCGGGGCTTCTGCTTGGCCAGCTTCTGGCGAGAGCCGGCGTCGAGACCGTCATTCTTGACCGGGTCAGCAAGGATTATATCCTCGGCCGTGTCCGCGCCGGCGTGCTGGAAGAAGGCACCGTGCAGCTGATGGAAAAGGTCGGCGCGGATAAGCGTCTACACCGGGAAGGCCTGCCGCATGACGGGTTTTCGCTGACCTTCGATGGTCGCGACCACCGTATCGATCTCTTCGATCTGACGGGCGGCAAACGTGTGATGGTCTATGGCCAGACCGAGGTGACGCATGATCTGATGGATGTACGCGAGGCGGCAGGCCTCGTCACCATTTACGACGCCGGAAATGTCGAGCCGCATGATTTCGATGGCGCAAGTCCCTATGTCACCTATCAGAAAGACGGCGTAAGCCACCGGATCGATTGCGATTTCATCGCCGGTTGCGATGGTTTCCACGGCATCAGCCGCAAATCCGTGCCTCAAGGCGCGATCAAGGAATTCGAGAAGGTCTACCCCTTCGGCTGGCTCGGCATTCTCGCCGATGTGCCGCCGGTCAACCACGAACTCATCTATGCCAACCATCCGCGTGGTTTTGCGCTCTGTTCCATGCGCTCGCACACGCGCAGCCGTTATTACATCCAATGTTCGCTGGATGACCGGCCGGAGGACTGGAGCGACGAGCGCTTCTGGGATGAAATCCGCCGCCGCCTGCCGGAAAACCATGCGGATGAAATGGTGACCGGCCCATCCTTCGAAAAATCCATCGCGCCGCTCCGGTCCTTCGTCAGTGAACCCATGCGGTTCGGACGGCTGTTTCTCGCGGGCGACGCTGCCCATATCGTGCCGCCGACAGGAGCCAAGGGCCTCAACCTCGCCGCCAGCGACGTGCATTATCTGAGCGAGGCGCTGATCGAGTTTTATCGCGACAGGTCTGAAGCGGGCATCGATGCCTATTCGCAGAAGGCGCTTTCCCGTGTCTGGAAGGCTGTGCGTTTCTCCTGGTGGATGACGACGATGATGCACCGTTTTCCCGATACGGAGGATTTCGGCCAGCGTATTCAGGAGGCGGAGCTGGATTACCTCGTACAATCGCGCGCCGCTTCCACGGCGCTTGCGGAGAATTATGTGGGACTTCCTTATTAGGAGTTGCCCGAGACAAGCGACGTTATTTGTACCGTTCCCCACATCCGTCACCCCGGACCTGATCCGGGGTCCAGCGCGATCAAGTCTTTGATCACAAAAGACTCTATTCCGGCGCAGACGCGCCGTGGCTGGATGCCGGATCAAGTCCGGCATGACGGAGGAAAGCCTCTTAGATTTTCCGACCGTCGCCCCTCGTATCAGGAACCGGCCTCCGCCCTCCCATCCAGCAACTCACCTGCCGCCTCGCGGATGGCCTGCATCAGCAGCGACAGCGGTAGCGAGGGCTGCGTGTCGGCGCGGACCGTCAGCCCCACCGGGCCGCTGGTATCACCGGTCTCGACCGGCAGGATCGCCAGAATGCCGTCGGCCACATCCGCCGCCACAACACCTTCCGAGATGATCCAGATCGCATCGCTAGTGCGCAGGAAGGCGCGGCCGAAGGCATCCGACACGGTTTCGATGCGGATCGGCAGGGCCGGCACGCCGTTGGCGATCAAAAACTGCTCGACGACAGGCCCGATGACCGATTGCCGTGTCGGCATCAGTACGGGATATTCATGCAGATGGTCGAACACCGAAAGGCCCGGTGACAGCAACGGGTGGCCGGCGCGCACTACGAAGCGCACCTTTTCCGAATAGAGATGCTCGAAGGAAAAACCCGCCATTTTCTGCGGCGCGGCGAGACGCCCAACGACGAGATCAAGATCGCCGACGCGCAATTGCTCCAGCAGCACGGCGTTTTCGCCTGTCACGATCTTCACCGGGCTGCCGGTCTTCTCGGCCAGAAAACCGGCCATCGCCTTCGGCATGATGCGGACCGAAACCGTGGGCAGAGCACCGACCCGCACCGGCGGCCCGGCGCGCGCCGCCTCCTGCGAGACCGAATCGACCGCCTGGCGCAACGCCGTCATCGTCGCACCGGCATGACGCAGAAACACCTCGCCATAGCGGCTGATGCGAATGCCGCGCCCTTCCCGGTCAAACAGCGAGACGCGGAGAATCTCTTCCAGCTCGCGGATCGTCTTCGTCACCGCTGGCTGGCTGACATGCAGGATTTCCGCAGCGCGAATGACGCTTTTCTGGCGCGCCACCTCCACGAAGGTTTGCAGGTGCCGGAACTTGATACGCTGATCGACCATCGCTCATATAATCCACAGGTTATGATTTTCATCGATAATGTCATTTTACTTAACCGGAACCGGCTTGCAATATCCTTCACAGGAGGAGCATGCCATGCATTTTCTGCGCTGCGGCGAGACTGTGATCCATTATCGCGTCAAGGGATTGGACAGCGGCAAACCTGTGATTGCCTTCATCAATTCGCTCGGCACCGATTTCCGAATCTGGGATGCGGTGATCGAGGCGCTCGGCGATGACTATGCCTATGTGCTGCACGACAAGCGCGGCCATGGCCTTTCCGATGTCGGGCGCGCTCCCTATTCCATCGACGATCATGCCGGTGACCTGATCGCACTTCTCGATCATCTCGGCGTCAAAAGCGCCGTCATCTGGGGCCTGTCGGTCGGCGGACTGATTGCGCAGGGGCTTTATGCCCGCCGGCCCGATCTCGTCCGCGCTTTGGTGCTCAGCAACACCGCTCACAAGATCGGCACGACTGAGATGTGGAATGCCCGTATCGACAAGATCGCCGCCGATGGCCTCGCCTCGCTGATCGACCCCGTCATGGAGCGCTGGTTCACGCCCGCTTTCCGCCAGCCTGAGAATGCCGCCTATGCCGGCGCGCGCAACATGCTCTCGCAACAGCCGGAAGCCGGCTACAGCGGCACCTGCGCCGCCATCCGCGATGCGGATTATACCGAAGAGGCCGGGCGCATCGCCGTGCCGACGCTCTGTGTTGCAGGTGATCAGGACGGTTCCACGCCACCGGAACTGGTGCAATCGCTGGCGGGCCTCATCCCCGCGAGCCGCGTCGTCACCATTGCCGGCTGCGGCCACATCCCCTGCCTTGAACAGCCGCTCGTCTACGCACAGGCGGCCTCCATTTTTCTCAAGACCTTGCCGGAGCATTGACCGATGGCGGACCATATCGACAAGAACGAACGTTTCGAACAGGGCATGAAGACCCGCCGCTCCGTGCTGGGCGATGCCCATGTCGACCGCGCGCAGACGGTGACGACCGGTTTCGACCAGCCCTTCCAGCAGCTCATCACCGAAGCCGCCTGGGGCACCGTCTGGTCCGGAAATCACTGGACGAAGCGCGAGCGTTCGATGGTCACCATTGCCCTGCTTGCCGCGCTCGGTCAGGATGAGGAACTGGCCATGCATGTGCGCGCCACCGTCAATACCGGCGCCACCGAGGCGGATATCCGCGAGGCGCTGCTGCATGTGGCGATCTATGCCGGTGTTCCCGCCGCCAACCACGCTTTCAAGATCGCCAAGCTTGCCCTTGCCAGCATGAGGACCGATAGTTCCCCTGATAATTCTGGCGATGGGGAGGAGACGAAATGAGCAACCAGCCGCCCGAAACGGGACCCTTCTTCGCGCGCAATCGCGACATCCATCCGCTGGCCTATGCGCCCGGCTACAAGACCTCGATCCTGCGTTCACCGCAGCGCGCGCTGATTTCGCTGGAAGGCACGAAAAGCGAGATCACCGGCCCCGTTTTCGGCCACGGCATGCTGAACTCGCTGGATAACGACCTCATCCTCAACTATGCCCGCCCGGGCGAAATGCCTGTCGGCCCGCGCATTCTGGTGCACGGCCGGGTGCTGGACGAGCGTGGCCGTGGCGTGGACGGCGCACTGGTGGAGTTCTGGCAGGCCAATGCCGGCGGCCGTTACCGCCACAAGAAGGAAAGTTATCTCGCCGCCATCGATCCGAATTTCGGCGGTGTCGGCCGCACGATCACCGATGAGAACGGCTATTACTGGTTCAAGACCATCCAGCCCGGCGCTTACCCCTGGCCGAACGGCGTTAATGACTGGCGCCCGGCCCATATCCATTTCTCGGTCTTCGGCCACGGTTTTGCCCAGCGGCTGATCACCCAGATGTATTTTGAGGGCGATCCGCTGATCTGGAAATGTCCGATCGTCAAGACCATTCCGGATGAGGATGCCATCAGGCGGCTGATCGCGCCACTCGACATGAATGCGACACTGCCGATGGACATGCTGGCCTATAAATTCGATATAGTCCTGCGCGGTCGCCGCTCGACCCTTTTTGAAAACCGCATGGAGGGCAACTGACCATGGTTCAGCCGCTCAACTATTTCAAGGAAACCGCCTCGCAGACGGCAGGCCCTTATGTGCATATCGGCTGCACACCGAATTTCGTCGGCATCGAAGGTGTCTTCGAAAAGGATCTCGGTTCAGGTGCGCTTTATAACGACAAGGCCCGTGGCGAACGCATCAGCGTGCGCGGCACGGTCTATGACGGTGCGGGAATGGCGCTGAAGGACGCGCTGATCGAAATCTGGCAGGCGGATACCGACGGTTATTACAACAGCCCCAGCGAAACCCGCGGCAAGGCCGACCCGAATTTCATCGGCTGGGGCCGCTCGCCGGGTGACATGGATACCGGCGAATTCGTCTTCGAGACCATCAAGCCCGGCAAGGTGCCGTTCCGCGATGGCCGGCCGATGGCGCCGCACATCACCTTCTGGATCGTTGCCCGCGGCATCAATATCGGCCTGCAGACCCGCATGTATTTCCCGGAAGAACAGGAGGCCAATGCGGCCGACCCGGTTCTTGCCCGCATCGAGCAGAAAAGCCGCATCGCCACGCTTGTCGCCAAAAAAGAGGAAGGCAACGTCTATCGTTTCGATATCCGCCTTCAGGGCGACGGCGAAACCGTGTTCTTCGATATCTGAGCGAGACGGAAGATGAGCCTTTCCCCCTTCGAGCATCCGTTTCTCTCAGGCCTTTTCGGCGACAGCGAGATCGTCGAACTGTTTTCGGCAAAAGCGGATATCGACGCCATGATCCGCTTCGAGACGGCGCTGGCGCAGGCACAGGTTGGGACCGGTATCATTTCCGAGGACGTGACGGAGGCGATCGTCTCGGGACTTTCGGACTTTGCTGCCGATTTGACCGCCCTTCGCCAGGGTGTCGCGAAAGACGGCGTTGTGGTTCCCGAACTTATCCGGCAGATGCGGGCAGCCGTCGCCGGCAAGGCGGCGGAGAAGGTGCATTTCGGCGCCACCAGCCAGGATGTCATCGATACGAGCCTGATGCTGCGGCTGAAGGCTGCGACCGAAATCATCGCCGCCCGGCTCGGCCGGCTCATCGACACCCTGGGCGACCTGGCCTCCCGCGATGGCCATAACGCGCTTACCGGTTATACCCGCATGCAGGCCGCCATCGGAATAACGGTGGCCGACCGCGCGGCAAGCTGGATTGCGCCGCTAGAGCGCCACCTTCTCAGGCTCGAAACCTTCGCGCAGAACGGTTTTGCCCTGCAGTTCGGCGGTGCTGCCGGCACGCTGGAAAAGCTTGGTGACAATGCCGGAATCGTCCGCACCGATCTTGCCAGGCGGCTCGGCCTTGTCGACAGGCCGCAATGGCAGAGCCAGCGCGACGGTATCGTCGAATTCGGCAATATTCTCTCACTCGTCACCGGGGCGCTCGGCAAATTCGGGCAGGATATCGCGCTGATGGCCGAGCTCGGTACGGAAATCCGCCTCTCCGGCGGCGGCGGTTCTTCCGCCATGCCGCACAAGCAGAATCCGGTCAATGCCGAAACGCTGGCGGCGCTCGCACGCTTTAATGCCGTGCAGATCTCCGCGCTGCACCAGTCGCTCGTGCATGAGCAGGAACGGTCCGGCGCGGGCTGGATGCTGGAATGGCTGTCGCTGCCGCAAATGGTGACGGCAGCGGGTGCCTCGCTGCTGATCGCCGAACGGCTGGCAGCGCAGATAGACAGGCTCGGAACGAACGAAAACTAGCCGCAGGGCGGTTCGTTTTGATCATATAAAGAGATTTCCGGCACGGCCAGACAGCATGCCGGGAGCGGGTTGGCCGCGCGTGGAAAGCACTTGCAACTTCATGCATTAGCCATTGATAAAAAACACTTTATTGGAAAATGCAGGAAATGAAAAAACAGCGCGAAAGCTGTTTTTTAACCGGACATAATGCTTGACACAAAAATGAACTAACTGGTACAAACATTATGATTAACACTATGCTGGCGAGGAAGGCTCAAAGCCTGTGGCGGCGGGAACGGATAAAAATGGAGGGCTTTGGCGCCGCAAGGTTCCAGAGCGATGCGGACAAGGCCAAACGCCTGTTCGGACCCGAACGGGTTGGGAGGAAGTATGTCTTACAGTCTCGATTTTTCGACGGTCATAGAACGCCTGCCCGAGCTGCTTTTGGCCTGTCTTGCGACAATCGGCCTGGCGATTGCCGGCATGTCGCTCGCCACCGTCATCGGCGTTCTGGGCGTCGTTGCCCGCCGTTCGCGCTTTAAACTGCTGCGCGGGCTCGTTATCGGCTTCGTGGAAGCCATCCGCAATACGCCGTTTCTGGTGCAGATATTCTTCATCTTCTTCGCCCTGCCGCAGATTGGCATCAAGCTCAACCCGACGGTCACCGCCATCATCGCGCTCGCCCTCAACGGCGGTGCCTATGCGATTGAAATCATTCGCGGCGGCGTCGATTCCATTCCCAAGGGCCAGGTGGAAGCGGGGCTGGCACTCGGCCTGCACCGCGCGCAGATCTTCCGTCATATCATCTTAAAGCCGGCATTGAGGGCGGTTTATCCCTCGCTCACCAGCCAGTTCATCATGCTGACGCTGACCACCTCGGTCTGCACGTCGATCGCGGCTTACGAACTGACCTCGGTGGCGCAGAAGATCGAGGCGGATACATTCCGTTCCTTCGAGGTCTATTTCTCGATCACGCTGCTTTATCTGGTCATTTCCTCGCTGATGATGGGCATTTTTGCACTCATCTCGCGTGCGTCCTTCAGCTATCCGGTCAAGTGAGGAAAAGACAATGGCATCCATCGGTCCCAACGAACTTTTCTTCCTGATGCAAGGCCTGAAATGGACCCTTGCCCTGACCATTATCGGCTTTATCGGTGGCGGCATTTTCGGCCTTTGCGTGGCGCTTGCCCGCGTCGCGGACAGCCCGGCGATCCAGCGGGCAAGCACGGCTTATATCGCCGTCTTTCAGGGCACGCCGCTCCTGATGCAGCTGTTCGTGGTTTATTACGGCGTGGCGCTTGCGGGCCTCAACGTCGATGCCTGGATTGCGGTCGCCATCGCCTTTACCCTGCATGCCAGCGCCTTCCTTGGCGAAATCTGGCGCGGCGGCATCCAGGCAGTGCCGAAGGGCCAAACCGAAGCGGCCAATGCGCTCGGCCTGCATTACATATCGCGCATGAAGGACGTGGTTCTGCCGCAGGCCTTCAAGATTTCGCTGCCGGCCACCATCGGTTTCCTCGTGCAGCTCATCAAGGGCACCTCGCTTGCGGCCATCGTCGGCTTCGTCGAGCTGTCGCGCGCCGGCCAGATCGTCTCCAACCAGACGTTTCGCCCGCTAACCGTCTTCGCCATCGTCGGCATCATCTATTTCCTGATCTGCTGGCCGCTTTCGCTATGGGGCGCCGGCGTCGAAAAGCGGCTGCAGGCCGCGTCCCGCTAATTGCCAAAAATCATCTCATCAGCTTTGTAAGGAGGAGCAAAAGATGAAAACCACCAATACGAAATTCTCACGCCGCGCCCTGCTCGCGCTCGCCGCGGCAACGGTTGCCCTGCCCTTCGTCGCACCGGTCGATGCTTTCGCCGGCACGGTGGAAGAAGCCAAGGCCAAGGGCAAGGTCGTCATCGGCATTCAGGGCGACAACTCGCCGTGGGGCTTCGTCAATTCCAGCGGCGTGCAGGATGGTCTCGACGCCGATATCGGCAAGGCCTTTGCCGACTATCTCGGCGTCAAGGTGGAATTCGTGCCGCTCGCCGTGGCCAACCGCATCCCGGCACTTTTGACCGGCAAGGTCGACCTCTTGTTCGCGACCATGGGCATGACCGCCGAGCGCGCCAAGACCATTCAATATTCCAAACCCTATGCCGGCAACGTGCTCTCCGTTTATGGCCCCAAGGACAAGAAGATTACCGGCTACGACGATCTGACCGGTGTGGCCGTCGGTGTGCCGAAGTCGAGCGCTATGGACACCTCGATCACGGCAGGCGCCGGCTCGAAAGCAAACATCCTGCGCTTCGACGATGATGCCGCCAATATTCAGGCACTCATCTCCGGTCAGGTCGAGGTCGTCGGCGGCAACCAGTTTTATGGTGATCGCCTGAACAAGGCTGCGGAAGGCAAATACGAGCCGAAATTCGATCTGACGACGCTTTATAACGGCGCCGGCACCCGCCCGGGTGAAAAGGACTGGAACGAAACCGTCAACGCCTTCCTCGACAAGATCAAGTCGGACGGCCAGCTGGCCAAGATCTACGACAAGTGGATGAAGCGCGAAGTTCCCGCTTTCCCGGAAAGCCTGCCGGATATTCCTTTCACCGTGAAGTGAAGGATTGGACGAAACTGACATAGGCAGGCGCGCCAGTGAGAACCTTCGTGATGAGCACTGGATGGCGCTGAGCCCTTGCGATCGGATTGGCAGCCCTGCTGCCAATCCTGACGCCGGCCAGGTCTGACGCCAGGGCGCGGATATCCCCTGCATCACCAACTAAACGCTGCTGCAAAGCATGAAGGAAAGTTCCATGTCGCAATCCTCCGCCGCACAGGCTCCGCTGATCGCCCTTGAAGGGGTTGGAAAGTGGTATGGAGCCTTTCATGCGCTTAAAGGCGTCAACATGACAGTTCGCAAAGGCGAAAAGATCGTTCTTTGCGGCCCGTCCGGTTCGGGAAAGTCCACCCTCATCCGCTGCATCAACCATCTGGAGGAAATCCAGGAGGGCAAGATCACGGTCGAGGGAACCACGCTGTCGGATTCCAGCCGCGCCATCGATGCGGTTCGCCGCGAAGTGGGCATGGTGTTCCAGAGCTTCAATCTCTTCCCGCACAAGACCATCATGGAAAACTGCACCCTCGCCCCCATGCGGGTGAAAGGTCTTTCAAAGGCCGATGCCGAGGCGACGGCCCGCAAGTATTTGGAGCGCGTGCGCATCCTCAACCAGGCCGACAAGTACCCGGCACAGCTTTCCGGCGGCCAGCAGCAGCGTGCGGCGATTGCCCGGGCGCTGTGCATGGAACCGAAGGCCATGCTGTTCGACGAGCCAACCTCGGCGCTCGACCCGGAAATGGTGAAAGAAGTGCTCGACACCATGATCGGCCTTGCCCGCGACGGCATGACGATGATCTGCGTGACCCATGAAATGGGTTTCGCCCGGCAGGTGGCCGACCGCGTGGTCTTCATGTCGGAAGGCGAGATCATCGAGGAAGGCCCGCCGGAAGAATTCTTCCGCGATCCCAAACATCAGCGTACGCGCACGTTCCTCGGCGAAATTCTCGCCCACCACTGAGGTTCGCGCGCTCACACAGACAGGCGGGATCGCCCCGCCTCTCCCACACCGTCCGATGAGCGACACCTGATCATGACAGAAAAAACCGCCTACAAGGTCGGCCTGATAGGCGCCGACATCCAGCTTTCCAAATCGCCCGCGCTGCACATGCGCGAGGGCGCGGCCCATGGCCTCGACTATTCCTACGAGCTTGTGGATGTCACCGCCCGCAAACTGCCGCAGAGCGCCCTTCCGGCTCTTCTCGACGAGCTGGAGGCGCGCGGTTTTGCCGGAACGAACATCACCCATCCCTTCAAGCAGGCCGTTATTCCGCATCTGCATGAACTTTCCGATGATGCCCGCATGCTGGGCGCGGTCAACACCGTTGTCTTCCGGGATGGCCGCCGCATCGGCCACAATACCGACTGGTACGGTTTTTACGAAAGCTTCGTGCGCGGCCTGCCGGATGCAAAGCGCGACCGGGCACTTCTGGTCGGCGCGGGTGGGGCCGGCGTTGCCGTGGCCCATGCCGCGTTGAAGCTCGATATTATCAGGCTCGATATCTTCGATCGGGATTTTCCAAGAGCCGAACGTCTCGCCGACGAGCTCAATGCCCGTTTTGGTGAAGGCCGCGCCTTCGCGGTCAAGGAACCGGCCGACTCATTGTCCTTTGCCGATGGGCTCATCCATGCCACGCCGATGGGCATGCCCGCCCATCCCGGCATGCCGGTTACGGCCGAGCTGATCGAACCAAAGCACTGGGTGGCCGATATCGTCTATATGCCGCTGGTGACCGAGCTTCTGGCAACCGCGGCCCGCAAAGGGTGCCGCACCCTGCCCGGCGGCGGCATGACCGTGTTCCAGGCCGTCGGTGCGTTTCGCCTTTTCTGCGGCCGCGAGCCGGATGCGAAGCGCATGACGGCGCATTTTACCGAACTTTGCATGGCGGAGGGCGTGGCATGAGCCTTTTTACGATCCTGAACGGTCCGAACCTCAATCTGCTCGGCCAGCGCCAGCCGGAGATTTACGGTTACGAGACGCTCGCCGATGTCGAGGCCGATTGCAGTGCCATCGCCGAAGCCGCCGGCCACGAACTGTTTTTTGCCCAGAGCAACCGGGAATATGAGCTGATCGACTGGATCCACGAAGCCCGCGGCAAGTCCTCGGGCATCGTCATCAATCCCGGCGCCTTCACCCACACCTCGGTAGCGATCCTCGATGCGCTGAACGCCTTCGAGGCACCGGTCATCGAGGTCCATATCTCCAACATCCACAAACGCGAGGTCTTCCGGCACCATTCCTATGTGTCGACCCGTGCCGAAGGCGTGATTGCCGGTCTCGGCATCGAAGGTTACGGGGTGGCGTTACGCCACCTCATCAACCGTCTTTCCCGATCCGCGTAATATGCTCGGGCTTCAGCACATAGCGCAGCAACATTTCCGCCACATGCGCGGAAAGCGCTTCCTGGCCGGCCTCACTGAAAAGCGTATCGCCAAAATTGAACGAAAAGGTTTCGGTGTTCGAGACATTGTAAAAAGACAGTGCGCTGATCTGCCAATGCAGTTCAAGAGCGTCCAGCCCGGGACGGAACAGGCCGGTATCCTGCCCGCGCTTCAATATTCGACGCATGATCTCGATGGCCGGCCGGTTGACGTTGCGGATCGCTTCAGAAACCCTGATGTGCCTCCCGTGGTGAATATTTTCCGTCATGACCATGCGGACGAAAGCGGGGTTGCGGCGATGATGCTCGAAGGTGAAGCGACAGAGCTTCTCGAGTGCGGCAACCGGCTCCAGATCATCCAGCTCAAGGTTGCCTTCGCCGCCGCGCACCTGCGCATAGGCCTCTTCCAGCACGCGCTTGTAGAGGCCTTCCTTGTCGCCGAAATAATAATAGATCATGCGCTTGGACGTGCGCGTGCGCGCCGCGATCTCATCGATGCGCGCGCCGGAGAGGCCGTTCTGCGAAAACTCCTCCATGGCGACGGAAAGAATGTCGCGGCGAACCCCTTCCGGATCACGCTTCGCCTGCCGGCTTTCTCGGGTTGCGTTCGAAGTCGCGCTTTTGGTCATCATCCATTCCATCGATGCGGCGGCGGCCTGCGGTCACGCCCTGCTTATTAACCAATTAGTACATAAGGCTGAAAAGGAAGGCAATATGGCGAGCTATGACACAGGAAGACACGGCATGCCAATGCGCACATCCATTGCAACCGTGTCCATCAGCGGCGAGTTCCCGGAAAAGCTGGCGGCCATCGCCAAGGCCGGCTTTTCCGGCGTGGAGATTTTCGAGAATGATTTCCTGACCTACGACGCCTCCCCGCGCGAGGTTAAGGCGCTGGCCGCCGATCATGGTCTCGATATCACCCTCTTTCAGCCGTTCCGTGATTTCGAGGGCATGCCGGAGCCGCACCGGACCCGCGCTTTTGAGCGCGCCCAGCGCAAATTCGATATCATGGGCGAACTCGGCACCGATCTGATGCTGATCTGCTCCAATGTCTCACCGGTGTCGCTCGGCGGCATCGACCGCGCGGCGACCGATTTCCACGAGCTTGGCGAACTCGCCGCAAAACATGGCGTGCGCGTCGGTTACGAGGCGCTGGCCTGGGGCCGCCATATCAGCGATCATCGCGATGCCTGGGAGGTGGTGCGCCGCGCCGATCACGCCAATGTCGGCATCATCCTCGACAGTTTCCACACGCTGTCGCGCAAGATCGACCCGAATTCCATCCGCTCCATTCCCGGCGACAAGATCTTCATCGTACAGCTGGCCGATGCGCCGCTGATCGACATGGACCTCCTCTACTGGAGCCGCCATTTCCGCAACATGCCGGGCGAAGGCGATCTGCCGGTCGTGGATTTCATGCGCGCCGTGGCCGCGACCGGCTATAGCGGGCCGCTGTCGCTGGAAATCTTCAACGACCAGTTCCGCGGCGGCTCCGCCCGGCTGCTTGCCGAAGATGGCCACCGTTCGCTGATCAATCTTATGGACCAGGTGCGGCGTCTCGAACCCGATATCCGCATCGACGTGCCTGCGATGCCGGAACGGGTTGAGACACAGGGCGTGGAATTCGTCGAATTTACCACGGCGCCGGAGGAAAAGGCCAATCTGGAAGCGCTGCTCGCCACGCTCGGCTTTGAAAAATCGGCGCAACATCGCAACCGCACGGTCGATCTTTATGCGCAGGGCGATATCCGCATCGTCATCAATACCAGCGATGACGGCGACAGCTTTGCCGGTGCTTCCTATTCGATCCACGGCACCAATGCCTATGCCTTCGGGCTGAAGGTCGACGATGCCAAGGCGGCGCTGGCACGTGCCGAAGCCCTCGGCGCACCGACCTTCGCAGAACCGCGCAAGACGGGTGAAGTCGCCGTTCCCGCCATTCAGGGCGTGGGCAACGGCGTCATCTATTTCCTCGATGCTTCGCCGGCGCTTGCCTCCATCTGGGACAAGGAATTCGTACCGACGCAGGGGCAGAAGGTCATCGGCGATGCCGGACTGACGCGCATCGATCATCTCGCGCAAACAACGCATTATGATGAAATGCTGACCTGGCTTCTGTTCTACACCTCGCTGTTTTCCTCCCGCCGCACGCCGATGGTGGATGTGGTCGATCCGGGCGGGCTGGTGCGCAGCCAGGCGATTGAAAGCGTGCCCTCACCGCATTTTCGCCTGACCATGAACGGTGCCGACAACCGCAAGACCTTCGCCGGCAAATTCCTGGCCGAAGGTTTCGGCACCAGCATCCAGCACATCGCCTTCGCCACCGACGATATTTTCGCCACGGCCAAGGCGATGCAGGCGCGCGGTTTCCAGGCCCTGCCCATCTCGCGCAATTATTACGACGATCTCGAAGCCCGCTTCGGGCTGGAGCCGGAATTTTCCGATGCTCTGAGGGCCGCGAGCATTCTTTATGACCGCGACGACAATGGCGAATATTTCCAGATCTACAGCCGCACCTTCGGGGAAGGTTTCTTTTTCGAGATCATCGAAAGGCGCGGCGCTTACGGCGGATATGGCGCCATGAACGCCCCCTTCCGCATTGCCGCGCAACGACGCCTTGCGCCGCCGGTCGGCATGCCGAAGGAATAAGTCCCGGCACAGCAATCCTATCGGGCCGCAGCCGGCAGAAATGCCGCTGCGGCCCGTTTTCATTCAAGGCAAGGTCGTTATTTCATAGTCGCGTGGAATGGCGGCGGTCACTGTGAACCAGGCAGACGTCCGCGTCCGCTGCTGATGAAAATCAAAGGCATGACGATCGGCAAAAAGCTCCTCGACCCGCCAGATCAGCGGATCTTCGGTCTGGGACACCTCGAATGAAATGCAACCGGGTTCCGCTCTGGTCAGGCGAATATGTTCGGGAAGATAGGTTTCCACAAGCTGGATATCCTCCACCGATGCGCAACGTAGGAAGCCGGATAATCTGACCGCGCCCGTTCTATTCGACATGTTCGGTATCCTTGTTGAATTATTGATTATCCGCCTGTGACACGGGCAACGATACAATCGTCCTCCATTGCGACATCGCGATAAAGTTTGCCCGCTTATCCTTGCGCCGTCATCCTCGGGCTTGACCCGAGTATCCATCGACTTCAACGGGTTATGGATCCTCGGGTCAAGCCCGGGGATGACGTCGACCATATCGGAGCCATCACCTATCTTCGACACTCGCCGACCGCCAACAGTCTTCCCCGACAATAAGCCCTGAAGAAGCGTGGTACGCGCCCCACACATTCAGGCATACCCGCGCTTAAAATCGATGCACTTGCGCATTTGTAGAGCAGTACACAAAAATTGTTCAACACTCTGGACATGATTGTTCTGTTTTGTTAGCTTTTTCCACAAAACAGGGGTGGGGGAGAATACAGTTTCATGCGCATTGTCGAATCTGCGTCCGACGCAAATTATCCGGCTGGTACCCGTGAGGTCATCAGCCGCGCTTCTGCGGCATTGCGGGCTTCGAATTGCCGGGCCCCTTCCGCCGGCACAGCGGCCTGAAACATGCAGCCCCTCGTGACATTCCCGTCCTGTCCGCATGACGCCGCCCGGCGCATGCCTGCCCGCGACCTTTTCCCCCTTTCCATTTCAGGTGACTGCGCCAGAATTGCCGCGCAGGCCATGCCGGAGACGATGATATGACTGCCGCAAACGCCCTCCTGTCCGTCGAAGGCCTGAGCGTCGAGTTTGGTAACAGCCGCGTCGTGGACGATATTTCCTTCCGCGTCGAGCCCGGCCGCACCGTTGCGATCGTCGGGGAATCCGGATCGGGAAAATCGGTCACCTCGCTCTCCACCATGCGCCTTGCGGACATGATGGGCGCGACCTACCCCACCGGCAAAATCGTCTTTGAAGGCAAGGACTTGCTGAAGGCTTCGCAGAAAGAGATGCGCTCGATCCGCGGCAAGGAGATCGCCATGATCTTCCAGGAGCCGATGACCTCGCTCAACCCCGTCTTCACCATCGGCGATCAGATCTGCGAAGTGCTGATATTGCATGAGAAGCTCGGCAAGACGGCTGCCATGGCGCAGGCCCGCGAGCTTCTCGAAATGGTGCGCCTGCCCGATGCCGCCGAACTCCTGAAACGTTATCCGCATCAGCTTTCCGGCGGCATGCGCCAGCGCGTGATGATCGCCATGGCGCTCGCCTGCCGGCCGAAGCTTCTGATCGCCGACGAGCCGACGACGGCGCTTGACGTCACCATTCAGGCGCAGATCCTCAACATCATGCGCGACCTGCAGAAGAAACTCGGCATGGGCATGGTCTTCATCACCCATGATATGGGCGTGGTGGCGGAAATGGCCGATGACGTCGTTGTCATGTGGAAGGGCAAGAAGGTTGAGGAAGGCCCGGTGAAGGATATCTTCGCCAACCCGCAGCACCCCTATACGCGCGCCCTGCTTTCCGCCGTACCGCGTCTCGGCAGCATGGAAGGTGAAGAGTTTCCGAAGCGCCTGCCGCTCACCGTGTTGCAGGATGGCCAGCCGGTCGTGGTCGGCGAGGAGCGTGTGCAGAACACCGCGAAATATGACGCCAAGCCGCTATTGTCGGTGAAGGACCTGTTCGTCCGTTTCGATATCCGCAAAAACCTGTTCGGCAAGGCGACGCACCGTTGCAGCGCGGTGCAGAAGGTCAGTTTCGATATTCACGCCGGCGAAACGCTGGCGCTGGTGGGCGAGTCCGGGTCCGGCAAATCCACCATAGGGCGTACCATCCAGCAATTGCAGACGGCCGTGTCGGGCGAGATTGCCTTCAACGGCCGCAGCTATTCGCAGATGTCGGCGGCGGAACGCTTCCGCATGCGCCAGGAAGTGCAATATATCTTCCAGGACCCCTTCGCCTCGCTCGATCCGCGCAAGACGGTCGGGTTCTCGATTGCCGAGCCGATCAACACCCATGGTTTGATCAATGATCAGAAGGCCGTACGCCGGCGGGTGGACGAATTGTTGGAGCGTGTGGGCCTGAGCTCCGAACATGCCGCGCGTTATCCGCACGAGTTTTCCGGCGGCCAGCGCCAGCGTGTCTGCATTGCCCGTGCGCTCGCTTCCGATCCGAAGCTCATCATTGCAGACGAAGCGCTCTCGGCGCTCGACGTCTCCATTCAGGCGCAGATCATCAATCTGTTCATGGACCTGCAGGCCGAGCGTGGCCTCGCCTATCTCTTCATCAGCCATGACATGGCTGTCGTGGAAAAGATGAGCCATCGCGTCGCCGTGCTTTATCTCGGCCAGATCATGGAAATGGGCAGCCGCCGGCAGGTCTTCGAAACGCCGACGCATGATTATACCCGCCGGCTGCTTTCGGCCGTGCCGGTTGCCGATCCGACCATCGAGCGCCGCATCGCCATGATCGAGGGAGAAATACCCAATCCCGTGCGCCGTGTCGGCGATGAGCCGGCCATTCTCGCCCATGAGGAAATCAATCCGGGCCACTTCATCGCGAAGAGCGCCTGAATAACAACCAGAACCGCAACCATCTGAAGAGGAACAGGTAGATGACAATAATCAAGAAGGGGATGACGACAACGTTCGTCGCGCTTGCCATGGCCGCCACGGCCTTTACCGCCGCGCCGGCCCTTGCCGCCGGCAAGATGACCATTTCCAGCCCGCAGGACCCGGGCAGCTGGGACCCGATCGATACCTTCCTGGTGCAATGGGCGGCTGTCGCTACCAATATCTTCGACGGCCTGACCTATCGCGGCCCGGACCTGAAGGTTGTGCCCGGCCTTGCCGAATCCTGGGAAGAGCTGGATGAGGGCAAGCGCATCCGCTTCAAGCTGCGCCAGAACGTCAAGTTCCACAATGGCGAGCCTTTCAACGCCGCCGCCGTCAAGTTCACCTTCGAGCGCCTTCTCGGCGAACAGGGTGCCAAGGGCCCGCAGCGCTCCAACTATGTTGCCATCGAAAGCGTCGATGTCATCGACGACTACACCGTCGACATGAAGCTAAAGGCGCCGGATCCGGTGCTTTTGACCAAGCTCGCCGGTTATGGCGGCATGATCGTTCCGCCTGAATATATCAAGGAAAAGGGCGAGGATAATTTCAACCTCAACCCCGTCGGCACCGGCGCATTCAAATTCGTTTCCTACGCGCCGAAGACCAATATCAAGCTGGAAGCCAACCCGGATTACTGGGGCGGCGCGCCAAAGCTTTCCGAACTGGAATATCGCTTCATCGCCGAGCCGGCGACCGCCGTTGCCGAATTGCAGGCAGGCCGCGTCGATCTCGTCATTCCGCCCACCATCCCGATCGGCATGATCCCGGTTATCGAAGGCGATTCCAAGCTTCAGATCGTCAGCGTTCCCGGCCCGACGGTCGACGCGCTGCGTTTCAACACCCGTGACGGCATCACCGCCGATCCGAAGGTGCGCAAGGCGATCATCATGGCCGTCGATCGCGGCACGATCGTCAAGTCGATCCTTGCCGGCCAGGCATCGGAGATCGCAAGCTTCCAGAGCGCGCTGTCCTTCGGTTACGACCCGGAACTGAAGCCGCTGCCTTACGATCCTGAAGGTGCGAAAAAGCTGCTTGCGGAAGCCGGCGTCAAGGCAGGTGCGGCGCTGCAGATCGATATCCGCGGCAATGACGCGACGATGAACGAAGTGGCGCAGGTTATTTCCAGCTACCTCTCCATGGTCGGCATCACCGCCACCATCAAGCCCTATGAAACCAACGTTCTCTTGAACGACATCATCCCGCAGGGCAAGACCGGCGCGATGTTCCAGCAGAAATGGGGCGGCTGGACCTTCGATTACGACAACACGGCCTATTCCATGTACCACTCGGGTGAAAAGTGGAACCCTTACGACAAGGACGAAAAGCTGGACAAGCTCTTGGAATCTCAGCGTCCGCTGACCGACCGTGCCGAGCGCGAAAAGATCCTCAAGGAAATCGGCAGCTATACCGCCGAACGCGCGCTGGAAATCCCGCTTTACAACACCAATGCCATTTACGGCATCAACAAGCGGGTCAAGGGTTTCGTGGCGCCGCCGGATAACCGCCTGAAGCTGACCGACGTGACCGTCGAATAAGCGGGTTGCCCCTTTGACACGCCGCCTTGCCCGTCTCACGGGCAAGGCGGGATTTCTCTTCCCCGTTTCCTCGCAAGGTAAAAAACGTGGCCGGTTTCCTCATCAAGCGATTGCTGCAGGCGATTTTTGTCGTCATTGCCATCACCCTTCTCGTGTCTTTCGCCATTCGCCTGACGGGCGATCCCGCTGTGACCATGTTCCAGGGCGGCGGCGGCATGACGGAAGACGATCTGGCGCGCATCCGTGCGGCGCTGGGCACAGACCGGCCGTTCTTCGTGCAATATTTCAGCTTCCTGAAGGGCCTTGTGACGCTCGATTTCGGCCGCAGCTTCACCGGCAGCACGCCGGTTTCGCGCCTCATCGCCGATGCCCTGCCCGCTACGCTTTTGCTCGCCTTCATCTCCATGGCGGTGTCGATTGCGCTTTCCATCCCGCTCGGCATCAAGGCGGCGACCTCGCGCGGCAAGACGGCCGATCAGGTGATCCGTATCTTCTCACTCATCGGCCTGTCCTTCCCGAATTTCTGGCTCGCCACCATGCTGGTGCTGTTGTTCTCCATCACGCTCGGCTGGCTGCCGCCCAGCGGCATGGGCGGTTTCGCCAGCTACATCATGCCATCGGTCACCATGGGTGTGATCCTGACGGCAACCAATGTGCGCCTTGTGCGCACCGCCATGCTCGATACGCTGCGTTCACAATATGTCATGGTGGCACGCGCCAAGGGCCTCAGCGAAAGCAAGGTTCTCTACAAACACGCGCTGCGCAACTGCGCCATTCCGCTCATCACCTATTTCGGCCTGCAATTTGGCGGGCTGCTCGGCGGCATCGTTGTCATCGAGCGCGTCTTCAACTGGCCGGGCCTCGGCACGCTGGCTTTCGATGCGGTCGGCGCGCGTGACTACCCCGTGCTTCAGGCCGTCATCACCGTGCTGTCGCTGATGATCGTCGGCATCAACCTTCTGGTCGATATCGCCTATGGGCTTGTCGATCCGCGCATCCGCACGGAGTAAGTGACGATGGCTGCCAAAACCTCGCGTCTCGCGCGCTTCACCAATCTCGAATTCGTCCTCGGCGCGTTCCTCACCACGGTCATCTGCCTTGCCGTCGTCTTTTCCGACGTGCTGTTTCCGGGCGGTGCGGACAAGATCGACCTGATGGCCCGCCTTGCCAAGCCCTTCGCCAATGCCGCCCATCCGCTCGGCACCGATCCGCTCGGCCGTGACGTGCTCGCCCGTGTTGTCGCCGGCGGCAAGATTTCGCTGCTGGTCGGTTTCACCTCGGTCATCGGCGCGGTCATCTTCGGTGTCGCGGTTGGCCTTGTCGCCGGTTATTATCGCGGCTTCTGGGATATGCTGGTCATGCGCTTTGCCGATATCCAGCTCGCCATGCCCTTCATTCTTCTGGCCATCACCTTCATCGCCATTGTCGGCGGCAGCCTCACCAACACCATCATCCTCTTGATCGTCTCGCAATGGGTGCAATATGCCCGCCTCGTGCGCGGCTCGGTGCTGACGCTGAGAGAACGCGAATTCATCCTGTCTGCCCGCGCCATCGGTGTGAAGGACTGGCGCATCATTCTCCAGCACCTGCTGCCAAACCTCATCGGCCCCGTCATCGTGCTGATGACGCTCAATGTCGCCAACAACATCCTGCTTGAAAGCAGCCTCACCTTCCTCGGCCTTGGCGTTGATCCGACCATTCCGAGCTGGGGCGGCATGCTGGCGGATGGACGTACCTATCTGCAGACGGCATGGTGGGTCAGCGTCTTCCCGGGTCTTGCGATTCTTCTGACTGTGCTTGGCCTCAACCTTCTCGGCGACTGGCTGCGCGACAGCCTTGACCCAACAGGCAGAACCTCGAGGTAATCCAGATGAGCCAGATTTTCGACCAGACTTTCGAACGCACGCTGGATACGCTTCTCGCCAATGCCGAGCCCGGCCAGTCCTTTGAGGCATGGACCTTCGATGACGCCAAAAGCCGCCGCGAAGCCGAAGAGAGGCTAAAGAAAAAAGGCGTCAGCGCTCGCATCCGCAGCGCCTACAAGCCGCTTCTCTTCACCTTTCTGGAAGAGATCAATCTGGATGGCGTCGACACCATCGAGGTGCGTTACCCCGTGCACGCCAATGCGCCCGCCAACCGTTTCCGGCTGGAGGCCTATCCGCTGTCGGCGCTGGTGGGTGATGCGAAGATCGACTTCATTGCCCGCGAAGACGACGCCTTCCACTATGACGTTGCGCTGAGCCGCAACGGCAAGAAGGAAACCCTGAAGGTTCTCGCCCCAAACCGGGTTCATACGGATATCGTCGGCGAAACCAATGTCTCGCCAACCGGCTGGTTCCGGCCTGCCGGTAATGCTGCGGGCGAGCGGCTGGAGACGGATTACGAGCAGCTTTTCGAAGCGGCAATCAGTGCCGTCGTCAACCACGGCTGGGGCGATGAAGAGCCCTATTTCGAGGAACTGAACATCCGCGTCGCGCATCCGGCCGAAGATTTGCCGCTCTCCCTCGGCGATGAGGTCGTCAGCCTGCGCGAAGCCCTGCATGAGGATTTCTACTTCTCGCTGCTGGAGTTCTTCCAGAAAAAATCCGGCCGGCCGCTGGGTGACCGGGGCCTGAAGCCCGGCCAGATCGTGCCGGAAATCGTCAAAAGCGAAGGCGAAGTCTCAGTCCGCATCGAGGCACGCACGCTCACCACCGCCTTTCTCGATGGCCGCGAACAGCAGATCGATACGGCCAGCGAACCGGTTGCGGCAGGCCAGCTCGCGAAGCTGCTTGAAGAGATCGGCGGCGAGGCCTTCGAAGCCCGCTCCCGTTCCGGCCGTATTCTTGCCGCCCGTTATGTCGCCGGCAGCGATGCTGCCGTGATGGTGAGCGGCGGCCAGCACCCGAACGAGACGACAGGCATCGTCGGCGCAATCCGTGCCGCCCGCAAACTCGCGCGGCGCAAGGGCGCGCATTTCACCATCTCGCCGCTGGAAAATCCTGACGGTTACGCCCTGCACCAACGCCTGCGCGTCGACAATCCGCGTCACATGCACCATGCGGCGCGTTACACCGCACTTGGCGACGATCTCGAATATCGCACGCGGGAAAATTCGGGAGTCCATCTCAACGAGAAGGAAATCCGCTTCAAGGCGCAGGAGATCAGCGGCGCGAGCCTGCATGTGAACCTGCACGGTTATCCCTCTCACGAGTGGACCCGGCCTCTATCCGGATATGTGCCGCGCAATTTCGCCATGTGGACGTTGCCGAAGGGCTTCTTCCTCATCATCCGCCACCATGCGGATTGGGAAAGCCAGGCGGAAGCCCTGCTCGACAAGGTAACCCGCCATCTCGGTGCGATTCCCGGCCTGCTCGACTACAATAACCGCCAGATCGCGCTTTATGAAATCCACGCCGGCGAAACCGGTTTCCGCATCATCAACGGCTTCCCGTGTCTATCGTCCATCGATGACCGCCACACCGTGCCGATGACGCTGATCACCGAATATCCCGATGAAACCATCTATGGCGACGATTTCATCACCGGCCATACCGCGCAGATGGAGACGGTTCTTTCCGCCTATGAGGCCTGGCAGGAAATTCTGTCACCACAGGTCGCCTGATATCTCTGCTGGAAACGGCACTGCCGGCGCGCCCGCTTTTCCGGGCGCGCTATCATGAAAACGAAACGGCGGGAATGAAAACGGCCTAGCGGTTCCCAGACCGGTTCAAGGTCCTCCTGTATTGTTGGCCGCGCACGCGATAACAAGTCAAACCCGATCAAGCAGGAAGCGGAACGGTTTTGCATGGTGCGGGCGTGAACCACAGGAGACCCCATGCCCGCCCTGGACAAGCTCATCTGGCAGATCGAAACCGATCTGCATAAAAACCTGACATTGACAGCCCTGTCCGACCGCTGCGCGATCAGCACACATCACATGTGCCGGTTGTTTCAGCTCGCCACCGGCCTGTCGATCATGTCCTATGTTCGGGCTCGTCGACTATCCGAGGCGGCCAAAACGATGGCAAGATGCGATGGTGACATCCTCACTGTCGCGCTTGATGCGGGATACGGGTCCCATGAGGCGTTCACGCGAGCCTTCGCGAATTATTTCAACATATTACCAAGCACTGTTCGCAAGGCCCGATCAACCTCATCCCTTGATCTCATGGAGCCATTAAAAATGAAGAAAGACATGTTCATCGAAGTCCAGCCGCCGGAAATGCGCCGGTGCGACGCCTTTATGGTGGTCGGTCTCAGCACCCCGTGTTCACTGGAAAACAACGGTGCCATTCCAGCCCTGTGGCAGAGCTTCAATATACGCGAAAGCGAGGTCGAAGAAGCGGTGGCCGGAGCTGCTTACGGCGTATGCAGCATTGCCGATGAAGCCGGCAACTGCAAATATCTCGCCGGCGTCAAAGCACTGAAGAAAACATCAGGCATGGATCACATTGAAGTACCCGTGCAATCCTACGCGGTTTTTGTCCACAACGGCCACATCTCTGATCTTCCCAAAACGGTTTATACGATCTGGAACAAGGCGCTGGCGGATGCCGGACTGAAAACCGCCCCCTCCCCTGATTTTGAGCTGTACGACCGACGCTTCGATCCACAAACGGGGCGGGGAATCGTGGAAATCTGGATACCAGTCGCCACCTGAGGCAGGTGGTGATCAAGAGCCTGTACCCCAACCGGATGTTGGGGCATATCTTTAATCGCAGCCAGCAAAAGACAGAGAAAGGGAAGCCTATTTCGCCGGCGTGATGGCGGGCTTCTGTTCCCGCTGCTTCTGCAACAGCTGTTTGCCCTTGCTGAGAATATGCAGGTTCGCCGCATCGAGCTTGTTATAACCCGCCTGGATAATATCGAGATCGGCAACGTGCCCGATCGCCGCGAGCTTGTACATGACGTCGCCGACGGCCACGTCGATGGTTGGCGCCGGCGCGGCCGCCGCATCCTTCACCGCAGCCTGGATGTCACCTGCCGTCCCGCCCATCGCATAATAAAGCGTGAGCGCCTTGCGCAGGAAGCCTTCACGACGCTCGATCCTGTTGTTGAGCATATTTTCCCCGACGCGATTTCGCATCAGCTCAACAGCTTTGTTCTGATATTCGCCCATCAAGACACCAAATAAAGTTCCAAAATATGCTTTGCGAGACTACGAACAATCCCCTTAGAACTGGTTAAGGCAGGGGTTCGCCTCGGCATGGGCACTATCGCGCGCCGAGTTTGCCCGAAGCTGATTTCGCGACAGGAATTGCCAGCCCGATTTGAGAATCGCCAGAGCGACGCTTATGCTCGATCCGGCATGGGTAGAACGAAACGACGCGGTATTGATAACCGTCAGGTTATTTATTGCCGCCCTTATTTCATTTTACTTTAATGATCGCACTCACCAATCTTGCAGACTGGATCGGTGGATGGGAGCCACGGATCAATTGGGAGGAAGTCATGAAATTACGGATCACCGCCGCAATCGCGGCCATCTGCTTCAGTTCCGCTGCTTATGCCGAGACGATCAAGGTCGGCGTGGTCGGTCCGTTCTCCGGCCCGTTTGCGCTGCAGGGCAAGAACTTCAAGGCCGGCATTGACGCCTGGTTCGCCCTTCACGGCAACAAGGTCGGCGATGACACGGTCGAGGTCGTTTATCGCGATGTGCCGCAGGCGGATCCCGCGCAGTCCAAGGCGCTGGCGCAGGAACTGGTGGTGAAGGAAGGCGTGCAATATCTCGCCGGCTTCTATTTCACCCCTGATGCCATGGCCGTCACGCCGCTGCTCAAGCAGGGCAATGTGCCGATGGTCATCATGAATGCCGCCACCTCGGCCATCGTGACCAAGAGCCCCTATGTGGTGCGCACCTCCTTCACCACCTGGCAGACCTCCACCCCCATCGCCAAAGTGGCCTTTGACGGCGGCGTGAAGAAGGTCATTTCGCTGGTCAGCGATTACGGCCCGGGCGTCGATGCCGAAAACGCCTTCAAGGCGGCATTCACCGCCGCCGGCGGCGAGGTGGTGGAAACCATCCGCATGCCGCTTTCCACCAACGATTTCAGCCCGATCATGCAGCGCGTGAAGGATTCCGGCGCGCAAGGCGTCTTCGCCTTCCTGCCGTCGGGCCCGACCACGCTTGGTTTCGTCAAGGCCTTCAACGATAACGGCCTGAAATCCGCAGGCGTCAAGCTCTTCGCACCGGGTGACCTCACGCAGGAATCCGACCTGCCGGCGCTGGGCGAAGCCGCACTCGGCATGCAGACGACCTTCCATTACGCCGTCTCGCATGATTCGCCTGAGAACAAGACCTTCGTGGAAGCCGCCGCCAAGGCGATCGGCAATCCCAAGGAACTGTCCTTCCCCGCAGTTGGCGCCTTTGACGGCATGTATGTCATCAGCAAGATGATCGAGGCCACCGGCGGCAAACAGGATGCGGAAAAGGCGGTGGACGCGGTGAAGGGTCTTTCCTGGACAAGCCCGCGCGGCCCTGTCAGCATCGATCCGGAAAGCCGCCACATTACCCAGAACATCTATCTGCGCGAAGTGGCCAAGGCCGATGACGGCAGCTATTACAACAAGGAAGTCCAGACCTTCGAAAAGCAGGGCGATCCGGGTCTTGCCGCCGCGAAATAACCGGCGACACCGGCCTCGCCGCCACCATAGCGGCCATTCTTGAAACGGTCGAACCGCCCCTATGGCGGTTCGGTTCCGGCCCGGACGGGCGTTGCAGCACCGGGAGGAGTTTTTTCAGCATGCAGACGGTCTTCAGCATCCTCATCGATGCGCTTGCCTATGGCATGGTCCTGTTCATCATCTCCATCGGCCTTTCGGTGACGATGGGGCTGATGCGGGTTGTCAATCTGGCGCATGGCGCCTTCGCCATGATCGGCGGATATCTCGCCTCCTACGCCGCCCATGGCCTCGGCCTCGGTTATGCGGCGGCGATCCTTGTCGCCATTGTCGGTACCATCGTCATCGCCATTCCGCTTGAGCGTTTCCTCTATCGCCGCATCTATGGCGCGCCGGAGCTGACACAGGTGCTGATGACCATCGGCATCACCTTCTGCATCATCGGCATCGCCAATTTTGTGTTCGGGCCGACACTCAAAACCATTCCCTTGCCGCAACAATTGGCCGGCCCCACCGATCTCGGCTTCCGCACCATCGCCACCCACCGCATCTTCGCCATTGCCTGCGGTCTGGCCGTGGCCGGCGCGCTGTGGTTCACCTTCGAAAAGACCGCCTTCGGCATCAAGCTGCGGGCGGCGGTCGATAATGCCGCCATGGCGGCGGCACTCGGCGTACGCACCGAGATTATCTACGCCGTCAGCTTCGCCATTGCCGTCGGCCTTGCCGCCATGGGCGGGGTCATCGGCGCGGAGCTGCTGCCGGTGGAACCCTATTATGCGCTGCGCTACATGGTCACTTTCCTCGTGGTGGTCTCGGTTGGCGGCGCGGGCTCCATTCCCGGCGCGTTGATCGCCTGCCTGCTGCTCGGCGCCATCGATACGACCGGGCGATATCTCGCCCCGGAATATGGCGAATTCTTCTTTTATCTGGCGGTCATCGTGATCATCACCTTGTTCCCGCGCGGCCTTCTCGGAAGGGCGAAATGAGATGGCGGTGCTCATGAACGACGTGACTGAAACGGCAGACACTCCGAAGACGCGCTCGCCGCTGCGCACGCTTGCGGGACCGCTCATCATCATCGCCGCCGCGATTGCCGGTTATTACCTGTTTCCGGATAATCTGGCGCTTCTGACCCGCATCATCGCCATTGCGCTCCTGGTGCTGTCGATCGATCTCGTCACCGGCTATTGCGGCGTCGCAACGCTTGGCCATGCCGCCCTCTTCGGCGCGGGCGCTTATGCGGCCGGCATCGCCGCTGCCCATTTCGAGATCACCGATCCGCTTTTGATGACCGTGATCGGCGCGGCGGCGGGCGGCGTGGCGGGGCTGCTTTCCGGCACGGTGCTGCTGCGCGCCCACGGCCTGCCGCAGCTCGTTCTCTCCATTGCCGTCATCCATTTGTTCCACGAGGCGGCCAACAAGGCATCCGGTTGGACCGGCGGCAGCGACGGGCTATCAGGCGTTTCCCCGGACGCGCTGTTCGGCACCTTTGAATTCGATCTTTTCGGCCGCACCGCCTATATCTACGGCGTCTGTTTGCTGCTCCTCGTTTTCCTCGCCCTCAAGGTGGTGGTCAATTCGCCCTTCGGCATGTTGTGCCGCGGCGTCAAGCAGGACAGCGTCCGCATTCAGGCCATGGGCGGCTCCGTCAACGGCACGATTTTGAAGATGTTCGTGATATCAGGCATCGTCGCCGGCATTGGCGGTGCGCTCAACGCCATTTCCACCCAGGTCGTCGGCCTCGACAGCCTCAGCTTCACGCTTTCGGCCGAGGGGCTGGTCATGCTGGTGCTCGGCGGCGCGGGCTCGCTTTACGGCGCGCTGATTGGCACCGTCACCTTCATGTGGTTCGAGGATGTCGTTTCCGCCGCCAATCCGTTCCACTGGCTCACCATAGTCGGCCTGCTGCTGATTGCCGTCGTGCTCTTCGCACCGCGCGGGCTTTATGGCGCGGGTGAGCAGATCATTGCGCGCATCCGTGGAGGTCGCAAATGAGTGCCATTTTCGAAGTCTCCGGCCTGCAGAAGAATTTCGGCGGCCTCGTCGTCACCAACAATGTCTCGCTGTCGCTTTCGCCGGGAGACCGCACGGTGCTGATCGGCCCGAATGGCGCCGGCAAGACGACCTTCGTCAATCTCGTCACCGGCAATATCAAACCCTCGGCAGGCACGGTGCGCATCGCCGGCGAGGACGTGACGGGTCTCAGCGCCAGCCAGCGCGTGAAGCGCGGCCTCGTGCGCTCCTTCCAGGTCACCCGGCTGTTTCAGGACATGACGCCCGAGGAACATGTCGCACTCGCCATCCTCCAGCGGGAAGGCAAGACGGGCCGGATTTTCGGCCGTTACCGCGCCATGCCCTCGGTCATGAGCGAAGCCCGCGACATTCTCGGCACGCTTGGCCTTCTGCCGCTTGCAGAAACAAGGGTGCGTGAAATCGCCTATGGCCAGCAGCGGCTGATCGAAATCGCGCTTGCCATGGCGCTTCGCCCGAAAATTCTGCTTCTCGACGAACCGGCGGCCGGCGTGCCTTCCACTGAGACGGCGCGCATCGAACAGGCGCTCGACCGGCTGCCCGCCGACCTCGCGATCCTGATGATCGAGCACGACATGGATCTGGTCTTCCGTTTCGCCAGACGCGTCATCGTTCTGGCTGCCGGCGCCGTCATTTTCGACGGTTCGCCGGAAGACGTCACCAGCAATGCGGAAGTCCGCCAAGCTTATCTGGGAAGTTACGCCGATGCCCGCAGCGCCGCTTGAAATCGTCAATCTCACCGCCGGTTACGGGCCGACAAGGGTCATCGAGGGCCTGTCGCTTTCCGTGCCGTCGGGCTCGCGTTTTGCCGTGCTCGGCCGCAACGGCGTCGGCAAGACCAGCCTCTTCGCCACGCTGGCCGGCCAGACGAAACGTTTTGCCGGCGATATCCGCATCGGCGGACAGGACATCGCCGCTCTGCCGAGCGCTGCCCGTGCCAAAGCCGGCCTCGGTTACGTGCCGCAGACCCGCGATGTGTTTCCCACCCTCACAGTCGAGGAAAACCTCTTCGTCGGCCTCAAGACCCGGCCGAAATCGGCCATCGAGGAAGCCTATACGCTGTTTCCGCGCCTGAAGGAGCGCCGCCGCAATCTCGGTTCGCAACTTTCCGGCGGCGAACAGCAGATGCTCTCCACCGCCCGCACCATTCTCGGCCAGCCGCGCGTGTTGCTGCTCGACGAACCGCTCGAAGGCCTCGCCCCCGTCATCTGCGAAGAACTGATGGCCGCCTTCTCCAAACTCGCCCAATCCGGCGAAATGACGATTCTCCTCGTCGAACAGCGCATCCAGATGGCCATCGACTTCGCCGACCACGCCATCATCATGGAACGCGGCCGCATCGTCTGGGAAGGGCCGTCGAGCGAACTGGCGGAGAACCCGGATATTGTCGATACGCATCTCGGGGTTGGCGGGCTGCACTGAGTGCATCGGAGTGAAACCAGAAGGGGTTTGCCTGTCACAGGCATGAGAAAAGAGAGCGCATCGGAAAGCCTAGCCCCCAACCTCTTCCAAATCTGGAAAGGCCCCGCCTCGCCGTCGCGCCGCCTGGCGATAGGCACGCGGTGAGCTGCCCAGCATCCGCCGGAACATGGTGGTGAAGGCCGGGATGTTTTCGTAGCCGGCATCCAGCGCCACATTGGTCACCGCCTCCCCTGCGGCCAGTCGCGGCAGGGAGGCGAAGATGCAGGCCTGCTGGCGCCAGGTGACAAAACTCACCCCGAGTTCCTGACGGAAAAGCCGCGTGAAGGAGCGGCGGCTGATGCCCATGGCGGCGGCCCAGTCATCGATTTCCACCCGCGCCACAGGCTTATTCAGGAAATCGCGACATAATCCGGCAAGACGCTGATTACCGGGAAACGGCAATCCGAGCGGGCGTTCCGGCAAGCGGTTGATTTCATCCAGCAACAGTGCCCGCACCAGACCTCGCCGATGGAAGGCGACCGGCTGATGCTCTTCGCACAGCAACTCCGCAATCAGGCTGGAGGCAAGTGCGGTGATTTCCACCACTCTCGGCACCTCGGCCTGAAACAGATCGGGATGCACGTAGATCGAATGCATTTCCACCGTCGAGATGGTCTCCGATTCGTGTTCCAGCCCGGCGGGAATAATGAGCCCGTGGCCGGGCGGTATCATCCAGCGGCCATCTGCGGTGCTGACCAGAACCACACCGCGATGGGCGTACCAGATCTGCGTCCTGCGATGGCTGTGGATCGGGCCCCGGTGCCCCTTGGAGTAGGTACGGCAAAGCGCCAGCACCGGTTCGTTGGTGCCATCGATCAGGTTCAGCATATAGTCGTGGTCTTCGGCCGAGAAGGAGCCGTAGGTCAACGATTTGATTTTTGCCATTTGGCCCACTCACAAAGAAAATCGTCCAGAACACAAATGCAGGCCAGAAACAATATGAATAAAAGCGGGAAGAAAGAAAGACATGTTTCCCGCTGATCGGGCGGGAATCTCGAGAGGATTCATCATGGCCACCGTCACCAGCGCCGGCTTCAACCCGCAACGCACGGCGTTTTCAATCATCGCAGCCGCCAGCTTCTGCCACATGCTGAACGACATCATGCAATCGCTGCTGACGTCGCTTTATCCATTGCTGAAAGCCAATTACGCACTCGATTTCATGCAGATCGGCCTGCTCACCTTCGCCTTCCAGGTCACCGCATCGCTGCTGCAGCCGGTCGTCGGCATGGTGACGGACCGCTGGCCCATGCCATTCTCCCTGCCGGTTGCCATGCTGTCCACCTGCGCCGGCCTCATCACGCTCGCCTTCGCGCACAGCTTCGCCGTGCTGATCGCTGGCGCCTGCCTCATCGGCGTCGGTTCGGCGATTTTCCATCCGGAAGCCTCCCGTGTCGCCCGCTTGGCATCCGGCGGCCGCCATGGACTTGCCCAGTCCTTCTTCCAGGTGGGCGGCAATACCGGTACGGCCATCGGCCCGCTGCTCGCCGCCTTCATCGTCATCCCGCTCGGCCAGTCGAGCCTCAGCTGGTTCTCGCTGATCGCACTCCTCGGCTTCGGCGTGCTTTCCTGGGTCAGCGTCTGGTATACCCGTCACCGGCGCGCAACCGTCGGCAAGGCACCCGTCAGCCGCGCCCTGCCGCTGGCACGCGGCACGGTCATGATGACGCTTCTGGTGCTGGTGGTTCTGACTGCCACCAAGAACGCCTATCTCGCCAGCCTGTCCAGCTACTTCACCTTCTACACCATCGACAAGTTCGGCCTTGGTGTGCAGGATGCGCAGGTTCTGCTGTTCCTCTTCCTCGGCGCCTCGGCACTGGGCGTGTTCTTCGGTGGCCCGATCGGTGACCGCTTCGGCTCCCGCGTCGTCATCTGGTTCTCGATCCTCGGCGTCATTCCCTTTGCGCTGATGTTGCCCTATGCGAACCTGTTCTGGACAGCGGTTCTGGTCGTCGTCATCGGCTTCGTCTTCTCCTCCGCCTTCTCGGCCATCGTCGTGTTCGCGCAGGAGTTGGTGCCGGGACGGGTCGGCCTGATTGCCGGCATGTTCTTCGGCTTCGCCTTCGGTTTCGGCGGCATCGGGGCTGCGGTTCTGGGCGTTTATGCAGACAAGGAAGGCATCGAATTCGTCTACCGCATCTGCTCCTACATGCCGCTCCTCGGCCTGCTCACGGTGTTCCTGCCAAAACTGCCGAGCCACCGCTAAAAGCCTCGCGTTCAACGCTTTCCATCAAGGTGGTCACCTGTGATATTCAGGTGACCACCTTGATCCGTTTAGCGAAGACTTAACCATGCAAATCCCGATAAAATCGATCCTCGTTTTCCACGTTGCGGCAAGGGCAGGCAGCATTTCGCGGGCGGCGGAGGAACTGAGCGTCACGCCTTCGGCCGTTTCCCAGCAGATCCAGTTGCTGGAAGGCCAGCTCGGCACGACGCTAATGGCGCGGACCGGCCGCAAGGTGACGCTGACCGAAGCGGGCGAGCGGTATTTCTCGATGATCACCGCCCAGATCGAACAGATATCCGACGCCACCGACAATATTCGTGGCTTCCGCTCGATAACCACGCTGACGGTCCGGGCAACACCCACCGTCTCCAACAAATGGCTTTTGCCGCGTCTCGGCTCCTTTCTAGAAGAACATCCGGAACTGGAAGTGCGCCTCGACGGCACCAACGAGCCCACCGATTTTTCGCAGGAGCTTGTCGATATTGAATTGCGCCATGGCGATGGCCGCTGGCCGGGCCTATTCGTGGAAGGGCTGGTGGAGGAGGAATTCCTGCCGGTCTGTTCACCGAATTATCAGGGAGCAGGAAAGTTTCTGCCGGAAGAGCTGCAGAATGAGCGGCTGATCCATTCGGTCAAGGCACAGGCGCAATGGAACCATTGGTTTCCATTGGCCGGAGTAACAGCCGAAAAGCGCTGGCGGCGTGTCCTGTTCGACCGAAGCCACATGGCAATTGACGCCGCCGTTCTCGGTATCGGCGTGGCACTGGAAAGCACCTTGATGATGGAGCGGGAGCTGCAAGACAAAATGCTGGTCCCGGCCGTGGCGGATGCGCCGCGTATAAGGCTCGTCACGCAATGGATCGTTTGCCCGCATTCCCATCTGCGGCAGAGAAAGGTCTCGCTGTTTCTGGAGTGGATGCGAAAACAACGCGACGAGTGGCAAACCCGTCGCGTTGTGTGAGGTTTCAGGCAATCCGTTTTCTCGTCAATAAAGCCCCATAAGCCTGATCGGCCCGAGCGTCAGCACCGGGAAAAGCACCAGCGCGAAGATGGCGAGCGTCAGCACCGTCATCGGCGCTAGCGAACCGCGAATAACATCCTCGATCTTCATATTCGCCACCTGTGCCGCCGCAAACAGGCAGACCCCCACCGGCGGCGTCACCAGCCCGAGCGTCAGCGTCATGACAGTCACGATCAGGAAATGGATCGGATCGATACCCAGCGCCTCAACCGGCGGCATCAGCACCGGGATGAGGATGAACATGGCCGGGATCGCTTCCATAAAGATGCCGATGATCAGCAGGAAGACGAAGATGACGAGCATGCCGGTCATGGGACCGAGGTTCATGGCCTTCAAAAGCTCGGCCACCTGTTCGGGCAGCCCATCGAAGGTGAAAACCCAGGCGGCAAGCTGCGAGGTGGCGGCGATGAACAGGATGGTGCCGGAAATGCGCGCCGTGGAAATCAGGATTTCCGGCAGTTCCCGCGCCGGCAGGGTGCGATAGACCAGCACACCCAGCACCGCCACATAGACCACCGCGATGGCTGCTGCTTCCGTCGGCGTGAACAGGCCGCTGGCGATACCGATGATCAGGATAAGCGGGGTCAGCATCGGCAGGATGGCACGCAAACCGGTGACGACGACCAGACGGAAATTAAACGGGGTCGGCGGATTGTAGCCGTAATGCACCGAATAGAAGTGGTTGAAGACCAGAAACGCGAGGGCGATGAAAAGGCCGGGCACCAGGCCTGCGATCAGCAGCGTGCCGATGGACACATTGGCGATCGAGCCGGCAATCACAATCAGAATCGACGGCGGAATGATCGAGGAGAGCGTCGAGGTGCAGAGCGTCATGCCGACGGCATAACCCTTCGGAAATCCATGGCGCTCCATCGCCTTGATCTCGATGGCCCCAACCGAGGCGATATCGGCGACGGATGAGCCGGAGACGCCGGAGAAGATCACCGAGGAGATGACGTTGACGTGGCCAAGCCCGCCGGGAAGCCAGCCGACCATGGCCTCGGCGAAATCGAAGATGCGTTCCGCCACCCGCCCCCGCTCCATGACGGTACCGACGAGGATGAAAAGCGGCACGGCGACGAGGAGGAAGGAGTTCATCGATGAGAACATTGTCTGAGACAGCAGGTCCATGGGCATGGAGGTGAAGAGCCAGAGTGTGCCGACGCTGGCGAGCGCCAGCGCAATGGCAAGCGGCACACCAAGCATGCTGAGACCGAAAAAGGCGATGAGAAGAAAGACCGACATGGATCAATGTCCTGCTGAAATGGAGATATCGGCATGGGCGATCTCGTCCGCCGGCAGGCCAAGCTCGGGAAGCGCTATGAGCTCCCGGCGGCTGCGTAGCGATTCGATGATCGCGAGCACAGCGATGATGGCGGAGACCGGCAACACGATGCCGATGGCCCACATCGGGATCGGCAGGGTGGCGGCAGCCTCGTTCATCATGATCTGCTGGCGCACCAGTGTCAGGCCCGTCCAGCCCATCATACCGAAGAAGAACACGGATGAACCGACATAGATCGGCACCGCCAGCCGCCGGAAGAAGCGGTGAAACAACACCAGAAACACTACGACACGGGCGCTTTCAACGGTGCGAAAACCGGCGGCAAGGCCGAGGAAGACCATCCAGATGAAGAGAAAGCGCGTCGCCTCCTCCGTCCAGGGAAGCGGACTGCCGACGAGGCGGCCGATGACCTGAAGAAGAACGACGATGAGAATGCCGGCACAGGCCGCCCCTGCGGCTACATCGGCGATGAGTTTGATGATGGTGCCGAGCACCGAAGGTTTCGTATCGTTCATGACAATACCCTTCCACTGCTGAAACCGGATACCCGGTAAAACGAATGCCACCCTGCCGTAACCACAAGGCAACCTTGCATGACGTCGGGGAAGGCCGGATCAAAATCCGGCCCTCCATGCGCGAAAACGTCAGTTCGTCTTAAGGAAAGCCTGCGTCTTGTCGAAGAACGCCTGGTCTTTCACCAGTGCGGAGAACTTCGCCGAAAGGCCGGCCGCCACCGCCACGAAAGCCTTGCGCTCATCGTCGGTCAGCGTGTTGACCTCCATGCCGTTCTTCTTCAGCGTTTCGAGCGACTTGTCGATATCGGCAGCGTCGTTCTGGGCCTTCCAGGCTTCCGTCTCAACGGCCGCTTCCTTAAGCGCGGTCTTGAAGTTCTCGTCGAGACCTTCGAAGCGGCCCGGGTTCATGCCCAGCACCCAAGCGTCGGCAATGTGATTGCTGATCGTCAGATACTTCTGCACTTCGTAAAGCTTGGCGCTGACCGGCACGTTGACAGGGTTTTCCTGGCCATCGACGACCTTGAGCTGGAGCGCATTATAGACTTCGGCAAAGGCCATCGGCGTCGGGGCGGCCCCCATGGCGCCGAAGAATTCGACCCAGAGCGGGTTGTTCGGCACGCGCAGCTTCATGCCCTTCAAATCGGCTGGCGATTTGATCGGTGCCTTGGAATTGGTGATCTGGCGCAGCGGCCGCGACCAGAGATCGAGCCCGAGAATGCCGATCTTGCTCAGATCGGTGGAAAGCTCCTTGCCGAGATCGCTGTCGAGATAGACCCGGAGCTGGTCGATATCGCGGAACTGATAGGGAATGGCGATGGCCGTGAACTTCGGATTGAACGTCGCGTAAAGCGAGGTCGAGTTCAACAGCATGTCCAGCGAGCCACCGGCCAGCTGCTTGACGCCCGCGGAGGGATCGCCGCCATAAAGCGTACCGTTCGGAAACACCTTGATCTTGAGCTTGCCGTCCGTCTTTTTCGAAACGATCTCGGCAAACTTGTTGGCCGCGAGAGTGATTTCGGAATTGTCCGCGTCCGGTGTCGAAAGCGTCAGCGTCTCGGCATGTGCAATCGATGCGACCAGCATGGTGGCGGCCAGAGCCAGCCCGTAAAATTTTGAAATTTTCATGTGTTCCTCCCTTTGTTGTCTCTAGATGGTTTCGAGCGTTCCTCCGAACGCATTCATGCGCTTAATTTCAAGGATCACACCGCTGTGATCAAGCTCGCCCGCGCCATGCTCGACCATGGAGCGGAACAGCCGGTCAACCTCCTCGCCGACCGGTAAACCGAGGCCAAGGCTTCTGGCGAAGGCCAGTGCCGTGGACGTATCCTTCACCTGATATTTCGCCGGCCCGCCGGGGCGAAAATCCCCCTCCACCATGCGTTTTCCGTGCTGGCGGAAAACGGTGGAATCGGCGAAGCCACCAAGCAAAGCTTGCCGCACCTGCGCCGGGTCGGCTCCCCCCGCTTCAACCAGCGTCAAAGCTTCGGCGACAGCGCAGATCGTCGAGGCGACGATCAGCTGGTTGGCGAGCTTGGCGAGAGAGCCGCAACCCACCGGACCGACATGGGTGACGCGGCCGAGGCAATTGAGGAGTGGCCGCAATGCATCCACATCCCGCTGTTCACCACCAGCCATGATGGCGAGCGTTCCTTCGATCGCCCCTTCTTCACCGCCGGAAACCGGAGCGTCGACATAAGCGACGCCATGAGCCTTTGCCGCCTCCGCCTGTCCCCGCGCGCTATCGACGGGAATGGAACTCATCACCAGCAGGATAGCACCGGGCTTCATGGTGGAAACGACACCAGAAGCACCGAGCAGAACCTCGTCGCAGACCGGCCCGGAACTCAGCATGCAGAGCACGACATCGGCCACGGCCACGGCCTCGGCAGCCGTTACCGCCGGCTGCACGCCCTTTCCCGCCAGAATCGCAGCCTTTTCAGCGCTACGGTTCCAGGCCTTGACGGAAAAACCGGCCTCCGCCAGACGCCCCGCCATGGGGGCACCCATAATACCCGTTCCGATAACGGCGATCTGGCGAATGTCAGCCATCGTTTCCATCTTTCAGAGCCATTGCCGGTTTAAAAAGCGCACCGGCAGCTCTTCTTCGATAAGAGCGGGAAAAGCCTCGCGAAACCGGTCGAGATGCGGTGTTTTCAGGTGGTTGTCGAAAGCGTGACGACTGTCATAGACCTCATAAAACACCACGTTGTTTCCAGTTTCCGGCCGCACCACATCGAATTGTCGGCAACCCGGTTCGTCCTGAACCGAATGGGTAGCATCATCGCGCGCCGCATCTAGAAAGGCGTCCATCAATTCGGGCTTCACCCGAAATTCTGCGATCACCACGAAAGCTCCCTTCGACATCGCTTGTCCCCCGTCAATCACGCCGCAGCGTCTTTTTGCGGGCGAAAGCGGTTTTCCATATCCTGGCGCAGCTTCACCACATCGAGATCATTGACCAGCTCCACATCGTCGAAGCTGACGATCTGGTCCTTCTTGATGGCGCGCTTCAGCTTAACATTATGGGCAAGGCCGATCGGCAGCGCCTTGATGTCGAGGCTGCGAGTGGCCGGAATGGCGTTTGCCCAGACCGCGTAACCGCCCTCGCCGTCGAGCATCTCGCCCGGCGCCATGTCCTTTTTCGCCGTGGCCACGGCATCGCCGCGGAACTCCTTGGAGCAACCGGTCGCTTCGTTGCGCAGCACGGCGGAAAGTACGCTGATCGAGGTTTCCAGCCCGATGATGTGAAACGGACGCCACATGGAGGCGTACCAGCCGGAGGGATCGGTCAAGAGGCCATATTGCTTGAAGCAGGCGCGGGCATATTCGTTATGCGCCTTGAAGGTGACGAAAACGCCGTAACGGATGTTGTTGAACACCTCGCGTCCGTCTGGCTCCTGGCTCGCGGCAATATCGACCAGCCCGGAGCGCGACATACGACCGCCATCGGCAGCGGGGCGGAAGACGCGGGCAAGATCGTGCAGGCCGGCTGGCGGGAAGGCCAGACCTTCATCCGGGCAATCCAGCCCCGTGCCGTTGGCGACGGCCGCCATTTCGATGGCCGCCTTGGTACCGTCGGTGAAGGAATTGTACATTTTCGGATTGAAGTCGCCCTTGGCCACTTCCTCGTCCGTCCAGCCGAAATAACCCCAGACCGTGTCCGGTGTCGAATAACGGTAACGCGGCTCGAAATTCATGCCCTTACCGGCGGAAACCACCTCGAAGCCGCTGGCGCGCGCCCAGTCGACCAATTCGCAGATCAGCGCCGGCTGGTCGCCATAGGCCATGGAATAGATCAGGCCCTTGGCCCGCGCCTTTTCGGCAAGGATCGGGCCGACCATGACGTCGGCTTCGACATTGACCATGACGACATGCTTGTTGTGATCGATAGCGCCGAGCGCATGGCGCGCACCTGCAAGCGGATGGCCGGTCGCTTCGATCACGCATTCGATCTCGCCGCAGGCGAAAAGCTCGTTTACGTCGTCGGTCACATAGGTCTTGCCGCTCTTCAGCGCATCGGCGCAACTCGTCGCGTCATATCGCTCCTTCGGCCAGCCGACGCGCTCAAACGATTCCCTAGCTTTGCCGACATTGAGATCGGCGACGGCGACCATATGGAAACCGGCGATGCGCTGCGCCTGCGCCAGCACCATGGAGCCGAACTTACCAGCACCGATGAGACCCACCCGGACAGGTTTGCCGCCGGCTGCACGCGCTGACAGAAGAGAATAGAGATTCATGTTTTGACATCCTTCGCTGGGGAAATTGCTGGCGAGAATGTCCAGACTGCCCGGCGAAGGCCATGCGATACCCATGCTGCGAAGGTTCACCCCTCGCGGCGCTGGCCACATGACGTTTCTGCGTTCCTCCCGGATCCCGGCACGCCTTTGCGCCGGCTCTCGCGGTCGCCTCCCAAAGCAACCTTGAGACCAGAGTAGGAGCGTTCAAATATTAGTTCTATTTAGAAAAAAAGATTTTTTATTTAGTTTTTCTAACAAGCCATCAGGCCGATTTACGCAGCATCAGATCGGCGCTGAGAAGAATGCGTTCACGCATCCGCGTCGTGTCATCTGCCTCTTCGTTCAGCTTCTGCAACAGAAGCTCGATCGACAGCCTGCCGATCTCGTTATAATTCTGCGCGACGGTGGTAATCGGTGGGCAGGCGTAACGCGACAGCGGATGATCGTCATGGCCGGCAACCCGGAGGTCATAGCCAGCGCCATGGCCGACCCTGATGCCCTTCTGGAAGGCGGCGGCGATCACACCAAAGGCAATACGGTCATTGGCGCATAAAACGGTGCGCGACGGCAATAGATCCGCTTTCTCGAATAACCGACTGGCTTCGTCGAACGCAAACCGTTCGAAATCCCAACGTGCAGGTTTTGCGACATCAAGCAGCCTTGGCTCGAAGCCCAAACGCTGCATCGCCCCCACATAAGCCATACGGCGCGTCACGGAGTTGGTGTTGACCTGTGGCATATCAAAATAGCTGGGCGGCTCACCCGAGCGACAGAGATAGTCAACGATCAAGTCAACGCTCTGGCGATTGTCGGTGCCGACAAAGGCCGACCGCTCATCGAGCGGCGAATCGACATAAACGATGGGGATAGTGGCGGCGAGCTCTTGGAGCGTCGAACAGTGGGATGTGACACCAAGCGGTGCGATGATGGCCCCGGCCACATTCATTGACTTGAATGTGCGGATGGCGCGGTTTTCGATTTCCGGCTTACCGTCGGATGACAGCACAAAGGCAAGAAAACCAGCCTCGTTAGCTATCAATTCGATGCGGTTTGTCAACGCCATATAGAATGGATCGGCATAGTTGGGAATGATGATGCCGATAATATTACTGCGGCGGCGATTGAGATTGACCGCAAAAATATTCGGCCGGAATCCCGATTTCTTGAGCGCCTCCTCTATGGCATCCCGTGTTTTCTTGCGCACCGAAGCCGGGTCATTGAAGTATTTCGAGACCGTGGGGCGGGAAAGTCCGACGAATTCAGAAAACTCTTCCATCGTCCTGATAGTTTTGGCCAAGTGCTTGCCCCCATGAAGATTACATGTGGCACTTTATAACGACCAGCCTTCGATGGAAAAGCCGGTCAACCGCGGTTATCAACCGCCAAAAGATCATTCGGTCGCAGATTGTATTTTCACTGCCCACGGATTGGATGGGCGTCACGCCTCTCCGATCCTTACCCCATTGCTGTCAAAGACATGCAGCCTTTCCTGCGGGAAGCCGACCCGCAGGGACTTGCCCGGCTGCAACAATGCCCGGTCTGATGAAAACAGCTTGAAGGGCAATCCGTGCACGGTGAGATGCAGGATGACACCGAGGCCGGTCGGTTCGACGAGATCGACAGTCGCTTCCACACCGCCTTCAGCCGACGCAACGACCACATGTTCCGGGCGGATGCCGAGCGTGACCGGCTCGCCATCGGCAAGCTTCACATCGCGGCCGAGAGCAAGGCGCGTGCCGTCACCCAGCACGACGAAACTGCCGCCACTCTCCTGACCGAGCCGTCCTTCGAGAAAATTCATGCCGGGCGAACCGATGAAACCGGCGACGAAAAGATTGGCCGGGCGGTCGTAAAGATCGAGCGGCGCGCCGATCTGCTGCACATGCCCGGCATTCATGGCGACGATACGCGAGGCAAGCGTCATCGCCTCGATCTGGTCATGGGTCACGTAGACCGAGGTTGCGCCGAGATCGGCATGCATGCGCTTGATTTCGGCGCGCATCTGTTCGCGCAGCCGGGCATCGAGGTTTGAGAGCGGCTCGTCGAACAGGAAGGCCTTTGGCTGGCGCACGATGGCGCGGCCCATGGCGACGCGCTGGCGCTGGCCGCCGGAGAGCGCCTTCGGGCGGCGGGCGAGATAGGGATCAAGGCCGAGTTTTGCGGAAGCACCCGAGACCGCCGCCGCAATTGTTTCTTTCGGGCTGCGGCGCAGGCGCAGGCTGTAACTCATATTGTCGGCGACGCTCATATGCGGATAAAGCGCATAGGACTGGAATACCATGGCGATATCCCGGTCTTTCGGCCTGCGATCGTTGACACGTTCGCCGTCGATGGACAGGTCGCCCGACGAGATTTCTTCCAGACCGGCGATCATGCGCAGCAGCGTCGATTTCCCGCAGCCTGAGGGGCCGACGAGGACGATGAATTCGCCATCCTCGATCTTGAGATCGACGCCGTGCAGCACGGCGAGATCGCCATAGGTCTTGCCGACATTCTTCAGCTCGATGGAAGCCATGGGATTATCCTTTCACCGCGCCGGCCGTCAGGCCCTGCACGAGATAACGTTGAATGAGCAGGAAGAAGAGGCAGGCCGGAATGAGCGCCAGAACGCCCGCCGCCATCATCTGCCCGAAATCGACGGAGAATTTGGAAACGAAGGTCAGAAGGCCAACCGGGAAAGTGGCGCTCTGATTGCCGGAAATCAGCATCAGCGCAAACAGAAGTTCGCTCCACGCGGCTGTGAAGACAAAACCGAGCGTCGCGGCAATGCCCGGCAGCGTCAGCGGCAGGATGATCTGGCGGAAGGCCGTAAACCGGCTCGCCCCGTCGATCATCGCCGCCTCTTCCAGATCCTTCGGAATGCCATCGAAGAAGGACTGCATCAGGAAGGTGGCGAAGGGAACGTTGAAGGCGGTGTAGACGATGACGAGGCCCGTCAGGCTGTTGGTGAGGCCGAGCGGCGACAGCATCTTGAAGATCGGTGCGACCAGCATGACCAGCGGGAACATCTGGGTGATCAGCATCAGGGCGACGATCCAGTATTTGCCCTTGAAACGGAAGCGTGACAGCGCGTAACCCGACAGCGACGAGAGTATCGTTACGGCAATTGCCGTGGAGCCCGCGACGATGACGCTGTTCTTAAAAAACGTCGGGAAGGCACTGTTTTCAATGACGAAACGATAATGATCCCATGTCGCCCGCGATGGCCACATCCTGACACCTTCGCTATAGAGCAGATCATTCGGCGTGACGGAAACCTTGAGCAGCCAGAACAGTGGGAACAGTGCAAAGGCGATATAGGCAAGGATCGCCAGACGATGGGCAAGGGTCAAAAATATCCTTGATGTCATCGGTCAGTCCTTCTCGATCAGGCGCTGGCGCAACAGCACGATCAGCATGGAATAGGCAAGCAGCAGCACCAGAAGCACCAGCGCAATGGCCGAGGCATAACCGAAATCCAGACGCCGGAAGGCCTGGGTGAAGATGTAGCTGGCGACGATCTGGGTGCGGTCGGCCGGTCCGCCATTGGTCATGACGATGATGAGATCGGCGAAATTGGCGATCCAGACGGTGCGCAGCAGGATGGTGATGGCGATGGTGGGCGCCAGAAACGGCAGGGTGATGGAGGTGAAACGCTGCAGCGGGTTTGCCCCGTCAATTTCCGCCGCCTCGTAAAGATCGCGCGGGATGGCCTGAAGGGCCGCAAGCAGGGTGATGGCGAAGAAGGGAATGCCCCACCAGACATTGGCGATGATCGGCCCCCACATGGCAAGCTGCGGATCGGCGAGGATATTGTTGGGTGCGGATAACAGCCCGAGCGAGACCATCCAGTGCGGCAGCGGCCCGATGACCGGGTTGAACAGCCATGCCCAGTTGAGACCGGCAAGGAAGGTCGGCACGGCCCATGGCAGGAATACCAGCGCCTGCGCCAGCCCCCTGCCCGCAAAGGGTTTATCGAGCAGCAGCGCCAGAATGAGGCCGAAGAAGAATTGCAGGAAAACCGAAGCGCCGGTCCACCACAGCGTGTTTTTCAGCGCCCGGTAAAAGGCCGCATCCTGCGACAGCGCCTCCAGATGTTTGAGACCAACAAAACCGCCGGAAAACGGATTGAGCAGCTGCACATCGCGAAACGCATAGGAGAGGCCAAGCACCAGCGGCACCAGCATGACGGCGACGATGAGCACCAGCACCGGCGCGCTGTAGAGCCAGGGTTCGGCCCAATCGGCAAACCGCCGCATCGCGGGCTTGCCAGCCGGTTTGCGCGCAGCCACCGGCCCGGCGCCATGGGCATAGGACATTGTATCGCTCCCTGATCGGACGACGGAACGGACGGGTTTTCCAGCCTCTCGGCTTACCGATCCGAAAAATTGCGAGGAAAAGGCCTGTCGCAGCGAAGGCCGGCAAGACCGCCGCACGGGCATTTGCGCCCGCACGGCCGGTCAATGTCGTTACTTCGAGGCCAGGAACTTCTGCTGCGCCTTGGTCATGTAATCAGCCCATTGTTTGGCAAGGTCTTCCGGCGTGATATCGCCGAGCAGCGCTTCCTGCGAAGTCTTGATCACAAGCGAATCCTTGAAGAAGGCGAATTCCTCAAGATAGGTCGGCATCGTCGTCGGCACGGCGTTCTTGTCGGCCAGTTCGTCGAACCAGCCCTTGAACTGCTCGCTGGCATAGAAGGGGTCCTTCTCCGCCGACTTGTGCACCGGCAGCGCCCCGGTCTTCTTGTTCCACTCGATATTGCCTTCCGGCCCCTCGAGTGTTTCGATCAGCTTCCAGGAAAGGTCCTTGTTTTCGGATTTCGACATCATCGACCAGCCGGCGAAACCGATCGTCGGGAAGGTCTTGCCGTCGGGGCCCTTGGGCATGGTCATGACGCCGAAATCTTCCGGCTTCATGCGCTGGGCAATGGCGATCAGCGCATCCGGGTCCTGATCGAGGAAGGCGCAGGTGCCGGAATAAAAGCCAGCAACGATCTCGTTGAAGCCCCAGTTGACGCTGTCCTTCGGCGCATAACCGTTCTTGTAGAGATCGATCACATAGGTCAGGCCCTTCACCCAGCCGGGGCTGTCGAAGGTGGAGGTGCCGTCCTTGGTGAAGAATTCGTTCGAGCCCGCCATGGAAGCGCCGAACATGACCCAGCCGTTGAGGCCGCCCGGGCCGCCGCGCAGGCAGTAGCCATATTTGCCGGGAAGGGCTGCGACCTTCTTGGACGCATCGGCAAATTCATCGAGTGTCTTCGGCGGTTCCTTCACGCCGGCTTCGGCCAGCAGTTTCTTGTTGTAGAACATGGCACGCAGGTAAAAACCATAGGGCAGCATATAGGCCGTGTCCTTGACATCGCGGCCGAGTTCAAGCGTGCGCTCGCTCAGGCCCGCGGTGTGCTCCCACTTGGCGAGATAAGGCTCAAGGCTTTCGAGCATGCCGTTATTGGCGTAAAGCGACAGCCAGGTGTCGGGCATTTCCATCACGTCAGGCACATCGCCGGCCGAGACCATGGTGGCGAATTTCTGGAAGGCTTCACTCCACGGCAGAGAGATGATCTCCACCTTGGTACCGGGATTGGCCGCTTCGAACTTCGAAACGATGCCCTTCAAAGTTTCCGTCCGCTCCGGGCTGGTGATGACCTCCACCAGCTTGAGGGTCGTGTCCGCCAGCGCCGTTCCGGTCATCAGGGCGGTGAAGATTGCTGCTGTTACCAGTTTTTTCATGTCGTTCTCCCCTTTTTGTGGTCAGTTTAAAAACACGTCAGGCGGCGGTGGCTGCCTTTATCGCGGGTTCGAGATCGTTCCAGAGCGCTTCCGTGCCCTCCAGCCCGACATGCAGGCGCACCGAACGCGCGCTGATGCCGAAGGTGTGGGCGGAGTTCGGCTGCGCCTTCTGTTCGAGCACCACTTCACCGGGAACGATCAGGCTTTCATGCCCGCCCCAGGAAACACCCAGTTTGAAAAGCTTGAGGCGGTCGGCAAAAGCGCGCACATCCACCCCTTCCTTAAAGATGAAGGAAAACAGGCCGGAGGTGCCGTTGAGGCCCGGCGGCAGGCGGTTCGCCAGTCCCGGATGGCAGACCGTTTCCACCACATCCAGCGCATGAAGACGGGTTGCGATATCCAGCGCCGAGGCCTGATGCGCCCTCATGCGCAGCGGCAGGGTGCGAAGCCCGCGGATAAGCAGCCAGGCATCGAAGGGCGACATCTTGCCACCGAGATAGGGATAGGTTTCCGCCCGGATGCGATCGATCATCGCCTTGGAACCGGCCACCACGCCGGAGACCACGTCGCTATGGCCGCCCAGATATTTCGAGGCGGAATGCAGAACGAGATCGACGCCGAGCGAAATCGGCTGCTGGAAGACCGGGCTCGCCCAGGAATTGTCAATGACGGTGACGGCACCGTGCCGTTTGCCGATGGCGGCCAGCGCGCCGACATCATGGGCTTCCATCACCCAGCTTGTCGGGCTTTCCATGTAGAAGAGCTTCGCGCCCGGCATCGCCTTTTCAACCGCCGCCTCGTCGCGGCCGTCGACATAGACAACCTCGATATTCATGCGCTGCATGAAGGTGCCGAACAGGCGGAACGCATCGGGATAGACATGGCGCACCGCGACGATCCGATCACCCGGCGAGACGAAGGAAAGCACGGTGGATGAGATGGCCGACATGCCGCTTGCAAAACCCAGCGCATCTTCCGCACCTTCAAGCTTGGCCAGCATTTCTTCGAACAGTCGAACAGTGGGGTTCAGCCCGCGCGTATAGACCGGTCGCATCTTCTCGCCGCGATAGGTGGAGACCATTTCATCATAGCTGGAAAAGGTGAAAAGCGAGGTCTGCACGATGGGCGGCACCACGGCCTCGAAGGCGTGAGCTTCGTCATGGGCGACGATCAGGGAGGCGGGATCGAAGAGATCGTTGCCATGGTTCATTTCGACATGTCCTTGATATCTTCCTCGACAACGGCGAGGATTTTCAGTGTTTCTTCCCGCGCCGTTTCCGCATCACCGGCGGCGATCGCGTTGAACAGGGTGCGGTGAAAGGGAAAGGAGCGACTTGCGAAATCCGGCCGGTCGAAGGGCTTCAGCCAGAAACGTTCGAAACCTTCGCGCATCTGCTCCAGCAGCTGCTTGAACAGCGAATTATGCGTGGCGTCATAAATCGAAAGATGGAAGGCAAGGTCGGCCTTGCCGGAGGTGCCTTCGGCCAGATGCACGCGCTCCATCTCATCGAGCCGCGCTTCCATGGTGGCGATATCCTCCGCCGTGCGGCGGCGGGCGGCGGCCATGGAGGCCTCGACCTCGATGCCGCGCCGCACTTCCAGCGTCATCAGCAGCGCGTCACGCAGGCTTTCGGCATCGATGGAAATAGGCATATGCACGGTGGCGGCGGAAATCGGCTTCAGCAGATAATTGCCGCTGCCCTTGCGGCTGTCGATGACGCCGAGTGCCTGAAACTTGCGGATGACTTCGCGAATGGTTGACCGGCCTACAGCCAGCGCCGCCATCAGTTCGCGCTCCGCCGGCAACCGATCTCCCGCCTTCAGTCCGGCCCGCTCGACATAATCGGACAATGCGGCCTCGACCTGGCGCACACGGTCGCTCGGCGGAATGGGCTGCATGAGTTCGCGGTTGGGCCTGTCCAAGACGCATCCCCTAAATTGGTCTGACATCTTACCATTTCAAACGGCAAATCGATTGTCAACCGTCAACAAAAGGGGTGACGCGCCACGCCCCAGGCGCGGGGTCTGAAACGACCTCCAAACCCCTAAAACAATTCAGGCAATCCCGCGCGTGGTCATGTGGGTTCACGGTCCGGGACAAGTATCGGCGCAATCGCCCGATACGGAAAAGGTCGAGACCGCGGACGGCTGAAATGAATAATTTTAGGCGTGAATGACGGTGACTGGCGACCGGCGGTTAAGTCGCCGCCCTACGGGCGACATCACGCGCCAATGCATCGGCACGTTCATTGCCGGCTGTGCCGGAATGCCCTTTGCACCATTCCACGACCACATGGGGATGCCGCTCGAGCAGCTTGTCGAGCTGCTGCCAGATTTCCCTGTCGGGGATCGGTCTTCGGCGGGCGCGCTGGTTGGGCGTGATCCGCTTCCAGCCGTTGTTGCGCCAGATCGCCCTATAACGGCGGCAGCCCTCAATCACATGAACTGCATCCGTCCAGAGCGTGACTGCGCGCGTTGGCGCCTCGGCGGCGATCCAGGACATTGCGTTCAGGACGGCGAGCACCTCGAAACTATTATTCGATGTGCCAACCGTCTTGCCCGAGGCGGAATGGACTTGGTGCCCTGCCTCATGAACGACGAACGCCCATCCTCCGGATCGGGAGGCATCATCGAATGAGCCGTCGGTGAAGATGTGAAGCGCATCGGACATGAAGGGTGTGTAGCATCGAAATGGAAATCGTTAAAGGAAACAGGCGATTGTGAAGGGATCGCTCGTTTCACAAAAGCAAAGAGGGCGGCGCAAGCCACCCTCCCCTGGTTCAGGCTGAAACTTCGCCTTTTACTGGCCGAGAACGGCGGCCGTAATCGTCTGCATGTTGTGGTTGACCATATCGATATAGGTCGCAGCCGGACCTTCGGCTTTGGAAAGCGCATCGGAATAGAGCGTGCCGCCAACCTTCAGGCCGGTTTCCTTGGCGATCTGGTCGATCAGCCGCTTGTCGGTGATGTTTTCGACGAAAATGGCCGAGGCCTTGTCGTGTTTTACCTGATCCACCAGCTTGGCGACATCTGCGGCCGAGGCTTCGGATTCGGTCGAGATACCCTCGGGCGCGAGGAAATTCAGGCCATAGGCATGCTCGAAATAACCGAAGGCGTCATGCGAGGTGATGATGACACGTTTTTCCGGCGGGATGGCGGCGATTTCGGTCTTCACCTTCTCGTTCAGAGCGGCAAGCTTGGCGACATAGGCATCCGAATTGGCGGTGTATGTGGCGCAACCGGCCTTGTCGACCTCGCAAAAGGCACCGGCAATGTTCTTCACGTAGATTTCGGCGTTCTTGATCGACTGCCAGGCATGTGGATCGTATTCACCGTGATGGTGGTGACCCTCGTGGTCATGGTCGTGGTCATGGGCCTCGGCGGTCTCATGCTTGTGGCCGGCTTCTTCCGCTTTATGGTCGTGGCCTTCCTCTTCTTCGGCTTCCGGATGGGCGTGACCTGCCGGCTCGTCGGAAAGCTTGAGCGGTTCCACACCCTTCGTCAGCTCAACGACGGGGGCCTTGGTGCCGCTCGTTTCGATCAGCCGCTTCAGGAAACCTTCAAACTCCAGGCCGTTGACCAGCACCACATCCGCCTTGCTGACGGCGACGGCATCGGCCGGGCGCGGCTCGTAGACATGGGCATCACCATCCGGGCCGACGAGCGTGGTGATGTCGACACGGTTGCCGCCGACATTCTTCGCGAAGTCGGCGATGATCGAGAAGCTGGCCACGACTTTAAGTTCGGCAGCCGAAGCCTGCGCCATCACGACCGGGGAAAGGGAAAGAAGGCTGACGCAGGTGGCAAGACGGAAGGTTTTGAACATTGGAAGTTCTCCTTTTTTCAGAGGCTGTTTTCAGGCCGTTCTGTGGCGACCGGAACCGAGAAGATCGACGAGCACGCCACGCGTGCCGAAGAGGATGGACAGGACATAGATGACGCCCGCCGCAAGGATGATCGCCGGACCGGAGGGCAGCGACGCGTGGTAGGACAGGAGCAGGCCGACAAAACACGAGACCATGCCGATGCCGATCGAGATGAAGCACATGGGTGCCACGCGGTTGGACCAGAAGCGGCTGGCGGCGGCGGGCAACATCATCAGCCCGACCGAAAGCAGGGTTCCGAGCGCCTGAAACCCGCCAACGAGATTGAGCACGACGATGGCGAGGAAGAGGAAATGCACGGGGCTGCCCCAGTTACTGACCGAGCGCAGGAACAGGGGATCGAGGCATTCCGCCAAAAGCGCCCTCCAGAACACCACCATCACCAACAGCGTCACGATGCAGATGCCGCCGATCAGACCGAGCGCCTCATTGTTCAGCGCCAGCACGGTGCCGAACAGGACATGCATGAGATCCACGCTGGAACCGCGCCATGAAACGAGCAGCACGCCGAGCGCCAGCGAGATGAGATAAAAGGCGGCAAGCGACGCGTCTTCCTTCTGAATGGTGAAACGCGACACCGCACCGGCACCCAGCGCAACCAGCAGGCCGACAACCAGCCCGCCAATGGTCATCGGCAGGATTTCCAGCCCGTAAAACAGAAATCCGACGGCCGCCCCCGGCAGAATGGCATGCGCCATGGCATCGCCCGTCAGGCTCATGCGGCGCAGCATCAAAAACACGCCGACCGGGCCACAACTTGCGGCAAGGATCAGCGCACCGGCAAGCGCCCGTTGCATGAAGACGTACTGGATAAACGGTTCGATAAAGATATCAGCCATGGGCATTCAAATTCGGGTGGGAATGGACGGGGCAATCTGCGGGCCTGCCCCGATTGCATGAAGCGAAGGCGTGTCGGCGGGCTCGCACCACGGCGCATTTTCCTCCCAGGCCTCGTGGAAGTTTCGCGCCTGCCGCAGGTTTTCGGCCTTGAGCACATCTGCCGTCGAACCAAACCCGACAAGTCTGCGCGCCAGAAACAACGTCTGGGGGAAATGCTGCCGCACCAGCTGGTGGTCATGCAGCACGGCCAGCACCGTGCGCCCCTCCGCCACCCATGCCTTGATGAGCACCATAAGATCGGTCACGGTGCGCTCATCGACCGCATTAAAGGGTTCATCCAGCAGGATCAGCCGGGCATCCTGAAGCATGGCACGGGCGAAAAGCGCGCGTTGCATCTGGCCGCCGGAAAGTGAATCGATATTGCGCTTTTCAAAGCCGGAGAGGCCGACCGCCTCCAGCGCGCGGGCCATCGCTGCCCGATCATCGGAACGGTGACGGCCGAGCAGGCCGCGCTTCGGCCACAGGCCAAGCGCAACCAGATCGCGCACCTGCGCCGGGAAGGACCGGTCGAGCTCCGATTGTTGCGGCAGATAGGCAATGGAGACTTCGGGGCTGACCCGGCATTCGCCGCCGAGCGGCCTCAAAATGCCGGCAATGCCCTTCATCAGCGTCGATTTTCCCGAGCCATTGGCGCCGACGACCGCCGTGAGCGAGCCGCGCGCGACATCGCCATTGAGATGATGCACCGCCGCGCGGCCGGCATATCCAAGCGTGAGATTTCTGAAGATAAGGCACGGATCGTCCATCGATCCCTCCGGGCAGGTGTCATTCGATGGCTCTTGATATGTAATGTTATTACATTCGTCAAACAAATATGTAATGAAATAACATTAATCATTGGAAATGATCGGACTCGCCGCATACGAGCCGTCACACCTGCCCTCGTCCAGAGAAGAGTTTTTGCCGTCGCCAGTTGACATGATGTGATCATGTAATGTTATTACGTTACAAGAAAAACACGATGCAGCATCCTCCATCGTCTCCAATCCGCCTGCAGCGGCCGTCGTGACGGCCGCCCGACCGCTGCCACAGAACGAGGTTCCAATGTCGAAAAAACTCCCCGTCACCGTGCTTTCCGGCTTTCTCGGCGCCGGCAAGACGACGCTTCTCAACCATATTCTCGCCAATCGCGACGGGCTGCGCGTGGCGCTGATCGTCAACGACATGAGCGAGATCAATATCGATGCGGCACTGGTGCGAGATGGCGGTGCCAATCTTTCCCGCACCGAGGAACAGTTGGTGGAAATGACCAATGGCTGCATCTGTTGCACGCTGCGCGACGATCTCCTGACGGAAGTGCGGGCGCTGGCCGAACAGGGCCGTTTCGATTATCTGCTGATCGAATCCACCGGCATTGCCGAGCCCCTGCCGGTGGCTGCGACCTTTGATTTTCGCGATGAAAACGGCCGCAGCCTATCCGATGTCGCCAGGCTCGACACCATGGTGACGGTGGTGGATGCCGCCAATCTTCTCAGGGATTACGGCTCTTCCGATTTCCTGGCCGACCGGGGCGAAACAGCCGGAGACGGCGACAACCGCACCATCGTCGACCTGCTGGTGGAGCAGATCGAATTTGCCGATGTCGTCGTCCTCAACAAGATCGGCACGGCCACGCCGGATGAGCGGGATGCGGCCCGCAAGATCATCGTCGGGCTGAACCCGGATGCGAAGCTCATCGAGGCCGATTTCGGCAAGGTGGCGCTGAAGGAGGTTCTCGGCACCGGCCGCTTCGATTTCGCGAAAGCCGAAGAACATCCGCTCTGGTTCAAGGAACTGCACGGTTTCAAGGACCATATTCCCGAAACCGAAGAATATGGCATTCGCTCCTTCGTCTACCGCGCCAGAAAACCCTTCGACCCCGTGCTGTTCCAGCGTTTCATAGACCGTGCCTGGCCGGGCGTGGTGCGCGCCAAGGGTTTCTTCTGGCTGGCAACCCGGCCGCGTTATGTCGGCGAGATCAGCCAGGCGGGTGCCTTGGTGCGCACCGGCAAGATGGGGCTCTGGTGGTCCGCCGTGCCGAAGGAGCAGTGGCCGCGCGAAAAGCAGTTCCTCGACATGATGAAGCCCTACCTCGACCCGATCTTCGGCGACCGCCGGCAGGAAATCGTCTTCATCGGCTCCGATCCGATGAGCGAGGCCCGTATCCGGGCGCAGCTAGACGCCTGCCTGATCGATACCGAGGCCTTCACGCCGGATGCATGGCGGCACCTGCCCGATCCTTTTGCAAGCTGGGACCGGCAGGCGGCCTGATTGTCCTCACCGCCCGTATTTTGGGCGAGCGGCAGCGGTTTTTACCTTCTCCCCGCCGGGGAGAAGGTCGCGGCAGCGGGATGAGGGGGCAAGGGTAGAGATATTCGGCAGCGTTCCCCCTCATTCGACCCTTCGAGCCATCATCTCCCCGGCGGGGGAGAAGAATGGGGGGCACCCTCTCGCGAAAATACGCAATTGAAAAATTATAGAAAATTCAACGTCACCAGCGCCAGAACGACATATCTCCCGACCTTGGCAATGGTGACCAGCAGCAGAAACACCGGCAGCGGCTCCTTCATGATCCCGGCTGCCACGGTCAGCGGGTCGCCAATCAACGGCGCCCAGCTGAGCAGCAGGGACCATTTGCCGTAACGCCTGTACCAGTTCTGCGCCCGCTGCAGCGCAGCTTCCCCGGCCGGAAACCAGCGTTCATGCCGGAAACGCTCGATGCCGCGGCCAAGCAGCCAGTTGGCGAAGGAGCCGGCGACATTGCCGGCGCTTGCCACGGCGACCAGCAGCCAGACAGGTTGGGATTTCAGCAGGATGAGACCGGCAAGCGCCGCCTCCGACTGCATGGGCAGGATGGTCGCCGCGATGAACGCCGTCAGAAACAAACCCGCATATACCGCCAGATCGGCCATTGCCCGCCCTTCATCATCCGCGAATCCCGCCGCTGTCCTTGAAGTGGCGGATGACGGCAGCGGCGGTCAAGCGCCTCTGCCGCTTGGAGGCGGTTTCTCAAGCCGAATTTGGGGCTATGGCACGCACGATATCGTCATGATCCACCTCCAGCAGCGCCTTGTGGATGGATATTTGCCGGGTTTCGCCCGAGGTAAACAGGACGACAATCACCGTTTCCCGCGGCGGGCAATCCGGCAGCACACAGGAAAGCTCGCTGACGGTGACGATGTCTTCGGACTGAAGATGCAGCAGATCGCGGGACCATTGCTTCAGGAGACGGGCCTGCGAGATGATCGCGGAGCCGCTGCGCGCAAGCGGGTTGTTCATGCCCTGCCCTTTCGCCCAGCCTGCGCGGCCAATGTGTCGAACAGATCGCGGATCGGCTGCTGCGGCATATCCATGCCGATCAGGACGATGCGGGTCGAACGATTGCCATCCGGCCAGCTTTCCAGCCGGGTCAACGGATAAAGCCGGTGCTGTACGGCATGGGCGACAACCGGCCGCTCCGGGTCGTCAGTCGCGCCGAAAATTCCCTTGAGCCGCAGCAGGCCGGAATGCACGTTGCTGGTGACGAGTTCGAGAAAGGTGACGATCGCCTGCGGATCGAGCACGCCATCGAAGGTGAGATCAAAGGCCTCCACCCCCGCGCCATGGCGGTTGATATCATGGTCATGGGCGGCATGGAGGTTCAGTCTGTCAGCCGCGAGCCAGCCCGGCACATCCTCCGCCTTGCCACGCAGCGAATAATTCTTCGCTGCAAATAACGACATAAGATCAAAATCGGCCGCATTGCCGTCATGCAGGCAGGCGGCGGGATTGAGATCGGCGAGGCTCTCATGGTCGATTGCCGTCGCATCGACGAGATCGGTTTTGGTGAGGACAATGTGATCGGCAAAGGCCAGCTGTTTCCATCCCTCGATGAAACTGTCGAGCATCGCCCGGCCAGAAGTGACGTCGAACGCCGTGACAACGCCCGAAAGATAAAAGTGCCGTGCAACGATATGATCGCGCAGGCCAAGCGCCGGCGTACCGCCGGCAATCAGGCTGTTGATGATCGGGGCGGGATCGGCAAGTCCCGTGGTCTCGATCACGACACGCGATATTTCCGGCATCACTCCTTCGAGAAAGGCCTGATGCAACTCGTACAGCGAAGTGCGGATATCGCTCGTGGCCGTGCAGCAGATGCAGCCCGTCGTGGTCTGGAAATAGCGCTCCGAACCGGTTCGGACCAGACCATGATCGATGGGCACCGAGCCAAATTCATTGACGATGACGGCCGCGTCCCCCATGGCCGGTTCGGCCAGAAGCTCGTTCAGCAGCGTGGTCTTGCCGGCGCCAAGAAAGCCGGTGAGCAAGGTGACCGGCACGGTGTGGGCGAGTGGCGCGACATCAGGATCAGCGTTGCGGTCAACTGCCTTTTTTCGCTTCATTCCGAACACGTCTGCACCTTGCGATTCATAAAATTCGCAGCATCATAGTATGTTATGTAATAACATATCAATAGCATTTAGACATTCCGCACATATCGGCGCTTGTCCGCAGCCCCAACCTCGCACCAACGAACACACGAAAAAACCGGGATGCCCTCAAAATGGAATAATAAAATCATTCCCTTCACTTTCGTTTTAATCGTTCCACGTTCTCTTGCATTTTCGTTAGAGTTCGCTTTTAATCAGCAATGCTAATACAGAAAAGATCGCCCGCAGCCGGATCGAGGAGGATAGGCTGCAATAAGGGCATGTATCTTTTACTGTTTTTAAAACGGGAGGAATCACCTTGAAAAAACTCAGCTACCGCCTTGCCGCGGCATCCGCGCTTTCGTTTTTTGTCACATCGAACGCATACGCCGTAACGGAAATCCAGTGGTGGCACGCCATGACCGGTGCCAACAACGAAGTCGTGGATTCACTCGCGAAGGAATTCAACGACAGCCAGAAAGACTACAAGGTCATGCCCGTCTTCAAGGGCACCTATCCCGAAACGCTGAATGCCGGCATTGCCGCTTTCCGCGCCAAGCAGGCACCGGCCATCATTCAGGTCTTCGATGCCGGCTCGGGTGTGATGATGGGTGCGGCCGGCGCCATCAAGCCGGTGGCGGACGTGCTGAAGGAAGGTGGCTACACCTTCAACAAGGATGAATATCTGGCCGGTATCGTCGCTTATTATTCCAAGCCCGACGGCACCATGCTGTCTTTCCCCTATAATTCGTCCTCGCCGATCCTTTATTACAACAAGGATGTCTTCCAGAAGGCCGGGCTTGACGCCGCAAACCCGCCGAAGACCTGGCCGGAAGTTTTCGAAGCTGCGAAGAAGATCAAGACCAGCGGTGCCGCACAATGCGGTTTCACCTCCACCTGGCTCACCTGGATCCAGACCGAAAACTTCGCCGCCTGGAACAACGTCTCCTACGGCAGCAATGAAAACGGGCTTGGTGGCACGGATGTGAAGCTTGCGGTCAATGCGCCGCTCTTCGTCGAACATTTCCAGGCGATTGCCGATCTCGCCAAGGACGGCACCTTCCGTTATGGCGGCCGTACCTCGGAAGCCAAGCAGCTCTTCATGTCCGGTGAATGCGGCATCTTGACCGAATCCTCCGGCGGCCTTGGCGATATCGTCAAGACCGGTATGAATTACGGCATCGGCCAGCTTCCCTATTATGAAGGCCACGGCCCGCAGAACACCATTCCCGGCGGCGCCAGCCTCTGGGTATTCGGCGGCAAGAGCGACGCCGAATATAAGGGCGTGGCGGAATTCTTCCATTTCCTCTCGCAGACCAAGATCCAGTCTCGTCTGCATCAGGTCTCCGGCTATATGCCGGTGACGATCGCGGCCTATGAGGAAACCAAGAAATCCGGTTTCTACGACAAGAACCCTGCCCGCGAAACGCCGCTTTTGCAGATGATGGGCAAGCCGCCGACAGAAAACTCCAAGGGCGTTCGTCTCGTGAACCTGCCGCAGGTGCGCGACATCATGAACGAGGAATTCGAGGCAATGCTGGCCGGCAAGCAGGATGCCAAGACGGCTCTGGACAAGATCGTCCAGCGCGGTGATGCGGCCATCAAGCAGGCTGCCGGCAACTAAGCGATCCCCTGCCCCGCCCGCATCCCTTTCAGGTGCGGGCGGCATTCCCATGTCATCAGGAGATCGCCGTGCAAAGCGTCGTATTCCCCAACAAGATCCTGCCCTATCTGCTGGTCGCGCCGCAGATCATCCTCACGGTGATCTTCTTTTTCTGGCCAGCAAGCCAGGCGCTTTACCAGTCGACCATGCGCGAGGATGCCTTCGGGCTGAACAGCAATTTTGTCGGGCTGGCCAATTTTTCCGCCGTTCTGTCGGATGAGAGTTATCTCAACTCGCTGCAGGTCACGGTCATCTTCAGCATTCTCACCGCGCTCGTCTCCATGGGGCTGGCGCTGCTTCTGGCGACCGCGGCCGACCGTGTGGTGCGCGGCAAGGGTTTTTACCGCACCATGATGATCATGCCCTATGCCGTCGCGCCCGCCGTGGCCGGCATGTTGTGGCTGTTCATGTTCAACCCGGCCATGGGCACCTTCTCCTACATCCTGCGCCGCAACGGCATCATGTGGGATCCGCTGCTTAACGGCAATCAGGCCATGCTGCTCGTCGTCGCAGCCGCCGCATGGAAGCAGATCAGTTACAATTTCCTGTTTTTTGTCGCAGGCTTGCAGGCAATTCCGAAATCACTGCTGGAAGCGGCCTCCATTGACGGCGCACGCGGTTCGCGGCGCTTCTGGACCATCGTTTTCCCGCTGCTTGCACCGACCACCTTCTTCCTCCTGGTCGTCAACACGGTCTATGCCTTCTTCGACACCTTCGGCATCATCCATGCCGTCACCGGCGGCGGCCCCGCCAAGGCCACCGAAACGCTGGTCTACAAGGTCTATAATGATGGCTTCGTGAACCTCAATCTCGGCTCTTCCGCCGCGCAATCCGTGATCCTGATGGTGATCGTCATCGCGCTCACCGCCTTCCAGTTCCGCTTCGTCGAGAAGCGCGTGCATTACGGCTGAGGATTTCCCATGATTGAAAACCGCCCCGTCGCACGCGTGGTTGCCCATCTGATGCTGGTGCTTGGCATCATCATCGTGGCCTTCCCGATCTATTATACCTTCATCGCGTCTTCCATGACGTCGAACGACATCATCCGCCCGCCCATGTCGCTTTTGCCCGGCGGCCATCTCGGCGAAAACTATAGCGAGGCCATGGCCGGCGGTGTCGAAAGGGTCGTGGGCGTCAGCCTCGAACGGCTGCTGTTCAACAGCTTCGTTGTCGCGCTCGCCATCGCCATCGGCAAAATCGTCATTTCGTTCCTGTCGGCCTTCGCCATCGTCTTTTTCCGCTTTCCCTTCCGCATGGGCTTCTTCTGGATGATCTTCATCACGCTCATGCTGCCGGTGGAAGTGCGTATCCTGCCGACCTACAAGGTCATCGTCGATCTCGGACTGATCGACACCTATGCGGGGCTCACGCTGCCGCTGATGGCATCTGCGACCGCGACCTTCCTGTTTCGGCAGTTCTTCCTGACCATTCCCGGTGAGTTGGTCGAGGCGGCGCGCATCGACAATGCCGGGCCGTTCCGCTTCATGCGGGATATCCTGCTGCCGCTGTCGAGAACAAATATCGCCGCTCTGTTCGTGATCCTGTTCATCTATGGCTGGACCCAGTATCTCTGGCCGCTGCTCGTCACCAACGATGCCAAGATGAACACTATCATCATCGGCCTGAAGCGCATGGTGGATTTCACCGATGCTTCGACGCCGTGGAATTATGTGATGGTGACGGCGATCCTCGCCATCATCCCCCCTGTTTTGGTTGTGGTGCTGATGCAGCGCTGGTTCGTCAAAGGTTTGGTGGAGACCGAGAAGTAATGGCAAAAATTGCGCTGAAAGACGTCCGCAAGGTTTATGGCGGCAATGTCGAAGCCATCAAGGGCGTATCGATGGACATCGCCGACGGCGAAATGATCGTGCTCGTTGGTCCCTCCGGCTGCGGAAAATCCACCCTGTTGCGCATGATCGCCGGGCTGGAAGGCATTTCGGGCGGCCAGATCGTCATTGGCGATCGTGTCGTCAACGATCTCGAACCCTCCGACCGTGACATCGCCATGGTGTTCCAGAACTATGCGCTTTATCCGCATATGACTGTGCGGCAGAACCTTGCCTATGGCCTGAAGAACCGCAACACGCCGAAGGAGGAGATCGAGCGGCGCATCACCGAGGCCGCCAAGGCGCTGGAGATCGAACAGTTCCTGGAGCGCAAGCCGCGCCAGCTTTCCGGCGGCCAGCGCCAGCGTGTGGCCATGGGCCGCGCCATCGTGCGCAAGCCGGCGGCCTTCCTCTTCGATGAACCGCTCTCCAACCTCGACGCCAAGCTGCGCGTGCAGATGCGCGTGGAAATCCGCCGCCTGCAACGCTCGCTCGCCACGACAAGCGTTTATGTAACCCATGACCAGATGGAGGCCATGACCTTGGCCGACCGGCTGGTGGTGCTGAATGCCGGCCGTATCGAGCAGATGGGCACGCCGATCGAGCTTTACGAAAAACCTGCCACCACCTTCGTTGCCACCTTCATCGGTTCGCCTTCGATGAACCTGCTGAACCACGGTGCGGCACCGGCTAATGGCTCGGCCGGCTGGTCGGTGCAGGGAACCACAGCCTTGCCGCAGGGCGTCGCCACGCTCGGCATCCGCCCGGAAGACATCACACTTGCCGATGAAGCCCCGGCCGACGCCGCATTCACCGGCACCGTGCAGGTGGATGCCGTGGAACTGGTGGGCGCGGAAAGTTATGTGCACGGCTCCTTCGCCGATGGCACCACCATCGTCTTCCGCGTTCACGGCCGCTCGCAGCTGCGCATCGGCGCGACGCTGAAGATCGCCGCGCAGGCAAAGGATTTCCACCTGTTCGATGCGGCGGGCAAACGGATTTAGGCGCTAGTAAGGGACCCATGACATCCCGGCACGGCCGCCTGTTGCGGTCGCGCCGGGCCAATTTCACGGAGATGACACGGCCGGAAAGGAAGACTGGCGGAAGGCGAGCTTTTTACCGAATGTTTGGAACGGCAGTTCGATGAAACGGTAGCTCAGATAGGCCATGATCACCGTCAGGACGCAGGTCAACACGATGGTGACATGGATGGGATAAGGAGCGAGTTGCCGGTAGGGCAGAATATATTCCACGATCGGTTGGGCCACCGGGCCAAGCAGATAGACAGAATAGCTTATCGCGCCCAACCAGACAAAACCCGGATGCGTGATACGGAAGCTGGTCGTGAACAGCGCAAAAAGCGCCATTCCCGCATAATAGGCAATCGTATAGCGATACCAGGTCTCACCGAAACCCATATCCACATTATAACTTAGAAGACTTATGACTGGCACGGTGACGACCACGAGAAGGGATGTGGCGAGGATAAGCTTTCGCAGCTTCGCCCCGGCCTGGTCGCTGGCCCCGTGACGCCACAACAGCCCCCAGAACATGACAGTCAGCCCAAGCGGTATCGCGACGGGCAATTTGATGCCCACGGCGTAGCGGGTTGCAGCCATCCCAACTGCGCACAACAGGAAAAACACCACGGCCCCCGCCGCTCCCTCCGGTTTATGCAGAAGCCTGACATAAAACAGCACGCCACTGATGACATAGAAGACGATCTCTATCTGCAGCGTCCAGTAAACGCCGAGAATATTCTGCTGCCCCAGAAATTGCTGCAGCATCGTCACATTGGCGATGATCTGCTTCAGCGTGAACACATCCCCCCGCACCAGCGGAATAATCGCCAGAGCCAGCATCATCGACACCCAATAAGCAGGATAGAGCCTGAAAAACCGTGAAATTGCGAAACCACGCAAGGGCGCATTGCCCGCTTTCAGTAAGGAGAATGGAATGACAAAGCCGGAAACCGCAAAGAACATGACGACGGCGATCTTTCCGAGGTCGACATATTCGGTGAAGACGTAAAACAGATAATACTCTGCCGAATTCGAGATAAATCTGCCTTTATACGCTACTTCCGCGATGTGAAAATAGATCACCGCCAAAGCCGCCATACCTCGAATGGAATCGACGTAAATCCAACGCCCGGGATTGCGATCCGCGCTCATCAATGCCTCATCCAAAATTATTTATAAAAATGTAATATTAGTACTTCTCAACGAACTATAATGTCGCCGGGGCGCAAATTGCAACCTGATACACCATTTTGTATTCCCAAATAGAAAACTGCATCCCGGAGCGAGGCCGGAATGCAGTGCGGTGGTTGCAACGGGATCTTAAAGCCCACAGTGAGGCGCGATCGCAGGTTTCTACCAGATCAGTTCCACCTGCGGCCGGCCATTGGAGGTTTTCTCCACCGTGCGTCCGGACGTGTCGACATTGCAGTGAACACGCTGGCGGAAGGCGGAGAAGCTTTCGAAAGTCACGACATCGACGGGATCATCGAGATGAAGCGTCAGCCGGTAGCGTTCTGGATCGCCGCCGAGTGCCTGAACGCCGAGCACGGAGGCCACGAAGGGCTGGCCGAGATAAAAACCTTCCACCCTTGAGCCCAAGAGATAGGGATTGAAGGCGGGTCGGTTGCCGGCAGCCGCGTGGAGGGTGTTCCAATCACGGAAGCCATATTGCGCGGCGATGAGTTCCAGCGCTTTCGAGTGGGTGATTGCCTGCCCCTGCTCCTCAAGAGCGGCGCGCAGCCGTTTTGCCTGTTCTTTCAGTCCCTCAAGCGCGGGAAGCGGTTTGGACACGTTCATAACGGTTCTCCAACATGCGCATGCCGAATTTTCCGAAGGGGGTCCGCGTTGCCATCGACGACATGCAAAACATGGGGATGACCGTTATTCAGGAAAGAGCTTCACCAGGGGCGATAACGCCTGCGGACGGCCGGGGCTCTTCTGCCCGTGACCGTCCTATAGTCCAGAAAGCGCCGCCAGTCAAAGGCGGCGCGTCACCAGGCCCTGATCAGAAGCGGTAGGTGATACCGGCGCCGATCAGCCACGGATCGAGCTTGGCCTTGCCGCTGATCGGCGTGCCGCCCAGTTCGGCGGTCCAGTCCGTCTTCAGGAAGATCTTCTTCACGTCGAAGTTCACGCCCCAATGCTCATCCAGCATATAGTCGAAACCGACCTGCACAGCCGCACCGAGCTTGTTCTTGACGTCCAGATTGCTGAAACCGGGCTTTTCCGACTGGTTGTAGAACAGCGAATAGTTCACGCCCGCGCCGATATAGGGCTTGAAGGCGCCGAAATCGGTGAAGTGATATTGCAGCGTCAGCGTCGGCGGCAGCAGCCAGGTCTTGCCCACCGGTGTGCCGGCCAGCACGCCCTCGCCATTGATCCTGGCATAGGTGGTACCGAGGATGAGTTCGGCGGCGAAGTTTTCGGTGAAGAAATAGCTGATGTCGAGTTCGGGGATCACGGTATCCGAATAGGACAGGCCAGCACCCGGCACGCCGTCGACGCTGCCGCTGTCATGGGTGATGACGCCGAGGCCGCGCACGCGCAGCATCCACGGGCTTGCCGCGGCAATCGCCTCTTCGGCGGTGGGCGCCGGTGCTGCCGGGGCCAGATCGGCGGCCAGCGTACCGCTCGCCATCATCATTGCCGCAACGCCAGCCAGCAGGGCGGTCTTCTTGTTCATCTTCGTCATTCCATCTCTCCTATAGCGCAGCGCGGCCGGGAGGCCCGGAACCGGCTGATGACGGCGGACCGGCGACTCTTCGCCTGCCAAACCGGATCGCAGCCACTATGGCGATGGACGGGGTGGGCCGATTGAGATGGATCAAATGGGAATGACGATCGCCTTTCAGACCGGCGAAGCAGGCGGCATAGTGACAATTGCGCCACAGACGCTGTCCCGCGAGGCCGCTTTCACACAGCCGAAAAGCAAAAAGGGCGCCGGTCTGGCGCCCTCCCTCTGTCCTCAGGCCGCCTGCGGCGTCAGGGTGGCGGAACCCGGCTTCCTCAGAAGCAATACCGAGACAGCGGCGAGCATGCACATCAGGCCGGCGATCTGCAGCGCGGGCATATAGGTATCAAAATCGCTCTTGAAGAAACCGGCGCCGAAGGCGGCGGTGGCCGCCCCGAGCTGATGGCCGGCGAAGACCCAGCCGAAAACGAGACCCGCCTTTTCGCGGCCGAAATTCTCGGCAGCCAGCTTCACCGTCGGCGGCACGGTCGCCACCCAGTCCAGCCCGTAGAACACGGCGAAGACCGAAAGCTCGACGAAACTGAACCCGGAGAAGGAGAGATAAAGCAGGGAGAGGCCGCGCAGACCGTAGAACCAGAACAGCAGGAAGCGGTTGTCGAAACGGTCCGAAAGCCAGCCGGCGAAGATCGTGCCGAAGAAATCGAAGATACCGATCACTGCCAGCGTGCCGGCCGCCGTGACCGCGGCCATGCCGAAATCACCGCAGATCGAAATCCAGTGAGTCTGGATAAGACCGTTGGTCGAAAGGCCGCAGACGAAAAATGTGCCGAACAGGACCCAGAAGACCGGGTTTCCAGACACGCTTTTGAGCGTCACCAGCGGTGAAACCAACGTGGCGAGAAGATTGTGGTCCTGCTTCGGCGGCTTTATCACCGCCGTCTCGCCATAGGCCGGCAGGCCGACATCGGCAGGGTGGTCGCGCATCAGAAGAAGCACGAGGATCATGGCGGTCGCAATCACCGCAACGGAGAGCGTCAGGGCTGTTCGCCAGCCATAGGCTTCGGTCAATGCCGCCAATAGCGGCAGAAACACCAGCTGACCGGTGGCGTTGCTGGCCGTCATCAGGCCGATCACGAGGCCCCGGCGTTTGGAAAACCAGCGTGCCGCCACCGTCGCACCCAACACCAGCGCCGTCATGCCGGTGCCAACACCGATCACCACGCCCCATAGAAGCAGTAATTGCCACACCTCAGTCATGAAAAAGGAAGCCACGATGCCGCCCATGATGAGGGCAAGCGCCGTCGACACCACCTGCCGGATGCCGAAATGGTTCATAAAGGCGGCGGCGAAAGGCCCGAGGAGGCCAAAAAGCACCAGACGCACCGCCATTGCGGAGGAAATATCGGCGATGTCCCAGCCGAATTCCTGATGCAGCGGCTGGATCATCACCCCCGCCGATCCCATCGCGCCGGCGGTGGCCAGCATGGTCAGAAAAGTGGTGGCGGCAACAAGCCAACCGTAATGCAGGTTTCTGCCGGCCATCCAGCTGGCAAGGCGTGTGGAGAGCATGTTCAAAATCCCTTTCCCATGGCCTTTGGCCGAGTCCTGCGGGTATATACCCGATTTTGCGGGCAGATACCCGCTTTATGATCAAAAAATTACAGGGCTGCGAGCAGTTCCTGCAATTGCGCGGTCTTTTCCGGACCCAGCCGGGCTTCGATTTCGTCCTGTACCCCATCCCAGAGCGGCGCGCCCGTTTTCAGGATCGCCTGCCCCTCCTCCGTCACCGTCAGCACCGCCTCCCGCTGGTCCTCGCCGTGGCCGATGGCTACCAGCCCCATACGGGCCAGCACCTTGGCATTACGGCCAACGGTGGAGCGATCCAGCTCCACCCGCGCGGCAAGGTCGGTCAGCGAAACAGGGGCCGTCCGGTTGATGTTCCGCAGCAGGCTGAACTGGCCGATATTGACGCCAAGCGGCGCCAGCGCCTCGTCATAATAGGACGAGACCTTGCGGGATGCTTTGCGCAACAGGATGCAGTGGCAGCTATCGTTTGGCATTTGTCTCGGGTATATACCCGCAAATTGCCGAAGGCAAGAAGCGTTCGGAAAATTCTCGACGGAAAGGCCATGGGCGTCACCCTAGACCGTAAACTCATAAGCCCGGGGCCAACGCCGCACTGGGGAGAGCGGAGCCAGAGTGAGGAAGTTTGCGGTCTATGAGGTCATAGCGCCTACTGCCCAGATCTAATCATCTCACGAATTTTAGTCGCCTTCTCGAAATGATCGAGTGCATGGGTTTTGATCCACCACTCGGCGGCTTCCATAAGAAGGTCGGGATCGTCGTTCCTGTTTGCAAAGAACGCATAGAATGACAGGCCAACGCCCTCACCCTTTTTTACGATTTTGTCGTCGCAGACTGAGATGGCCTTCGCCCTTAGGGTCGGTCTCATGGTGTGCCCTATGCTTCGCAAGTCGCCTTCGGGCGACCATACATTTCTCGCTACAGAAATGCTGATCTGCGAACAGATCGAACATGATAGCAATATCTGCTTTCGCGGAGGAGCAACCCCGGCCATTCAGCCGGGGCATGACATCAACGGATATCGCTCAGGCCGAAAGCCTGCGGCCATTCGCGACCAGAAGACCGGCGGCACCTTCCAGCCAGCCGGCTTTCAGTTCCAGCGCCAGGAAACGGCTGCGCTCGAACGGGCCGGGCATGATCAGGTGCTGGGCCTTGTCAGCGAAAAAGCCGAAGCGCTCGTAATAAAGCGCGTCACCCACCAGAAGAACGGCGCCATGGCCGCGCTTGGTCGCTTCGGCAATCGCCGCGCGCATCAGCGCCGAGCCGATGCCCTTGCCTTCATGGGCGGCGTCAACGGCGAGCGGGCCAAGCAGCAGCGCGTCAACCGCGCGGCCTTCGCGCGAAATGCCGGCTTCGACATTCCACAGGCGCACCGTGCCGATGACATGGCCGTCCTCATCGCGGGCGACGAGCGCCAGGCCTTCGGCCGGAACGCGGCCGACGCGCAGCTTTTCGGAAGACTTGCGGCGACGGCCGGCGCCCATGGCGCGGTCCAGCAGGTTCTCACGGGCGACAACATCGCCCGGATTTTCCTGATCGATATGAAATGTCTGCGGTGTGAAAAATGCACGTACCGAATTCAGAAGAGCGGCCATCTCTCGGCCCTCCGTCACACAACCGCCCACACGCGGCCCTTGATGAAAAATGGTGAAACCGTTCCGGCCCGCCGACACGCTTTCCTCGGCTGGAAGAGGTGCAGCAAGCAGGGATTTGCGCAACAGCACAATCGGCAGGGCCGGAACGGAAGCTTGGTCGAGACGCCGCCCTGTTCAGCGGGCGGCGTTCGAATCAGATGACGTAGGCCTTCAGCGGTTCGAAGCCATTGAAGGCAACTGCCGAATAGGTCGTCGTATAGGCGCCCGTGCCTTCGATCAGAACTTCGTCGCCGATGGTCAGAGAGACCGGCAGCGGATACATGTTCTTTTCATACAGCACGTCGGCGCTGTCGCAGGTCGGACCGGCCAGAACGCAGGGCTCCATCTCGTCCTGATCGCGCTCGGTGCGGATCGGGTAACGGATCGCCTCATCCATCGTCTCGGCGAGACCGCCGAACTTGCCGATGTCGAGGAACACCCAGCGGTGGTTGTCATTGTCGGACTTGCGCGAGACAAGAACGACTTCCGCCTTGATGACGCCTGCATTGCCGACCATGCCGCGGCCCGGCTCGATGATCGTCTTCGGAATCTGGTTGCCGAAGTGCTTGCGCAGCGCCGCGTCGATCGCCTGGCCGTATTCTTCGGCAGCCGGAACGTCGCGCAGGTACTTGGTCGGGAAACCGCCACCCATATTGACCATCTGCAGGTGGATGCCCTGCTTGGCAAGCGATGCGAAGACGCGCTTGGCATCGGCCAGCGCCGCATCCCATGCGTCGAGGTTCATCATCTGCGAACCGACGTGGAAGGACACACCGTAGGACTCAAGACCGAGCTGATGCGCATAGACCAGAACGTCGACGGCCATCTGCGGCACGCAACCGAACTTGCGCGACAGCGGCCATTCCGCACCTTCGCCATCCGTCAGCACGCGGCAGAAGACGCGCGCGCCGGGAGCAGCACGGGCAACCTTCTCGACTTCCTCATGGCTGTCCACGGCGAAGAGATCGATGCCGAGCGCATAAGCGCGTGCAACATCGCGTTCCTTCTTGATGGTGTTGCCGAAGGAGATACGGTCAGCCGTTGCACCTGCATCGAGCGCCATCTGGATTTCAGCCACGGAGGCGCAATCGAAGTTGGAGCCAAGAGAAGCGAGCAGCTTCAGGATTTCGGGAGCCGGGTTTGCCTTCACGGCGTAGTAGATCGCGCTGTTCGGCAGGGAATGCCGGAACGCGTTGAAATTGTCGCGCACGACGTCGAGATCAACCACGAGGCAAGGGCCTTCGGGACGTCGGGTCTTGATGAAGTCGAGAATGCGTGCAGTCGTCATCGATATATTCCCTATAAAACCGGCTCCGGAAAAATCCGGAGGACAAAGGACGCTCGAGATATGCATTCGAATCAGCCGGTGGAGGCGCAGAATCGATAGCATACGCTCAAGGCGCGAATATGAACGACGCCCTGCCAGAGCATCATTCGGCTTTGTCTGCCATCGATTGGAGGGATTGACCCGACCGCACTTCAGGCAATGATGGTGTGCCTCTTCAGTACCCCGGCTGATGGAAAGCCGGCAGAGAACCAGAAAGGCCCGCACCGTCGTTGCTTCATATGTCCTCGCATTTCCCGGTTGGCCGGAATAGCGACTGGAGGGGTTAGTTCCAGGTACCTTACCTAAATCCTCACCACATCGAGGACTCGGCGGACACACATGGGCACGTGCGACTTTGGGCAGCCCGTGAGATAAGAATATTCGCAGTCATAATCAAGAGGATTTTTTCATCAAATAGCGGATTTTTTCGGCAGCGAATTTAGGGTTGAACAGTCGCTCCCCGGCGTTCAATTATATGGAACGAACCGGAGGATTTTCATGGACACGCTCACCCGCATCCGCGCCTTTATCGATGTCGTCGAGGCGGAGGGTTTTTCCGCAGCCGCGCGCAAGACGGGGCGTTCCAAGGCGCTTTTGTCCAAATATGTGCGGGAACTGGAAGATGATCTCGGTGCATTGCTCCTCAATCGCACCACCCGGCAATTTTCGCTGACAGAGGCCGGACATACCTATTACCGTACCGCTTCCGATATTTTGAAGGAGATCGACAACCTCGCCGATCTGGTGCGCGAGAAGAATGCCGACCTCAAGGGCAAGCTCCGGATTTCGGTTCCCCGCACCTTCATCGATGCCGATGTCGGCCAGAGCCTGATCGATTTCGCCAAGGAAAATCCGGAACTGTCGCTCGAAATCGTCGCCGAGGATCGATTCGTCGACCTGATCGAAGAAGGTTTCGACCTCGCGGTTCGAATCACCCGGCTCGAAGATTCGGGCCTCATCGCCCGCAAGCTTTCCGATTTCCGGGTCTATGCCGTGGCGACGGCGGATTTCGTGGCGCAGCACGGGCCGCTCGACGGGCCGCAGGATTTCGGCCGGGTTCCCTTCATCATCGACACCAATACGCGCTTCCATAATTCCGTGCGCTATTTCGAACCGGATGGCGGTTCGAATTCGGTCGCCATCAGCGGCCCGATCGAGGTCAACAGCCCGCAGGCGACGCTACGCGCCGCGCGTGCCGGGCTTGGCATCGCCATGGTGCCGGATTTCATCGCCCGGCCCTATATCCAGTCCGGCGAGCTGGTGACGCTGTTTGACGATTATATTTCCAAGGACAGGGGCATCTACGCGGTCTACCCGCACCGCCGTTACCTGCCCGCCAAGGTGCGCAGCTTCGTGGACTATCTCTCGGCGTGGTTTCGCAAGAACGGCTGAGAGCATCTCCGCCGTCATGCCCGGGCCTGTCCCGAGCATCTGCAACCTCTCTATTTTATGAAACATTGGCAGATCCTCGGGACAAGCCCGAGGATGACGTCGCTTGTGGGCAAACCTCCGTCACACCCCGTAACGCCCGCCTTCCGGCGGACGTTACGTTGCGTGAACTCACCGTGTCAGAACGGCGAATCCGGGAAGTGGAACTGCTTGGCATTGTCCTTGGTGATGAGCGTCGCGTCGAGAATATACTCGCCGGCAACCGGCACCTGATCGTAGAAATGACCGGCCGTCAGCTGCATGGCAGTCGCCACCATCGCCGGCGGATAAAGCACATCGACCGGCACCAGCTTGTCGCCGTCCATGACCTTCTTGATCATGTCCTTGGAACCGGCACCCGCGACGATATACTTGATATCGGTGCGTTTCGCCTGTTGGATCGCTTCCAGCACGCCGATCGCCATGTCGTCGTCCTGACACCAGACCACGTCGATCTTCTTGTATTTGGTCAGATAGTCCTGCATCACGCGGAAGGCGTCGTCGCGGTTCCAGTTGCCGTACTGGCGGTCGAGAACCTTGACGCCGGAGCCGGCAATACCCTTGTCGAAACCATCCTGGCGCTGCTGGTCGATCGGGATCGGTAGGCCGCGAATGACCACCACTTCCGCGTCAGGCGTGGTCTTCTTGATATATTCGCCCGCCACCTGCCCGAGTGCCGGGTTGTTACCCGCGACATAGAGATCGCGAATGGAATTGTCGTTGACGCTCGGCGCGCGGTCGACGAGCGCGACGAAGGTGCCCTTGTCCTTGATTTCCTTGATGGCGTTGACGAGCGGATCGGGGTCGGACGGCAACACGACCAGTGCGTCCAGCCCCTGCACCGCAAGATCCTGAAGCGCGTTTGCCTGGTTGGCGGCATCCGGCGAGGTCTTCACGATCACATTGAGGCCCGGATGCTCCTTCATCAGGAGCTTGGCCACACGCTCGGCGTGATAAACGACGCCCGCCGTCCAGCCATGGTCGGCCGCCGGAATGGACACGCCGATCGTAACCTTCTTGTCCTGCGCATGAGCAGAACCCGCAAGGACGGCAGCCAGCGCGACAAATGCCACGCCGATGAATTTTCTACGCATAGTCTCTTTCCTCCCAAGACCGGGGCGTTCCTCCTCTTACAACCGCGCCTGCCCCACATGGCGCGGCCAAACTCCCCATCCTCCCGCTATCTGCGGCTCAAAGAGCGCTGCACCAGCATGGCGATGATGATGATCGCACCCTGAATGGCGCCGATCAGATATTCGCTGACGAAGTTCGACAGGATCATGATGTTGCCGACGATCTCCAGAATGAAGGCGCCGCAGATCGTGCCCCAGATGCGCCCCACCCCGCCCCTCAGCGCCGTGCCGCCGACGACGACGGCGGTGATGGCCTGCAATTCCCACAACATGCCTGTCGTGGCGGATGTGGAGGCAAGGCGCGGCACGTAAAGCAGCACGGCAACGGCGACACAGAGCCCCTGCACCACATAAGCGATGGTGCGGACCCGGGCGACCGAAATGCCGGAATAACGCGCCACATCCTCGCTGGAGCCGACGGCTGTCAGATGCCGGCCGTAACGCGTGCGGTAAAGCACGAAGGCGGCGATGGCGGCCGTCACGAAGATGACGATGACCGGCACCGGCACGCCGAGGACATTGCCGAAATAGACCGGGCGATAAAGCGTCTGGATTTCCGGGTTACGCAGCGTGATCGCTCCGCCCTGCGACAGCCAGGTGGTCAGGCCGCGATAAATGCCCATGGTGCCGAGCGTGGCGATGAAAGGCTCGATACGGCCGATGGTGGTGATGAGGCCGTTCGCCAGTCCGCAGGCCGCGCCAATGGCGAGCGCCAGCGCCATGGCGGTGAGCAGCATCAGAAGCGGGCTGGCGATGGCGCCGCTGTTCATGAACAGGATCATCAGGCTGGCGACGAAAGCGACCATGGCGCCGACGGAAAGATCGAGCCCGCCCGACGTGATGACATAGGTTGCGCCAAGCGCGATGATGGCAATAAAGGCGCTGCGGGTCACGACATTCAAAAGATTGTCGATGCCGATGAAATTCGGATTGGCAATGGTGCCGAGCACCAGCAGCAGGGCCAGCGCCACAAAGGGCGCAACGGCGCGCAGGTCCCAGTCCTTCGAGGTCTTCGGCGTTTTGCCGTTATCAAGTGCGGCCTCAGTCATGTTTTCCCTCAATTGTCTTTTCTTCAGGCCATATTTAAAGGACACGGAACCTCAGGCGACTTCCTGCGTATGAACGCCCGTCGCCAGCGCCACGATGTCGTTTTCGGTCATGCGCTCGCCCGTCACCTCTCCGACGATCCTGCCCGAACGCATCACCAGAATACGGTCGCAAATGCCGATCAGTTCCGGCATTTCCGAGGAGACGACGATGATCGACCGGCCCTCCTCCGCAAGCCTCGCGATGAAGCGGTAGATCTGCTCCTTGGTGCCGATATCGATGCCACGCGTCGGTTCATCGATGATGACGATGGACGGATCGAGCAGCATCATCTTGGCCAGCAGCAGCTTCTGCTGGTTTCCGCCCGAAAGCTGGCCAGCAAGCAGATCCTTGCGACCGGTGCGGATGTCGAAATCATGGATCGCATCGTCGAGCGCCGCCGTCTCCCGGCGGGTGTCGATCTGGAGCAGCCGACTGAATTTTTTAAGCGAGGCAAGCGTCAGATTGACCCGCAAGTCCTTGGAGAGCAGCAGGCCCTTGCCCTTGCGGTCTTCGCTCAGATAAACGATGCCAGCCTTCAGGCTGTCTTCCGCCTTTGCGAAGTGCACCTGATGACCCAGATGACGGATCGTTCCGCGCCCGGCCCGCAGGCCGAGTATCCCTTCCATAAGCTCGGTTCTGCCCGCCCCGACCAGGCCGGCGAAACCGAGAATTTCGCCCTTGCGCAGGCTGAAACCGGCATCCTGGGCATAACCGGGAACGGTGAAATGCTCCACCTGGAGAACCGGTTCGCGCTCGCCGCCGGCGTGCCGGTCCGGATAGAGCTTGGCGACATCGCGCCCCACCATCAGCCGGGCCATATCCGCCGGCTCCAGCGCCGATGCCGGATGGGATGCGACCAGTCTGCCATCGCGCAAAACCGTCACCCGGTCGGCAATCTCCTTCACTTCCGGCAGACGGTGAGAAATATAAAGGACGGCGACGCCCTTTGCCCTGATGTCGCGGATGACGTTCAAAAGCGCGTCGGTTTCGATGGGCGTGAGGCTCGCGGTCGGCTCGTCGAAAATCACGACGCGATGCGGCACCAGCAGAACGCGAGCGATCTGCACCAATTGCCGCTGGGCAATCGACAGGTTGCCGACGATGGCGTCGGGATCGATCATGCCGCCAAGTTCGCTGACCGCCTTGCGCGCGCCGTCGCGCATGGCGCGGTCATCCACCATCGGGCCTTTGCGCAATTCGCGGCCGAGATAGATGTTCTGCGCTACCGTCAGATCAGGCGCCAGCAATATTTCCTGATGCACGAGAACGATGCCACGATGTTCCGCATCCACCGGGCCGCTCAACGCAGCCGCCGTGCCGTCAATCAGGATTTCGCCGCCAGATGGTTTTTCATTGCCCGCAAGCAGCTTCATCAGCGTCGACTTGCCGGCGCCGTTCTCGCCGATGATCGCGTGGACCTCGCCGGCCCGCACCGCAATCTCGATATCCTTCAGAACCTGTACCGGACCGAAAGACTTCGACAGCCCGACCGTCCGGATCAGGGCCGGGTCTGGAGTTTCTTCAGCAAAAGCCATCTGTCGTCACCGGTATCCGGCACGAACGAACGGCGCTTGCCCCTTGATTTTACCTGAAATGACCATCCGCGAACTCCTCCCAAAGCTCGAGAAAGAAGCTAGCGTCCGTTTTGAGGTACGTAAAGCAATTTTCGCTGGTCTTTTAGAATACACTCAAATTTGACCGGCGCGGCAGGATGATGCAGCGCTCCGGTCACGGTGCTGGAGGATGCTGGAACCCCTTCATGAGGCGATGCATGGCCTCGGCCCCTTCCTTGACCAGATCGAAACGTTGACCGAACAGCAACCAGTCGTAGACTATGCCTTTCAGCATCCAGTAAAGCGCACCGAGCGCCGACTCGGCCGTCCAATTATCGTTAAAGACACCCTCTGACTGTACACGCTGAAAAGCGGCCTCCAGCACATCCTTGTGGTGACGGTCCAGCTCTTCCTGCGCATGCAGGACCGGGGCGAACTCGTCGGAATAATTGGTGCGTAGGCTGATCGTCATGATGCGCTGGCGTTGTTCGTCTTCTGCCAGGAGCGCAAGCCACTTGCACGTCGCCTCCTCGATCTTGGCCAGCAGTGCCGTTCCCTTGAGGTCGGGATCGCCAAAATCCAGCAGATCCGATTCCGGCAACGCCACGGATTCGTAAAGGCCGATAAAAAGGTCGGTCTTGCTGGAAAAATGCCAGTATATCGCGCCACGCGTGACGCCGGCCGCGGCCGCCACCTCATCAAGAGAGCTGTTGGCCACACCCTTTTTGAAGAACACCCGCTCGGCGGCGGCAAGGATCGCCTGACGCGTCTCTTCTGCCTCGGCCTTGGTTCGGCGCATGCTGATGTCTCCTTCCAATCACGGCACGGTGCTTTCGCACCGTGCCTCTTTGCGGTGCCGGGCTGTCAATCAGATGAATGCTCTCATCGGATATCAACCCGGCCTTCCCATTCGTTTTATTCGGCTGGCGACACGGCGTCAGCAGCAATCTCGCTGCCCTTCTTCCGATCCCCGAAAATCTTCATGACAAAAACGAAGAAGACGGGAACGAAGAAGATCGCGAGGATCGTCGCCGAGATCATGCCGCCGAGAACGCCGGTGCCGATGGCGTTCTGGCTCGCCGCGCTGGCGCCCGATGCAATTGCCATCGGCAACACGCCGAGCGAGAAGGCGAGCGAGGTCATCAGGATCGGCCGGAAGCGCAAATGCGCCGCCTCCACCGTCGCATCATAGGTGGATTTTCCCTCCGCCCGCAAATCCTTGGCGAATTCGATGATCAGGATCGCATTCTTGGCAGAAAGACCGATGATGGCGACGAGACCCACCAGGAAGTAGACGTCGTTCGGCATGCCGCGCAACATCACCGCCGCCACCGAGCCAATGACGCCGAGCGGCACCACCAGCATGACCGAGAGCGGGATGGACCAGCTTTCATAAAGTGCTGCGAGCAGCAGGAAGACGAAGAGTACGCTGAGGCCGATAAGCGCCGGCGCCTGCGAGCCGGACTGGATTTCCTGCAACGACTGGCCGGTCCATTCGAAACCGAAACCGCTCGGCAATTCGCGCGCCAGACGTTCCATCTCGGCAATCGCATCGCCGGACGAATAGCCCGGTGCGGACTGGCCGCCGATACGGATCGCCGGATAGCCGTTATAACCGACCACCTGCGAGGGGCCGCGCACCCATTCCACGGTAGCGAATGAGCTGACCGGCACCATGCCGCCATTGGCGTTGCGGACGTTGAGGTTCAAAAGATCCTCGGTCTTCATGCGCTGGCCCTGTTCCGCCTGCACGGTCACGCGCTGCATGCGGCCGGCATTGGGGAAGTCGTTGACGTAGGACGATCCCATATTGGCCGAGATGGTGGCGTTGATGTCGCTGAAGGTCACACCGAAGGTATTGGCCTTTTCACGGTCGATGATGAGATTGACCTGCGGCGAATCCGGCATGCCTTCGACACGCAGGCCGGCGAGAACAGGGCTTTGCTGCGCGGCCGCCATCAGTTGTGCCCCGGCGGCGCTCAGGGCCGCCTGCCCCGCACCCGCGCGGTCCTGCAGGCGGAAGGTGAAGCCGCTGGAATTGCCGAGACCCTGAATGGGCGGCGGCGACAGCGTGAAGGACATGGAACCCGGCAGGCCCCATAGCTTGCCGTTGATGCGCTGAGCAATGGCTTCGGCGGAATCCTCCGGCCCGCGCTCGCTCCAGTCCTTCAGCGTCGCGAAGGCAAGACCGGCATTCTGACCGGAACCGGAGAAGGAAAAGCCCGAGACCGCAATCACGCGATCGACCGCCGGCTCCGCGAGAAAGATCTTTTCGATCTGCTGGATGGATTGCAGCGTGCGTTCGCTGCTGGCTTCCGCCGGCGCCTGGATGTCGACGATCAGGTAACCCTGGTCCTCGTTGGGCAGGAAGGAGCTCGGCAATTGCATATAGGCCCAGCCGAGACCGGCAAGCAGCGCCGCATAGATGATCATGAAACGGCCGGAACGCTTGATGATGCTGCCGACCGAAGACGAGTATTTATGCGATGCCTTGTCGAAGCCGCGGTTGAACCAGCCGAAGAAGCCCTTCTTCTCATGGTGGCCGGCCTTGATGGGCTTCAGGAACGTCGCGCAGAGCGCCGGCGTGAGCGACAGCGCGAGGAAGCCCGAGAACAGGATGGAAACCACCATGGTCAGGCTGAACTGCTGGTAGATGATGCCGACGGCGCCGGGGAAGAAGGCCATGGGCACGAACACCGCCGTCAGAACCAGCGTGATGCCGATGATGGCGCCGGAAATCTGGCCCATCGCCTTGCGGGTCGCCTCCTTCGGCGACAGATGCTCTTCCGCCATGATGCGCTCGACATTTTCCACCACGACGATCGCGTCATCGACGAGAATGCCGATGGCGAGAACCATGGCGAACATGGTGAGAACGTTTATCGAGAACCCCGAGACATACATGATGGCGCAGGTGCCAAGCAGCGCCACGGGCACCACCAGTGTCGGGATGATGGTGTAGCGAATGTTCTGGAGGAAGACGAACATTACCACGAAGACGAGGATGATCGCCTCCACCAGCGTGTTGATCACCTTCTGGATCGAGATTTTCACGAAGGGGCTGGTGTCGTAGGGAATTTCATATTCCAGACCTGCCGGGAAATACCGCGACAGCTCCTCCATGGTGGCGCGCACGCCCTCGGAGGTCTGCAGCGCATTGCCGGTGGGCGACAGCTGCACGCCGATGGCCGCACTGGGTTTGCCGTTCAGGCGGCTGGAAAAGGCGTAGCTTTCGCCGCCCACTTCCACCCGCGCCACATCCCGCAGCCGCACGGACGAACCATCCGGATTGGCGCGCAGCACGATGGAGCCGAATTCCTCCGGCGTCGTCAGCTGGCCCTGCACGTTGACGGTGGCCGAAATCTGCTGGCCGATCGGGTTTGGCGACGCGCCGATACGGCCCGCCGCAACCTGCGAGTTCTGCGCCTGAATGGCGCCGATCACGTCGGACGAGGTGAGGCTGAGGCCGAGCATCTTGTCCGGGTCCATCCAGATGCGCATGGAGCGCTGCGTGGCGAACAGCTGCGCGCTGCCGACGCCCGGCACACGGCGCAATTCACCGACCACGTTACGGCTGAGATAATCACCGAGGCCGATGGCGTCCGTATTGCCGTCGACGGAGGTAAGCGCCACCATCATCAGGAACGATGTGCCGGCCTGTTCAACGCGCAGGCCCTGCTGGGTGACCGCCTGCGGCAGGCGCGGCTGAACGCGGGCGATGCGGTTCTGCACCTCCACCTGCGCTTCACCAATATTGGTGCCTGGCGCGAAGGTGACGTTGATGGAAATGCTGCCAGAGGATTCGGAAGTCGATTCAAAATAGAGAAGACCTGGAACCCCGTTAAGCTCCTCCTCGATGGGACGCGTAACGCTCTGATAAATGTCTTCGGGCGCAGCACCCGGATAGTTGGTGCCGATCGAAATCTGCGGCGGGGCCACATTCGGATATTGCGCAATCGGCAGCATGGGAATGGCGAGCAGGCCCGCCAGCATGATGAAGATGGCAACGACCCAGGCAAAAATGGGCCGATCGATGAAAAAACGTGCCATTGAAATCGGTCCTTATTGCTTTGCGGCGGCCGGGGCAGCACCCTCGCTGCCGGCGGCGGCGACATCGGGCTCCGCCGACCACGGCTCAGGCTTCACCTTGGCGCCCGGCGCGGTCTTCTGAAAACCTTCGGCGACGACACGGTCGCCATCCTTAAGGCCTTCGGAAATCACCCAGCGGTCACCGATGGAGCGGCCGACGCTGACGCGCCGCTGCTCGACCGTGTCTTCGGCATTAACGACGAGAACGCTTGCCTGCCCGCCGGCATCGCGCTGCACCGCCTGCTGCGGCACGGCAAAGGCCGCCTTCTCAATGCCCTGCTGGATCTGAACGCGGACATACATGCCCGGCAGCAGATCGCCATTGGGGTTGGGGAATTCACCGCGCAGCGTCACCTGGCCGGTGGTTTCATCCACCGCCGCTTCGGAGAACAGCAGGCGACCGGGAACCGGATAACGGCTGCCGTCATCAAACAAAAGGTTGACTTCGGCCTCGTTCTTGCCGGTCATCAGTTGGCCGTCCTGCAGCGCCTTGCGCAGGCGGATGAGATCGGCGGCCGGCTGGGTGAAGTCGGCATAGATCGGATCAAGCTGCTGGATCGTCGCCAGGCTTTCCGAACCGGTGGCGCTGACCAGCGCGCCTTCGGTGATGCGCGCCCGGCCGATGACACCGCTGATCGGCGCCTTCACATCGGCATATTGCAGGTTGAGCTTGGCTTCCGCGACACCGGCTTCGGCAACGGCCACCTCGGCATCGGCCTGCGCCAGCTGGGCAACGGCATTGTCGAATTCCTGCTGCGAACCAACATTGGACCGGCGCAGCTGCTGTTGACGGTCGGCCGTCTGCCGCGCCTGCAGTTGCGCCGCCTGCGCCCGGCGCAGCGTGCCTTCGGCGCTATCGACGCGCACCTGGAACGGCGCGGGATCGATCCGGTAGAGCACGTCGCCCTCCTTCACCAGCGAGCCCTGCTCGAACACCCGCTCAACGATGATGCCGGAAACGCGTGGGCGTACTTCGGCAAGCCGCGTCGGCGCGATGCGTCCCGGCAATTCGTTGGTAATTGGCAGCTCTTCCGGCTTCACGGCCACGACCTTGACCGCGCCGGGCGGCGGTGCGCCGGGCGCGGACGCCTGCTCGTCGCTACATCCGACCAGAACGATGCCCGTCAACAACACCGCTACGATCTGCCCAAATCTCTTCGCCATACTGCGCTCCGAATCCACAAAATAGGTCACATTTACATACATACTAAGACGTATGTAAAAACTTGGCAATGGAATTGTTGCAGCGCAAAAGCGCACTCACGCGCTTGTGAAGGGGTGTGCGACGGGGTGGAAACGACGTTGTGACCGGGAAAAGAAATCAGGAAGCGAACGCCGCAGCCAGGCGTTCTTCGCCGCCCCTTCGCTCGCAAAGGCGCTTAACGACCATTTCAATGATGCTCGTCGCGATCTATTCGAAAGGGGATGAAATAGATAATTGCCGGCCGAAACCGATATTGCTGCCGTTGCCGACATGCTGGCGACCTGCAGCACAGCTTGCGCAACGCGCGCGCATCAGACGGGCGGAGCTCGAGCTTATCGCACGCAACAGCATTGCACTGGTTCTCAAGGCGGCGGGTGCCAGCCCAACATCCTGGCTGCCTTCACCTGCCGGTTCAGGACAGGCGTTTCATCGAAGTGGCTTCCGGTTGCGGGTCGCTCTTCGTCGTATCGCTATTGTCGGCTGACCTGTTGCGGAGAGCCGCATAATAGGCGTTCTTCTGCTCGTACATGTTCATGTCGGCCCGGCGCACCAGCGATTCCATCGTCTCGCCGGCCTCGCTGGTCGCCACGCCCAGCGACAGGCTGAGCGGCGCGCTGGAATAGAACTGGTTGTTGATCTTCAGCAGTTCATAAACCGTATCGACCATGGCGGCGGCCACCTGCCTGTCGGCGCCGGGAAGAAGGATGGCGAATTCATCGCCGCCGATGCGCGCGGCATGGTTCGGCGCGGTCACCACGCCGTTCAGCACCTCGCCCACCCGCCGCAGCAACGCGTCGCCGGCATCGTGGCCGAGCCTGTCATTGGCGTCCTTCAGGCCATTGAGATCGATGACGATGGCCGAAACCGGGCGAAGCGCGCTACGCTCCAGCCGGTTCAGCTCGTCCGAATAGAAGGCGCGGTTATGCAGCTTGGTCAGCACATCGTGCTTGCCGAGATATTCGAGATAGGCCTCGGCCTTCTTGCGCGCGGTAATATCGGTCAGCGCCACCTGCACCAGCGACCAATCCCGCTCATGGCCGGGGAAGACGGAAAAATGCAGGAGAAGGTGCCGTTCCGAACCGTCGAGCGCATAATTCACCACCTCGCGGTGGTGGGTGAGATTGCCGTTCCAAAGCTCGATCAGCTGTTCCCGGAACGGCTTTTCCATCTCACCACGGAAGATATCACCAAGTCGCTGCAAGAGCACCTGCCGATCCGGCGCGCAGAACAGGTCGAGCGTCGCCCGGTTGACGTCGATCACGCGGATTTCGCTCATGCATTGCCGCACGAATTCCGGATGCACATCCATGAACACCCGAAAATCGACGATGCCGCGATCCCTCACCTCCTCGATCAGCCGCCGCACCCGGCTGAAGTCTTCCACCCAGAGGGAGACCGGCGAATGTTTGAACATGCCCTCGGCATAACGGCGGTTGAGAAGCTCCTTGCGGCGGGCCTCTTCGCGCTCCGTCACATCCTCGGTGGTCAAAAGCAGCCGGCCGAGCGTGTCTTCATAGCCGGGTATGACCGCACCGCGCAGCTGGATATCGAGCCGCCTGCCGCCGAGCGAATAATTCACCGCGTTGCTTGTGAATTCCGTCCTGCCCGCCCAGAGTTCGGAAAGCTCGTTCACATGGCTTTCCAGCATGTCGTCGCGGAAAATCCGGTGCAGATTGTCGACAAGATGCGCCTGGTCGCGCGCTTCGAACAGTTCCAGAGTCTTGGCATTGACCTGGATGACGCGGATTTTCTGCGAACAGGCCGCCACCCGCGACAGATCCTCCAGAAGAAAGGCCCTGATATCCTCGACACCCTCAGCCCGCCAGATATCGAACTGGTTTTTCACATCGCTGAAATCCTCGATCCACATCGCCACGGGTGCAAGATTGAAGACATTGGTGTCGATCGTCTCATTCATACGGGCATTCTTTTCGGGGTAGCTGCAGGCGGATGCCGGAATGGTACGGAACGGCGACAGCCGTCCGCATAACCGGATTTATTAGGGATATTCGATTTAACGCAAGCATTTATCGCGCAAACCCCCGGATTGCGCGATAATTCACGGGTTTGAAGCGTGGAGGCCTCTTACCAGAGCTTCACGTGCCGGTTCACATCCTTGTAGAGCAGGTAACGGAACCGGCCGGGCCCGCCCGCATAACAGGCCTGCGGGCAATAGGCGCGCAGCCACATGAAATCGCCCGCCTGCACTTCCACCCAGTCTTCGTTGAGCCGGTAGACGGCCTTGCCTTCCAGCACATAAAGACCGTGTTCCATCACATGGGTTTCCATGAAGGGAATGGTCGCGCCGGGCTCGAAGGTAACTATGTTGAGATGCATGTCGTAACGCACGTCTTCCGGATCGATGAACCGGGTCGTCGCCCATTTGCCATCCGTATCCGGCATGGGTGACAGGGTGTTCTCGTCCTCATGCGTGAAGATTGCCGGCGGCGGCTCCAGACCATCGACTGCCTGAAACACCTTGCGAACCCAATGGAACTTGACGGGCGCCTTGCCGGAATTCCTGACCTGCCAGCGCGCGCCGGCCGGCAGGAAGGCAAAGGACCCTTCCCGCAGGGCATGCTGCGCGCCTTCGAATATCACCGTCATCTCGCCTTCCACGACGAAGATCGCCGCTTGCGCCCTTTCGTCCGGCTCCGGCCGCTCACTGCCGCCGCCCGGCTGCACTTCAACGATATATTGCGCGAAGGTCTCGGAAAAACCGGTCATCGGCCGGGCGATGATCCAGGCCCGCGTGCCGGTCCAGTGCGGCAGCACGCTCGTCACGATATCGGACATGACGGTCTTGGGGATGACCGCATAGGCGGTCTTGAACACCGCCTTGCTCGACAGCAGTTCCGTCTGTCCCGGCAGACCGCCCATATCCGAATAATATCTCTTCATCTCAGCCATTCCATTCTGCAACGCATTCGGCGCGGATTCTTAAGGCTGAGGCGGGGTTTAATCAAATGGTTATTGGGGAGAGGCAGACGCGTTCTGATGGGAAGTCGCGACGACAACGACATCGGGCGCGACATCCCAGCGTATTTCTTCTTCCCGCCGGAGAAAAGGTGGCCCGAAGGGTCGGATGAGGGGGACTACGGCAGAGGTATGCGGGGAGCGAGCCCCCTCATCCCGCTGCCGCGACCCTCTCCCCGGCGGGGAGAAGGCGAAAGAGGCACCCACTCGCTCCCTGTGAACGAATATCAGGCGAAACTTTCTGTCTCAGCCCTTTTTCCGCATCGTCGCGTAGACGATATTGTGGTTCTCGCCGAAAAACACTTCCGCCTCGATGCTGGAAGGATCGGCGCTGGCATTGACGATCCGCCACATGTCCGCCTTGGAGCGCAGGAGCAGCGCCCAGTTCATGAAGGTTTCCATGTAGCCGTCGACGACGATATCTTCGGAGAAATTGGCGAAGAGGAACATGCCGCCGGGTTTCAGCATCTCCATGCAGCGCCGCGTCAGCTTGATCGCCACGCGGTCGTTCAGATAATCATAGAGGCCCGCCGCATAGATGAGATCGAAGGTGCCGAGCTCCTGTGTGCGCAGGACGATATCGCGCACGGACCCATCGATCGCCTCGACGCCGCTGCCGGCGAAATCCCGGGCAACGGAACCGACGCTGAGCGGATCCTGATCGAGCGCCACCCAGCGCTTGATCCTGCCCTCTTTCAGCGCCACGGACGCATCCGCCTCGCGCAAATGGCCGGAGGCGATGGTGAGGATTTCCGTCTCCTCGCCATGCCGGACCGCAGCCTCGTCAACGAAGCGCGTCAGCAGATCCCGCCGCTCGCGCACCGCGACCGACGAACTAGCATCCTTCGTATAATCGTAAAGGGCCGCACCAAGCGGCGTGGCCCTGTTCACCAGCTCGGCGACGCTGTTGTGGCCGTAGATGAAGTCGAGCAGTTGCGCGTCGCCGGAATAACCGCGTGGCTTTTCGAAGGACCAGCGCGTGAACGGATCCTCCAGAAAATAGTGCGACACGGAGTGATTCTGCACCAGGGGGATCAGTTCAGCCCACACGCTGGAGTGGAGCTTTTCGCGCAGAGCATGCAGCGCGCCCGCCGTTCTGTGTATTACATCATGTGCTGAAACACCATTGTCGAACTGCTGCTGTGCCAATTCGAGAATGAGCGCGATTTCTGCTTTCGCAACCGCGAACTGCTCATCGAATGTTTCCGTTCTGCGTGCAAAAATCTCTTTTGCGACAGTATCCGGGGTGATCAAACTTGCGCCGTCCAGAATTCTCTTCTTTACCCGCCTCACTTCAGCCTCCAGTATTAACATATTGTTAACTATACGTTTCTGGGAGGCGGATGGCCACTCGCTTTCGATTTTTCAGCGGTGTAGGGATACATTAGTGAATTAGCGTATTTTTTTGGTCACACTCGTGGGCAGAGGAAAAGCGGCTACGCGATTTAGTGAAACTTAATGTTGCGAACGTATGATGCGTTCTTCCTCTCTGTGCTTTCCGCTCGCAATGGAAGAGGTCGACAGGAACCCGCGCCGGGTGCGAGAGCACACGGAAAAGTGGAATAAGCAGTTACTTGATTAAGTATACGCAACACTATGGGAAAGTGCATGAAGCACACATTGGGAGAGGTGAGTGGACAGCAAGACTATCGGCAGCCGGATTCCCGGTTTTCTGATGAACTTCTTGCCCTTTACCAGCAGGAAGGTGAGCGCAGCCGCCGTGGTTCAATCCGGCGGGGCCTGTGGACCGCTGTTGTCATCTATCTGCTGTTTGCCGCGACCGACATCATTCTGATACCCGACGTCGCTTTTTATACCATTCTCGCACGCTTCTCGGTCGTCCTGTCATCGCTGCTGACACTGGAAATCCAGCTGCGCAGGGGCGCCAGCACCGCAGCGCTCGATCTTACCTGCGCGACCGCTCTCGTCATGGGATATATCGGCTGGCTTTTGCCTTCGCTGCTGACCGACAATATCGAAAACATGTCCTATTACATGGTTTTCGGGGCGATCTTCATGATGGGCGCCAACCTGTTCTTCACGTTCCGCTTCCATCTGTCGCTGGTGTCTTCGGGCATCATTCTCGTCACCTATTTTCTGGCGGCGACGCAGTTTCCCGAGGATGCCTTCTATAAGTTCGCTTTCGGCACCTTCTACATATCCTGTTTCGTCTTCACGTCTTACGTGAACTGGAACCTGAACCGCGAACGCTACCACGTCTTCGTCAACGGGCTGGAGGCCAAGGCCCAGCAGAAGGCGGCGGATGAGCGGGGCCAGGCGCTGCTGCGGCTTTCCAACACCGATTCCCTGACCGGCCTGCAGAACCGCCGCGCGATTGACCATCATCTGCGCCTCCTGTGGGACAACTGGAGCAGGAAGGAAGAGGGTTTCGCCGTCTTTCTGATCGACGTCGATTTCTTCAAGAAATACAACGACCGCTACGGCCATCAGGAAGGCGACAAATGCCTGGTCACGGTGGGCAACGCCCTGCAGGATGCGATCACCGACCACGGTGCCTCCATCGGCCGTTATGGCGGTGAGGAATTCATCGTGCTGGCGCCGTTCAAGTCCAAGCAGCAGGTGGGCGAGCTTGCCGAAACGATCCGCCGCACCGTCGAAGACCTGTCGCTCGCCCATGACCAGCGCCGGGACGGCACCTTCATCGTCACCGTCAGCATCGGCGCCTCCTTCACCCGCCCCAATCCGGACGGCAAGCTGGAGAAGATCATCAACGAAGCCGACCGGGCGCTCTATATCGCCAAGGGCAACGGCCGCAATTGCATGAAGCTGTTCGACCCCGACGACCCGCAGACCAGCGACGAGACGGAGAACATTGCCGCGCTGCTGAAGATCGCCATTGCGGAAAACCTCGTTTCCCTCGTCTATCAGCCGATCCTCAACATCTCGACCAACGAGACGGCGGGTGTTGAAGCGCTGATGCGGCTTCGCCTGCTGGACGGCAGCCCTGTTTCACCCGGCATCTTCATTCCGATTGCCGAGCGCACCGGCACAATCATGGAACTGGGCCTGTGGACCATCAAGACCGTCTGCAAGCAGCTGCTGGCCGATGACCGGGTGGCTGTCGTCAGCGTCAACGTCTCGCCCATGCAGCTGAAAAACCCCGGTTTCTCCACCTCGGTGGCCGCCATCCTCGTGGAGGCAGGCATTGCCGGCAACCGGCTCGCCTTCGAAATCACCGAAGGCGTCGACATGGAAATGCATTCCGACGTGCTGCGTTGCCTGAACGACCTGAAGACGCTCGGCATCAATATCTGGCTGGATGATTTCGGAACCGGTTTCGCCGGCCTTTCCTGGCTGCGCATGACGGATTTCGATACCGTCAAGATCGACCGCTCCTTCCTGCAGGACAGCAACACGCCGCGCGGCCGGGCAATGCTGCAGGACATGATCCGCCTCATCCGCAATCGCGGCCACAAGATCCTCATCGAAGGCGTGGAGACGGAGGAGCAATTGAGGCTCGTGCGCCAGATGGAGATCGATTACGCACAGGGCTATTATATCGGCCGTCCCGTCGTCGCCGAAAGGCTGGGCGCGGCGGCAACGCCCTATCCGCGCCCCAACATGCTGCTGCGCCCCGCCTGATCTTGCGATGGCGGCCAGCCGCCGGCCGCCTTAATGATAGGCGGGTGGCGTGATCGAGAATCTTGCCGCAAGCTCCGAGAAGGCGGCCCGTGTAACGGGATCGACAGGCGCACCTTCCCTCTCCCGCTTTGCCGCCACGGCCCATTCCCGGTCGCCCGGCGCCATGACCTTGCAATCGTCCCGGGCCGGCGATCCCCGCAGCACTTCGAGATAACGTTTCATCCCTTCATCAAACACGTCGCGTTCCAGGAAGGCCTCCGGCTTCAGCGCCAGGACGAAGGCTCCGAGCCCGCGCGGCGTCGAAAAATCAGGCCCGCCCATGGGGGCGAGATCGAAGCTGAGCTTCATGCCGGAGAGAACCGCGCTGAAAATCTCGACCACGCCCGCCAGCGCCGCCCCCTTGAAACCAAATTCGCCACCGACCGGGGCAAGCATCTCGACGGCATTGGGATCGCGCGTATCCACGCCATCGCCATTCGAGGCAACACCCTGCGGCAGTTGCTGGCCAAGGCTCCGGTAAAGCAGGACGCGATTATAGGGCACGGCGCTGGTGGCCATATCGAGAAGCCAGGGCATGTCGTCCACCGCCGGCACACCGACCGCGATGGGGTTGGTGCCATGGAACCGCATGGCACCATCATGCAAACGCACGAAACTGTCCGAATTGCAGAAGGCGAGGCCGATATAGCCCTGCCTGGCCGCTTCCAGCGCATAGGCCCCGGCGGGGCCGAAGTGCGAGGAGTTGCGGATCGCCACCGCGCCGATACCGAATTTCCCGGCAAGCGCCATGGCATTCTCCATGGCCGCATAGGTGGCGCGGGCGCCATGGGCGTGGTCGGCATCGAGCGTTTCCACCGCGCCGAAGCCGGATACGCGGTTGATCTGCGGCCGCCGATTGAGGCGCCCGCCTTCAAGTGCGGTGACATAATGCGCGAGCAGGCGAACGCCGTGGCTGTCTACACCGAGCCTTGTGCCATGCATCATCGCCCGGGTCGCCGCCTCGGCTGTTTCCTCATCGGTACCGACGGCCAGGAAAACGGCGTGGCAAAACCGCTCCAGCTCAGAAAGCCTTGCCAGAACGGTGATGTTTTCATTGCTGTGTGACATGAGGGGGAAATCCTCCCAATTCCAGAATCCGTGTGGCACAGGCTAGTCACGGGGCGCGTTTTTGCAATGGAGTATCGTGCGAAAAAACCGGATAAACGCAACGGGATACGGTACACGCTTACATCCGTCATTCCGGGCTTGGGGGAAGATTTCCGAGATGCGGGGCGTTCTTGCGAACACGTCAACACCGTCAGCCGATCGCAGATCCCCGGGGTAAGCCCGAGGATCACGGAGGCGTATTTGGCAAATGTCGCCATTCATCTGGCGGCGCCCCTATGTTCGAAGCTTAGTTACTCCGAACATCCTTAAGCCAATGCGACGATCAATCGTCCGCAGCCATGGTGTCGTATGCACCACGCTCGCCGGCGATGATGGCGCGCTTGCCGACATGGTTGGCCGGACCGACGATGCCTTCCTGCTCCATGCGCTCGACCAGCGAGGCAGCGCGGTTATAACCAACGGACAGGCGGCGCTGGATATAGGAGGTGGAGCACTTCTTGTCGCGCATCACCACCTTGACGGCCTTTTCATAAAGATCGTCACTGTCATCCTCGCCCATGGCGGTCTTGTCGAAGACGGCGGCTTCCTCTTCCGCCTCTTCTTCGCCCTCGTCGGCGTCTTCCGTCACGGTGCCGAGATATTCCGGACGACCCTGCGTCTTCAGATGCGCCACAACCTTTTCCACTTCCTCATCGGAAACGAAGGGGCCGTGGACACGGGCGATGCGGCCGCCGCCCATCATGTGCAGCATGTCGCCCTGGCCGAGCAGATGCTCTGCGCCCTGTTCGCCGAGGATGGTACGGCTGTCGATCTTCGAGGTCACCTGGAAGGAGATGCGGGTCGGGAAATTCGCCTTGATCGTGCCGGTGATGACATCGACCGAGGGACGCTGGGTAGCCATGATGAGGTGGATGCCGGCGGCGCGCGCCATCTGCGCCAGACGCTGGATCGCCCCTTCGATCTCCTTGCCGGCGACCATCATCAGGTCGGCCATCTCGTCGACGATGACGACGATGTAAGGCATCGCCGTGAGGTCCATTTCCTCCTGCTCGTAGACCGCTTCGCCAGTGGCGCGATCAAAGCCGGTCTGCACGTTGCAGAATACGGTCTCGCCCTTGGCGCGGGCTGCTGCCGCCCTTGCATTATAACCGTCGATATTGCGCACGCCGAGACGCGACATCTTGCGATAACGGTCTTCCATTTCGCGCACGGCCCATTTCAGCGCCATGACCGCCTTTTTCGGATCGGTGACCACAGGCGTCAGAAGATGCGGGATGCCGTCATAGACCGAAAGCTCGAGCATCTTCGGATCGACCATGATGAGGCGGCACTCTTCCGGCTTCAGACGATAGAGCAGCGACAGGATCATGGTATTGATGGCGACCGACTTACCGGAACCGGTGGTGCCGGCGACGAGCAGATGCGGCATCTTTGCCAGTTCGGCGATAACCGGTTCGCCGCCGATGGTCTTGCCGAGGCAGAGCGCGAGTTTCTGGCGGGTTTCGCTGTAATCCGTCGCTTCGATCAGTTCGCGCAGATAGACCGTTTCGCGCACCGGGTTCGGCAGCTCGATGCCGATGACATTGCGGCCGGGCACGACAGCGACACGCGCCGACAGCGCCGACATGGAGCGAGCGATATCATCCGAAAGACCAATGACGCGCGAAGACTTCACACCGGGGGCAGGTTCGAATTCGTAAAGCGTCACCACCGGACCGGGACGGACATCGATGATTTCGCCCTTGATGCCGAAATCTTCCAGCACGCTTTCGAGAAGCCCGGCACTCTGTTCCAGCGCTTCGGGCGTCATGGTCGTGGTCTGCTGGACACGGGCTTCCTGCAGAAGATCAATGGAGGGATACTCATATTCCCCGTCCGCAAAGACGGGCGCTTCGCGGAACATCGGCTGCGAGGCCTGAATGGGGGCGCGGGCGGTGAAACGCGGCTCGGCCGCAATTCTCTCCACCGGTTGAACCTGTTCCACAGGTTGCTGCAGTTCGGCAACCACAGGCGTTTCCGCCACGGGCTGCGGCACGACTTCCTGTTCGGGAACCGTCATGGCGGCAGGAAGAACGGCATGACGCACACCGATCTCACGATAAAGCCTGATCGCGGAACCGCCCGGCACGGTGACGACCGGCGGCTCGGCCGAAAGCACGATGGCAGGGGCTGCGAGCTGTGCGGGAGCAACCGGCGCGACAGCCACAGGCGCGGTAACGACGGAATTTGCAAGCACGGCGCGCGCGGACTCCGACACGCCTTCGCCAGCGCTTTCAGGCAGATCGAGCGTCATCACTTCCCAGAACAGCTCATCCGGCAGATGGGCGGCGAAAGCGGGAATGGTCGCCTGCGGTATGACGGCCTGAACCGCATCGACAAGCGGCACGATGGTTTGCGGTTGAACCGGCGAATACACCTGATGGGGAACTGCCTCCACGGCAATCGCAGTTTCCGCCCGCGCCGGCATTTGTGCCGCGGCGGCGGCCTCTTCCGCCTGCTTGCGGGCAAGCTCCAGCCGCAATTTATAGGTCAGTGCCCGTGCACCCCGCGCATCCGGCGGCTGCGGCAGAAATGGCATGCGCGGCGGCGCTACGCGCTGCTCCGCCAGCTTCACCGCTGGCTGGGAGGCGGAAACGGCTTCCTGCGGCACGGTCTGCTGCTGCACCATTGCCTCCGGCTCCGCCGTTTCGGGCAGAGCGACCGTGGTGATGTCCTCTTCCGGAATATGGGGCGTCTCAACCGGCATGCGGCGGGCAAAGGCGCTTTCCGGCGTGCGGGTGAAACGGACATTAGGACCGAGCACGAAAGCATTCTGCCAACCGGGCATCTCGGCGCGGCCTTCAATGGCGTCGGCTGCACTGATATCGGCATTCGGCCGGGGTGCGACACCCGCCTTCATCGCCGCCGTCTGCTGGCCGGCAGCGGTGTGGCCGCCGGCATGACGAGCCTTCTCGCTCCCCTCCCCTACGCTATTGGACGAATTCTGGAATCTGGATCGGGAGAAGCTCATGGCAGCGTGCACACTCATCATAAACGTACATATTTCGGTCCCTTTGAAATAGAAAATAAAGGTTAATTACCCCTTTCCAAACCGTGGCGCCGGGGCATATTTTCCTGCGACCGAACGGCGCGATATCAAATCAAGCAATTGTTTTATTTTATTAATTCCATTTTTCGAGACGGAATATTTACCGGTGCGCCGAAAGAAAGCGGTCCAACCGATCGCGAGCCTGAGGACAACGCCCGAAAACCTTCCTCCGTCATGCTCGAGCCTGTCCAGAGCATCTGCAACGTATTGATTTTACGATACATGATTGGCTCTCCCCGGGACAGGCAGAGGATGGTGCCACGTGCCGTGGATGGCTGTCGGCAATCTGCGAGGTGATTGTGCGTAAAGCATACTGTTTCTCCAAACAGCCCCGCAACGTAAAAACATTGCTGTAAAGCCAGTGATTTAACGTGGACACTGCCGAGGTTGCAGTCTTAAGATCGGGCAGGCCGCGGCCCCGCGGAAAGGCCCGCCCACCCTCGTTTCCGGAGTGAATTCATGTCGCCTGTCCACTTGTCTCGCCGTTCGCTTCTCAAGACCACGCTCGCTCTTGCCGCAACCACGGGACTGGCGGGCATCGCGGCCGCCCAGCAGGCGGCATCGGGCGGACGGCTGATCGTCGCAGCCGATTCGGAACCGAAGAACCTCAACCCGGCCATCGTCGCCTCCAACGGCGTGTTTTACATCGCGAGCAAGATCATCGAGCCGCTGGCGGAAGCCTCCTTCAATGGCAAGGACGGGCTGGAGCCACGGCTTGCCACCGAATGGCAGGGATCGGATGACGGCTTGAGCGCCACGTTCAAACTGCGCGAAGGCGTGACCTGGCATGACGGCAAGCCATTCACTTCGGCGGATGTGGCCTTTTCGGCGCTTTCCGTCTGGAAACCGCTGCAAAATCTCGGCCGGCTGGTCTTCGCCAATCTCGAAAAGGTGGAAACGCCTGATGACCACACGGCCATCTTCCGCTTTTCCAAGCCCACGCCGTTCCAGCTCATCCGCAATGCGCTGCCGGTCGTCACCAGCGTCGTGCCGAAACATCTTTATGAAGGCACCGATATCGCCACCAATCCGGCCAATACCAAACCGGTCGGCACCGGGCCTTTCGTCTTTGCCGAATATAAGCCCGGTGAATATTATCGCCTGACCCGCTATGCGAATTACTGGAAGAAGGATGAGCCGCAGCTCGAAGAGATCATCTATCGTGTATTGCCGGACCGGGCGGGCGCGGCCTCCGCGCTCGAAGCGGAGGAAATCCAGCTGGCCGCCTTTTCCGCCGTGCCGCTGGCCGATCTTGACCGTATCTCCAAGGTTCCGGGCATCAAGGTGATTGCCGATGGTTACGAGGCGCTGACCTATCAGCTCGTCGTGGAAATCAACCATCGCCGCAAGGAACTGGCCGATCTCAAGGTGAGAAAAGCCATCGCCCACGCCATCGACAAAAAATTCGTCATCGACAAGGTTTTCCTCGGTTATGCCACGGCATCCACCGGTCCGGTGCCGAAGAACGCGCCGGAATTTTACACCGACGATGTCGAGACCTATGATTTCGATGTGGCCAAGGCCAACGCCCTGCTGGACGAGGCGGGTTATCCGCGCGGCGCGAACGCAACGCGTTTTTCGCTGAAGCTTCTGCCGGCGCCCTATTTCAACGAAACCAAGCAGTTCGGTTCCTATCTTCGTCAGGCGCTTCAGCAGATCGGCATCGAAGCCGAGCTGGTCAATAATGACTCCGCCGCGCACCAGAAGGCCGTTTATACCGATCATGCCTTCGATCTTGCCATCGCGCCGCCGGTCTTCCGCGGCGATCCGGCGATTTCCACCACCATTCTCGTGCGTTCCGGTATTCCGGCCGGTGTCGGCTTCTCCAATCAGGGCGGTTACGAAAACAAGGCGCTGGACGACTTGATCGACAAGGCGGCAGTGACGGTGGACACGGCGGCGCGCACGGCGCTCTACAGGGATTTCCAGAAACAGGTCGCCGCCGATCTGCCGCTGATCAATGTCGCCGAATGGGGCTTCATCACGGTGGCGCGCGATACGGTCAAACATGTCGCCAGCAATCCCCGCTGGGCCGTTTCCAACTGGGCGGATACGGCGGTCGACACCTGAGGACACGTCGTGAAACGCGCAGCGACATTGCTGAAGCGAAGGGCAGTCAGCGCCATTCCGGTGCTGCTGATCGTTCTCATCTTCACCTTCGTGCTGCTTGAAAATGCATCTGGAGACGCCGTGGATGCCTATCTGGTCTCCATCGGCGGCGGCGATGCCGGGCTCAGGGATGTGTTGCGCGAGCAATATGGCCTGAACGGTTCGATGTTTGCCCGTTTCTGGCTCTATGCCAGCTCGGTGCTACGGCTCGATCTTGGCTGGTCACTCGCCTTCGACCGGCCGGTGCTGGGGCTGATCCTCGAGCGGCTGCCGAACACGCTTCTCCTGATGGGCAGCGCCACGGCGCTCGCCTTCATCCTCGGCACCGCGCTCGGCATCATCGCCGGCGCGCGCCCCGGCGGGCTGACGGACCGTGTGCTCTCCACGCTGTCGCTCACGCTTTATGCTACGCCGGGCTTCTGGCTCGGCCTCGTTCTCGCCATCGTCTTTGCCGTACAACTGAAGTGGCTGCCCACCTCCGGCATCGAAACCATAGCATCGGGCAAGCAGGGATTTGCAAGGGCGCTGGATGTTGCCCGCCATCTCGTGCTGCCCGTCGCCAGTCTCGGGCTGATCTATATGGCGCTTTTCCTGCGCGTCATGCGCACCGCTATGGCGGCGATCTGGCCGCTGGATTTCGTGCTTTTCGCCAAGGCCAAGGGGCTTTCGAAACGACGGATCGTGCTGCGCCATGTCGCCCGCAATGCCGCGCTGCCGCTCGTCACCGTGCTCGGCCTGCAGGCCGCAACCATGCTGGGCGGCAGCGTGGTGATTGAAAGTGTCTTTGCCATTCCCGGTTTCGGCCGGCTGGCGCAGGAGGCCGTCAGCGGCCGCGACACACCGCTTTTGATGGGCATCATCCTGACCAGCGCCGTCTTCGTCATCCTCGTCAATCTCGCCGTCGACATCCTCTATGCCGTGCTCGATCCGCGCATCGGCAGCGGGGAGCAAGAGGCATGAGTTTCGTTTTCCGGCTCCTGCGCAGTTTCGAAGGTGCTGCGGGCGTCATCATTCTGGCGCTGCTTGCAGCAACGGCGTTTGCCGCTCCCCTTGTTTTTCCGGGCGACCCGCTCGCCATCGTCGGCGAACCATTGATTGCACCCTTTACGAATGCGGCCCTGCCGCTCGGCACTGACCGGCTGGGCCGCGACGTGCTGGCAGAACTTGCCCATGGCGCGCAGGCATCCCTGCTCGTCGGCATGGGTGCCGCCGCCGCCGCGCTGATGATCGGCACCGTCATCGGCACGATTGCTGGATTTGCCGGTGGCCTCGTGGACGAGGCGCTGATGCGCGTCACCGACGCCTTCCAGATCGTGCCGAATTTCCTGCTCGCGCTCGCCTTCGTCAGCACCATCGGCCCCTCCATGCCCATCGTCATCCTCGCCATTGCGCTTGGCGCATGGGCGGATCCGGCGCGGCTGATGCGGGCGCAGGTCTTGAGCATTCGCGAGCGCGACTATGTGCAATCCGCCCGCGCCATCGGCATGCATCCGCTGGAAATCGCGTTCCGGCAAATATTGCCCAATGCGCTGCCGCCTGTTCTGGCGCTCGCCGCCATCATCGTCGCCGCCGCCATCCTCACCGAAGCCGCATTGTCCTTCCTCGGGCTTGGTGATCCGAATATCGTCACCTGGGGTTCGATGATCGCGGAAGGACGCAATGTCCTGCGTTCTGCGGCGTTTTTATCCGTCATTCCCGGCATCGGCCTGCTGGTCACGGTTCTCGGCGTCTATCTTCTCGGCGAAGGCGTCAATCGGGCGATGGCAACGAGGAGGCAAACGCAATGAGCGGCAAGGCCCTTTGCCGGATCGACGATCTCCACGTTCGCTATGCGGCAAGCGCAGCACCGGCGCTGCGGGATATTTCGCTGACGATCAGGCAGGGGCAGAGACTGGCGATCATCGGTGAAAGCGGCTCGGGAAAATCCACGCTCGGCAAGGCAATCGCCGGGCTTCTTCCCGGAAGCGCGCGGGTTTCAGGCGATATCTCCTGGAGCCGCGACAGCGGCCTCTTCGCCGGCAGGCCAATGCCGGGGCGCGATATCGGCACGATCTTTCAGGACACCGGCGCGACACTGAACCCGGTTCTGACGATCGGCGAACAGGTGGCGGAAGGTGCCGTACAGCATCTCGGCCTTTCCTGGAGGCAGGCGCGCGATCTTGCCCGCGACCTTCTGGAACGGGTGCGGCTGCCGCATCCTTCCCATCTGCTTGCCGTCTATCCGCATCAGCTTTCCGGCGGGCAAAGGCAGCGCGTGGCGATTGCCGCCGCCATTGCCGCCAACCCCACGATCCTGATCGCCGACGAGGCGACGAGCGCGCTGGACACGGTGACCCAGGCAGCCATCGCCGCGCTGCTGGATAACCTGGTGCGCGAGGGAAACAGAACGCTGGTCTTCATTACCCATGATATCGGCCTTGCCTCCAGCCTTGCCGACGAGATCGCGGTTCTGCGCGCTGGACAGCTGGTGGAGCACGGACCGACGCGGAGTGTGCTTTCCGCGCCCGCCCATGAGTATACGCGCGCGCTGCTTGCCGATTATCTCGATCTCTCCACGCCACCGCTCATCAGCGAGGCCGCGTCATGAACGAAGCCCTTCTGAACGTTGACGGACTGTCGAAGACCTATCGCACCGGCGCAAGAACGGTTTCGGCGCTTTCCGAAATCTCCTTTTCGCTTCAGCCCGGCGAAACGCTGGGCCTTGCTGGCCCCTCCGGCTGCGGGAAATCGACGCTGGCGCGCGTTCTGATGCGGCTGATCCCAGCCGATGCGGGAACCGTCCATTTCGATGGCCGCGACTGGCTGGCGCTTGACGGCACTGAGTTGCGCGCGGCACGGCGGCAGATGCAGATGGTGTTTCAGGATACGCATGGCGCGTTCAATCCGCGTGCCAGTGTCGAGGACGCCATAAGCGAGCCGCTGCGCATCCATCGCATTGTCGAAAGACGCGAATGCGCAGCGGAAATCCGCCGCCTTCTCGACCGCGTCGGCCTGCCCGCCGCCTATGCCGGCCGTTCGGTCTTCGAGCTTTCCGGCGGCCAGAGGCAACGTGTCGCGATCGCACGCGCCATCGCGCTCAAACCGTCGCTTCTCATTCTGGATGAAGCCGTATCGGCGCTCGATGTTTCGGTACGCCGGCAAATCCTCGAACTGCTGGTGGAAATACAGCGAGAAACGGCGGTTTCCTGTATTTTCGTTTCCCATGATCTCGCGGTCATCCGCGCCGTCTGCCACCGCGTCGCCATCATGGAGGCGGGGCGGATCGTCGAAATCGGCAGGACCGCAAATATCGTTGCCGCACCACAATCCTCGACCGCCAGAACCCTGATCGAGGCCGCGCCGCGGCTGACCGTCACCACGCAAGGATAAGACATGCCCACCCCGGATTACGCATTGCTGCTCGACCCGCCCGCTTTTCCTGCAGAGCGCTACGCCGTGCTGGCCGACCGGCTGGCCGCACTGATGGGCACGGAGAACGACGTGCTGCTGATACAGGCGGAAGCCGTGCTGGCACTTGAGGCGGCGGCCACCAGCCTTGCGCGGTCGGGCCTAAAAGCGCTCAACATCGTCACCAGCCCCTATGGCGCATGGTTCGGCGGCTGGCTGGAACGGGGCGGCGCGACGGTGCGCAACCTGACCGCCAGCCCGGCAAAACCCATCACGCTTCAGGAAGTCGAGCGAGCACTGGACGAGGGTCCGGACTTCGATCTTCTCGCCATCGTCCATGCGGAATCGGCAAGTGGCATTCTCAACCCCCTGCCCACCATTGCAGCGCTCGCCCGGGAAAGGGGTGTCGTCACCCTCGTCGATGCCGTCGCCTCCATCGGCGGCCATGCCTTCGAGGTCGACCGGCTGGGCGTCGATATCGCCGTCATCGGGCCCCAAAAGGCGCTGGCCGGCCCGGCCGGAATCTCCGCCATTTCCGTCAGCGAGAGGGCATGGGCACTTCTTTCGCATCGTCAGGCCCCGGAAAACTCCATGCTCTCGCTTATGGACCAGAAGAAGCTCTGGCTCGATGCCGGTCGTGGCGCGCTGCCCGGAACGCCGGCACCGCTGGAATTCTACGCGCTGGAAGCGGCGCTCGACCGGATAGAGGCGGAAGGTCTCACATCCGCAAACGAACGCCACGAACGGGCGGCGGCCGCCACCCGCAATGCCATCAGGGCGCTTGGCATCCCGACATGGGTGGAGGAGGCACATGCTTCAGCGCTGGTTTCCACGGCGATCCTGCCGGATATGGTCGAAGCCGGGGCGTTTCTCGCCGCTGCTTCCAGGCAGCAAGGCGCGGATATTTCCGGCGGGGTCGGCCCCGGCGCGGAGCGGCTGATAAGGCTCAATCACACTGGCCGCCGTGCAAACCCGCATGCGGTGAGAGCCAATATCACCGCCCTCTCAAGCGCCCTGAAAAGCCTCGGCCATGCCGCAGATACCGATTCCGCGCTGGAAGCCGCCGAAAAAACCTATTCCGACACCGCTGCGAACGGCGCTTGATGGTGCCGATAAACGTTCATTGCGCGAAATTCGTCAGCGGTGGAATATCAGTCACAACATTGTTGTTAAAAATAGTAGACAAATTCCCCGGCCAATCTTGACGAAATCATGGCAAGGCGCGAAACTTAACGCACTGTTAACTCGCGTGAAGAAGGGAAACGGCCATGGTAGCAGGGTTCAACATGCTCTCCTTTGACCTCTTTGGCATCGGCCGAAGAATGCCCGTCATAAACGAGCGGGTGGAGACCGATTTTCAGGACAAGACTCCGCGCAGACCGGATGACGAGTCGAACGATGACGACCGCGATCAGGAATATGAACTGTTCTTCTGGTCGCTTTATCCGGTGATCTGAGTTTCCGGCGCGGGTCGGTGACGGGTCGGACTGCGGTTTTTGGCACCGGCGCTGAGCCTTGCCAGGAACGTCCGGTTCATTCAATGATTGGCGCATGCGCCGGTCCGGAAACGAAAAAAACTCTGCAAACAGAGACCTGAAACTGCTGCGACGCCTTCTGCGCGCCAAGGACCATATGGACTCGGCACCGCATGAGGCGTGGCCTGTTTCACGCCTTGCGAGCGTCAGCGGCGCCTCGCAGGCCCATTTCGCAAGATCGTTTCGCGATGCCTTCGGCATACCCCCACACCGTTATCTGCTGACCCGCCGGGTCGAGCGCGCCGTAGCGCTGTTGCGTGACACGGATCTTCCTATCATCGACATCGCCTTGCAGACCGGCTGGAACAGCATCGGCACATTTGGCCGCGTTTTCCGCGATGTGACCGGGGAAAATCCGAGTGAATTGCGGCGGCGAATGCGGGTTTCACCGGGTGATCTTGAACATGTTCCCCATTGCTTCGTCAGCGCCGCCCATCGCCCCCATCTCAAAATGGCAGTTTCGGAGAAGCGCCGGGAGACGAAAAGCGGTAGGCACGACGAGCAAAAGGGAGATAGCTCATGAAAAATGGTGTTCAAGTCGTCGGGCTTTATGTTCATGATCAGGACGAGGCGCTGCAATTCTATGTCGAGAAAGTTGGCTTTCGTGTGCATACGGACGCACGCAATGGCGATTATCGCTGGTTGACCGTCCAGCACCCGGACCAGCCGGACTTCCAGCTGGGCCTGTTTCGGCCGCAGGCCCCGACCGTTGACGAGGTGACGGCGCAAAATCTGAACGAAGCCGTGGCCAAGGGCGCCATGCCGCCGCTGGTTCTCGTAGTCGAGGATTGCCAGAAAGCCTTTGACGCCATGCACAGGCGCGGCGTCGAATTCACCCAGGAACCCATCACCCGCTACGGCTCGGTGGATGCGAGCTTCCGCGACCCTTCCGGCAATGGCTGGAAGCTCGTTCAGGCCCGTTGAAGCGCCGATGTGTCACATTCCATCATGGATGCTTTTTCTTGGGGGCAACTTTGATCTCGCGAAACTGGATAAGGCAGGGCCATCGATGGCTGGGCATTCTGCTGACCGTCACCATTCTGGCGAATTTCGCTTCGATGGCCTTCGGCCCGACGCAACCGGTGATCATTTATGCCCCGCTGATGCCGTTGACTTTGCTTGTTTTCAGCGGGCTGTACATGTTCTTCCTGCCATATCCGGGAAAGCCGCAGGCCCCTTCGAGAAAGTAAGCAGATAAGCGACGGGCTGGCTCCCGCGGTTGCGGAAAACGTTACTCAAAATGTTTCAGCCCCGGGGTTGAGCCCGGGGCTGATTGAAAAAAGCGATCCGCCGAAACGGCCCTGCCTTTAGTGGTTGTCGCGCGGCAGGCCCTTGGTCTGGGCAATGCGCTGGTACTTGACGGCCGGTTCCAGAACCGCGCCGGTTTCCATCTGACTGACGATGCCGCGCTGGATTTCCTGCCATGGCGTCTGGTGGTCGGGGAACTTGTAACCGCCCTGAGCCGTCAGCGCTTCGTAACGCTTGGCCAGTTCCTCGCCGGAAATCAGGATATCCGCCTTGCCGCGACCCACATCGATACGGACGCGGTCACCCGTCTGCAACACGGCCAGACCGCCGCCAGCCGCTGCTTCCGGCGAGGCATTGAGGATGGATGGGCTGCCCGACGTGCCGGACTGGCGGCCATCACCGATGCAGGGCAGCGAACTGACGCCTTGCTTCAAAAGATAATCCGGCGCGCGCATGTTCACCACTTCCGCCGCACCCGGGTAACCGATCGGACCGGCGCCGCGCATGAACAGAATGGTGTTGGCGTCGATATTCAGCGACGGATCGTCGATGCGGTGGTGGTAATCCTCCGGACCGTCGAACACCACGGCGCGGCCTTCGAAGGCTTCCGGATCGTTCGGGTTGGAGAGGTAACGGCCACGGAATTCTTCCGAGATCACGCTTGTCTTCATGATGGCCGAAGAGAACAGGTTGCCGCGCAGAACGCGGAAGCCGGCACGCTCCTTGAGCGGCTGCTCATAGGGGCGAATGACCTTCTCGTCCTCGATGATCGCGCCGCGGCAATTGTCGCCGATGGTCTTGCCGTTGACGGTCATGGCGTCTTCCATGATCAGTCCCTGGCTCATCAGCTGGTTGACGACAGCGGGTACGCCGCCGGCATGGTAATAATCCTCGCCGAGATATTCGCCGGCCGGCTGCAGGTTGACGAGCAGCGGTACGTCTTCGCCATAGGTCTGCCAGTCATCCACCGTCAGCTCGACGCCGACATGGCGGGCAAGGCCATTGAGATGGATCGGCGCATTGGTGGAGCCGCCGATGGCCGAATTGACGCGGATGGCGTTGATGAAGGCATCCTTGGTCATGATGTCGGAAGGCTTCAGGTCTTCCTTGACCATTTCGACGATACGCAGGCCGGTGAGGTAGGAGACTTCCTGACGGTCACGGTATGGCGCCGGAATGGCGGCGGAGCCGGGAAGCTGCATGCCGAGCGCTTCGGCGAGCGAGTTCATGGTCGTTGCCGTGCCCATGGTGTTGCAATAGCCGGTGGACGGGGCCGAAGACGCAACGAGCTTAACGAAGCCCTGGTAATCGATCTCACCCTTCGCCAGCAATTCGCGGGCCTTCCAGACGATGGTGCCGGAGCCGGTGCGTTCACCACGGAACCAGCCGTTCAACATGGGGCCGACGGAGAGCGCAATGGCCGGAATGTTGACGGTGGCCGCCGCCATAAGACAGGCAGGCGTGGTCTTGTCGCAGCCGATGGTCAGAACGACGCCATCGAGCGGATAACCGTAAAGCACTTCCACGAGGCCGAGGTAAGCAAGGTTGCGGTCGAGACCCGCCGTCGGGCGCTTGCCGGTTTCCTGGATCGGGTGGACCGGAAATTCGATCGCAATGCCGCCCGCTTCACGAATACCTTCACGCAGGCGGTTCGCCAGCTCCAGGTGGTGGCGGTTGCAGGGCGAAAGGTCCGAACCCGTCTGCGCGATACCGATGATCGGGCGGTCGGACTGAAGCTCGGCCTGGCTGAGACCGAAGTTCATGTAACGCTCGAGATAAAGCGCGGTCATGTCCGCATTGGCGGGGTTGTCGAACCAGGCGCGCGAGCGCAGCTTGCCCTGAGTTGCAGGAAGATTATCGGATGTCGTCATGATGCGGGTCTCCAGCCGGAAGTGGCCAACGGTAAAATATTACGAATTGCGACAAGCTTATGTTGTGCGCAAGAAAAATGGAATCAGCGTCTGGGAGATCACGCATAACCGACAGTGCAGGCCCAGACGAGTGGCATTAGGCTGCTCTTCGGCTTTAACCGAATATTTTTCGGCATTTACGGCCATCGCGGGACTGCGCAACGGAATCTCCCTCCCTATTTTGCCGGCTCAATCATGGTCCTGCGACCTATAAATCCCGACAAAAAACATCTTCTTATTTGTATTACTATTAGACGTTGCCGCACCCTGTCAAGCGATATGGCATTTAACGAAGCGGCAATGCCGGTTGTTCAAACCAGAAAACATGAAATGCTTATAATATTGATTTTTATTGATTTATTTCAGAATCTCGCGCTCTGAATGTCACTTTAAAATTGAAATATGCGAAAATGCCCCTTTTCAAGAGTATTACTATATGCTCATAGTGTGGCCGTCACGCTGACATCATCTCTGGGAGGAATAAGATGAGAAAAGCTCTCGCGACAGCCACTGTCGCCGTTTCGCTGTGCCTTGCATCCAGTGTTTCCGCAAAATCGCTCACCGTCGGCTTCTCGCAGATCGGTTCGGAATCCGGCTGGCGCGCGGCTGAAACCACCGTCACGAAACAGCAGGCCGAAAAACGCGGCGTCACGCTGAAATTCGCCGATGCGCAGCAGAAGCAGGAAAACCAGATCAAGGCCGTTCGCGGTTTCATCGCGCAGGGCGTGGATGCGATCCTGATCGCACCCGTCGTCGCAACCGGCTGGGATGCCGTGCTGAAGGAAGCCAAGGAAGAAAAAATCCCTGTCATCCTGCTCGACCGCCAGATCGAGGCTTCGGACGATCTTTACCTGACCGCTGTCACCTCGGACCAGGTCCACGAAGGCAAGGTTGCCGGCGACTGGCTGGTCAAGGATGTCGGCTCGAAGGACTGCAAGGTCGTCGAACTTCAGGGCACGACCGGCTCTTCCCCTGCCATCAACCGCAAGAAGGGCTTCGAAGAAGCCATTGCTTCGCACAAGAACATCAAGATCGCGCGTTCGCAGACCGGCGACTTTACCCGCACCAAGGGTAAGGAAGTGATGGAAAGCTTCATCAAGGCCGAAGGCGGCGGCAAGGATATCTGTGCCGTCTATGCCCATAATGACGATATGGCCGTCGGCGCTATCCAGGCCATCAAGGAAGCAGGTCTGAAGCCCGGAACCGACATCAAGGTCGTCTCCATCGATGCCGTTCCTGATATCTTCAAGGCCATGGCCGCCGGTGAAGCCAATGCAACGGTGGAACTGACGCCCAACATGGCAGGCCCCGCCTTTGACGCGCTCGAAGCCTATCTGAAAGACAAGAAGGCACCGCCAAAGTGGATTCAGACCGAATCCAAGCTCTACACGGCGTCCGACGACCCGATGAAGGTCTACGAGGCGAAGAAAGGCCTGGGCTACTGAGCCATTTCTTCGGAGGAACGGCGCAAGGTTTGCGCCGTTTCTTTCGGCTGTTTGGGGAAAGGGAAAACTTTCCGGCTCAGCATGCAGAGTGATTGCGTATGGAGCGGGCCGGTGCCGCTTCACGCGATCACCAAGCGCCCTTATGGCGAGACCTATATTTCGATACGGAACCTGCTCAATGTCCGAAACGGCACCACTTCTGGAAGCACGCGCCATCGGCAAATCCTTTCTCGGGATCACGGCGCTCGATAATGTCGATTTTTCGCTCGGGCACGGTGAAATCCATGCGCTTCTCGGCGAAAACGGCGCGGGCAAATCGACGCTGATCAAGATTCTGACCGGGGTTTACCACCGCGACAGCGGTTCGGTGTTTCTGGAGGGCGGCGAAATTTCGCCCGCCAATGTCGGCGAAGCGCAGGCGCTCGGCATCGGCACCGTCTATCAGGAAGTAAACCTTCTCGAAAACCTGACGGTTGCCGAAAACCTGTTTCTCGGCCGCCAGCCGCGCCGCTTCGGGCTGATCGACCGCGGCACGATGCAGAAAAAATCGCAGGCGCTGCTTGCCCAATATGGGCTTTCCATCGACGTCAACGTCCTGCTTTCCAGCTATTCCGTCGCCATCCGGCAGATCATCGCCATTGCCCGCGCCGTCGATCTTTCCGGCAAGGTTCTGGTGCTGGACGAACCCACCGCCAGCCTCGACGCTCATGAGGTCGAGATGCTGTTTGGCGTTTTGAAGAACCTGCGCGCCCGTGGCATCGGCATCGTCATCATCACCCACTTCCTCAATCAGGTCTATGATATCGCCGACCGCGTGACGGTGCTGCGCAACGGTCGCCTTGTCGGTACGCGTGAGATCGGCAGCCTGCCGAGATCCGAACTCATTTCCATGATGCTGGGCCGCGAGCTTCAGCACATTACCCATGAGCACCAGGCGACCGACGATACCGTCGCCGAGGGCGAACCGCCGATCCGGTTCGAAGGTTACGGCAAACGCGGCAGCATCGCCCCCTTCGATCTCGGCATCCGGCCAGGAGAGATCGTCGGCGTCGCCGGCCTTCTGGGTTCCGGCCGGACGGAAACGGCCTTCCTGCTGTTCGGCATAGACCGGCCCGATACCGGCACGGCAACGATCGACGGCAAGGCGGTGACGATTTCGTCTCCCGAGGCGGCGATTGCGGAGGGCTTCGGCTTCTGCCCGGAGGAACGCAAGGCGGACGGCATCATTGGCGACTTTTCCGTCACCGACAATATTGCCCTGGCGTTGCAGGCCCGGCAGGGCTGGGCGCGACCGCTGTCTCGCCGGCAGAAGGCGGAACTGGCCGAAAGCTTCATCAAATCTCTCGATATTCGCCCCGCCGATCCCGACCGGCCGATAAAATTCCTGTCCGGCGGCAACCAGCAGAAGGCCATTCTGGCCCGCTGGCTCGCCACCCATCCCCGGCTTCTGATCCTCGACGAGCCGACACGCGGCATCGATATCGGCGCGCATGCGGAAATTCTGAAAATGATTGAAAAACTCTGTAGCGAAGGCATGTCGCTCATCGTCATTTCCTCCGAACTGGAAGAGCTCACCGCCGTTGCCCATCGCGTCGTCGTGCTGTCCGACCGCCGCCATGTCAGCGAATTGAAGGGTGGCGAGGTGACGGCCGACAACATCATGCGGACGATTGCGGATGCGGCCAGAACGGAGGCGGCGTGATGGTGGCTGTAACCCGACGGCTGAAAAGGCTTGCACCCCAGCTCGCCGCCCTCTTTATCATTCTGGCAGCGATTACAATCATTTCGCCGGGCTTTCTTCATGTTTCATTCCAGAACGGCCGGCTCTATGGCAGTCTGGTGGATATTCTCGTGCGCGCCGCCCCCGTGGCGCTTTTGACCATCGGCATGACGCTGGTCATCGCCACCAAGGGTATCGACCTGTCCATCGGCGCGGTGATCGCTATCTGCGGCGCAGTCGCCGCCACGCTCATCAGCAACGGCCATTCCATCCCTTCCGTCATCGCCATCTCGCTTGCGGTGGGCATTGCCTGCGGTCTGTGGAACGGCGTGCTGGTCGCCCTTCTCGACATACAGCCGATCATCGCCACGCTGATCCTGATGGTGGCGGGACGCGGCATCGCCCAGCTCATCACCGAAGGCGTCATCCTCACCTTCAACAATGACAGCTTCTCCGCCATCGGCTCCGGCGCATTTGCGGGCATTCCGCTGCCCGTCATCATCTGGCTGGCGGCGGCGCTCATCATCGGCCTTCTGGTCCGCAAGAGCGCGCTCGGTTTCCTGATCGAGGCGACCGGCATCAATCGCCGTGCGGCAGCGCTTGCCGGGGTCAGGGCGCGCTTCCTTCTGTTTTTCGTCTATGCTGTCTCCGGTCTCTGCGCGGCCGTCGCCGGCATGATCGTGACCGCCGATATTCGCGGCGCGGATGCCAACAATGCCGGCCTGTGGCTGGAACTGGACGCGATCCTTGCGGTGGTGATCGGCGGAACCTCGCTGAACGGCGGCCGCTTCTCCATCACCGCTTCGCTGATCGGCGCGCTCATCATCCAGACCATCAATACCGGCATTCTCGTCTCGGGCTTCCCGCCGGAATTCAACCTCATTATCAAGGCGGGCATCATCATGGTGGTTCTGACGCTGCAATCGCCGGCGATCATGGCCGTCCTCGGTTTCGTGAAAGCGCCGAAGCCGCACGCCAAACCGGCCGCCGCCAACGGCATGACCAAGGAAGGAACCGCGCGATGATCCACAGCCGCAACCTGCCCTTCCTCACCACGCTGACGATCTTCGTCATCGCCTATCTGCTGTGCGTGCTGCAATATCCGGCGATCTTCTCGACCCGGGTGATCGGCAATCTTCTGACCGACAATGCCTTTCTCGGCATTGCGGCCGTCGGCATGACCTTCGTCATCCTGTCGGGCGGCATCGATCTGTCCATCGGCTCGGTCATCGCCTTCACCAGTGTCTTCGTAGCGGTGATGGTCGGCACCTATAATATCCATCCGCTTCTGGCCTTCGCCATCGTGCTGGCAATTTCCACGCTGTTCGGCTGCCTGATGGGGGCGATGATCCGCTTCCTGTCGATCCCGCCCTTCGTGGTGACGCTGGCGGGCATGTTTCTGGCGCGCGGCGCGGCCTATCTTATATCCACGCAATCGGTGCCGATCTCGCATCCCTTCATCGACGCGATACAGGGCTTCTATTACCGTTTTCCCGGCGGTGGTAGGTTGACGGCGCTCGCCATGCTGATGCTTCTCGTCTTTGCCGCCGGCATGCTGATTGCCAGCCGCACCCGCTTCGGCGCCAATGTCTATGCGCTGGGCGGCAACCCGCAATCGGCCGAGCTGATGGGCGTACCGATCAGCGCAACGACCATCGGCATCTATGCGCTCTCCGGTTTCCTGTCGGGGCTCGCCGGCATCGTCTATACGCTCTACACCTCTTCCGGTTATTCGCTGGCGACGGTCGGCGTTGAACTCGACGCCATCGCCGCCGTCGTCATCGGTGGCACGCTTTTAACCGGTGGCACGGGGCTGGTGGCGGGCACCTTCATCGGCCTTCTGATCCAGGGGCTGATCCAGACCTACATTGTTTTTGACGGGACGCTTTCCTCCTGGTGGACGAAAATCGTCATCGGTGTGCTGCTTTTCGTCTTCATCGTGTTGCAGCGCGCAATCATCTGGTATTCAAACAGGAGACTGGCCGGACCGCATCCGGCATAACGGCAAACGGAGGCTTGCTTGGGGCTGCTCGAAACGACGATTAGCGGGCGAAAACGCCGGAACAGCCACGCCCATGTGGTCTCCGAACTCGGCAGCGCCATCGTCTCGGGCAGGATCGCGGAGGGCTCGCTGCTGCCCAATGATGCGGAGCTCTCCATGCGTTTCGGCGTCTCGCGCACCGTGCTGCGCGAAACCATGAAGACGCTGGCGGCCAAACGGCTGGTGGAACCCAAGGCCAAGGTCGGCACCCGCGTTCTCGACCGTTCGAGCTGGAACTTCTTCGATCCTGACGTGCTGGGCTGGCGCTGCGAGGCCGGCATTGACCAGGAATTCGTCAAGCATCTGGCGGAAATCCGCCTGGCGCTGGAACCGGCGGCGGCAGCGGCGGCGGCCCTGCAGGCCTCCAATGACGATATTGTTTCCCTCTACGTGATCGCCGCCAAATTCGACAATCCGAACCATACGCCGGAAAGCATTGCCAAGGTCGACCTCGAATTCCACCTTGCCGTGGCGCATATGTCCGGCAATCCCTTCATGCGTTCGGCAAGCGGGCTGATCGAAGCCGCACTTGCGATTTCCTTCCAGCTTTCGTCACCGGCCGCTTCGCCCGGCACCATTGCCGAGATCGCGTCCAACCATCTACGCATCGTGCACGCAATTGCCGCGCGTGACGCGGATGCGGCGGTGAAGGCCATGCGGCACGTGATCGAGGTGGGAAAAGACCGGACGCAGAAGGCGATCAAGACGGTTTGAGGAGCAGATCAAGGTTTTCGCGTCGTCACCCCGGACTTTACCCAGGGTCCAGCGCGATCAAGTCCTTGATCGCAAAAAACTCTTTTCACGGCGCAGACGCGCCGTGACTGGATGCCGGATCAAGTCCGGCATGACGAAGGAAAGGTTTTCATCACGAAATAGGACCCGCACGGATGTAGGTCCTTTTTCTTCGACCAGCATCTTACCCCTGCGAGGCCTCGACCTGCGGCACCGCGCCCCGGCGTGATGCCATCAGCGATGCGCCGAGAAGGGCGGAGATCGCCACGAAGACGAAGACCATGGTCGCGCCATGAAGATCGATCAGCAGACCACCCAGAACCGCACCGCTGGAAATGGCGATCTGGAAGGTGGTGAGCAGCAGCGCGCCGGCACTTTCCGCCTCATCGGAAGCAGCGCGGGTGATGAAGCTCTGCACGCTGACCGGCACCGCACCGAAGGCAAAACCCCAGGAGGCGATGGCAAGGCCGGCGATCAGGGGCGAGGCACCCGCAATGACCAGAACGGAAGCCGATGCGGCAATCAGTGTCGCGGCAAAAGTTACCGCCCATGCTGTGTTTTTCTCGGCGAGGAAACCACCGAAGAGATTGCCGAAAAAGCCGCCGATACCATAAGCCAGAAGGACGAGCGAAATCGCCTCTACGCCAAATCCCGTCACATTTTCCAGGAAGGGGCGGACATAGGTGAAGCCGGCAAAGTGGGCCGCAACGATGAAGAGCGTCGTCAGAATACCGATGCGGACCTGTGGACGCTGCAACAGCCGGAACATGGTGGAAAGCCCGGGAGCGCCGGCCGGGGGCAGCGAGGGCACGGTCAGCAATTGCACGATGAGTGCGAGGACGCCGAGCGCACCCGAAACGACGAAGGCCGAACGCCAGCCGAGCGTCGCGCCGATCCATGCGCCGACCGGCGCGGCACAGACGGTGGCAACGGAAACCCCTGTCAGGATGATGGCCATGGCGCGCGGCATTTTATCGAGCGGCACGAGCCGGAGCGCCAGCGCCGCCGACATGGCCCAGAAGCCGCCAAGGCCGATGCCCAGCAGGACGCGCGAGGCAAACAGCATGACGAGACCATTGGCAAAGGCGGCCAGCGCGCTGGAAATGATCAGCAGTGTGGTGAGCCCAAGCAACGTCCAGCGGCGGTCGATACTGCGTGTGCCGATAACAACACCGGGGCCGGCAACCGCCGCAACCAGCGCCGTGACGGTGATGGACTGGCCGGCAATACCGGAGCTGACGGCAAGATCGGCCGAAAGCGGCGTCAGAAGGCTGACCGGCAGGAATTCCGCCGTCACCAGCCCGAAGACGCCGAGCGCCAGCGAAACCACCGCGGCCCACTTCGCATCCGGCTCCGCCTGACGCGGCACATATTCGAGTTCGTTTATGGTCCGGTTGTTCATCAAAATCTCCTGATGCGCATCGTTAAAAAATGCGCGCTGAAACGGAAACGCAAAGTGGTGAGGCCGATGGGGAGGCAGGTTCAGGGCCCGCAAATCGATGCACCCAAGCTACGCGTGACAGCCCGGCGTTTCCATGCTAGAAAATCCATATTCCTTAACCAATCGTCCGAATTTGCGAGAGCTGCCATGAATGATGCCCTGACGGAAATGCTGCGTGGCCTGAGGCTTGATGGCGTGGAATATGGCCGCTGCCGCATGGCCACACCCTGGGCGACGGCTTTTCCCGAGCAGGAGGCAGCGCGCTTTCATTTCATCGGCGTGGGCCAGGCGAAACTGCAAAAACCCTCCGGCGAATGGCTGACGCTGACATGCGGCGATGCCGTGCTTCTGCCGCGAGGACACGCCCATGTGCTCGCCAGCAGCGAGGAGGTGACGCCCTCCCCCTTTGACCGGTTCGGCAAGAAGGAAGTCTGCCAGGGCATTTTCGACATGGAATGCGCATGCGCCGGCGGGGATACCATTGCCTTCACCGCCTCCATGCGTTTCAACATGGACAATCTGCATCCGCTCCTGCAACTGATGCCGGATGTGATGCTGACCAGCGATCTGGCCAAAAGCGACCCGGCCATTCCACATCTTCTGGAGGCCATGGCGCGCGAGGTGGAATTGAACCGCGTCGGCGCGGGCGGCATTCTGGCGCGGCTTGCCGATGTGCTGACGGCGACCCTGATCCGCACATGGGTGGAATATGGCTGCGGCGATTCCAGCGGCTGGCTGGCCGCCGTGCGCAATCCCGAACTCGGCAGGGTGCTGGCCGCCATCCATCTCAACCCCGAAAAGGACTGGAACGTGGAAGAGCTTGCCTCCTTGATGGGCGCATCCCGCTCCAGTTTCGCGGAACGCTTCACCCGCGTGGTGGGCGAAAGCCCGGCGCGTTATGTGGTGCGCGTGCGCATGCATCAGGCGCGGCTGTGGCTGCGCGAAGGCATGCGCGTTACACTGGCGGCGGAAAAGCTCGGTTATGATTCCGAAGCCTCCTTCAGCCGCGCCTTCAAACGTGTGATCGGCGCGCCACCCAGCCAGTTCCGCAGGAAAGACACGGCCGGGCTGGAGGATGCCGCTTAAAAGCGTCGGACAAAACGGATAAGGATATTGCGTGAGGACAGATCCGTCTGAAGCGGAATGGTGCCGTCCGGGGAGCATCCACCATGAGCATTGCCGACGACGCCCGTTTCTGGAACCGAACCGCCCGGAAATATGCCAAGGGCAGGATTTCGGATGAAGCCGGATATGAGCGCACACTGGAGCGGACTCGCGCCCTGCTGAAACCAAATGACAGGGTATTGGAGCTCGGCTGCGGCACCGGCACAACGGCGATCCGGCTGGCGGGCGGTGTCAAAGACTATCTGGCGACGGATATTTCCGCCGGCATGATCACAATTGCCGAGGAGAGGAAACACGCCGCCGGCTCTTTCCCGAACCTCGTCTTCAGCACCGCGACCGCACAAACGCTTGAACCCGGCCCTCAGCCGTTTAACGCGGTTCTGGGTTTCAACTATCTTCATCTGGTTCGCGACCTGCCCGGCACAGTGAAGCACATTCATTCCCTGCTCACCGTGCACGGGCTCTTCATCACCAAGACACCCTGCGTCGGAGATATGAACCCACTCATCCGCCTTGTCTTGCCGGCCATGCGCGCGATCGGCAAAGCCCCCTATGCCGGCGTCTTCAGCGCAGCTGAGCTTTGCCGGCATATAGGCGTCGGCGGCTTCGACATTCTGGCTATGGAAATCCATGCCACACGGGGCAATGATAATCGCCCTTATATCGTGGCACAAAAGGTGAGCTGAACCGCCGCCTTAGAGCATTTTGGCGCATTTCCGGACGGAGAACCGGAATCCACCTTTCCTGAAAATGCTCTAGTGAAAATTACGGGAAATCACCTTTATCTGCTCCACCGCATCGTCATCATGGTCAGCAGGTGGCGGGCGTTTTTTGATATTGCGATGATCCTCCGGCGGAATTCCGTGGTGGAACTCATCGCCGCGCCCATGTGGCAGGGGAAAGGCGCGATTGCGCTCGCCCACGCTGGCCAGTGCCTCCGACAGATCGGTCAGCCGGTGGGCGACCAGATGCACCACCTCGCCTTCCCGCTGGATCTTGCCATAAATGCCGACCATGCCGGCGGACAGCACCACGCGCCGGTATTTTTCGAAGGTTTTGACCCACAACACCGCATTGGCAATGCCCGTCTCATCCTCCAGCGTCATGAAGATCACCCCCTTTGCCGAGCCGGGGCGCTGGCGCACCAGCACCAGACCGGCCGTTTCCAGCCATGCGCCGTCCCGGGCACGCACCGCCTCCGCGCAAGTCATGATGCGGCGTTGGGAAAGATCGCGGCGCAGGAAGGACATGGGATGCTCGCGCAGGGTGAGCCCCACATGGCCATAATCCTGCACCACCTCGCCGCCATCCGTCATGGGCCTGAGCGCGACGGAGGGTTCCTGAAGCTCGTCCACCACGGCGTTTTTCCGGCTGGCGGCAGCGGCAAAAAGCGGCAGCGGCTCATCCCGCAGGGCCTTGATGGCCCAGAGCGCCTCACGCCTGGAAAGCGAAAGCGACGGCAGAAAGGCATCGGCTTCGGCCAGACACACCAGTGCGGCAGCGGGAACGCCCGCCCTTCGCCAGAGATCGTCGACGGAGGCAAAGGCTCTATCCTGACGGGAAGCGACGATATCGGCAGCATGTTTGTTGGAAAGCCCCTTCACCATGCGCAGGCCGAGCCGCACGGCAAAACGCTCCTCCCCTTCCGCATCCTTCCTGCCCGTAGGTTCCAGCGAGCAATCAAAACGGCTGTTATTGATGCAGACGGGGCGCACCTCCACGCCGTGGTCGCGTGCATCGCGTACGATCTGCGCCGGAGCGTAAAACCCCATCGGCTGCGAGTTGAGAATGGCCGTACAGAAAATATCGGGGTGATGGCATTTCAGCCATGAGGAAGCATAGGCGATCAATGCGAAGGAGGCCGCATGGCTTTCGGGAAAACCATAGCTGCCGAACCCTTCAAGCTGCTTGAAGATGCGCTCGGCAAAGTCCTGCTCATAACCGCGCTCCACCATGCCCTTGACCAATTTTTCCCTGAATTTGGAAATGGTGCCGACATTCTTGAAAGTCGCCATGGCTCGACGCAACTGGTCGGCTTCATCCGGAGTAAAACCGGCGCAATCCATGGCGATCCGCATGGCCTGCTCCTGAAACAGCGGGACACCCATCGTCTTTCCCAAGACGCTCTCAAGCTCTTTTTTGGGAAAATGAACCGGCTCCTTTCCCTGCCGCCGGCGCAGATAGGGATGCACCATATCGCCCTGAATGGGTCCGGGGCGAACAATGGCGACCTGAATGACGAGATCGTAAAATTCCTTCGGCCTCAGGCGCGGCAACATCGACATCTGCGCCCGGCTTTCAATCTGGAACGTGCCGAGCGTATCGGCCTTCTGAATCATGGCATAGGTGGGCCCGTCATCCGGCGGCATGGCGGCAAGATCATATTTCTCTCCCGTGCGCGCCTCCAGCAGGTCAAAACCACGCTTCATGCAGGACAGCATGCCAAGCGCCAGGCAATCCATCTTCATGAATTTCACGACATCGATATCATCCTTGTCCCATTCAATGATCTGGCGATCGTCCATGGCGGCGGGTTCGATGGGTACCAGTTCGTCCAGCCTGTCATGGGTCAGAACAAAACCACCCGGATGCTGGCTGTGGTGGCGCGGTGTGCCGACAAGCTGATTAGCCAGTTCGAAAGCAAGCTTGAGGCGGCGGTCCTCCATATTGAGATTCAGTTCTTTAACCTGCTTTTCATCCACCCCTTCGCTCCAGCGCCAGACCTGCGAGGAAAGAAGTTTCGTCAGGTCTTCCGGCAGGCCCAGAACCTTGCCGACATCACGCAGCGCCCCGCGTCCCCGGTAACGGGTAACGACCGAACAGAGTGCTGCCTTGTCACGGCCATAGGTGTCATAGACCCACTGTATGACCTCCTCGCGCCGCTGATGTTCGAAATCCACGTCGATATCCGGCGGCTCTCCCCGGTTCTCGGAAATGAAACGTTCGAAGACGAGATTGCTAAAAAGGGCAGGATCGATGGCGGTAATGCCGAGTACAAAACAGATGACAGAATTGGCGGCCGAACCACGTCCCTGGCATAGAATATCTTTTGAGCGCGCATAATGGACGATGGTGTTTACCGTCAGAAAATAGGGTGCATATTGCAGTCTGCCGACAACCGCCAGCTCATGTCTGAGTGCCTTTTCCACCTTCTCCGGCAACCCATGCGGATAACGCACCGGCACCGCTTCCCATACGAGTTTTTCAAGTGCCTGCTGCGCCGTCAGCCCCGGCAAGGTGCGCTCTTCAGGGTATTGATAGACCAGCTCCTTCAGCGAAAATTTGCAGCGTTTCGCAATTTCGAGGCTGCGGGAAAGCGCTTCCGGGTAACGGGCAAACAGCCGGTGCATTTCCTCCGGCGGTTTCATGTAACGGTCGGCGTGGCGTTCGCGGCGGAAACCCGCTTCGTCGATGGTGCAATTATGCCTTATGCAGGTGACGACATCCTGCAGCATGCGCCGCTCCGGCACATGAAACAGCACGTCATTGGTCACCACAGTCGGCACGCCTGAGGCTTCCGCCATGCCCGACAGTTCGAAAAGCCGCATCTGGTCGTTGGGACGTCTTCTGAGACTGAGCGCCATATAGGCCCGGTCGGCAAAAGCAGCTTTGAGCCGGCGCAGGCGAAGCGCGCAAAGATCGTCGGCCAGATCGGCGAGCAGCACCACGATCAGGCCTTCGCCATAGGTGACGAGATCATCCCATGTCAGCCGGCACTTGCCCTTGCCGCCCCGTTTCTTGCCCACGGAAAGCAGCCGGCAAAGCCGCCCGTAAGCCGGGCGATCCATGGGATAGACAAGCACGGAAAGGTCGTCATCCAGATCGAGGCGACAGCCGATGACGAGACGGATGCCGAAATTGTTCGCCGCCTCGTAAGCGCGGGGAATGCCCGCAAGGCTGTTGCGGTCGGTGATGCCCAGCGCCTCTATGCCGAGGTTTTTGGCCTGTTCGAAAAGCTCCTCGCAGGAACTTGCCCCGCGCAGGAAGGAAAAATGCGTGGTCACCTGAAGTTCGGCATAACGGGGCGTGCTCATGCGAAAACCCCATGGATGAACCAGCCCTGCGAGCCCGTTTCGGCATGTTCGCCGTCACCGGAGCGAAAAATCCAGAAACGTTCGCCGCCTTCATTTTCCACCGTGAAATAATCGCGCACGGCGGCCTTTTCCCGGTCGCGTTTCCACCATTCACCAAACACCCGTTCCGGCCCATCGGCGCGCCGCACATTATGGCGCACGCCTTTCCAGAGGAAATAACGCGGCGGATGGTCCGGCAGCAGCGCCAGCGTCTCGATGGGTTCCGGCCTTGCAAAAAGCCTGACCGGACGCGGCCAGTGGCCGGGCCAGCCGAGCGTATCCTCAGGCGCAAGCGCCGCAACGGGGGCAATGGAGCGTTCCGGCACATCACTTGCCACCGCCGCATAACGATAGACCCTGTGGCCACGATTGAGGATGACATCGACCGTATCGGCGATTTCCGCACACCCCTCCTCCAGCAACGAAGAACGGGCCTGCGCGGCGACAAGCGGCTCGGCATGGGTGGCGGTCAGCACCATCATCTCGATGCCGAAACCGGGATCGATGGTGTCTATCCGGTCGGTCAGAAGCCGGACAAGCTGTTTGACATCGCGCACCGGTCTGGACGTGCCAGCCCGTATGGCTTGCAGGCCGCTATCCACACGATGCAGCACCAGATCGACCCGGTGGGCGCCGAGGCCGCGCTTTTCCAGCGCGGCGCAAAGCCCCGTTACCAGCTTCTGCGTATAACGGGCAATCGTCTCCGCCGCCGCAATCGGTTCGGGAAAGGCGCACCGCACCTCCACCAGTTCGGCCACCCGCACCGGTTCGATGGGTTCGCCGATCTCCCCGAAAGCCTGGGAAAGACGACGGACGAGTTCGGGGCCGAAACGCAGGGTCAGCGGTGCGCGCGGGGCTTCGGCAAGCTCGCCGATGCTGCGGAAACCGAGCACCTTCAGCCCGGAAACGATACGCTCCTCCAGCCTCAGCGCAGAAAGCGGCAAACCGCTGATCGCCGCTTTCTGGCCACCCGGCGGTACAATGCTGATCTCATCACGGCCGAAGCGCGCCAGCGCATGGGCCGCCCCCCAGCTATCGGCAATGGCGGCGCGGGCGCTAAAGCCTGCGGCATGAAGGCGGTTGACCATGCCGCTCAGCATCAGCGTCTCGTTGCCGTGAAGATGGTCCGCACCCGCCGTGTCCAGCACCAACCCGTCCGGCGGATCGGCGGCAACGATCGGGGCATAGATGCGCAGGAAATGAAATGCCAGCTGCTGCAGGGCGCGTGCATCGGCCACTGCGTCCAGATTTTCGACGAGAAGACCGGGCACCAACGCCTGCGCCTTGCTGACCGGCGTGCCGGGCCGGATGCCCGCCGCCTTTGCCGCCCTGTCGAGCGCCAGCACCAGCCGGCGACTGCCCTGGCGGCCGATCATGACCAGTGGCTTTTCAACCGGCGGCGCGTCCTTCCCCAAAAGACGCCGGAAGCGATCCGTCGGCCATGTCGGCAGGTAGAGCGAGACGACCCTTTGCATCACAGGCTTCCACTTCAAATTCGGCACTTTCGCCGCCGCGACATCGCAAAAGTTCGAGAAACCAGCGCGGCCTGCCCACCCCCGGCACCGGCAGGGGGGATGAAGGCCGCACGGAAATGCGCCAGCGGGTCACCGCCGCCGTCGGCTCGCCGAACAACGCCACATCGGCCGGACGCCGGAAACGGCGGATGGCGATGCCGGTCACACCGGAGGTTTCCGCCGCCAGTTGCAGCCGCCGCGAGGCGGTCATCGGCAACTTCGCCAATTCGCCCATCACCGCACCGAAACCATTGCAGCGCAGTCCCTCCTCGAAACAGTCGAGCACGCCTTTTTCATCGCGGCATTCGACGATGATGAGCCGGTTCTGAGATAGGCCGGCCTGCATCAGGCCCGGCATGAACAGATCCCGACGGGTGACACACCACAAAACCTTGCCGGAAAGCCTTGCTGCCACACCGGCCGCAAACAGCGCTGCCGCCGCGCCATCGGCAGCGCCATTGCCGCCACCGCTCAGCTCATGCAGGCAACCGAGCTTCAGCCCGCCTCCCGGCAGGTGACGGTCGATGGCATCCACGCCGAAAGGCAAGGTTTCGTGCAGCCGCTCAGGGCCGTTACCGATCCTTTCCAGCCTTTCACGCAGCTCTTCGACAACGAGCAACTGGTCCGCGCGCTTTTGCATGGCATGACAGGTTTCAATTCCGGTTATTCATCTTTATTGTTCTTGTTTTGTTCCTATTTCGACCAAGAGTCAAGCAACGAGCTGCCGCTCTTCAACAGTTTGCACGGGAAGAGGAGATTCTGGCCTTGCAGCTCTTCGTCCCACCGTTAAAACGGAATTGTCCGTTCGCCGTAAAAAACGCGGCGGGGGCATCATGGTTTGGAGGAACCTGCCGATGATCGCCAGCATTCTAATTGCCGTGGTTGCGGCCATCCATATCTACATCGTCATTCTGGAAATGCTGCTGTGGGAAAAGCCGGCCGGCCGCAAGGCGTTCGGTCTTTCAGCGGATTTTGCCCGGCAGACGAAGGTGCTCGCCGCCAATCAGGGGCTTTATAACGGGTTTCTGGCGGCCGGGCTGATCTATGGGCTCGCACAGGGCGATGAAGGGCTGAGCTTCAAGGTGTTTTTCCTGCTGTGTGTGCTGGTGGCCGGTATTTTCGGCGCCGTTACCGCCAATGCTATGAAGATCCTGTTCATTCAGGCGCTGCCCGCCCTTTTGGCGCTTGGCGCGCTCTGGATTGGAGTATGAACCGATGACCGCATGGAACGACAGCCGAGCCAAAGACGCCCTCAACCGGATATTCATGGCGGCAGTCGCAAGCGCTGATCCGGCGAAGGTATTGCAACAGCATCTTCCCTCCCCGCCCAAGGGTCGCTGTGTGGTGGTTGGGGCCGGCAAGGCATCGGCCGCCATGGCAGCAGCGCTCGAAGCGGCATGGCCGCATGTCGATCTCTCGGGTGTGGTGGTGACGCGTTATGGCCATGCGGTCCCAACCTCCCGTATCGAGATCATCGAGGCCTCGCATCCCGTACCTGATGACAAGAGCGCAGAGGCGGCCAAACGCATTCTCGCCGCAGTCGAAGGGCTCACCGACGACGACATGGTGATCGCACTGATTTCCGGCGGTGGTTCCGCGCTGATGGTCGCCCCCGCCGAAGGCATGACGCTTGCCGACAAGATGGCCGTCAATCGTGCCCTTCTGGCCAGCGGTGCGACGATCTCCGAAATGAACGCCGTGCGCAAACATCTCTCCCGCATCAAGGGCGGGCGGCTGGCACTGGCCGCCAAACCGGCGAAGGTGGTCTCGCTGCTGATTTCCGACGTGCCGGGTGACGACCCCTCCGAAATCGGCTCCGGCCCGACGGTTGCCGATCCGAGTGATATTGAAACCGTGCGCGAGATTGTCGCCCGATATGCGCTCGATCTTCCCGAAAATGTGCGCAGGGTGCTGGAAAAAGGTGAGGAAACCCCGAAGTCAGGCGATATCGAAGAGGATGTCAGGATGATCGCGGCGCCCTCGCTTGCGCTGCAGGCCGCGGCGGATGAGGCCGTAAAGCTCGGCCTTACGCCACTGATCCTCGGGGATTCCCTCGAAGGCGAATCCAGGGATGTGGGTGCCGTCATGGCCGGCATCGCGCTTTCCGCCAGCCGCAAGGGTCTGCCGGTCAAAGGCCCGGCCGTGTTGCTTTCCGGCGGCGAAACCACCGTCACGATTGGCAAGGGACCAGCCGGTAAGGGCGGCCGCAACACGGAGTTCCTGTTAAGCCTCGCGCTGACACTGAAAGGCGCAGCCGACATATGGGCGATTGCCGGCGATAGCGACGGCATAGATGGTGTAGAAGATGCGGCGGGTGCCGTGGTGACGCCGGATACGCTGGCGCGCATGCGCGCCGCCGGTGTCGATCCGCGCCAGTCGCTGGTGAACCACGACAGCTATACCGCCTTCAAGGCGGCGGGCGATCTTGTCGTGACCGGTCCGACCCTGACGAATGTCAATGATATCAGGGCGATTTTGATCGGCTGAAAGCGGAAGCCTTCGGGCCGGCTCTCCCGCCCGGTCGCGCGCGTCACCAGGCAGGGGCCGTTTTGACTATGCCGCCCGACAGGTATAAATTAACGACATATCTTTGGGAGCCTCAGCCATGCGTCTTGGAGTGCTCGTACCCGGCCTGATCATGGCCCTTAGCCCCGCTTTGGCGGATGCCCATAATTGCAAATGTCGTAATCGCGGCACCATGTTCGAACTCGGCCAGACATCCTGCCTGAAGGTCGATGGCGTTTCTTATCTCGCGCGCTGCGAGATGAAGCTCAACGTGTCATCCTGGACCAAGATCGAGGATGGTTGCCCGGTGACAGAGCGGACACAGCCGCAGTCGACACGCGTTAATTGATGTCGCCGTTAGGTGGCGGCAGACCGGGCTCCGAAGCGCGGAGGCTTATGCCGCAGCTGCCAGCTTCCGATTGCAATCCATCCCGGGCAGAACTGAGCGATGACAAAGGAAGCGAGCGGATGCCGCTTGCTTCTTCTCCCCGAGGGGGAGAAGGTCGCGGCAGCGGGATGAGGGGGCAAGCTTTCCGCATGTCGCTAGCGTTGCCCCCTCATCCGACCCTTCGGGCCACCTTCTCCCCGGCGGGGAGAAGAAAGACGCGGCAATGTCGTTTTACAGCTTCACCCATCCGCCATTCTTCTTGCCGGATTCGATGCAGGCCGTGACGAAGGCGACACCTTTTACGCCGTCGTCCACCGTCGGATAGATGACCGCCTTGTCCAGCGCCGAACCGGTGCGGCGCGCCTCGATGGCATGCGCCGCCTCGGTATAGATGGTGGCGAAGGCTTCCAGATATCCTTCCGGATGGCCGGAGGGAATGCGGGTAACCCGCGCTGCGGCGGCTCCTGCCCCGGCACCGCCGCGGGTGATCAACTGCTTCGGTTCGCCGAGCTTCGTGAACCACAGGTAATTCGGGTCGGCCTGCGTCCACTCGATACCGGCCTTGTCACCATAAATGCGGATCTTCAGCCCGTTTTCATGGCCAACCGCCACCTGGCTGCACCAAAGCATGCCCTTGGCGGCCTGCTTGCCGCCCTTCGGCTTGAAGCGCATCATCACATGGGCATTGTCATCCAGGCGACGGCCTTCGACGAAGGTGTGCACATCCGCTGCCAGCTCATCCGCTTCCAGACCGGAAATGAAACAGCCGAGATTATAGGCATGGGTGCCGATATCGCCGGTGGAACCGCCAACGCCGGATTGGGCCGGATCGGTGCGCCAGACCGCCTGTTTCGCGCCGGTCTGTTCCACCGCTTCCGTCAACCAGTCCTGCGGATATTCCATCTGCACCAGACGGATGGTGCCGAGTTCACCGGCCTCCACCAGCTCGCGCGCATGCCGCACCATCGGATAACCGGTGTAGTTATGCGTCAGGATGAACAGTGCATCGGCCTTGTCGGCCACCTGCTTCAGCTTTTTTGCATCTTCCAGATTGGAGGTCAGCGGCTTGTCGCAGATGACATGGATGCCACGCTCCAGAAAGGCCTTTGCAGCAGGATAATGCACATGGTTGGGCGTGACGATCGCCACCGCCTCAATACCATCCTCGCGCAGCGCTTCCTTTTCGGCCATTTCTTCGAACGAACCGTAGCAACGCTCAGGGTCGAGCCCCAGCTCACGCCCGGAAGCGAGGGATTTTTCCGGTGTCGAGGACAGGGCCCCTGCCACGAGATCGAAGCGGTTGTCGAGCCGCGCCGCCATGCGGTGAACGCCACCGATAAAGGCACCCGAACCACCGCCGACCATACCAAGACGAATCCGCTTGTTCGCCCCGTCGGTTGTCTTTCCTTCAATAGCCATAATATCTCCCCTGAAATGCTTTCAAAGCCCAAGCATACGGCGGTTGGCCGCATCGTCGGTGCCACCAGATGCGAAATCGTCAAAGGCTTTTTCCGTGACGCGGATGATATGCGCCTTGACGAATTCGGCACCTTCGCGCGCGCCATCTTCAGGGTGTTTCAGCGCGCATTCCCACTCGACCACGGCCCAGCCGTCGAAATCATTGGCCGCCATTTTCGAGAAGATCGCACCGAAATCAACCTGCCCGTCGCCCAGCGAGCGGAAACGACCGGCCCGGTTCACCCAGCCCTGATAACCGCCGTAAACGCCCTGCCGTCCGGTCGGATTGAACTCCGCATCCTTGACGTGGAACATCTTGATGCGATCCTTGTAGATGTCGATATTGTCAAGATAATCAAGGCATTGCAGCACGTAGTGCGAGGGGTCGTAGAGCATGTTGGCGCGGGGATGGTTCTTCACCCGTTCCAGGAACATCTCGAAGGTGACGCCGTCATGCAGATCTTCGCCCGGATGGATTTCGTAGCAGACATCCACACCCTGCTCGTCGGCATAATCAAGGATCGGCGTCCAGCGTTTCGCCAGTTCGTCAAAGGCGGTTTCCACCAGACCGGCCGGGCGCTGCGGCCACGGGTAGACGAACGGCCAGGCAAGCGCGCCGGAGAATGTCGCATGCGCCTTGATGCCGAGATTTCTCGAGGCTTTCAGCGCAAGCTTCACCTGCTCCACCGCCCATTGCTGGCGCGCCTTGGGATTACCGCGCACTTCCGGTGCGGCAAAACCGTCAAAGGCCTCGTCATAAGCGGGATGAACCGCAACGAGCTGACCCTGCAAGTGGGTGGAAAGCTCGGTCACCTCCACGCCGTTCTGGCGCGCCACACCGGCGAACTCGTCGCAATAATCCTTCGATTCCGCCGCTTTTTTGAGATCGATCAGCTGGCCTGCCCAGCTTGGCACCTGAACGCCGACATAGCCTTTTTCCGCCGCCCATTTGGTGATTGCATCCCAGCTGTTGAAGGGGGCAACATCACCGGCAAACTGGCCGAGAAAAAGACCCGGCCCCTTGATCGTTCTCATAAAAATCTCCTCCTGCATCGATACAGTTGCGCGGTAACCCGCTTTTTTCTCCAGCGCCAAGCTAACCGCTCGTGATTTTCAAACAAGCCCCAAAAGCGGAGGGACAAAAGAATTTTCGCACTTCATTAAAAATGCGCATGGCGCTTAAAGCGCCAGGCCGCTGGCCCTGTCGAAGACATGCACACGTTCATGATGCACGGTGGCGGCAAAGGGCGTATTGACCTTCACCGGTTGCTCGCCATCCACCACCGCCGTGACCTGATCACCCGCCAGTTCAAAGACCACATGCGTCTGCGCGCCCGTCGGCTCCACCAGCAGCGTCCTGCCGGATAGCGAAATATCGCCGCCGATGGTCGAGCCGATATGTTCCGGTCTCAAGCCAATCGTCACCGGCTGGCCGCGTTTGACCTTTCTTGAAGCCGCAATGCGGATCGCGGTTCCATCCTTCAGCCGGGCGGCCGGCTGGTCGCCCTCGCCATCGACCACGCCTTCGATGAGGTTCATGGCGGGCGAACCAATGAAGGCGGCAACGAAGAGATTGGCGGGCGTCTTGTAAAGCTCGAGCGGTGTACCCTGCTGTTCGATGCGACCGTGATTGAGCACCACCACCCGGTCGGCCAGCGTCATGGCTTCAATCTGGTCATGGGTGACATAGATGGAGGTCGTACCGACCTTCTGGTGCAATGCCTTGATTTCGCTGCGCATCTGCACGCGCAGCTTGGCATCCAGGTTGGACAGCGGCTCATCGAACAGGAAGACTGCGGGGTTGCGCACCACCGCGCGGCCCATGGCGACACGCTGGCGCTGGCCGCCTGAGAGCTGCGAGGGCTTGCGATCCAGAAGCTTGCCGAGATCGAGCATGCGGGCGGCTTCCGCAACGCGCTCTTCGATGACGTTTTTCGGCTGGCCGGCAAGCTTCAGGTTGAAACCCATGTTTTCGGCCACCGTCATATGCGGATAAAGCGCATAGGACTGGAACACCATGGCGATGTTGCGTTCGCGCGGGGTCATACCGTTGACCACCTTATCGCCGATGAGAATATCCCCATCGGTGATTTCCTCCAGCCCGGCGATCATGCGCAGAAGCGTGGACTTGCCGCAGCCCGAAGGCCCGACCAGTGCGATGAATTCGCCGTCCGTTATATCAAGCGAGATGCCGTGAATGACATCGAGCGCGGCATAGGACTTGCGGATATCCCTAAGTTCGACGGAAGCCATGTTTTGCTCCTTTCACGTCACGATTTGACGGCACCGGCCGTCAGGCCCGCGATGATGTGTTTCTGTGCGAGGAAGAAGACGATGACGGTCGGCAGGATCGTCAGCGTGATGAAGGCAAGCACGAGCTGCCATTCCGTGCCGAATTCGCCGCGATAAACCATGATGCCGAGCGGCCAGGGATATTTCGATTCCGAATTCAGCATGATGAGCGGCAGGATGTAGCTGTTCCAGCTGCCGACAAACGAAACGATGCCGACGGTCGCCACGATCGGCCGCGAAAGCGGCACGGAAATATGCCAGAAGAAGCGCAGATAACCGCAGCCATCCACGAAGGCCGCCTGGAACAGCTCGTCCGGCAGATTACGGAAATAATTGCGGAACAGAAGAATGCTCATGCCAAGCCCGAAAGCTACCTGCGGCAGAACCACACCCCAATAGGTATCGAGCAGGCCGAGATCGCGAATGCGGATGAACAGCGGCAGGATGGCGGTGGCCGCCGGGAACATCAGCCCCAGCAGGAAATAATTGAGCAGGAAGGACGAGCCGAAAAACTTCACATGCGCGAAGGTGAAGGCCGCCATGGCCGAGACCGTCAGCGTCAGGAACACCGTCAACAGCGCGATGACCAGAGAATTGAATATCTGCAGCCAGTAGCGTTTGCCGAGCAGAATGTCCCCGTAATTGGCCCATTGCCATTCGGCCGGAATGCCGAACGGGTTGACGCGCAGGTCTCCCAGCGTCTTGAAGCCGCCGAGCGCCGTCGTCAGAAGCGGGATGAGCACGATGGCCGCAATCAGGCTCAGCGATATATAAAGATAAAGCTTGGTTTGCAGCGGCATGCGGACGGAAGTGGATGTGTCAGTCATGGCGCATGAAAATCCTTTTGTAACCGAAGGCGAGCGTCACGCAGATGACGAAGAGAACGACGCCGACCGCACTGCCAAGCCCCACCTGCATGCGCATGACGCCGTAGGTGTAGAGGAAGGTGACCATGGTCTGCGTGGAGTTGGACGGGCCACCGCCGGTAAGCGGCATGATCATGTCGAACAGCTGCAGCGAGCCGATGACCGCAAAAAACACGGAAAGGCGCACCGTGGAGCCGAGCATCGGCAGCGTAACGTAACGGAATTTCTGCCAGCCGGACGCGCCGTCGATTTCGGCCGCTTCCAGCACGTTCTTGTCGACGGATTGAAGGCCGGCGATGAACAGCATCATGTGGAAACCGAAATATTTCCAGACGATGACACCGAGCACGGCATAGATCGCCACATCCTTGTCGGCCAGCACGTAAGGATTGGCGAAGCCGAAGAAATTGGAGATGGCGGCGAAGAGACCGTAATCACCATCATAAACGAAACGCCAGATCAGACCTGCCGCGACGTCAGCCAGAACATAGGGCAGAAAAAACACCAGCCGGAAGGCGACGACGCCGGGAATACGGTGCGCCAGCATCATGGCAAGCCAGATCGCCAGCGGAATCTGGATCAGGATCGAGATAAGGATGATCAGGCCGTTATTGATCAGGGCCTGCGAGAAGGCGGCATTGCCGAACAGGACCTGGAAATTCTTCAAACCCACAAAATCGGTCGGCGTGCCGTAACCGTTCCAGCGGTAAAGGCTGTACCACGCCGCCTCGCCCATGGGCAGGATGACGAACAGGGTAAAAAGCAGCAGCGCCGGAGGCAGAAACACCAGCAGGGTCAGCGCCCGGTCATGCGCGACCGAACTTTGCTTGCGCCTGGTCTTTGTCGCGCCGCGCGCCGGTATGGACGCAGAAGTCATGGAAATATCCGTCATCTCTATCCGCTTTCATTGAGGCAGATAAGCGGCGCCACATGTTCGGCGGCGCCGCCATGGAAATCATCAGATCAGCGCAGTTCGAATGCGTCCTGAATCTGCTGGGCACCTTCTTCCGCGGTCATCTGGCCGGACACGATCTCGACCGAAATATCGTTGACGACGCGGCCAACGGCGGCACCCAGTGTCTGGTCGAAGAAATTCTGGTGCCAGGTAGAGGCGGCAAGCTGCTTGGCGGAATCCGCGAGCAGCGGGTTCTTCACCGCACCGGCAGCACCCGTCGCAACCGGCAGGATCATGCCGGCGGTCGCCATCTTCTCTTCGCTTGCCTTGCTGGTCAGGAAGGTTGCGAAATCGATCGCTTCCTTGGAAGCATTCTTGGTGACCGCCCAGCCGTTCAACCCGCCCAGCGTATCGGTGGCCTTGCCGGCACCGCCTTCAACGACCGGGAAAGCGAAACGACCGATATTTTCAGGTGCGAGACCCTTGCCGTCGCCGGCATTCTTGCGCTGGTTGGCTTCAGTATTGTCGAAGCCGAGAATAATGGCGGCCTTGCCGTCGCCGAAGACGCCGAGCGCCTGTGGCCAGGTGGAGCCGAGATAACCAGGCTGGAAGGGTTCGAGCTTGCCGAACTCGGCCAGCTGCTCACCCGCCTTGATGATGGCCGGGTCCATGAAGCCTTCGCCTTCGCCCTTGCGCGCGGCATCGAAAACGGCCTGCCCGCCATTGCGCATGACGAGATAGCTCCAATAGAAATGGATCGGCCATTTTTCACCGCCGCCACCGGCGATCGGCACGATGCCCGCTTCCTTGATCTTCTTGACCGTGGCGCTGAAATCGGCCCAGGTCTTGATGTCTTCCGCCTTCACACCGGCCTTGGCAAACAGCGCCTTGTTATAAAAGAAGCTGACGAGGCTGACGCGATAAGGCACGGCCCAGGCCTTGCCGTCAAAAGACAGGCCATCGATGGCCGATGCATTATAGGCCTGACGCAGCTTGCCGCCGTCGGCATCGAAAACCTCGGTCAGATCCTTCAACGCGCCGGTCTTGGACTGTTCCTCAAGGACGCCGCCGCCCCAGCTGTAGAAGAAATCCGGCACGTCGTTGGATTGCAGCAGCGTCGGCAACTTTGCCTTGAATGCCTCGTTTTCGAGGAACTGCAGCTGAATATCGACATCGGGGTGCTTGGCCTCATATTCCTTGGCAATCTCCTCCCAGACGGCCACGGATTTGGGGTCCAATTCCACATGCATCCATTTTACGACCGTCGCGGCCGAGGCGCTTGCGGCGCCGAGCATGAGAGCAATGCTTGTCGTTGCGGCAAAGGCAATCCGCCTGCCGCTCAGGCTTGCGCCTGCGTGCCAATACGTCATGATCGTGATCCTCCCTGGGGTTCCTCACCATTTATTCCCCAATGCGGATTAATTCACCCCACACCCTGCCCGATGTCAAGGCGGCATGCCGATTTTTTACGCGAATGGCTTGACACACCCCTCCCGAGAGACGTTATTTAATCCGCAATCCGATATAAATTCGTTTTAGATCGCACCCGATCGCAGCAGGACCTCATGAAGACCGCAGACCCCGAATTGATGCGCGCGATCAACAGGCTGAGCGTGCTGGACAGCATCCGCCGCCATGGGCCAATCTCGCGGGTGGAAATCAGCGAAAGAACGCAGCTCTCCACCACGACCGTTTCGGCAATCACCGCTTCGCTGCTGGATGACGGGCTTATCCTCACCCGCCATATCGGCGATATCCGGACGGAAGGTGCACGCGGCAGACCGCGCGTGATGCTGGAACTGAACCCGGATGCCGCCCGCGTGGTGGGCGCGAAGATCGCTGCGAACCGCATGGTCTTCGTCGTCACCGATTTTTGCGGCAATGTGCTGTCTACCCTTTCCCTGCCGATCCGCGTCGATCGCCAGCCGATCGGCGTCATCGCAGATCTGGTGGAGGACGGGGTGCGCCGCTGTGTCGTCGATGCCGGTTTTTCGCTTGAGGACGTGGACATGGTCTGTCTCGGCCTGCCCGGCGTCATCGAACACCGCACCGGCAAGATCCGCAGCAGCCCGATCCTGCGGGAGGTGAATGTCAATTTCGCCGAAGAAATGACGGCGCGGCTGAATTCACCAACCATCATCGAAAGCGACGCACACGCCATCACACTCGCCCATCATTGGTTCGGCCATGCGCGCGATCTGGAAGACATGGTGCTGATTTCGCTCGAACAGACGCTTGGGCTTGGCGTGCTGCATCAGAACCAGCTCTTCCGCGGCGCGGGCGGCCTCAGCCACAATCTCGGCGACCTCGTCATCGGCCTTGCCAATGAGGGCACGGTGCGGCTGGCGAGCCAGGCGGGTGAAAATGCCATTTTAGGCTCGCGCCCGGCGGACGGGCGTTTTGCCGAGGCGATCCGGCTCGGTCGCGGCATGCAGCATGCCCATGCGCTGATTGCGGCGGAAGACCACGATCTTATCGCGGCCGCTTTGCGCGCCGGAGCTGCGCTTGGCCTGACACTTGCCAATATCGTCACGCTGTTTGCGCCACCACGGGTCATCATCACCGGCTCCAGCCTTGAACTGGGCGAGCCATTCATCACCAGCATTCGCGACAGCTACAACGCTGCCGTACCGCCCTCGCTGGCCGGTGTCGCGGAACTGGTTTTCGACGTTGCGAGCGACGAATTATGGGCGCAGGGGGCTGCGGCCGTCGCGCTTTATGAACTTTACGAATCGCCATGGAACACCACGGGGCCGGCGCTTTAGCCCACAAGGTTGAGCACGGGATTCGGCATTTCTGATTTACGGGAGGAATCACATGAAAAAGGTCGGTATCGGCATCATCGGCTGCGGCAACATCTCCAGCGCCTATCTCAAGGCCATGGCCTCGTTTCCGATTCTCGATATTCGCGGTCTTGCGGATATGAACGAGGAGGTGGCGAAGGCCCGCGCCGCAGAATTTGGCCTTCAGGCAACGAGCGTCGACGCGCTTCTTTCTGACCCTTCGGTGGAAATCATAGTCAACCTGACAATCCCCAAGGCGCATGTGGAAGTGGGTCTGCGGGCGCTGGATGCCGGTAAACATGCCTATTCGGAAAAACCGCTGGGCATCAATTTCACTGAAGGCAAACGTCTTGCGGATGCCGCAAAAGCGAAGGGCCTGCGCATCGGCTCGGCCCCCGATACATTCCTCGGTGGCGGCCACCAGACCGCACGCCGGCTGATCGACGAGGGCGTGCTTGGCCAGCCGGTCGGCGGAACGGCCACCTTCATGTGCCCCGGCCATGAGCGCTGGCACCCCAATCCTGCTTTCTATTACGAGGTTGGCGGCGGGCCGATGCTGGATATGGGCCCCTATTACATCACCGATCTCGTCAATCTATTCGGCCCGGTCGCCAAGGTGGCGGGTTTTGCCATTGCACCGCGCAATGAGCGCCTCATCACCAGCGAACCGAAAAACGGCGAGAAAATCCCGGTCCATGTCGCGACCCATGTCTCCGGCGTTCTGGCTTTTGAGAATGGCGCCGTGGTGCAGGTGGGAATGAGCTTCGATGTTGCCGGCCATAAACATGTGCCGCTGGAAATCTACGGCACGGAAGGCACGCTGATCGTGCCCGATCCCAACCACTTCGGCGGCGAGGTGCAATTGCTGAAAAAGGGCGGCCAGTTCGAGCCGCAGGCGCTGTCATCCCCCTATGCCGACGGCAATTACCGTTCCATCGGCGTGGCAGACATGGCCCATGCCATCCGCGAGAACCGCCCTCACCGCGCCAATGGCGATCTTGCCCTGCATGTGCTGGAGGTCATGGAAGCCTTCCAGACGGCATCGGACCGCGGCACCACCGTTTCCATCACCACCAAGGTGGAGCGCCCTGCTCCGCTTGAAACATCGCTGGTCGACGGCCAGCTCGGCAAATAATCCTGAGGAGGAAATAAATGCGCGAAGCACTCATCGTCTGGGGCGGCTGGAGCGGCCATGAGCCACAGGAATGCGCCACCATCGTCAAGGACATCCTGGAGGAAGACGGGTTCAAGGTTTATGTCGAGCACAGCACGGAAGCCTTTGCCGATCCTTCCGTGCATGATCTCAGCCTCGTGGTGCCGATCGTCACCATGTCGAAGATCGAGAAGGAAGAAATCAAGAACCTGACGGCCGCCGTCGAGAACGGCGTCGGCATTGCCGGCTTCCACGGCGGTGCGGGCGACAGTTTCCGCGAATGCGTGGAATATCAGTTCATGATCGGCGGCCAATGGGTCGCGCATCCCGGCAATATCATCGATTACACGGTCAACATCACCCGGCCGGATGATCCGCTGATGCAGGGAATTTCCGATTTTCCCTATACGTCGGAACAATATTACATGCATGTCGACCCGTCGAACGAGGTTCTGGCAACAACGAAATTCACCGGCGACCACGCCTGGTGGATCGACGGTGTTGTGATGCCGGTGGTTTGGAAGCGCAAATACGGCAAGGGCCGCGTCTTTTATTCGGCACTCGGCCATCAGGCCAAGGAATTTTCCGTGCCGCAGATGAAGACCATGTTCCGCCGTGGCGCCAACTGGGCGGCACGGTGAGGCTATCGGAGCGACAGCCTTTACCAAAGCGCTATCCGCTCACTCGACGTCATCCTCGGGCTTGTCCCGAGGATGAGGGAGGAGAGGTTTTCACGAACTCGTGGGGTGAGCTACAGCCCCGTCTCAGCCCCGCACGATCTTCTCCGCAGCCATCGCCACACCCAGAACGTGATCATCCGTCCCATGCAGCCCGGAAAGCAGCAGGCCGACCGGCATACCCGCCTCGCCTGCCCCACAGGGGATCGACACGCCGCAGTGATCCAGGAAATTGCCGATCTGGGTGTTGCGCAAGGTCTTGGCATTCATGGCAAAAAAGGCGTCGTCATCCTGAAGCAGCGGCGCCACCTTGGCCGCGACATGCGGCAAAGTCGGCGAAACCAGAAGCTCATCCCTGCCGATCATGCCGGAAAACGCCGCCGTCATGCGTTCGCGCGCCTCGAGAATGGCGATATAGTCAGCCATTGAGATATTCGCGCCGAGCCTTGTTCGGGCAACAACGCGCGGGTCCATGCGTGTGGCATCCGCACCTTCCAGCCGGGCTTTATGCAAGGCGAAGGCTTCCGCCGTTACCAGCGCGCCCTTTTCCCTGATGAGATCAAACAATTCCGAAAAGACCGGAAATGCCTGCCGCCGCACCGAGGCGCCGGCGCGCGCCAGCCGTTCCACGGCCTGCTCGAAGGCAGCCGCGACACCCGCCTCAATACCATCGAAAAACACCGTTTCCGGCACCACCAGTGACAGGCCGGAGAGAGATGCATGCTGCAAATCGGCAGCCGTCCTGCCGCGCATGGCGGCATCCACCCAGACGGCGTCCTGCACGGTGCGGGTGAGCGGCCCGAGCGAATCGAGGCTTTTTGCCAGCGGAAAAACACCACGCATCGAATAACGGCCGCGGCTTGCCTTGTAACCCACCACGCCATTGAAGGCGGCGGGAATGCGTACCGATCCGCCGGTATCCGTGCCGATCGCCACCGGCACCAGACCGGCGGCCACGGCCACACCCGCGCCGGAGGAAGAACCGCCGGGCAGACGGTGGCCATCCGTGGAAGCGGGGTTGCGCGGCGTACCGTAATGCGGATTGATGCCGAGGCCGGAAAAAGCGAATTCGCTCATATTGGTGCGGCCGATGGAGACCATGCCCGCCTGTTGCAGCGCCGTCACCACATCCGCGTCGTGAGATGCCGCAGCATTCTCCGCCAGTACCGTCGATCCGGCCGTGGTCGCCATGCCCTCAAGATCGAAGAGGTCTTTCCACGCCACCGGAATACCATCGAGCACGCCGCAGGAACGGCCCTCGCGAATGCGTTTCGAAGCCGCTTCCGCCTCCGCCATGGCCCGCGCCGCCGTCAACCCGACAAAGATCGCCTGATCATCCTCTTCCCGGATCATGTCGAGCGTCTCTTCCGCCAAGGTACGCGGATCGAGATGGCCGCTCTGGATGAGAACGGAAAGCTGCGCGATGTTTTTGCCCCTGTATGCCATGATATCTTCCCTGAAAACGGCGTGTTACGCACAACATGCCGTTTGGCGGCGGATTGGCAAGGCCAGTCACCACGCCTTTGATGATCCGGCGAGGAGATCGTGACGTTTTGGGCTGCGGGCATCGCAACCGTCTTCAATCCATGATTTTTTCAACCGGAGGTGTAGCGTCGCAGTTTCTTATATAAGCTACGACTATAAAAAGACGGATTAATTCTTAATCGCATCTAAACTTTGTTGAATTATTTAGCAGACACCATTGAAATGCATGCCCTATAAAATTCCATAAAACAATTATAACGCGACATCGCGGGGGACTATCGCGAATGGAAGAGACTGCCTATCGCGGGGATAGACAGGTTGAACCGGGCCACACGCTTCGCTCAACGACGCAACCGGAAACAGGCCGGTTTTCGCGACGGCGCTCGCTCGCCAGCAAGATAACCCTGATATTCCTCGGCGGCGTGATCTTTTCCTACAGCATCGGCGCGCTCGTCGGCTGGTACATGTTCGTTGCCGCCGCCAGCGAACAATGGCTCAACCAGGCCCGCGTCAATTCACAGATCGCCAGCGCCACGCTACGCAGCATCTATACCTATGTCAGCGTCACGGCCGATACCGACGGACAGGTCAACGGCATATTGACCGACAAGCCGATCGGTGATGACGAATCCATTCTCGTCACCGGCTTCAATCCCAGCGACGTTCTTGCCCTCATCGGCGCGCAGACCAAAAATGCGGTCTGGCTTTTCCGTTATGACGAGGCCGATTCCGGCTTCCGGCAGATCGCGGCCGCCTTCGACAACGCCACCGATGACGATGAAAAACCGCTTGCCACCGATCCGATCTTTTCCAGAGATGCGGTCGCCGCGCGCTTTTCCACCGGTTTTGCGACCATCGGCGAATCCAACCATTATATCGGCCTGCTGCCGATCATCAGCACGGAAACGAAGAAGCCGATCGGCGCCGTCGCCGTCAGCATCGGCGGTTCGGACGCGCTTTATGGCGCGCAGCGCAAGCTGATCTACAATTCGCTCGCCGCATTGATCGTGGTGCTGACCGTTACCGGCGTGCTGGTAACGGTTATCGCAAGGCATTTCCTCAAACCGGTCCCGGCACTGGTGCAGGCGACGCTCCGGATCGCCCGCGAGGAAACCGATGTCGCTACGCCGTTTCAGGAGCGGCGGGACGAGATCGGCGACATGGCCACCGCCATCGAAACACTGCGCGAGGCAGTTCTGGAACGCGGGCGCCTGCGGCAGATACGCGACATGGCGCAGCAACTGGAGCACATGGCCCATCATGACGCGCTGACCGGGCTGCCCAACCGTGTGCTGTTGATGAAGACGCTGGAAAACCGGCTCGAACATCTTTCCGCGTCGGGCCAGCCTTTCAATGTCATGCTGCTCGATCTCGACCGCTTCAAGGCCGTCAATGACACGCTGGGGCACGCCGCCGGTGATGCCCTGCTGGTGGCCGTGGCCTCGCGGATTTCTTCCGTCCTCGGTGAAAACGATATGGTGAGCCGCCTCGGCGGCGACGAGTTCGCGATCATACAGGCGACAAACGGTGACTGCGAGAGCGATGCGGCAATGCTGGCCGCGCGGGTGGTGCATGCCGTCTCGCGCAGCTTCAGCCTGGAAGGCAGTGACATCAGCATCGATACCAGCATCGGCATTGCCTGCGCACCGGGCCACGGCACATCCGCCACGCAGCTTTTACAACACGCCGATCTTGGCCTTTACCGGGCGAAATCCATGGGCTGCGGTTATTTTGTGTTTTATGAACCGGGCATGGACATGGCGGTGCAGCACAAGCATGCGCTGGAAATAGACATGAAATCCGCGCTCGAAAACCACGAATTCGAGCTGCATTACCAACCCGTGGTCAATCTGCAGAGCGGCCGCATCGTCGCTTATGAGGCATTGGCCCGCTGGCGGCATGGCAAGCTCGGCCTCATCTCGCCCGATCGCTTCATCGCACTTGCCGAAGAAAACAACTTCATCAAGCCGTTGGGCGAATGGGTTCTGGCACAGGCCTGCATGGACGCGATGACATGGCCGAAAGATATTCGGCTCGCCGTCAATCTATCCGCCGTTCAGCTCTGCAATGACGACATCGTCCCGATAGTCGACCGGGCGCTCGAGAAATCCGGTTTCCCGGCGGAGCGACTTGAACTGGAAGTGACGGAAACCGCAATGCTGGAACGCGACAGCAGTGCGAGAGCTTTGAAGCTGCTGAAGGAAAGGGGCGTCCGCCTCGCGCTCGACGATTTCGGCACGGGTTATGCCGGGCTCAGCACGCTGACCCATGTCGCCTTCGACAAGATCAAGATCGACCGCGAATTCGTCTCCGGCCTGCCGGCCAATCCCATGTGTTCGGCCATCGTCAACACCATCATCGATATGGCCGAACAGATTGGCCTGAAGGTTACTGCCGAGGGTGTGGAAGACCGGGAGCAGCTCGAAGCGCTCAAGCTTTCCGGGTGTGACGAAGCGCAGGGTTATTATTTCGCCCAGCCCGCACCGCTTGCCCGGATTCTCAAAAACCGCGCCGTCATCGCCCCGATCGGAAAAGATGAATTCAGCGATATCGCCCGGCCGACACAGGAAACCTATTGCCCCCCGCAAAAAGCCATTTGAGAAACCGGCCGCCGGCCAAGAGGACATGAAATGCGCCTTTCAGTATTTTGCCTTTTCCTCACATGCTTTGCCCCCATCACCCCGCTACAGGCCGCCGGTGAAGTCGATACGCTTCAGCAGATCGCCAGGACCGCAAAAATCCGTATCGGCTACCGCGAGGCCGAGCCTCCCTTTTCCTATCAATTGCCGAATGGCGAAGTCACCGGTTTCTCAACCGATCTCTGCCGGGCGATCAGCGACGATATTCGCAGGCAGCTGAAGCTCGAGAGGCTCGAACTTGAATATGTCAAGGCGACGCCCGCCACCCGCTTCATTCTCGTTCGCAGCGGCCAGATCGACATTGAATGCGCAGCAACGACCAATAATAGCGAACGCCGCAAGATCGTCGATTTCTCCTATCCCAACTTCATGACCGCGACGCAATTTCTCTCCCGCAGGCAGGACAATCTGAAAAACCTCGCAGACCTCGCCGGCCGATCCGTCACATCCGCCTCCGGCACCGTCAATATCGAGCAGCTCAACGCGGTGAACCGGGCAAAGAACCTCAATATCTCGGTGATGCCGACAAAGACCAACGAGGAGGCCTTCGAACTCGTCGTTTCCGGCAAGGCATCCGCCTTCGTCATGGATGGCATATTGCTCGCGGCGCTGGCGGCAACATCGGAGAACCCGAACCTCTATGCGCTCTCGGAAGAAACGCTGAGCGCGCCCGAACCCTATGGTCTGGTTTTCCGGCGCAACGACCCGGCATTCAAGGCGGCGGTCAATGAAAGCCTTCGGCATATCTTCACCGGACCCGCCATCCACGGGCTTTATGAGAAATGGTTCACCAAACCCATTCCGCCAAACGGCATGAACCTGAACCTGCCGATGGCCGCCTCTTTGAAACAGGCCTACGAAAACCCGAGCGAATACCAGGACTGAGAGCGCTGGGCGCCAACCCGCATTGATTTTCATGAAAATGTTTTGATGGATTATTTTGGCTGGAGATGCGCGATGCAGAGATCGACATTGTGGCTTTTGCCTGTTTTTTTAAGTCTTCTGCCGGCCCCTGCGGTCAGCAATGATGCCCAACCGCCGACACTGGAAACCATTGCCAGAACCGGCACCATCCGGCTCGGCTATGGCGACCGGAATATTCCGTTTTCCTATCTGGGCACCGGCCCGGAGCCGATCGGCTACAGCATCGAGCTGTGCCTGAAGGTAGCCGATTCCATCAAGAAGAAACTCGGCCTGTCGGAACTGAAGGTCGAGTTCGTCAAGCGCACGCCCAGCAACCGCATCATGCTTCTCAATGACGGCACGATGGACATGGAATGCGTGGCGAGCACAAATACGGAGGAACGGCGCAAGGCCGTGTGGTTCTCCTACAGCCATTTCATCACCGGCACCCGTTATGTCGCGCTGAAATCCAGCGGTCTGAACACCGTCGCCGATCTTGCCGGCCGCACCGTGGTCGTGACGACGGGAACCATCAACATCAGCCAGTTGAATGTGCTCAATCGCAAATTGGGACTGAACATCGCCGTTCTGCAAAATGACAGTACGGAAGGCGGTTTCGACATGGTGACGGAAAACCGCGCATCAGCTTTCGTCATGGACGATATCCTCCTGCGATCCTTCGTCGCCGAGACCGGTAGACCGGGAGATTATGTCATCTCGAACGAATATCTCGCCCCGCCGCAGCCCTATGGCCTGATGCTGCGGCACGGCGATACCGGTTTCCGGGATGCGGTCAATGAAGCGCTGAAGCAAATCTACGCCAGCGGCGAAATCGAGGAAATTTACGACAAATGGTTCAACAAGCCGATCCCGCCAAACGGGATGAACCTCCAGCGTCCCCTGCCCGGCGATCTGGCCGAGGCGTTTCGAAGACCCGTGGATACCACGGCGGAATAGGAAACGGCGGCAAGCGTGAGTGTGATGAGTAGGCTTGCCCTCACACTCGACGTCATCCCTTGGGCTTGTCCCAGGGATCTAATCACATCGCGTTAAATCATGACGTTGCAGATGCTCGGGACAGGCCCGAGCATGACGGAAGAGAGCTCTCATTTCGTCGACAGTTTGGCGCCGCCCGGTAGCGGGCGGCGTCCTTCATCGAAGACCTCATGCAGCGCGCAGATCGGCGCCCAGCGGGATTTCAACATCGATCTCCAGGATGGAGACATGTTCGTCGCGATCCATCTTCACATGCACCCGGTCATTGTCGATCTGCACATGTTTGGCGATGACGCCGAGAATTTCTTCCCTGAGGATGGCGACGAGATCGGAGCCCGACGACGCCCTTTCGTGGGCGAGCAGCACCTGCAGGCGTTCGCGCGCAAGCGGTGCCGACTTCTGTTTGCGGAAAAGACTGAAGATGCTCATGCAGCCCTCCTTGCGAAGATCTTGGAGAAGATGCCACGCTTCTCGCCCGGGATGACGACCGGAATTTCCTCGCCGGAGAGACGGCGGGCGGCGTCAAAATAGGCCATGGCCGGCGCGCAACGGGCATCCGCCAGCGTGACGGGCGCACCGACGTTCGAGGCGCGCAGTACATCCGTGCTTTCCGGAATGATACCGAGCAGCGGGATGGAGAGGATTTCCAGAACGTCGTCCACCTTCAGCATGTCGCCACGTTCGGCGCGGGCGGAATCGTAACGCGTCAGGAGCAGGTGCTTTTCCATGCGCTCGCCGCGTTCAGCCTTCAGCGTCTTGGAATCGAGCAGGCCGATGATACGGTCGCTATCACGTACCGAAGAGACTTCCGGGTTGGTCACGACGACGGCCACATCCGCATGGCGCATGGCCAGCGTCGCGCCGCGCTCGATACCGGCCGGGCTGTCGCAGATCACCCAGTCGAAGTGTTTCTTCAACTCGTTGATGACCCATTCGACACCTTCCGGCGTCAGATTGTCCTTGTCGCGCGTCTGCGAGGCCGGCAGGAGGAACAGCGTCTCGAGGCGCTTGTCGCGGATCAGCGCCTGCGTCAGCTTGGCATCGCCCTGGATGACGTTGACGAGATCGTAAACCACGCGGCGTTCAGCACCCATGACGAGATCGAGATTGCGCAGGCCGACATCGAAATCGACAACCACGACCTTCTCTTTGTTCTGCGCCAATGCGGCGCCAAGCGCTGCGGTCGAGGTGGTCTTGCCGACCCCGCCCTTGCCGGAAGTTACAACGACTACCTTCCCCATATGGCTCTCTCCTGTTCCTGTGTGTTTATCTGTTATCAGCCGAGTTTCGCGGCCTTGATCGTATCGTTTTCCAGCCAGAGCTGAACGGGCTGGCCACGCAGCTTGTCGTCAATGTCCTCGGCGACCTTGTAGACGCCATCGATGGCCAACAGCTCCGCTTCCAGCTTGCGGCAGAAGATGCGTGCCGAGACATTGCCGAGCGAACCGGCCATGGCCCGTCCGCGCAGCGCGCCGTAAATATGCACCGAACCGCCGGCGATGATTTCCGCCCCCGAAGCGACCGAACCGATGACGGTGACGTCGCCTTCCGGGAACATGATCGACTGGCCAGAGCGCACCGGCTCATTAATGACCAGTGACTGCACCACGGCGCGAACCTCACCCGAAGCGCGCGGCTTTTCTTCCGGCAATTCGGCAGCGACGGTAACCGGCTCCACCTCGACATCGGAAGCGGGCTTGCCGCCCTTCAGCGACGGCGGCATGCCCGGCTCTATCATCGAAGGGCGAACACCCTCGATGCCCATGATGCCGACATTGCGTTCGGTCAGCGCCGCCAGCAGCTCCTTCAGCCCCGCCTTGTCGAGCGACAGCTCCGACACATCCAGAACCACCGGACGCGACAGGAAGAAACCGGCCGATCGGGCGGCCAGGTCATCGAGCCTTTCCAGCCATTGATCGACCGGAGATTCGGGGGACAGGACGACTGCGAGGAAGGAGCGGCCTTTGATACGGATCGAACGCTGGTCTGTTAGCACTTTGGTCATCTTGGTAAACAAATCGTTGACAATTAGGTACCTCGAATATGGTTAACAAATGGTTAACACCAGTCCCAAAGAGGGGAAACCGTTAAGAAAATTCCATTCGCGAGCATCCTCACGCGGAACTTTCAAAAACTTCCGCTACCTTTTGATTTGACGATGTTCTGCCCTCTGTGAATGCCTATAGTGACACGTCATCCTTGCTGCAGGCTGACGTCCCCGCGGCGTCGCACGCCTCTTCCGCCTCCCCTGCCCCTTCCGCTCGACTCGCTGCGATCCCGGCACGTCCGATTCTGGCACAACATTTCCGACCCGCCTTGAGCCGGCCATCGATTCCGGGATGGAAAAGCGATTCCGTTATGTCTTCCGATACTGTAGATACGGTCTGTCCCGACAGTTCCAACGGAAGAATGAGATGCACAGCAAAGTCCCGCCGCAGAACCAGATTTTTTCGCAAGATTTTGCGGCCTTCCTGTTCGACATGGATGGAACGCTGGTCAATTCGATCGCCGTCGTCGAGCGGGTCTGGCGGGAATGGGCCGTTGCAAACGGCATCGAGCCGAATGCCTTCCTGCAGCGCATTCACGGCATGCGGGCTTCCGAGGTGATCCGCCGCGAGGCCGTTCCCGGTCTCGATGTGGATGCCGAGGCCGATATGATACTGCGCGCCGAGATGGATGATGTGGAAGGCATCATTCAGATACCGGGTGCGGCAGCTTTTCTTGCCTCTTTGCCGGCGGGAAAGTGGGCCATCGTCACCTCCGCCGTGCGCGAACTGGCTGAGCGCCGGCTTGCTGCGGCCGGTATTACGCCGCCACCCGTCATGATCTGTGCAGACGATGTGGTCAACGGCAAGCCGGACCCCGAAGGCTACCGGAAGGCCGCCGAAAGGCTGGGCGTTGCACCGGAACGTTGCGTCGTCTTCGAAGATGCGCCCGCAGGCATTCAGGCCGGCGAACGCATGGGGGCTGCGGTGGTGGTCATCAACGTGACCCATTCCCACCCGATCGAAACACCGCATCTTTCCATCGGTGGTTACGGTGAGCTGGATGTGGTGACTGATGAGAATGGCGGCATGAAGCTGACAAGCAGCAAAGTCTGAAGAGCTGCCGGCGACCACCGACCCGCTGAACCGCCCTCACATAACCCAAAGACTTTTCCAAAACGGCTAATTGACAGCATCGCATAAATGCGCCCTAATGAAATTGGTAAGACCATCTTACCGCTTGCGCGATCGGGGGAGACTTTCGCGCTGGGAGGGATATCATGTTTGTGGCTCTGGAGCCGCGCCGCCTTTACCGGCTGGTCGCGGAACAAATTCGCTTGCTCATCGAAAGCGGGGAGCTGACCGAGGGTCAGCGCCTGCCGGCGGAACGGGACCTTGCGGAGCGCTTCGGCGTATCGCGCCCGACCGTTCGTGAAGCCCTGATCGTTCTGGAAGTGGAAGGCCATATCCATATCCGCATGGGTTCCGGCGTTTACGTCAGCGCTGCCGGCAAGCAGGCCAAGGAAAAGCCGCCGGTGCCGGATGCGCATGGGCCGTTCGAAATCCTGCAGGCGCGCTGCATCATCGAGAGCGCGATTGCCGAAGAGGCGGCACGGCTTGCCACGCCCGAATGCATCGCCAAACTCGATGATATCATCGAACGCATGGCCGGCGCGCTCGACAGCTCACCGCAGGCGCTCAATTTCGACCGGGCCTTCCACACCGCCATCGCCGATATCATCGGCAATTCGGCGCTCAATCGCTTCACCGGCCTGATCTATGACGAGCGCAGCCTGTCACCCTTTTTCGAAAAGCTCGCCAGCTATTTCGAGGGTCCGCACACCTGGAACCTTGCCGTGCAGGAACATCGAGCGATCCGCGACGCCATTGCCGCCAACGACCCGGAAGGGGCCCGCGAGGCGATGCGGCAGCATCTGACGCTGTCGCAAAAGAGATTTTCCGAGAGTTTCGGGGAGGAAACGATCGGAGAAGAGTGACCGTTGCCGCGACCGGCGACGGAAAAAACAACACATCTGGCTTTAATTCGGGAGGAGTTAAGAATGAAAATCAGATTGTCGACTTTGATGGGTGCAACAGCCGCCATCCTGCTTTCCGCCCTGGCGGCGCAGGCGCAGACCACACTGAAATGGGCCCATGTTTACGAAACCTCCGAGCCGTTCCACACGGATTCGGTCTGGGCCGCGGAAGAAATCGCCAAACGGACGGACGGACGCTACAAGATCGATGTCTTCCCGGCCTCGCAGCTCGGCAAGGAAGCCGATATCAACCAGGGCCTGAAGATCGGCACCGTGGATATCATCATTTCCGGTTCGAGCTTCGCCGCGCGTGACTTCAAGCCCATCGGCGTCACCTATTTCCCCTATATCTTCCGCGATCCGAGCCACCTCATCTCCTATACCAAGAGCGATATCTTCAAGCGTCTCGCCAAGGGTTATGAAGACAAGACCGGCAACCACATCGCCGCCGTCAGCTATTACGGAACGCGCCACACCACATCCAACAAGCCGATTGCCGCCTGCGCCGACATGGCGGGGCTGAAGATGCGCGTTCCCGATGTGCCGGCCTATCTTGCCATGCCGCGCGCCTGCGGCGCCAACACCACGCCGATCGCCTTCGCGGAAGTCTATCTGGCGCTGCAGAACGGCACCGTCGATGCGCAGGAAAACCCGCTGACCACCATCGAGGCGAAGAAATTCTTCGAAGTGCAGAAGAACATCGTCCTGACCGGCCACATCGTCGACCATCTCAACACGGTGGTCTCGAAAAACCTGTGGTCGCAGCTTTCGGATGACGACAAGAAAATCTTCACCGAGGTCATGCAGCAGGCCGCCGAGCGCACCACCAAGACCATCGAGGGACGCGAAAAGAGCCTCGTCGAAGACTTCAAGAAGCGCGGCCTGACCGTCGCTGAAGTCGACAAGGCCGACTTCGAAAAGAACGTCATCGAAAAAGTGAAGTTCGAGGACTTCGGTTACGACAAGGCCGACTGGGAAGCCATTCGCGCCGTCAAGTGAAGCAAGATCCGGTGCGGCTCCTTTTTTGCCGCACCGCCCTTTCTCTCCAGACGGGATATCTCAATGTCGCAGGAAATCCATACTCAGGTCACGCCTGAGGAACTCGCCCATACATTCGATGAGGCGCCGCCCGAGGTCGATCTCAAGGTCTATTCATTCGAGGACTGGGTCACGCTCGGCCTTTTCTGGCTGATGACGGGCTGTGTGTTCCTTCAGTTCTTCACCCGCTACGTGCTCAACGACAGCTACGCCTGGACGGAAGAAATCGCCGTCAACTGCCTGATCGGCGTGGTGTTTCTGGGTTCTGTCATGTGCGTGCGCATGTCGCGCCACATCCAGGTGGATGTGCTTTATCACTATGTGCCGCCGCAGGTGGCCCGCGTCATGTCGATCCTTGTCGACGTGCTGCGTATCCTGTTCTTCGCCTACACGTCCTGGCTGATGTGGCGGTATATGGAAATCGTCGCGGACGAAGAAATGGTCACCGTGGCGCTTCCGCGCAGCATTGTTTTTTATACGGTTCTGGCCGCTTTCGTTCTGATGTTCTTCCGGTCCGTACAGGTCTTCATCGCCAATATGCGGCGCGGTTATTCCGTTCTGGAACGGCCTGAAGAATTCCAGAGCGCGGGGGATTGATCACATGCTGCTTCTTATCGGTTCATTTCTTCTGCTGATGCTGATCGGCCTGCCGGTCGCCATTTCCATGGCCTCGGCCTCGCTGCTCTACATCGTGTTCTATAATGTCGCGCCTGATATCATCGCGGCGCAGCGGCTGATCGCGGGCGTGGAAAGCTTCCCGCTTCTGGCCGTCCCCTTCTTCATCCTTGCCGGCAATCTCATGAACACGGCAGGGGTGACGGGACGTATCTATTCCTTCGCCGTGGCACTCGTCGGCTGGATGAAGGGCGGTCTCGCCCAGGTCAACATCATCGGCTCGGTGATCTTCTCCGGCATGTCCGGCACAGCACTTGCCGATGCGGCCGGTATCGGCACCATCGAAATCAAGGCCATGAAGGATCACGGTTATCCGGTCGAGGCGGCCGTCGGCGTCACCGCCGCTTCCGCAACGCTCGGCCCGATCTTCCCGCCCTCGCTGCCCTTCGTCATCTACGGCATGATGGCCAATGTCTCGATTGGCGCGCTGTTCATGGCCGGCATCGTGCCCGGCGTCGTCATGACGCTGCTGATGATGATCACGGTTGCCGTCTTCGCCTATATCAAGGGCTGGGGTTCGGATACACCCTTCAGCCTCAGGACCATCTTCGGCGCGTCGATCGAAGTCTTCGTCGTGATGATGGTGCCGCTCGGCATCTATATCCTCACGGCATTCGGCCTGTCGCTCAACCTGTCGATCCTGATCGTGCTCGTCATCCTGCTCGCCTGCGACTGGTATTTCGACTTTTCCGCCGTCATGGCGCTGATGACACCGGTCATCCTGATCGGCGGCATGACCATGGGCTGGTTCACACCGACGGAGGCAGCCGTCGCGGCCGTTCTGTGGTCGCTGTTCCTCGGCCTTGTCCGTTACCGGACCATGACGTTCAAGACACTGGCGAAATCGACCTTCGATACGATCGAAACGACCGCTTCGGTGCTCTTCATCGTCGCGGCGGCATCGGTCTTCGCATGGTTGCTGACGGTCAGCCAGGCAGCGCAGCTTCTGTCGGCGGCAATCCTGACGATCACCGACAGCAAGTGGATCTTCCTCGTGCTGGTCAACCTGTTGATGCTGTTCGTCGGCTGCTTCCTTGACACCATCGCGGCGATCACCATCCTCGTGCCGATCCTTCTGCCGCTGGTGCTGCAGTTCCATATCGATCCGGTGCATTTCGGCCTCATCATCACGCTCAACCTGATGATCGGGCTGCTGCATCCGCCGCTCGGCATGGTGCTGTTCGTGCTCTCGCGCGTGGCGAAACTCTCCGTCGAACGCACGACGGTGGCCATCCTGCCCTGGCTGGTGCCGCTGTTCGTGGCGCTGCTGCTCATCACCTTCATTCCGGCCATCACACTGTGGCTGCCGACGGAAATGGGCCTGATCCGCTAATGAGAACATCCCTGCCCGCGCGGTTCGCCGCGCGGGCTTCTTTCATTCCATATATATGAGGGCATCGTCATGCAGACACGCGTGGCACGTCTATATTCCCGTGAAGATATCCGCGTCGAAACGCAGGACGTGGCGGCCCCCGGCCCCGGCGAAGTGCTGCTCGCCATGGCAGCGAGCGGCATCTGCGGCTCCGATCTGCACTATTATCAGGATGGCGGTTTCGGCCCTGTGCGGGTGCGCGAACCGATCATCTGCGGCCACGAAGCCTCCGGCCATGTCGCGGCTTTGGGCGCGGGTGTCAGCGGACTGACCGTTGGTCAGCTCGTCGCCGTCAACCCTTCGCAACCCTGCGGCCATTGCCAGTTCTGCCTGAAGGACCAGCCGATCCATTGCCTCGACATGCGCTTCATGGGCAGCGCCATGCGTCTGCCGCACGAACAGGGCATGTTCCGCGACCGGCTCGTCGTTGCAGCAAAACAATGCGCCACATTTTCAGACGCCACCTCACCCGCCGAGGCCGCCTGCACCGAGCCGCTCGCGGTCTGCCTGCATGCAGTCACCCAGGCAGGTGACCTGACGGGCGCTAAAGTGCTGGTGACGGGCGCCGGCCCGATTGGCCTGTTGACCATCGCCGCTGCCCGTCATGCCGGTGCAGGCATTATCGTCGCGACCGATCTCACCGATGCGGCGCTGGAACGCGCGCCCGCCATGGGTGCCGACCGCACCATCAATGTCGCGAAGGATGCCGAGGCGCTTTTGCCCTATCAGGACAATAAGGGTTATTTCGACGTCATCTTCGATTGCTCCGCGGCCGGCCCCGCACTTCGCAGCGCCTTCGCCTGCGTGCGCCCGCGAGGCACCATCGTGCAGGTGGGCGTCACGGGTGACATCACCATTCCGCTCAATGCGCTGGTGGGCAAAGAGATCGTCTGGCGTGGCTCGCAGCGCTTTCATGACGAATTCGCCATCGCCGCCGAACTCATCTCGTCGCGCAAGATCGATGTGCGGCCGATCATTTCCCACAGCTTTCCCCTCGGGGAAGCCAAAGCAGCCTTCGAACAGGCCGGAGACCGCTCCGCCGCCTGCAAGGTGCAACTGACATTTTCCGCAGAATGATATTTGAGGATAAAAGATGAGACATACATGGCGCTGGTTTGGCCCGGTCGACAAGGTCACGGTTCAGGATGCGGCTCAGGCGGGTGCGGAAGGCATCGTCAGCGCGCTGCATCACATCGCCACCGGCGATGTCTGGCCGGTAGACGAGATTGCCAAACGGCACGAGGCTATCAAGGCCGGCGGGCTATATTGGGACGTTGTGGAGAGCGTGCCGGTTTCCGAGGATATCAAGACCCAGACCGGTGACTGGAAAAGCCACATTGCCAACTGGCAGGAGACGCTGCGCCGCCTCTCCGCCTCCGGCATCCGCACCGTTTGTTATAATTTCATGCCGGTGCTGGACTGGACGCGCACCGACCTGCGCTGGGAAACGAAGCACGGCGCCAAGGCGATGCGTTTCGATCTCACCGATTTCGCCGCCTTCGACATCCATATCCTGAAGCGCCCAAACGCGAAGGCCGATTACCCGGACTGGCTGATCGAAGAAGCGACAAAACGCTTCGCCGAGATGCCGGACACGAAAATCGCCGCGCTCGGGCGCAACATCGGCGCGGGCCTGCCGGGTTCGGCGGATGGTTATACGCTTGCCGAGCTTCTGGAAAAGCTGCGCTCCTATCACGGCATCAACCGGGAAAGGCTTCAGCAGAACCTGATCGACTTTCTCTCCGCGGTGACGCCGGTTGCGGAAGAGGTCGGCATCAATATCTGCGCCCATGGCGACGATCCGCCGTGGCCGCTGCTCGGCCTGCCGCGCATTCTGTCAACGGAAGCGGACTATGCCCATATGCTGTCCCAAGTCGACAGCCGCGCCAATGGCGTGACGCTCTGCACCGGTTCCCTTGGCGCACGGGCCGATAACGACCTGCCCTTCATCGCCAGCCGTTTTGCCGATCGCATCCATTTCGTGCATCTGCGCAATGTGACGCGCGATACCGATACCGTCCCATGCTCCTTCTTCGAGGACGAACATCTGGAAGGCGGAACCGACATGGTCGCCGTTATCGCCGCACTCCTCACCGAAGAGGCCCGTCGCCGGGCGGAGGGGCGCGAAGACCACGAAATTCCGATGCGGCCCGACCATGGACAGGAAATTCTCGACGACCTGACGCGCGGCGCGCAGCCCGGTTACCCCGCCATCGGCCGGCTGAAGGGGCTGGCGGAATTGCGCGGTATCGAGCGCACGCTGTCCCACGGCCGTTTCGGGCTTGCGAGCGGCAGAGGCTGAGCAGGGAAACTTGACCGCGGGCTATTACGTCAGCCTGCAGCCAACCGTGCCCGCAACGTGAGATAGGAGAAGGTTGCCAGTCCGCCGGCAACCGCTCCAGCGGCTTTGACGGCGGCGTCCATCAGGTGCGGGTGACGCGTCGGCGAGAGGAATTGCAGCGCCTCGATACCGAAAGCCGCAACAATACCCGTCACGATGACCGCCAGCCAATAACGCGGATAGGCCAGCACGAAGGCCGCCGAACAGAAGGCGAAGGCGGCGGCGCGATCGAGGCCAACAGTCGTCAGCGTGTGCGGACGAAAGCCGATCGGGCAGATTGTAACGATCACGATCAGCAGAAGAACCGACCAGGCGACATATTTCGGAAGTCTGTTTGTCATCATGACGTCATATAAAACGCCGTGCGCGTAAACGGAAGCAGGTCTTTTTTACGTCTCGCCCAATTAATCACACTTTTTGGCCAAATAGTCGAAAAACCGGCTTTCGCTCAGGCCTCACACGGGCTAAGGCAGAAGGCAACCGGACAAGGATCGCGGCTGATGGCCTTGGCGCTGTCGCCTTTCGGTGCGATGTCACGGTGTCGGGTGGATTTTCCACACAGGATCAGATTTTCAGGGAAGAGCACAATGAGTTTCAAGCCGCACGGCAAACATCTGGTTGCAGGAGAATGGGTCGCAACGGAAGCAAAATTCCGCAGCGAGCCTGCACATGGCGAAGCTTTCGATTTTTCGGTCGGCACCGTCGATCTGGTGAACGCCGCCTGTGAGGCAGCCGAAGACGCTTTCTGGAGCTATGGTTACACCACCCGCGAAGAGCGCGCCGCATTCCTCGACACCATCGCCGATGAGATCGAAGCCCGCGCCGACGCCATCACCGAAATCGGCTCGTCGGAAACCGGCCTGCCCGCTGCCCGCCTGCAGGGTGAGCGCGGCCGCACCGTTGGCCAGCTCCGCCTTTTCGCGTCGCATATCCGCAAGGGTGACTATCTCGACCGCCGCCACGATGAAGCCCTGCCGGATCGCCAGCCGCTGCCGCGCCCGGATATCCGCCTGATGCAGCGCCCGATCGGCCCCGTCGCCGTTTTCGGCGCTTCCAACTTCCCGCTCGCCTTCTCCACGGCAGGTGGTGATACGGCCGCCGCGCTCGCAGCCGGCTGCCCTGTTGTCGTCAAGGGTCATTCCGCCCATCCCGGCACCGGCGAAATCGTTGCCGAAGCCGTTCTCGCAGCCGTCAAGAAGCACAATCTGCATCCCGGCGTCTTCTCGCTGATCCAGGGCGGCCGCCGCGATGTCGGTTCCGCGCTCGTGCAGCATCCGCGCATCAAGGCGGTCGGTTTCACCGGTTCGCTCGCCGGCGGCCGCGCGCTGTTCGATCTCTGCGCCCAGCGCCCCGAGCCGATCCCCTTCTTCGGCGAACTCGGTTCGGTCAACCCGATGTTCCTGTTGCCGGAAGCCGTTGCCGCCCGTGGCGAAGCCATCGCCAAGGGCTGGGCCGGTTCGCTCACCATGGGTGCAGGCCAGTTCTGCACCAATCCGGGCATTGCCGTCATTCTCTCCGAGCAGGCGGACGCAGTTGCTGAAACCGCCCGCGCAGCACTTTCCGAAGTCGGCCCGCAGGTCATGCTGACGGACGGTATCGCCGCCGCCTATCGCGACGGCCGTGACCGTATCGCCGCTGGCAATGGCGTGCGCGACGTGCTGACCACCACCTGCAACCTGCGCAACGCAACGCCTTATCTCTACCGGGTTTCCGGCAAGGACTGGGTTGCCAACCACGCGCTTGCTGAAGAAGTCTTCGGACCGCTCGGCCTGATCGTGACAGTCGACAGCGCCGAAGAAATGCTGGAAGTGGCAAAGAGCTTCGAAGGCCAGCTGACGGCAACCCTGCATCTCGATGCCGGCGACGCCGAACTCGGCCGCAAGCTGCTGCCGATCCTGGAGCGCAAGGCGGGCCGCGTTCTCGCCAACGGTTTCCCGACCGGCGTTGAAGTCTCCGAGGCCATGGTTCACGGCGGCCCTTACCCGGCCTCGACGAACTTCGGTGCGACCTCGGTCGGCACCATGTCGATCCGCCGCTTCATGCGTCCGGTTTCCTACCAGAACATCCCTTCGGACGTTCTGCCGCAGGATATCCGCTAAAACAAAGGGGAAGGCGCAAAAGCGCCTTCCCCTCTCATGTCCGATACGGTGGCCTCAGGCCTGCTGTATCGCCTCGATCTTTTTGAGGCCGCCGACAATTCCGGCAAAATCCTGCCAGACACCCTGCGCGCCCCTGCGCCATTCATCCAGCACTTCCGGCTGCAGCACCTTGCCGCCTTTCGAGAGCGCAAGATCGACGGACTTTACTTCATCTTCAACGATCAACTGGTTGAAATAACGGGCACCTTCGCTGGAAGCCTCGGTGAGTACCGCCTTTTCCTCGTCATCCAGCTGGTTCCAGAAGGTTGCACCGTAATAAACCACGCCTGAAGCCCAGATATGGCCGGTCTCGGTCAGATAAGGCACGACCTCATAGAGCTTGAAACCGGCATAGGCCGATTTGGTGAGGTCCATGGCGTCGGCCACCCCGGTTGCCAGCGCATTATAGGTCTCGGTGATCGGAATGCCGACCGGTGTCATGCCGAAGGCGCTCCACAATCTGGTGTGCAGCGGGCTCTGGATGACACGGATTTTCTTGCCCTTCAACTGTTCCGGCCGGGTCACAGGCTCCTTGGTCAGAAGATGACGTGCGCCGTAATTGATGAAATCGGCGGCAATGAATTGCTGTGCAGCGAGCTTAGCCTTCAGCTCTTCGCCGGTCTCGCCCGTCACCACCTTGAGCACATGTTCCCTATTGCGGAACAGAAAGGGCAAATCGAGTATCTGCAGTTCCGGCACCCAGCCGGACAGCGAAGAGACGGTGGAGAGGCTGGCCTGAACCGAACCGAGGCGGATGTTTTCCGCCACCTCCTTTTCGCCACCCAGGGCCCCGCTCTTGACGATGTTGAAGCGGAAACGGCCGGGCAGTTTCGCCTCCACCAGCTCGCTGATCCTGACCCAGATTTTCGTCTCCGGCTTGTCGTCGGCAAACAGCGACGCGACCGTGAGGTTGCGGGTTCTGGCATGCGCCGTGCGCACCAGGGCCGGTGCGGCAAGCGTCGCGGCACCGAGAGCGGAGAGCTTGAGGAGATGACGGCGATCGATAATGGTCATGACGAAAACCTCTGATTTAAAAGAATATGGCCCAGATGCACAAAATTGCGAGGGCAACGAGCAGCGAAACGAGATAGGGAATGACCGCCCGGAAAAGTGCGGAAGCCGGAACACGGGTCACGCCACTGACCACGAAGATCAGCATGCCGAGCGGCGGCGTCAGGCCGTGGATCATCAGATTGACCACCAGAATGACACCGAAATGAATGGGATCGATGCCGGCTGCGACAGCAGCCGGCAGCAGGATCGGCCCGAAGAGCAGGATCGCCGCGCCGATATCCAGCACCAGACCGACCGCGAGCAGGATGAGGTTGGAGAGCAGCAGCACCGCGATCTTGCTGCCGCCAAGCAAAGTGACAAAATCCGTGACGAGGCCGGAGACATTGTCCACCGCCAGCAGAAAGGCGAAAGGACCGGCCGTACCGATCAGAAGGCCGATCGCCGCCGCCTCCCCTGCCGATTGCCGGAAGGTCGCGAAAATGCGGCCGGCGCCCAGCCGGTAACCGAGGCCGAGAAGCAGCGTATAAAGTGCCGCAAGGGCGGCCGCTTCCGTGGTGGTGACGATGCCGATACGGATGCCGACCACCACGATGACACCAAGGCCGAAGGCCGGTATCGCGGCGATGGCTGAGCGCCATCGCTCTGCCCCGGTGGCGCGCGGCAGGGTATCGACGCTGCGCACGCTCAAATGGATCGCCACGCCGAGGCAGGCTGCCATCAGCCCGCCGGCGAAGAAGCCGCCGACCAGCAGCGAACCGACCGAAAGATTGGTGGCGGTGGCGAGGATCAGAAAAGCGATGGAGGGCGGAATGACGTTGTCCAGCACGGATGTCGCGGCGATGATCGCGCCCGCCTGCGCCGGCGGATAGCCATGTTTGACGAGTTCCGGCTGGAAGGTGGAAGCGCCGAAGGCGGCGTTGGCGACCGATGAGCCGGATGCGCCGGAAAACAGCACGCTGGTCAGAAGCGTTGTCTGCGCCAGACCCGCCCGGCGGTGGCCAACGACGGAAGCGGCGAAACGGACGAGCTGGTTGGCGACACCCGATACCGTCAGCAGGCTTCCGGCCAGCAGGAAGAAGGGGATGGCCAGCAGCAGGAATTTCGACATACCGGTCACGGTCGAGGAAACGATGGCCGGCTCCGGCAAGGTGCTACCGAAGGCAATCGCCACATAAGCTGCGGCAAGAAAAGCGTGAGCGAGCGGTGCCGCCAGAACCAGTCCCACCGCCGCCGTCAGCGCCAGAAACAGGCTCGGCGGCAGGTTCGTATCGATAAACACTTCCGGCGGGCCAACATAGGCCGCAAGTGCGATGGCCATGGACAGCAGGACGGCGAGCATCTTGCCTTCGCTGAAACGCTGAAACGCCAGATAGACAAAAATCAGCCCACCGCCCGCGCCAAGAAAGCCGAAACGCACCCATTCCGGCAGGCCGAGCGTCGGCGAAGTACCGCCCAGCATGGCCGCGATCTCCACCCCGCCGAAAGCAAGGATGAGCGCCGCAACAAAGGAGAAAGCATCGGCGAGAATTTCAGTGACGGCATGAAACCGCTGCGGCAGGAAGCGCACGAAGACATCGAGCCGCATTGCCAATGCGCTTTTGAGGCTGAGCGGTGCACCGACGGCGATCATCGCCACATTGAGCCATATGCCGAGATCTTCCGCGCCGATGAAGCCGGTATGGAGCAGATATCGCAGGGTGACATTGACCAGCACCACCACGAGAAGGGCCGCAAGGATCAATGCGGCCACCGCGCCAAGCACGGCATCGAAACGTGACAGCATCACCGCCGCTGCCGTCTCGAAGCTTTTGCGCCACTGCTTTTCCGCTACCGCCATGATCCGCCTTCCGCGCGTGATCGGTGTCACGCGGCCAGAAGCGGTATAGAAGAATGTCCCCCCGTGTAAAGCGCCGCGCTCTGGGAAAACGGGGCAGCAGTTAGAGCGCCACGAGATGGCCGGGCGAAACCTCGCGATATTCACGCGGCTTGACGGCATAATCGACAGCGCGGATCGGGCTTTTCAGCTCGTCATTCGCCGCACCGCGCCTTGTGTTGCGGCGGTCCGGGTCCGGCACCGGCACGGCGGCCATCAGCTTGCGGGTATAGTCGTGCTGCGGATTGTCGAATACTGCCGAGCGCGGGCCGATTTCGACGATTTCGCCGAGATACATTACCGCCACCCGATGGCTGACGCGTTCCACGACAGCCATGTCATGGGAAATGAACAGGAAGGCGAGATCGAGGCTCTGCTGCAGATCCAGCATCAGGTTGATGACCTGCGCCTTGATCGAAACGTCCAGCGCCGAAACGCTTTCATCGGCGACGATCACCTTAGGCTGCAATGCCAGCGCGCGGGCGATGCAGATGCGCTGCCGCTGGCCACCGGAAAACTCATGCGGGTAACGCGCCGCCATATCGGGCGAGAGGCCGACCTTCTTCAGCATGTCGGCCACCACCTCCTTCGCTTCGCGGGCGCTTCCCATGCGGTGTTCCAGAAACGGTTCGGCAATCGCCGCCCCCACCGTCATGCGCGGATTGAGCGAGGCGAAAGGATCCTGAAAGATCATCTGCACCGTCTTGCGCATCTCACGCATGCCTGATTTGTCGAGGGTGAGAATATTCTCGCCATTGACGACCACCGAACCGGCATCCGGCTCGATCAGCCGCATGATGGCGCGACCGGTCGTCGATTTGCCGCAACCGCTTTCGCCAACGAGAGATAATGTTTCACCAGCCCTGAGATCGAACGACACATTCTCCACCGCATGCACGCGGCCGCTGAGCCGTCCGAGAAGACCGGAGTGGATGTCGAAGCGCTTGGTCAGCCCCTCCACCTTGAGCACCGGCTGGGCGCTGGCATCGACGGTATCGGCCGGGCGGGCCGGTTCCTGTGTTTCCCCCGTGGTGGTGTTGACGATGGGAAACCGCAGCGGTCTTTCCTCGCCCTTCATCGACCCCAGAACCGGAACGGCGGACAGAAGCGCCCGGGTATAGGGATGTTTGCCACGATGGAAGATATCGGCCGTCGCGCCGACTTCCACCTGCTCGCCGCGATACATGACGACCGTTCGGTCGGCGATTTCCGCCACCACGCCCATATCATGGGTGATGAACAGGACGGAGGTGCCCTCCTCTTCCTGCAGCGTCTTGATGAGGTCGAGAATCTGGCCCTGAATGGTCACATCGAGCGCCGTCGTCGGTTCGTCGGCGATCAGCAGTTTCGGCCGCGAGGCCAGCGCCATGGCGATCATTACACGCTGGCGCATACCGCCGGAAAAGCGGTGCGGATATTCATCGAAACGCGAGGCGGCGGAAGGGATGCGTACCTTTTCGAGAAGGCGGACCGTCTCCGCCCTTGCTTCTGCTTTCGACATCGGCTGATGGCACAGCAGAGCCTCGGAAATCTGGTCGCCGATGGTGAAGAGCGGATTGAGGCTGGTCATCGGCTCCTGAAAGATCATCGCCACTTCATTGCCCCGCACCCGCCGCATGGCGTCTTCGGAAAGGGACAGAAGGTTGCGACCACCGAGCAGGATTTCACCCTTTACCCTGCTGCTTTCCCGATCCAGCAACCGCATGATGGAGAGCGAGGTTACGCTTTTGCCGGAACCGCTTTCGCCGACGATCGCGACCGTTTCGCCGGGGCCCACATCGAAGGAAATATCACGCACAACGGGTTTCCAGCCGCCATCCACGAAGAAGGACGTGGTGAGATTGCGGACGGAAAGCACGGCATCTTCGGCACCAAGCGGTGCGGCCTGCGGCATGGTCATGATCGTTCCCTTCTTTTCTTCTCGTTTGAACTGTTCAGGCTCGGCGTTGCCGCCCGTTTCTTCTCCCCGCCGGGGAGAAGGTGGCCCGAAGGGTCGGATGAGGGGGCAAGGTTTCCGAAATCCGGCGAGGGTGCCCCTCATCCCGCTGCCGCGGACTTCTCCCCCTCGGGGAGAAGAAACTCGCGGCACCCGCTCGTTCCACTCAGTCCGGCCAGCGCAGCATGCCGTCGAAACGGTGGCGGCTGCGGTCTTCGAACGGCGTGGCGATCACCTCGTTGGAGGCGCGCGCCTTATCCAGCTCTTCCGCCAGACGGGACGCGACAATGGTCTCCTGACCGGGATGCAGGTTGCAGGGGTCGAGATAGAAATAGCGATGCTCGACCTCGTGATCACGGGTAATGATCGGCGGATTACCCCTCGCCAGCGCCGTCGTCAGGTCCCACGCGGTGATATGCGCTTCTTCGGCATCGATGATGACGCGCAGCCGGTCGAGCGGGTTATTGGTCGGGTCCGGTTCGATCAGCGCCGTCACGCCCGGGCGTCCGTCCAGCGTCTTTTTCCAGAGGTTGAGATAACCTGTTTCCCGCTCGCGAATACCGGCATGGTCACGCTTTTCCCACGCTTCCAGCGCGGCCATGACGCCATAGATGCTTTCCTTGCCGACCTTCATGCCGCGGCCGATACCCATATTCTGCAGGAAGGCATGGCGCACCAGTTCCTTCTTGCCGGCAACGATGCCCGACGTGGGGCCGCCGAGGAACTTGTGGCCGGAATAAAGCACCACATCCGCGCCGGTGGCCAGAAACAGTTTCAGGTCATATTCGGAAGCCGCATCGACGATAACAGGTACGCCCCTGGCATGGGCAATCTCGACGAATTCGGAAAGATGCAGCAGGCCGTAGTCGACTACATGATGCGAGACGACATAAACCGCCGCCGCCGTTTTTTCGGTGATGGCGTTTTCCATGTGAAAACGGTGGGTCGATGTCGCCTGCCCGATCAGCACCACCTTGCCGCCGCCGAGCCGGATCGCCTGATCCACCGGCGCGCCGTAGCTCACCACATGCCCCATCTGCACCAGAACCTCATTCTTTTCAGGCGCGATGTCGGGCAGTTTTTCAATGGCCAGCAGATTATTGCCGGTGATCGCACCCGCCACCGCAAGGCTGATGCCGGACGAGCAGGAGGCCGTGACGAAACCGGCCTCGCCGCCCGTCAGCCTTGATATCACCGCGCTCGCCTTGCGTTGCAGATCATTGATCTCGACGAATTGCGGCAGGATGGCCGCCATGGCCTGAACGGCCTCGGGAACGACAATCGAAGCGCCGAGCGAGGTCATGGTGCCCGAGACGTTGATGACCGGGCGAAGGCCGATCCTGCTTCTGATATCCTCGGTCATGTCTTTCTCCTGTTCTTGCGATGCGATGGGCATCGACATATATGCCATAATAATGTAATAGCTTCTCAAAATGCATGAGGAGCCAAAATTGGACGCCCATAAACTGGACGAAATGCCTTCAACCGCCCTGCCCGACGCCGCTGAAAACGCGGACACGAAGACGTCCAAGCGCTCGCGCGTCAGCGGCATCGACCGCGCTCTTCAGGTGATTGATTATCTTTACGAAACCGGTTCTCCCGCCGGCGCTTACGCCATCGCCAAGGCGATCAAGGCGCCGCTTTCCACCGTTTATGTGATCGTCGACGATCTCGTCGAAAAGAACATGCTGGCGCGCAATGCCGATGGCAACATCTGGCTCGGCGCGCGGCTTTACCATTATGGCCTTGCCTATGCCCGCTCTCTGGATTTCATGGGTGTCGCCACCCACGAAATGCACGATCTGTGCCGCCATGCGGGCGAGACCGTGCAGCTTTGCGGCCGCGATGGCGACCATATGCTTGTGCTGGCCATGGCCGATGGTCCGAGCCATTTTCAGGTCGCGTCGCGCGTCGGCACCCGTGTTCCCCTGAACTGGACGGCGTCCGGCCGCCTGCTCGTCGGCCATCTGCCGGAGGCGGAGCGCCTCGAACTTTTTCGACGTTGCGCCCGCTCCTCGCCGACCGGCCGTGCGGAAATCAATCCCGAGACCCTGTCGCAATCGGCGGCGGCCGCTTTCCATGACCGGCTGTCGATACAGGTCGCCGAATCCGATTATGCCGTCGCCTGCATCGCCTCGCCGATCTGCGACAACAGGGGCGAATGCGTCGCAACGATTTCCATCGTGCTGCCGGAACAGAAGGTTCTGGCGGACGAGAACCATTATACCGAACAGGTCAGGGTCTCGGCGGAACGGATCGAAAAGCTGATGGGCTGGCGCAACCATTGAATAGCCTCAACCCTTCAGCGCGACGATGGCTTCGATCTCGACGGTGATGTTGCCCGGCAGCGAGCCGAAACCCACGGCGGAGCGGGCGTGCTGCCCGGCATCGCCGAACACATCGATGAAGAGATCGGAACAGCCGTTGATGACGCTCGGGTGATCGCGAAAATCGCTGACGGCATTGACCATGCCGAGCAGCTTGACCACCTTCTTCACCCGCGACAGATCGCCCAGCGCCTCATGCATGACGGCAAGCAGGTTGATGCCGGTGAGGCGCGCATGGTTATAGGCCTCTTCGAGCCCGATTTCCGCGCCCACCTTGCCGGCGTAGAGATGGCCGTTTTCCTCCCGTGGCCCCTGGCCCGAAAGATAAAGCATGTTGCCTTCCACCACATGCGTGACGAAATTGGCAATCGGCGGCGGCGGCGGCGGCAGGGAGATGCCAAGCGCGGCGAGCCGGTCATAGGGCGAAAGGTGCCCTTCTGCATCAAGCGAAGACTGTTTCACGCGAATTCCTCATAATGCCGGGACTTGTATCCCGTAATATCTGCGGAAGGCGGAGGGCATGCGCCCGCCTTTCCATTCGGGTTCAGCGCCAGGAATAACCATGGCTGTGGCGCACCAGCTTGCGCGCCCTTGGAATATAACGGCTGGCGGCGATGGCCTCGGCACCGATGACCGCGTAGCGCGGCTCGAACAGGCGCTTCAGACGCGAGACGTCGCCATTGGAATCCGTCGCTTCCAGATCGGAATCCACGAGATCGAAAATGGTGAAATCGGCTTGGCTGCCGACATCGAGGCGGTTTTCCATGTCGAGACGGATGATGGAGGCCGGGTTGTGGGTGACCGCCTCGACCACGTTTTCGAAGGGCATATCGACCGACAGCAGCTTCGACATGGTGGTCGCGAGATCCCAGACCGGGAAATTCATCGAATGGCCGTGCAGATCCGTCGAGATCGAGAAAGGCAAAAGGCCGCGCGCAATCGCCGCTTCCGCCACCTTGAAGGAGAAGGATGCCCCGCCATGGCCGATATCCAGCCGGATGCCTTCACCGGCGCAGCGTTCGGCAAGGTTGAACAGGTCCTCGTCTTCCATGATGCTGGAGCCTGACTTACCGTTGAAGCAATGGGTCACGACATCACCGGGGCCGAGAATTTCCAGCACTTCATCATAAAGTGCGGGCGGTTCGCCCACATGCACCATCATCGGCACTTTCAGGATCTTGGCGATCTTCTTGCCGAGCTTGACCGGCGTCACACCCCAGGAGCCGGTGATGACATGGCTCGCCCGCACCTTGATGCCGACGATATGTTCGCTGTTTTCGGCATAAACTTCGAGAATGCGATCAAGGTCAATGTCCTTGATGTCGCGCAGTTCCGGCACGCGGTTGCAGGCAACAAGGCCGATGGAGCCGAGATTGAGGAAGGCCTTGATGCGCTCTCTCGAAGGCTCAATGATATATTCCCGGAAACCATGGAAATTCGCTTCGCCCGCCGAGCCGGCATCCACCAGCGTGGTCACGCCGCGCTCAGCCCCGCATTCGGAGGGACGGATGGAGATATCGGTGCCGCCATGCCAGATATGCACGTGCAGATCCACCCAGCCGGGCGAGATGAAGGCGCCCTTGGCATCGATACGCTGCGCATCCGCAGGCGCCTGCAGGGCAGAGCCTACCGCGGCAATCTTGCCGTCGCTGCCGATCAGAATATCGGTCGAAGCCTGTGATGCGCCCTTTCCGAAACCGACGGGTTTGACGTTGGTGAGAAGAATGGGAGCTTGAAGAGGCGTTTTCGCCTGTTCGCCGGACGACATATTACAAATCCCTTCGCAGTCTTGGGTCGAGCATGTCCCGCAGCCCGTCGCCGACCATTTGCAGCGACAGCACGGAAAGAATGATGGCAAAGCCGGGGAAATAGGTCATCCAGTCGGCTTGGCCGATATATTGGCGGCCGGCGGAAATCATGGTTCCCCAGGTTGGTATTTCAGGGCTGACGCCGAGCCCCAGGAACGACAGGCCGGCCTCGGCCAGCATGGCGCTGGCGAAAAGGAAGGTGCATTGCACGAGGATCGGCGAGACCAGATTGCGCAGCACATGCCGCGTCATGATGTGGAAGGTGGAAATGCCGAGCGCCTTGGCCGCCTCCACATAGGGCAATTCACGGATCACCAGTGTCGAGGCGCGCACGATGCGGGCAAGGCGCGGCGAGTAGACGACAGCCAGCGCGATGATGACAGTCGTGAGCGACGGGCCGAGTGCCGCCACCAGCGCAATCGCCAGCAGAATATCCGGAAAGGCCATCATCGCATCGATCAGCCGGGCGATCGGCGTGTCCAGCTTCTGGAAGAAACCGGCAAGCAGCCCGAGGGTGATGCCGATCAGCGCCGAAAGCGCCACCACGGCGGCCCCCACCAGAAGCGACAACCTTCCGGCATAGATGGTGCGGGAAAAGACGTCGCGGCCGAACTCGTCGGTGCCGAACCAGTAGAGTTCGCTTGGCGGCTTCAGGCGGTTCACGATCGACAATTTCGATGGCGAATAGGGTGCGATCATCGGCGCGAAGACGGCGAGCAGCACGAAAACGAAGAGAACAATGACGCCGGCGGCCACAGTCTTGCGTTTGAGAAAGCGCCGCAGGAACAGGATGGTCGGGTTGCGCGCCGGTGGGGTGGTGGAAACAATATCGGCCATCAGTAACGAACCCTCGGATCGACCAGCAGGTAAAGCATGTCGATTGCAAAATTGATGAGCACGTAAAGCCCGGCGATAACGAGAAGCGCACCCTGAATGACCGGATAATCACGCCGAAGCACAGCGGAGACGACGAGGTTGCCGACACCCGGCAGGCCGAAGACGGTTTCCGTGACGACCGCCCCGGAAATCAGCACGGCGGCGGTGAGGCCAAGCACGGTGAGGATGGGAATGAGCGCATTCTTCAGCGCATGTTTCATCACCACCCGGCGCTCCTTGACGCCCTTGGCTCTGGCGGTGCGGACATAATCGTCGCCGAGAACATCCAGCATCGAAGCGCGGGTGAAGCGCAGGATGAGGGCAGAGGAAACGAGGCCGAGCGCGATTGCCGGAAGGGTCAGGTGATACATGCGCTCGAGGAAACTTGCGCCCGGCCCGCCGTAACCCGACACCGGGAACATATCGAGCCGGACGGCGAAGACCTGCATGAGGATGAGGCCGAGCCAGAAGCTCGGAATGCTTGCCGCCAGCATCGCCACCGTGGTCGCCGCCTGATCCACGAAAGAACCGCGCCGGTAAGCGGCATAGATGCCGATGGGAAGGGCGATGACACTGGCAATCAGCAGTGAAAATATCGTCAGGAAGAAGGTCGGTTCCGCCCGGTCAAGAAGCGCTGAGCCGACCGGCATGTTGAGAAAGATCGACTGACCGAGATCACCCTTCAGCAACTGGCCAATATAATAGACATATTGCACCCCGAGCGACTGATCGAGACCAAGCCGGGTGCGCAGTTCCGCAATGTCCTGCGCCGAGGCATCCGGCCCCAGCATCACGGCGGCCGGGTCTCCGGGTGTGACGCGCAGGATGACGAAAACGATGGTGACGACGAGGAACATCACCACGATCATTCCCGCAAGTCTCTGGAAAATATAGCGTATCACGTATGAAAGCTCCGAAGCGCGTGATTGCCGCAACCAGGCGACGGTTGAACTGGGTTGACGATGAGTGTCGGCACCTCGCACTCAGGGTCGGGAAAAACGCTTGCTTCCGTCATGCCGGACTTGATCCGGCATCCAGCCACCACGCGTCCGCGTGGTGAAAGAGACTCTTGCGATCAAGGACTTGATCGCGCTGGATCGCGGCTCAAGGCCGGGATGACGGGGGTGCGGATGTAATACCCTGCACCCCGAGACCAAGCTGATCCTACTTCTTAACCGAGGCGTTCCAGAAATAAGGCCATGGAGCCGGATCGACGCCTTCCAGCTTGTTGGACTTGGCGGCCACGGCGTTGAAATCGCCGATCTTGATGAGCGGCAGCTCCGCATAGATCGTCTTCTGCACATTGGCCCAGAGTGCGACGCGCTTGTCCGGATCTGCCTCGGAAGTGAAGGCATCAACCGCCGCCTTGCGCGCCGGCGTATCCCACCAGCCCGGCGAGCCGGTGGAGAGCGCACCGATCAGCGCCGGTTCCGGCAGGAAGGGGCTGTGGGTGATGTAGATGTCCCAGAGTTTCGAATCGGCGCGGCGCTGCGTCAGCGTCGCCCAGTCCACCACCTGCATGTCCACCTTGAAACCGGCAAGCTTCAGATATTCGGCGGCGACCTGCGCCATCTTGTAGTGGAATTCATATTGCCGGCTGGTGAGAATACGCAGCGGCTCGCCATTATAACCGGCCGCCTTCAGCTTTTCGGCAGCGGCCTCCGGGTTTCCGATATTATAATTGCCCTCGACACCCTCTTCCGAATGCCAGGAGAAATTGTCAGGATAATAGGCGCCATCAAGCGCATAAAAATCCGTGCTGCCGAAAGCGGCCGCCAGCATGTCTTCCATGTTCAGCGCTTCGGTTACCGCCTTGCGGACCTCAAGCTTGGAAGACAGCCCCTCCTTTGTGTTGAACACGAAGACCGGATAACCGAAAGGCTTCAGCATCAGCGGCTGCGAGGCCGACGAGGATTTCACCTTGTCGAAGGATTCTACCGGAATGGAATCGACGTAATCATATTGCCCGGAAACGGCGGCTTCGACGCGGGTGTTCGGATCAGGCACCGGAACGAAGCGAATTTCATCGAGATATTGGTGGCGTGCGCCACCGTAACCGTCACTATCCCCCTCGCGGGACTTGTAGCCGTCAAAGCGGACGAGCTGGATATATTGATCCGCCTTGCGTTCCTTCAGCATATAGGGACCGGTGCCGATAAATTCGGCCATCGGCTCCGCCTGCTTTTCCGCCGGCAGGATGATGGCCGCCGAATTGTTGAAGGCGAGCAGCGAGGCCAGCGGCGCATAGGGCTGCTTGAGGGTGATCGTCACCGTTCCGGCATCGGGTGCGGAAATGTTGTCGATGAAACCGGCGGCCTGTTTGCCGCGCGAGGCGATCTTCATCCAGCGGCCGAGCGAGGCGACGACGTCTTCAGACGTCATGTCGCTGCCGTCATGGAACTTGATGCCCTGGCGCAGCTTGATCGTGTAGGTTTTGCCGTCCGCGCTGATCTCAGGCAGGCTTTCGGCCAGAAGCGGCGTCACCTTCCAGCCCTTGTCGAAGGTGTAGAGCGTCTCGAAAATATGCTGCGTGACGATGCCGACGAGATCGGCGGTCGAGGCCATGGGGTCGAGTGTCGGCGGCTCGCCAATCGTTGCGACGTTGATCACGCCGCCCTTTTCCTGAGCCATCATCACCCCCGGCGCAAGCAGCAAGGCGGCGGTGGCGAGAAATGCAAGTTTACGTCTCATGGTCAAGCTCCCAGCTCTTTGTTCCAACCTGATGTTCCATTATTATGTTATATGCATCTTTATAAGAGAATATCTCGATAAGACGCCTTGTCAATGACCCTCACCGGGGAAGATGGAAGCCGGGGGGCGCCGATAGGAGAAGGAGGCTTTGCGAGAAGGGAGAACTGGGGGCAAAAATAACAATGATTTTTGCTGGAAAACGAGTGGCTGCACGCTGCATCGACAGGGGGCTCAAGGAAGCCGGACGATAAAGATCGATGGCAGACAGCGAATTAAGACGGCGGGATATTTCGCATCTGCGAACAAAGTGCTATTGGAATAGCTGGAAAGACAAAATTCCGACAGACATCGCCTGCCATTGATATTATAATTACGTCATTCGTTTCCATCAGCCGTGTTTTTAAGGGCTGCAGACAAAGTCGATATTCCACACCGCCGAACTTTATCCAAAGGCGGATCATAATTTTTTATTACGTTGAAATTATTGAGGAAATCATGAAGACGGCAATCGTGCATGACTGGCTCACCGACAGGGGTGGGGCTGAAAAGGTGCTTCACAATCTCCTGGAGATTTATCCGGACGCGGATATTTATTGCCTTGTCGACTTCATGAGCGAGCGCGACCGGGGATTTCTCGGCGGCCGGCAGGTCCACACCTCCTTCATCCAGAAACTGCCCTTCGCCCGGAAAAAATATCGCTCCTATCTGCCGCTGATGCCGCTTGCCATCGAGCAATTCGACATGAGCAGCTACGATCTGGTGATTTCCTCGAGCTATGCGGTCGCCAAGGGTGTCATCACCGGCCCGGGCCAGTTCCACGTTTCCTATATCCACAGTCCCATTCGTTACGCCTGGGATCTTCAACACCAGTATCTCAAGGAAACGCGGCTCACGCGCGGCTTCACCTCCTGGATCGCCCGCGCCATTCTTCATTATATCCGCATGTGGGATATCCGCACCGCCAATGGCGTCGACCTGATGACGGTCAACTCCAAGTTCATCCGCAACCGGGTGCGCAAGTGTTATGGCCGTGATTCCACCGTGATCTATCCGCCGGTGGACACCTCCCACCTGTCTCCTTCCGACCGCAAGGGCGACTATTTCGTCACCGCCTCCCGGCTGGTGCCCTACAAGAAGGTGCACCTCATCGTCGAAGCCTTTGCGAAGATGCCCGACAAGCGACTGGTCGTCATCGGCGACGGGCCGGACATGAAACGCATTCGCGAAATCGCGACGCCCAATGTCGAAATCCTTGGTTTTGTCGGCAATGAGGAGCTTCATAAATACATGGCCGAAGCCAAGGCCTTCGTCTTTGCGGCTGAAGACGATTTCGGCATCGTACCGGTCGAATCCCAGGCGCTCGGCACGCCTGTTATCGCCTATGGCAAGGGCGGCGCGCTCGAAACCGTCATCCCGCTCGGCGCCTCCAATCAGCCGACCGGTCTTTATTTCCGCGAACAGACGCCCGAAGCAATCCGTGGCGCGGTGCAGGAATTCGTCGACAATTCAGACAGTTTCGACAAAAGCGCCTGCATCGACAATGCCGCACGCTTCTCACGCGAAAGGTTCCTGCGGGAATTCGCCGATACCGTGAATTTTGCGCTCGCCGAAAGGGCCTGACCAGCGCGGGTAAAATTAAAAAATCTTTACGCAACAATTAATTAGAAAGATTTTTATACCGACAGGGAAGAAACCTCGCAAGCGTGACAAAACTGCACTAGCGCAATGTAGCCATTGCGGGGATTATTGCAGACAACCGAATATTGACGAGCAGCGATACTGGAACATTCGGGAACGCGAATATTGAAAATGGCGTGGATTCTTCCAACGCGATTTAGCAATGAATAAACTTGAAGCGTCGCCAGAACTTGGGCATATGCCCTGAGGAAAGCGTTATTATTTCACAATGCGATTCTGCTGATCGATTGGTAATGTCGGCGGGGGTTTCTTTACCAAATTATTTTATAAAGTGATTATTTTAGAAACCTATACGATGTCCGGATTGTTCCCGCTTTTTGGACGATATTCATTTTGAGGACCAAATGCGTTTATTGAATGTTTCGATTCTGCTTGCCTCTGCAGCGCTGGCCGGTTGCACGGTTACCGCGGCATCCGGCCCCGATGCCGCGTCAATCGAATCCAACGCCTCCGTGAAGTTCACCTCCAAGGACAAGAAGAAAACCGCAGGTGTCGACTACGCGCTGATCGACATAAACAGCTCCGTTCTCAATTACATCGGCGATACCACCTCCTCCACCCTGCTCGGCAGCTTCGGCGGTGGCAAGGGTGGCGTTCCGGCGCTGCCCATGGGTGTCGGCGACGTGGTCCAGGTTGCGATCTTTGAAAGCCAGGCGGGCGGCCTGTTCATTCCAAACGACGCCGGCAGCCGTCCCGGAAACTTCATCAGCCTGCCGAACCAGACGGTGGACCGCGAAGGCAATATCAGCGTTCCCTATGCCGGCAAGATCCGCGCCACCGGCCGCAATGTCGAGGACGTGCAGAGCGAAATCGAGGAGCGGCTGGCCAACCGCGCCATCGAACCGCAGGTTCTCATCACCAAGATTTCCAGCCGCTCCGCGCAGGCCTCCGTGCTCGGTGACGTCAAGGAAGCGACGAAGGTTCAGCTTTCGGAAGCGGGTGACCGCGTTCTCGACGTCATTTCTTATGCGAAGGGCCTCAGCGCGCCGAACATCGAATCCTACGTCACGCTGATCCGTCGCGGGAAGACCGCCCGCGTCAACTATAACCACCTGGTCAGCACGCCGTCCGAAAACATCTATGTGGTTCCGGGCGACACGATCATGGTGGAGCGGGAACGCCGCACCTATCTCGCCTTTGGCGCTTCCGGCCTGAATGGACGTTTCGAGTTCGAAGATGCCGATCTCAAGCTTTCGGATGCGCTCGGCAAAGCGGGCGGACTGGTCGATTCCCGTGCGGACCCTGCACAGGTCTATGTCTATCGTATCGTCAAGCGTGACCTTCTCGTGAAGCTCGGCATCAATACGTCGAAATTCCCCGGGGAGGACGTTCCGGTCATCTTCCGCGCCAATCTGCGCGACCCGTCGACCTTCTTCGCCAGCACGAAGTTCCCGATGCAGGATCGCGACATCATCTACGTCACCAATTCGCAGGCCACCGAACTCTACAAGTTCCTGGATCTTGTCGGCTCTGTTCCGGCAACGACGGGCAATATTGCCGACGACGTGGTTACGACGCGCAACGCCATCCGGGCCTTCTGACTTCGGCATGCCCATACGCATACCAAAGCCGCCCCGGAAACGAGGCGGCTTTTTCTTTGGCCAGAACCCGCGGCGACAGGAAGCGCGACAGAGTAGGCCGGCACCTGGCCCGAAAATCACTCCAGCCCCTGCATCGCAGGGCGATCGAGCCACGGACATTGTCGCGGCCATTACAAAAGTTTAAGGTGATTTTGCAGCGCATTGGGTGTCTTGTGGGGGAAAGCTGCTCCCAAGGCTTGCCGCACATGTTCGGGAAACATGTATCGCTCTCATTTCGCGGAATCGTCAGATGAAACGTTTCTGGACCGCCCTCAGCGTTCTTGCCATCGCCGCCGCCGGCGCTTGGTACTTCAAGGACCGCCTGCCGCTCGACCAAATTCCCTACCTTAAACAATTCGCCAGCGTTTCTCCGCAGGCCGGCACCGAAACTGCAACACAGTCCTCCCAGAGCGGCCAGCCAGCCCGGCAGCAGGGACAAAGACAGGGCGGTGGGCGGCGCAATGGCGGACCACCCACCGTCAGCACCATCGCGGTCAGCAAGGCAACGCTGCCGATGGATGCAACGGCGACGGGGTGGGCGATTGCCGCCGACATCACCAATATCGCACCGCTTCAGGCTGGTCTCGTCACCGAAATCGAAGCGAAGGACGGCCAGCATATCAAGGCGGGCGATTTGATCCTCAAGATGGATGACCGCATCGCCCGTGCCGCCGTCGACAAGGACAAGGCCAATATCGCCGCCGATCAGGCAACGCTGGAACAGACGGAAGCCGCCTTCCAGCGCGCCGCCAATCTCGTGAAGCAAAGCGCCGAATCCCAGCAGGTGCTGGATCAGGCAAGGGCGGCGCGCGATAGTGCCAGCGCCAAGATCGATGCCGACCGCGCAATGCTTGCCTCCGACGAAGTGGCGCTCGAACATATGGAAATCCGTGCCCCCTTCGACGGGCGGCTCGGTGATATCAGCGTCAGTCCCGGCGCCTATCTCAGCGCCGGCATCAATATCGTGACAATCACGAAATATGATCCCATCTCGGTCAGTTTCCGCCTTTCTCAGCGTTACCTGCCACAATTGCGCGAAGGCGTGGCGAAGGACACCGCCGTCGATGTCGACCCAACCGCGACGGGCGGCGAGCCCATGCGCGGCGTGCTGCGGTTTTACGACAACACGGTGGACCAGACTTCCGGCACCGTGCTGGCCAAGGCGGAATTCAAGAACGATCGCGGTCTTTTATGGCCCGGCCAATCCGTCAATGTCACTGCGCATTTCATTTCGGATGTGGAAATGATCGTGGTGCCGACGGTTGCCGTGCGGCCGGGTCCAAAGGGCAATTTCGTCTATACCGTCGATAGCGACCACCATGCCCATATGACGCCGGTGGAAGTCGCCCGCTCGAATGGCGATCTCACCGCCATTGCAAGTGGCCTCAATGGCGGCGAACATATCATCGTCGAGGGTCAATCCGAACTTGCCGACGGCCAGTTTGTGGTCGAGCAATTTTCCGACAAGGGCGGAGCGGCCGGCAATCTGGCCGCCAATATTCCGCAGGAACAGGTTGGCGGCCAATGATCCCTAATTTCTGCATCAACCGGCCCGTCGCCACCACACTTCTCGCCATCGGCCTCGTGCTCGCCGGGCTTGCCGGCTTCCGCCTGCTGCCCGTTGCCGCCCTGCCGAAGGTGGATTTTCCGACGATCAACGTCTCTTCGTCGCTCTCCGGCGCTTCGCCACAAACCATGGCCACATCGGTCACCACGCCGCTGGTCAAGCAGTTCGAGACCATTCCGGGCGTCAGCGAAATCAGCGCCACCAACACGCTCGGCAACAGCTCGATCGTGTTGCAATTCGATCTCAACCGCAATATCGATGCGGCTGCGGCCGATGTTCAGGCCGCGATTTCTCGCGCGCAACGGCAATTGCCGAGCAACATGACGACGACGCCGAGTTATCGCAAGACCAATCCGGCCGATGCGCCGGTGCTGCTGCTTGCCGTCAACAGCAAGGAAATGCCGACCAGCAAGGTGGATGAAATCGCCGAGAACATCATCTCGCCGCTTCTCTCCACCATTTCCGGCGTTGCGCAGGTGAGCATCTATGGTGCACAGACCTATGCCGTGCGTATCGGCCTTGATCCGACGCAGCTTCAGGCAAGAGGGCTCGGCGTTGATACCGTCACAACGGCCATCGCCCAGGCGAATAATCAGGTGCCCGTTGGCGCCCTGCAGAACGATAACCAGCGCCTGACGATCGAGGCCGATACCCAGCGCACCGATGCGGCCGCCTTCCGCTCGCTGGTCGTCTCGACCAACAAGGGCGCGCCCATCCATCTCGGCGATATCGCCAATGTCACCGACAGCATCGACAATACCAATGCCGGAAGCTGGTTCGATGGCGAACAGGCCATCATTCTCGCCGTGCAGCGTCAGCCGGACGCCAATACCGTCGAAGTGGTTGATGCCATCAAGGCCAAGCTGCCGGCGCTTCACCAGCAATTGCCGCCATCCGTCAATATCCACGTCATGAATGACGCTTCGACCGCGATCAAGGATGCGATCTCGGACGTCCAGTTCACCCTGTTCCTCACCATCGGGCTGGTGGTTGCGGTCATCTATCTCTTCACCGGGCACCTGACGGCGACCATCATTCCGGGCCTTGCCGTGCCTTTGTCGCTCATCACCGCTTTCGGCATGATGTATGTTCTGGGCTACAGCATCGACAACATCTCGCTGCTCGGGCTGACACTATCGGTGGGTCTGGTGGTGGATGACGCCATCGTCATGCTGGAAAACATCCTGCGCCTGCATGAAAAAGGCCTGCCCATGCGCGAGGCGGCGCTGCAAGGTGCGGCAGAAGTCAGCGGCACCATCCTGTCCATGTCCATCTCGCTGGTGGCCGTCTTCATTCCCATTCTGTTGATGGGCGGTGTGATCGGCAGGCTTTTCAACGAGTTCGGCATGGTCGTCACGCTTGCGATCATGGCCTCGGCGCTGGTTTCACTGACGGTGACGCCCATGCTCGCTTCACGCCTGTCGGGCCATTCCTCCCGGCCGCCAGCCATCATCCGCTGGTTCGATGCCGGCTTCGAGCGCACGCTTCGCCTCTATGGCAAGGCGGTCGGCTGGTGCCTTTCCCATCGCCGCACCGTGCTTGCCTCGTTTCTCGCCTCGGTCGCTGCCTCGGTCTTCCTGTTCGAAACCCTTCCCTCCAGCTTCTTCCCACAGGAAGATATCGGCCGTCTTTCGGTCTCGACACAGGCGCGTGAGGATATTTCCTACACGGCAATGCGCGATCTCCAGGCACAGGTTGCCGATCAGATCCGCAAGAACCCGGCCGTGGTGCATGTCACCTCTATCGTCGGCGGCAATTCGCGCAATCCGCTGAACAACGGTTCGATGTTCGTGGAACTGAAACCCAAGGAAGAACGCGCGCCGCTCAGCCAGGTGCTGACCGAACTGGGTCAGGCCACCTCGAAAGTGGCTGGCATTCGCACCTATATCAACCCGCAGCAAAGCCTGCGTTTCGGCGGGCGCAGTTCCGCCAGCCAGTACCAGCTCGTCGTTCAGGGCCTGAATGCCGATACGACCAATGAATGGTCGAACAAGCTGATGGAGGCAATGCGCCGCGACCATACATTCACGTCCGTCACCTCCGACGCCCAGAATGGTGCGATCGCCGCCACGATCTCTGTCGATTCAGAAAAGGCGGCGGCCTTCGGCATTACCAATGACCAGCTGCGCAAGACACTGGAAATGTCCTTTGGCGGTTATACGGCGGCGCAAATCCAGTCGACCGGTGACAGCTACGATGTCATCGTGGAATTCGACAGTTCGAAACCCTGGAATGATGATTTCCTCAGCGATATCAACATTCTTTCCGCAAAATCCGGGGTTCTGGTTCCGCTTTCCAACTTCGCCTCGCTGACCCGTACACAGGCGCCGGTTACCATCAACCAGACGGGCCAGCTCGTCTCCACGACGATTTCCTTCAACCTGCCTGATGGCGTCGCACTTTCCGATGCCACAAGCCGGATCGACCAGATCAAGACCACGATCGGCCTGCCGCAGGATGTGTTCACCAGCTATGGCGGCACGGCGGCGATCTTCCAGCAGAGCCAGGGCAATACCGGCATCCTCATTCTGGCGGCAGTGCTGACCATCTATGTGGTGCTTGGTGTGCTTTATGAAAGCTTCATCCACCCGCTGACCATCCTGTCCGGCCTACCGGCCGCCGCGTTTGGCGCTCTCGTGGCGCTGAAGGTGATGGGCATGGATTTCTCGATCATCGCACTCATCGGCTTGCTGATGCTGATCGGCATCGTCAAGAAAAACGCGATCATGATGATCGACGTGGCGGTGGAGCTGATGCGCGAAAAAGCGGAACCGCCCGCAACCGCCATTCACGAGGCCTGCGTGCGCCGTTTCAGGCCGATCATGATGACGACTTTCTGCGCATTGCTGGGCGCTTTGCCCATCGCGCTCGGCTCCGGCGCAAGTTCGGAACTGCGCCAGCCGCTCGGCATCGCCGTGGTCGGTGGTCTCATCGTCTCGCAATTGCTGACGCTGTTCATCACACCCGTCATCTTCGTGGAGATGGACCGGTTCGGCCACTTCCTCACCGGGCTATTTTCCCGCCGGAAGAACGTCGAACCCCATGCTAAGCAGCAAAAACCGCAAGGCAAGACCGAGCCGGATTCCGTGGCGGCCTAACGCACTTCCCCGAGGCGTTTCAGCGCCTCGGGAAAACCTTTGCCCTGCAGCTGGAACGACACGATACGGCCCTGCAGATCGGGCGCCTCGATGGTGAGTGTCTGTTCCGCCTTCAGCGCCGAGACCAGCTCGATGAACGGCGTGAAGGACACGATGCAGCCCACCGGCAGACAGGTGCTGACCTGTACTTCCTGCAGGCGCATATTTCCCGATTTCACCGAAAACAGCTTGGTGACGGCCAGGCCGAACGGCAGCACCATGGTGCCGGTGAGTTTGTCCGGCGCTGCCGCATTGTCGATCCGGAACTCGACGGAAACGACCAGCTTGCGGGTTTTTTCCTCCAGCTGCACCTGGGCGATGGCGCAAACCGGCTTCGTCTCTCCCCCTGTGGAGGGTGCGGCATCGGCGCCGTCTTTTTTTGCGGGAGCCGCACAGGCAAGCTGCCAGCTTCCGTAAGCCTCATGTAATGGCACTGCGCTTTCCGCCGCCTGCTGCGCAGCCGCGCCACTCGCCGTGACACCGGTATGAAAAAGAACCGCAAGGGCCGTTTTCGCGATGCGGTTTCGACGATGTCCCATCAGAAACGAACTCCAAGTTCCGCAGCAGCGGATTGATCCAGCACGCCAGCCCCGAAAACCGCACCATAACGAAATGTCAAAGTGGCGGAGGGGGTGAGATCGTAGCTCAGCCCCAGATTCAATATTGCGGCATCGCGCGGGCTCGACGTACTTGAGACTGAAAATGAACCGCCACCCTCGTAGAACAGGCTGCTGCCCACGGCAGGGTCGCCATAATTGTGGCGCCACGCCAGATCGAACATCGCGCGGCCAAGCATGCCTTCAAGCGCGATATCGCGGCTGATCCGCGCACCGAGCGTGGTGTAAAACTGATCGTAGCGCGCGGAGCCGGCGGAAACCGCTGCAATGCCACCATTTTCCCGGAAGGAATCCGTGCGGCTATTCACATAGGCAATATTGGCATAGGGCTCGATATGGGTGAGGTCGAAATCGAAGCGCCAGGCGGCTTCGGCAAAGACCTGTGAGGTGGAGCCGCCGTAGTTGGCGGAAAGGCTCTCCTCCAGCGTGGAGAAGGAAATCGACCGACGGGTTTCGACATTCTGGAAAGCGTGGATTGCGCCAAGCCGCAGCGAGGCGGGACCTATCGCCGTGCCCGCATAAGCGGCCACATAATAGCTGTCGACATCGGCCGAGGCGGCAAGCGCCGTATGGTTGATATCGTCATGGCCATAACCGGCCGCCACCCCGGCGCGCCAGCTTTCACCAACTTCTCCATCCAGACCGAAGAGGACACCACCGCCTCTCATATCGGCGGACGAACCATTGCCGTCACCATCGATACGCCCGCGCGACCCGAAACCGCTGGACCAGAAGGTAAGCGCGCCTTCATCAAGGGCGACAGGGTTCTCACCGCCTTCCGCATAAGCGACCGGCAGGATCGGCCGCGCATCGACCCCCTCGAAAGCGCTGCGCAGCCGGTTGAGAATGACATCGCGGGTTTGCCCGCTGCGATTGATCAAGGCCATGGCGAGTGAAGGATGGATTTCTCCGGCAAGCTGCGAAAAGGCCGATTGCGTTTCGCCCTCCTGGAGAAAGACGGCGGCCTGGTACAAAGGCGCGTTTTCTCCAAGCGCTTCGACCGCATTGGCGGCGGCACGTGCGTTGGCTGTCGATTCTCCCGCTGCAAGGAAGCCGGCAGCCTTAGATGTCGGGCTGAACGACAGATAAGCGGTGCCCGTATCGGCGCTTTTTGCGACGCTGGCGGTAAGAAAGGCAAAATTTTCGTCGATGCGGGAAAAGGTGCCGGTTACGCCGCCCGTCGCGGTCAATATCGCATAGCGCGTATTGAGACTGAAGGCGGAATGGTTCGTCAGCGGGGTGACGACAAGGCTGACATCGTTATCGATGGTGATGGTGCCGGTCACGGCGAGCTTGTCGGAATTGCCATTGGCGTCTATTTCAACCGCATAGCCTGAGCCGCTCGCAAATGTCGCGTTACCCGTGGAGGTCAGCGTGCCGATCGAATTGCCCGGTGCGAGCGTGCCGCCCGAGCCGACCGTCACGCCACCAATCGTGCCGGAACCGCCGAGCGTCGCGCCGCTCGCCACCGAAACCGCGCTTGCGAGCGAACCATTGACGCTAAGTTTTCCGGCTGAAACGGCGGTCGTACCGGTATAGGTGCTGTCTCCCGTCAGGACCAGATTGCCCTCGCCGGTCTTTTCAAAACTGCCGCTGCCGCTCATCATGTTCGAAAACGTGCCGGCCCCCTCCACGATGAGCCGCGCATTATTGGCGATATCGCCTGAACCGAAACTTCCTGCCGTGCCTTGCAAGGTACCGCCCGAAATCGTGGTGCCACCGGAATAGCTGTTATTGCCCGCAAGCCGTGTGACGCCGTTTTCCGCAACGACGCTGCCCGCCCCGGAAACATCGGCCGAGAGCAAATAAGCCGTCTCGGAATGATTGAACACAATCCTGCCATTGCCGGCGCCGAAGCTGATTGTCCGCGCGTCCACGGTGCCAGCCGAACGGGCCGTCTGCCCCGACGCGGCGCCAATGTTCAGAACACCCGTCGAACCCGCTGCCGAGGCAATGACGACCGTAGATGCGGCAAGCGCCGACCCGCCCGTCACCTCGACGGAGCCGCTTCCGGCAGCGCCGATCACCAGCATGTCCCCGACCGAAGCGCGCGAACCCGTGCCACTGACGAGCACGGCTCCATCCGCCCCCGCCGCCGAGCCGACATAAAGCTGATAGGCATTCAGCGATGCGCCATTCGTGACCGTAAGATCGCCGGAACCGGATTGTCCGACCGTCATGCGACCGGAAGTGCCGAGACCGCTATCGACATAGGCGGTGACATTCGAGCCTGCGCCGGTAATGGTCATTGTCCCGGAAGAACCGATGAGATCACCAAGGACCACCTGTCCTGCCCGGATGTTTCCTGCAGCGCTAACCATGACATTTGCCGAAGAGGTGTTTTGATAACCCGCAATCAAGGTGCCGGTCATCTTCCAGCTGGAACCGCCGCCGGTGATGGTGACCGATGAAGAGGAACCGCCGAGCGCAGCAACGATACCGTCATTGCTCTCCACAGTACCACCAGCCTCGACCACCAGCGTACCGTTGCCGCCGCGTCCCACCGTGAGGTCACCGTCACCGCGCAGCATGCTGCCAGCGCCGGAAATCCGGGCGGAGCCGCTGCTGCCGGCACCGTTGGCAAGCACAACGTTTTGGGCTTCGACGAGGCCTCCGCCGGTGACGGCCAACGATCCCGCCCCTTCGGCGCCGATATTCAGGCCGCCGCTACCGACATTCCAGGCCGACCCCTGCCCGTCAACGACGGCAACCCCTGTTGCCCCGGCAACCGCGCCGAGCCGGGCGGAGGTGCTTTGTACCGTTCCGCCCGCAGTGATGTTCAAGGTCCCGTTCCCTGCCGCCCCGCCGGAAACGGCAACATCGCCGCCGACCTGCAGGTCGCCGGTCGTCCAACTAGAACCGTCACCGGTTACCGTCGCCACGGATGTGGAATGGCGGCCGATGATCGCGCTGCCACTGGTGGCTGTCGCTGCCGCCTCAACGGTCAGGCGCGCGTCCCCTTCATTTCCGACGATCAGCCCGCCGCTTTCCAGTGACGAACCAAGTCGGCTGAGCGTGACTTCACTCCCCGATGCGGAGGCAAGATTGGCGATGATGGTTGTGGTCTGACTGACGAGTTTCCCACCGCCCGTGACCGTCAGTGTGCCTATACCGGCATTGCCGACAACCATGCCGTCCGCGACCGTCCAGCGGCTGCCTGCACCTGAGACGAGCGCCGTGCCTTCCGTCCCGAGCCCCTGCCCCAGGGCGGCTTTATTACCGCCAACCGTGCTCCCTGCGAGGATGTTCAGGTTGCCCTGCCCGCCAGTGCCAGAGGGTGTGGAACTGCCACCGTACCCCACGAAAACAGTACCGAAGCTGGTGAGGCTGGACGAATTGTCCAGCGTGAGCGATCCGCTTCCCGTCGGCCCTTTGCCGATATAGACGGTGCCGGACGACGCGGAGGTTCCGTGCAGGAGGTCAAGTCTGCCAGTCCCATCGCCACCAATGGACAAAACACCACGATTCTCCATATCCGCGCCGGACATCGTCACCGTACCGGAAACACCATTGGCGATGCCGAGGCTGAGCGAGTTGGAAAGCAGGCCGCCGTTTACAACCAGAGTGCCGGGCGCGCTTTGCCCGACCGAAACGGCATTGGCGACGGCGGCCGAGCCGATTGCGACCGTCGGCCCACCGCTGTCGATCACCACATCGTCGGCGGCCGTGGGCACGCGGGTTGAAGCGGCCCAGTTCGTACCGGTCGACCAATCGCCGCCCGCAGCACCGGCCCAATTCAGTGTTTGCGCCGTGGCGTTCTGGCCGGCGGCGACGCAAAGCATGACTGACAAAAATCCGGTCGCGCCGCTGGTCGCGATCCGGCCGAACGCCCTTCTGCGCGCGCGTCTTTCCGGAGAGGTTTCCCTTTCCAAAAAGAGGCAAAAACAACCGGACATTCAATCTTCCCCAATGGAGCGGCGCACTATGTCTATGATTCGGCGAATCATTTTTCGCCAAACCAAGTGCATTAAGCCATTTCGGAAGGTGAACGCCAGCTATAACATCATGACGATCCTGTTTTACTATCGATGCCAAGATGAAGCGAAAGAAAAACAGGCATAACGCCTTGCATTTCCAGTAGATATTTTACCGCAACGGCAGAAAGGACCACCCCTGCCTATTGCCGGGAGAACCGGCCGAAGGCCCCGCCCGAAAAGCACAGCGGATCACCATCGCGATGGGCGGCACGCAGCACCTCGCCAACGATGATGGTGTGGTCGCCCGCATCATGGGCCGCAGCCCGGCGGCATTCGAAACGGGCGAGCGTTCCGGGAATAACCGGCACACCTTCGTCGTTGATTTCCCAGTCCAGATCATCAAAGGCACGGCCATTGCGGGTGAAGCGGGCGCTCAAAACGTCCTGATCGGCGCTCAGCACATGAATGGCGAAATGGGTCGCATCACTGAAAGCTGAATAACGGGACGAGCTTTTCGCCGGTGACCACAGGACCAGCGGCGGATCGAGAGAAACGGACGCGAAACTGTTGACCGTCATGCCGATAGGACCGTTCGGCGTCGTGGCGGTCACCACCGTGACACCAGTGGTGAAAGCGCCAAGCGCATCGCGAAAGCTGCGGCTGTTTTCGCCGCCAGGAACGAATACATGCTCATTGGGCATTTTCATCGCCTCTGCCACTGTCATCACGGCACCTCTTTTCCAATCGCAAGGGTGTAGAGTTCGAACCAGGTCTGGCGGTCCATCGTCACGCGAAGCGCATCGGCAGCGGTTCTGATACGCTCGATATTGTTGGTGCCCAGTACCGGCACGATCTTTGCCGGATGACGCAGCAGCCAGGCGATCGCAACAGCCGTTGCATCGACGCCCTGTTCCTTGCCGATGCGCTGCAGGGCAGCCATGGTGCCGCCATGCGCGCCGGAGAACAGCGAGCCACCGCCGAGCGGCGACCATGCCATGGGCGAGACGCGCTTTTCCTGCAGGAAGGCCAGATCGCCATTGGTGAAGCAATCGGTGGCAAGAAGGCTCATTTCGATCTGGTTCGTCACGAGCCGGTTGCTCATTGCCGATTGCAGCAGCGAAAAATCCCATGGACGGAAGTTCGAGACGCCAACAGCCTTGGCCTTGCCGGAAGCCACCAGCGCATCGAGCGCCTTGCCGGTTTCTTCCGCGTCGATCAGTGGGTCCGGGCGGTGAATGAGCAGCAGATCGACGTGATCCGTTCCCATGTCGCGCAGCGATGCCTCAACCGAAGCATTGATGTGGCCAGCCGTCGTATCGTAATGCTTGACGCGGGCGGCGGAGTGACGGCCGGCCGGTGCAACGATGCCACATTTGGTGACGATTTCGATCTTGTCGCGCAGTCCGGGGGTCGCCTTCAGGCCATCGCCGAGAATGGCTTCCGCCGTGTATCCGCCGTAAATATCGGCCTGATCCATGGTGGTGATGCCCTGCGCGAGGCAGGCCTCGATCTTCGCCTGCACGTGGGCGGGCGAGGTGTCGGTATCGTCACCGATGCGCCACATACCATAAACGATGCGGCTGAGTTCGAGTTTGTCAGAAAGAGCGATACGTTCCATCAGTGGCGTTCCCCGTTGCCGAGCGGCGTGGCTGGCATTTCAGAAGGTACCCGGCCGTAAGCATGCGGCAGGGAGCAGGTTTTCATCTGCGGCAGAACCTTGGTGCCGAAATGTTCCGCCTCGTCAAGATGCGGATAACCGGAGAGTATGAAGGCGCGGATACCCATCTTCTGATATTCCTCCAACGCCGAAAGGACCTGATCCGTGGAGCCGACCAGCGCCGCACCACAGCCGGAGCGGGCCCGGCCGATGCCGGTCCACAGATTGGGCTCGACATAACCGAACTTGTCGGCGAGTTCGCGGGCCCGTGCCTGATGCGAGACGCCGAGCGAGCCGCTGTCATGGGCGCGGTTGCGGATCAGCTGGCCATATTCGTCATCGAGCTTCGACACCAGATGGTCGGCATACTCGCGGGCTTCCTTTTCGGTATCGCGCACCACCATGTGAACGCGCAGACCATAATCCAGCGTGCGGCCATGAGCGGCGGCGCGCTCATTGGCGGCGCGCATGCGGTCTGCCAGCTGGTCCTTCGTCTCCGGCCACATCAGATAGACGTCGCATTGTGCACCGCAGAGTTCCAGCGCATCGGGAGAATAACCGCCGAAATAGAGAAGCGGGCCACCATTCTGCTGGTACGGTCTTGCGGGTTCGGTGGAGACGCCCTTGAACTGGTAGATTTCACCGTCATGGTCGATGGTATCCCGCGTCCAAGCCTGACGCAAAATCTCGACGACCTCGTGGCTGCGCTTGTAACGGAAGGCGCTGTCGGCAACTTCGCCGGGAAAATCCGAGCTGATGACGTTAAGCGTCAGGCGGCCCTTCAGCATATGGTCGAGCGTTGCCACGGTCCGCGCCAGCATGATCGGCTGCATCTCGCCGCAGCGAATTGCCGCGAGGAAATTGATGCGGTCGCTGATCGGCGCGCAGCCGGCAACGAAGCTCAGCGTGTCCTGTCCGACCTGATAGGACGAAGGGCAGAGAATGTTGCGGAAACCGAGTTCCTCTGCTTTTTTGACGATATCGGAGCAATGTTCGAAGCTGGAACGCAAGCTGCCATCCGGCACGCCGAGATAGGCGTAGTCATCGGAACACAAAGCGGAAAACCAGGAGACCTCGGCAGCATCGAGATCAGCGGATGTAACGGGTACGACGGTCATGCAATTCCTCCTCAAGGCCGCTCTCGTTTTTCTTGCATAACATCAAGAAATATGTAAATCAATGATGTATCAATTTTTGTTTCGGGGAGGAAACGGCATCATGAAACACACTGGCGGCAGCCTGCCCATGTATATGCAGATCGCCGAAATGCTGGTGCGCGAGGTGGCTGCCGGCCGATTGATCGACGGCGAAAAGCTAGCGCCTGAGCGCGATATGGCGGCCGATCTCGGCATTGCCGTCGGTACGCTGCGCAAGGCGCTTGCCGAATTGCAGGAGCGCGGCCTTCTCGAGCGCGTGCAAGGGTCAGGCAATTACATCCGCGCGGTCAGTGACCCGCAGAGCGTCTACGCCTTCTTCCGGCTTGAACTGATCGAGGGCGGCGGCCTGCCAACGGCGGAGGTTCTGGATGTGGCGCGCCTTGCCAAGCCAGCCGACCTGCCCGCCTTCGGCACATCGACTGAGGGACACAGGATTCGCCGCCTTCGCCGCATCGCCGGAAAACCGGCGGCCATAGAGGAAATCTGGCTGGACGGTTCCTATGTCGATGCGATCGCCATCGAGAACATGTCGGAATCGCTTTATCTTTATTACCGTACCCGCCTCAATCTCTGGATATCGAAGGCCGAAGACCGCGTCGATCTGGGTGAAGTGCCCGAATGGGCGCCTGAGGTTTTCGGCCAGAAGCCGGGCGTGTCTGTGCCCCGGGTGTTGCGCCTCAGCCAGGCGCAGGACGGCGCGGTGGCTGAAGTTTCATGGACCTGGTTCGACCATACCGTCGCGCGCTACGTTTCTCGCATACGTTGAGATTGCGCAAATTTCGCGTGATCTACATGGGTGAAGGAATTTGACGGGAGGCAAGCAAGCCGTTGCCTGCTCAGCAGGTAGTTTTGCAGTTATATTTCTTCGAATCAATGACTTAGTAGTTTTTGATTTCTGTCAGAAATAAAATTGATACACTATTGATTTCCTTTTTATGAAAGGTAATATCACGACCTCAGGGAGACAGGCGTTTTGCCATCCCACGATATCGCCGGACAATCGGGATCGATTTTCGAAGATGCGATACGGGGAACTTGAAGGTTGATACCGGCTATTGCGTCCATTCAAAATTCGGGCGCGCCGGTCGTGAGGAGGAAAATATGGCTTCGGTCAGCCTGCGCAAGCTGGACAAGAGTTACGGTGCGCTTCGCATCGTCAAGGGCATAGACCTTGAAATCAACGATGGCGAATTCGTCGTGTTCGTCGGCCCTTCCGGCTGCGGCAAATCCACGACGCTGCGCATGGTCGCGGGGCTGGAGAGCATTACCGGCGGCGAGGTGAAGATCGGCGACCGCGTTGTCAACAAGCTCCCGCCGCGCGAACGCGACATCGCCATGGTGTTTCAGGACTATGCGCTTTATCCGCACAAGACGGTGCGTGAGAACATGGGTTTCAGCCTGAAGGTACGCGGCGTCAGCGCCTCCCAGGCCAATGCCAGCATCGATGAAGCGGCGAAGATGCTCGGCATCGAGCATCTTCTCGACCGGCGGCCCGGCCAGCTTTCCGGCGGCCAGCGTCAGCGTGTGGCCATGGGACGCGCCATCGTGCGCCGCCCGCAGGTCTTCCTGTTCGACGAGCCGCTTTCCAACCTCGACGCCAAGCTGCGCGGACAGGTGCGCACGGAAATCAAGCGCCTGCACCAGCAACTCGGCACCACCATCATCTACGTCACCCATGACCAGGTAGAGGCCATGACGCTCGCCGACCGCATCGTCATCCTGCGCGGCGGTGATATCGAGCAGGTCGGCACGCCGGATGAGGTCTACAACCGCCCTGAAAGTGTCTTCGTCGGCGGTTTCGTCGGTGCGCCCGCCATGAATTTTGCCCGCGCCAAGGTGAACGGCGACCGGTTGACATTCTCCGACGGCAATTCACTGCAGATGGCGGCCATCCGGCCATCGCGCGAAACGGGGCTCGAAGGCCGCGAAGTCATCGTTGGCATTCGTCCGGAACATTTCGGTCCTGCCGAGGGCTTCGACAGCCAGCTTGCCGTGAAGGTGCAGGTGGTGGAGCCGCTGGGTTCGGACACACTCGTCCATTTCAGCCTCGGCGATGCGGCGCTGACCGCGCGGATGCCGCCGCAGCTTCGGCCAACCCCGAACGAGGAACTGCGGATCGGCGTCGATCCATCCAAGGTCCATCTTTTCGACGCGACGACGGAACGCTCTATCCACTGATTGCCGGGCGAAAAACGCTTCGGCCAAGGGTTTAATAACGGGAGGAACTCATGACATTCAAAGCTATCCGGGGCAAAGCCCTGATGGGTGCCGCACTCTGCGCAACCATGCTTGCCTTTTCGGGACAGGCCTTTGCCGATGCCGAACTGAAGATTTTCGTTTCCAGCCAGCATCAGCCTGATGTCTGGCGCAAGGCGCTGGACCAATATGAGGCAAAGACGCCGGGCGTGAAGGTGGTCATCGAGACCGGCGGCAACACCTCGGAAATGCAGGCGCAATATCTCAACACCGTCATGTCGGCCAAGGATTCGAGCCTCGACGTGCTGATGCTCGACGTCATCCGTCCCGCACAATTCGCCACCGCCGGCTGGACCAGCGATTTTTCCGGCAAGGACATGTCGGCCTACCTGCCGACCTATGCCGAAGCCAACACGGTGGATGGCAAGATCGTGGCGCTGCCCGCCTTCGCCGACTCCATGTTCCTCTATTACCGCAAGGACCTGCTCGACAAATACGGTATCAAGCCGCCGACCACCTGGGATGAGCTGAAGGAAGCCTCCAAGAAGGTGATGGAAGGTGAGAAGAACCCCGAACTTCAGGGCCTGTCCTTCCAGGGCAAGGCGATCGAAGGCGCGGTCTGCACCTTCCTCCTGCCCTATTGGAGCGAAGGCAAGTCTCTGGTTGAAAACGGCAAGCTGAATTTCGACAACAAGGCTGCGGTGGATTCCCTGAAGCTCTGGAAGAGCTTTGTCGACGAAGGTATTTCCAAGAAGAACATTTCGGAAGTCGCGACCGACGACACCCGCAAGGAATTCCAGGCCGGCAAGGTGCTCTTCGCCGTCAACTGGTCCTACGCCTGGACCCATTTCCAGGGCAAGGAATCGCAGGTGAACGACAAGGTCGGCGTCGCCCGCCTGCCGGCCGTCAAGGGTGGCGAGCAGACGACCTGCCTCGGCGGCTGGGAATTCGGCATCTCCGCCTATTCCAAGCAGCAGGATGAAGCCAAGAAGCTTGTCGAATATCTCTCCGGTCAGGATGTTTCGAAGTTCATGGCCATCAACGCAGCGCTTCTGCCCACCTATGCCGCACTCTACAAGGATGCGGATGTGACCAAGACCATCCCGTGGTTCGCGGATGCCCTGCCCGTCGTTGAAACGGCGAAGGCCCGCCCCGTGACACCGCGTTACAACGAGGTCAGCGAAACGATCCGCACCACCGTCAACGGCGTGCTTGCCGGCGTGATGACGCCGGAGGATGGCGCAAAACAGATGGAAAGCCGTCTGCGGCGCGTTCTGCGCTAAGCTTTGAGCCGGAAGGCGGCATGCGTGCCATGCCCTTTCCGGCCGTTTCGACTGACAGGAATAAAGCCGCCTGAACGGCGCGATAAACGGGCCGGACATAAACCGGTCCGATCGGGAGACGATGACGTGAATCCAGTTGCGGGAGTGGCAGAGGTGACAATGCCGGAAAGAACCATGGTTCGGGTGGACGAGAAACCGCAGCCGCGCTGGACGCGGTGGCTCGATCTCGGCGACCGGTCACTGGCCGTGCTTCTGCTCGCGCCGGCCGCGATCCTGCTGTCGCTCATCATCGTTTATCCGGTGGCAAGACTTGTCTACACGAGCTTCTTCAGCCTTTCGCTGACCTCAGGCCTGCCGGCGGAATTTATCGGCTTTGAAAATTACACGGCGATGTTCGATGATCCGATCTTCTGGGAAACGACCTGGAATACGGTTCTCATCACGCTGATCACGGTGCCCGGCGCGCTCTTCATGGGCCTTGGCCTCGCGCTGCTCGCCAACCTGCCTTTCTCCATGCAGTGGCCGATGCGGCTTTCGCTTCTCATTCCCTGGGCGCTGCCGCTCTCCTTTGCCGGCCTCATCTTCGCGTGGTTCTTCCATTACGAATATGGCGTGGTCAACGATGTGCTGAACCGCCTGGGATTTGAAGGCATCATCTGGTTCAACTCGCCGAGCTGGGCCTTTGCGGCCATCTGCCTGACGATCATCTGGAAGACCTCCTCCTTCATGGCGCTGATGATCCTTGCCGGTCTTCAGACCATTCCGCGCTCGCTCTATGAGGCAGCGGATGTGGATGGCGCCGGCAAGATCAGGCAGTTCTTCGAGATCACCCTGCCGCTGCTGAAGCCCTCGATCGTCGTCGCCCTCATCTTCCGCACGATCACGGCGCTGCAAACCTTTGATATTCCCTACATGATGACCGGCGGCGGCCCCGGCACATCCACCACCACGCTTGCCATGTATATCCACCAGAACACCGTCTCCTTCCTCGATCTCGGTTACGGCTCGGCGCTGGCGGTCATGATGTTTGCGCTTTCGATGTGCGTTACCGCCGTTTACCTCCGCATTATCAGGACGAAGGACTAAAGCCATGAGCACCGTTGCCACCTCCTCCGGTCTGTCCTCCGTCTTCTCCGGCAAGCCACTGCGCTTCATCGCTGCCTCCATTCTTCTGGTGAATGGCCTCTTCCCCGCGATCTGGATTCTCTTCACTTCGCTGAAAACGGAAGCGGAACTAACGGTCAAACCGATCACCTGGTTTCCGCACGCGCCGACGCTCGCCAACTACATGCAGGCCTTTTCCGATCAGCCGCTGCACCTTTTTCTGTTCAACAGCTTCATGGTGGCTCTGCTTTCCACTGCGCTCACCATCCTGATTTCGGTGCTCGCGGCTTACGCGCTTGCGCGGCTCAACCTCAAATACCGGGCGCTGATCCTGTCGCTCATCATCGCCGTTTCCACCTTCCCGCTTGTCACGCTTCTGGTGCCGCTGTTCGAAATCATGCGTGCCTTGAACCTGCTCAACAGCTGGACGGCGCTGATCCTGCCCTACACGGTGCTGTCGCTGCCGGTCTGCACGCTGATGCTAGTCTCCTTCTTCGAGAGCATCCCGCGCGATCTCGAAAACGCCGCCATGATCGATGGCTGCACCCGCATCGGCGCGCTGTTCAAGGTGGTTGTGCCGCTTTGCGCGCCGGGTGTCTTCACCGCCGGCATTCTTGCCTTCGTGAATGCCTGGGATGAGTTCCTGCTGGCGCTCTCCTTCAATTCCAACCCGGCACTGCGCACCCTGCCCGTCGGCATCCAGCTTTATCAGGGTGAGTTCGCTTTCCCCTGGCCGGTGATTTCGGCAGCGCTGGTGGTCGGCATCGTACCGGTTGCGATCCTGATCGTCATCTTCCAGGAACGGGTTGTCTCAGGCCTCACCGCCGGTGGTCTCAAGGGCTAAAAGGTTAAGTCATGCATTTCGAAACGACCCAAGACGGCTTCACGCTCACGATCGGCAACCGCACACTCCTTTCCCACTCGCCTGAAAGTCCGGCCTTCTTCGCCGGCTTCGGGAAAGAGCGGATGGATATGTATCGCGGCAATTTCGATATCGAGGACTATGTCATCGAGCGCACCGCCCTGCGCCATGCCGAGGTCAGCGATAACAGCGTCACGCTCTCATCCGCACCGGGACAGGCACCGCGCCTTCGCCTGACGCTCGATGGCAACACTGTCCGACTGACGGCGCTGGACGAGACAATCAACCGCCTCTGGCTGCGTATCGTCGCGGAAACGGACGAGCATGTCTGGGGCGGCGGCGAGCAGATGTCCTATTTCGACATGCGCGGCCGGCGTTTCCCGCTCTGGACCTCCGAGCCCGGGGTCGGTCGCGACAAGACCACCGAGATAACCTTCAAATCCGATGTCAGCGGCAAGGCGGGCGGTGATTATTACAACACCAACTATCCGCAGCCGACCTGGCTCTCCTCGCGCAAATACGCGCTGCATGTGGAAACGACCGCCTATTCGGTCTTCGATTTCCGCAATGGCGATTTCCACGAGATCGAAATCTGGGCCATCCCCGAAAAGATCGAATTTTTCGCCGGTGACAGTTTCACCGATATCGTCTCGGCCCTGTCGCTGCGGTTCGGACGCCAGCCGGAATTGCCTGATTGGGTCTATAATGGCGCGATCATCGGGTTAAAGGACGGCGCCAACTCTTTCACGCGGCTGGAAAAAATCCGCGCGGCCGGAACGAAGGTGTCCGGCCTGTGGTGCGAGGACTGGGTGGGGCTTCGTCAGACTTCTTTTGGCGCCCGCCTTTTCTGGGACTGGCAGGCGAATGACACGCGCTATCCGCATCTGCGCCAGAAGATCGCCGAACTTGCCGACCAGGGCATTCGTTTCCTGGGTTATGTGAACCCCTATCTCTGCGTCGACGGACCGCTCTTTCCCGTCGCTGAAGCGGCCGGTTATTTCGCCACCGACGCCGAGGGCAAGACGGCGTTGGTGGACTTCGGCGAGTTCGATTGCGGCGTGGTCGACTTCACCAATTCGGCCGCCGCCGACTGGTTCGCCGAAGAGATCATTGGCAAAAACATGCTGGATTTCGGCCTTTCCGGCTGGATGGCCGATTTCGGCGAATATCTGCCGATCGATATCAAGCTGTCGAACGCGGTCGATGCCAAGCTGATGCACAATGCCTGGCCCACGCTCTGGGCGGAGGTCAATGCGAAGGGCGTCGAAAGTCGCGGCAAGACCGGTGAAGCACTGTTCTTCATGCGCGCAGGTTTCACCGGCGTGCAGGCTCATTGCCCGCTGATCTGGGGCGGTGACCAGTCTGTCGACTTCTCCCGTCATGACGGCCTTGTCACCGTCATCTGCGGCGCGCTTTCCTCAGGCCTCATGGGCAATGCCTATCATCACTCAGACATTGGCGGTTACACCAGCCTGTTCGGCAATGTCCGAACGGCGGAACTCATCATGCGCTGGACGGAGATGGCCGCCTTCACCCCGGTCATGCGCACCCATGAGGGCAACCGGCCGCGTGACAATCTGCAGATCGATCAGGATGAAACGGTTCTTTCCCATTTTGCCCGCATGACGGCGATCTATGTGGCGCTCGCCCCCTATCTGAAGTTACTTTCCGCCGAGGCCGCAAAGACGGGCCTGCCGGTACAGCGCCCGCTTTTCCTGCATTATGAGGATGAACCTCAGACCTACGCCATTCAGGATTGCTATCTCTACGGTGCCGACATGCTGGTTGCCCCCGTCTGGAAGGCGAGCGAAACGCAACGTGCGCTCTATCTTCCCGGCGACGGCGAATGGGTGCATCTGTGGAGTGGCGCACGCCATTCCGGCGGGCGCGAAATCATCGTCGAAGCTCCGCTCGGTCAGCCGGCGGTCTTTTACCGTGCCGATAGCCTCCATGTGCCGCTGTTTGAACAGCTTCGCACCATCGGTTGAAGAAGGCTGCGCGGATTCCAGTGGAAACGCCGCGCTCAGCCTGTCAGACGGGGCGATGTAATGGCCTTTTTGAAAAGCGCCGACATCGCGTCGCTGATGCCCTGCGACGGGCTGACCTCGAAGAACAGGCCGGGTGAAGCGCATGTCTGCATACGTGCGCCGATTTCCGACTGGAAAGGCTTGATCCAGCTATTATACCAGTCGTTGGTCGGCAGCGGCAGATAGGTGGTGTAGAGCACCGCGATCCGGAAACCCTTTTCCTTCAGCTTCGTGCAATATTTGATATCGATCGGCTCCTGACAGCGGCCGCTTGTCGTTTTTTTGGTGCATGTGGACGGCTTGTAGCTATCACCGACACCATCCGAAACGAAGAAAATGATCTTGTCCGGGCTCGCCGAACTCGCGCCTGTCCCCGAACTGCCGATCTTGTCGCCTATCTGGATCAAAGCCCGGTCGAAATCGGTCTGCTGGTCGTTATTATATCCCTGATAGGGAATGGACATCAGGTCGACTTCGCCCGCCTTTTTCTTAGCGGTCGCCAGATCCGACGTCAGGGGAACAACTTCGAGCAGCTTGGTGTCTTCCGCCTTCTCCCCGAAGGTATAGACCGCCATGCGATATTGATTGCTGCTCTTCCGCGTGGCCTTTGCCGTGTCCATCAGGCTTGCCGTGGCCTGCGCGACCACATTGATGCGCGTCGTGACCCCAAGGCTTTTGGCCCTGTAATAATAGCTGCCCGTGTCCACCACCCCGTTTTTCACGATGTGACAGGCGAAAGCGCATTTGTCGCTGGTATTCGCAACCATGGTGGCAACATCGGCGGGGGTGGCGCCGACACCCATCGAGGGCGTGTTATCCAGAAGGACATAAAAATCACTGAAGGTTTCCGTCTCGTATTTGGCGGTCGCCTTGCCCGAAACAGTGATGAGATCCTTCGCGAGAACCTGCGAAAGCGTCGTGCCGACGGAAGCCGTGAAACTGACGGAAGACTCGATGACATTACCGTGCTTGATCACCGATATATCGAGCGACAGAAGCTTGTAGTCGGCATTGGCGCGTTGATTGCCTTCGAAGAAAGCCGAGGCCTCGCTACTGCCAAGGCTGATGACGCCATCTCCCGACATTTCTTTTGCGGCCTTGACGCTCGCCGACGTATCCGCCACCACCGCGAGGGCCGCCGCATCGGCCGCCATTTGCAAATCGGACTTCACGGCCATGCCGTGTGTCACATCCAGGGCCACGCCGGCCACTCCGATCAACGGCACCATCAACAAGGCGCTGAGAATGCCAAAATTCCCTGATTCATCCTGCCAGATATTTTTCAAATTCGCCCCCGGAACCCTGCTGGAGGCGAGACTTAGCCAAAGATTATTGAAAGGCAGTTTCAAGGAATAACTAATTTTCGATAAATCTAATTTCCGGAATAACTAATATTGCACTCAAAAGCGTTTTCCGTCACACCGACAGGCGCGATGGACAGCGTGTTGAACAGCAGCCCGGCATCGGACGCGCGGCCATTCAACTCGTCAGGCGCGGCGTGCTGATTGCCTTTTTGAAAAGGGCCGACATCGCATCGCTGATGCCCTGCGAAGGGCTGACTTCAAAGAACAGCCCCGGAGAAGCGCAGGCCTGCATGCGCGAACTGATTTCCGTCTGGAACGGTTGTATCCAGAGCCTGTACCAGCCATTGCCCGATAGCGGCAGGTAGGTCGTATAAAGCACGGCGATACGGAAGCCCTTTTCCTTGAGCTTGGTGCAGAGCCTTGTGTCGATCGGCTCCTGGCAACGCCCGCCCTGCGTCGTTTGTTTTGTGCAGTTATTTGGCTTGTAGCTGTCGGCAACACCGTCAGAGACGAAAAACACTATTTTTTCCGGGCTGGCGGAACTGGCGCCGCTGCCCGAATTTCCCATCTTTTTCTCGATCTTGGTAAGCGCCCGGTCGAAATCGGTGTGCTGATCGTTCTTATACATATGGGAAGGAACCGACATGAGTTCGATTTCGGCAATCTTCTTCTTGGCCTCCTGCAAATCCGAAGTCCGCGGCACAACTTCGAGCAAATCCCCGCCTGACGCAACATCGACTGCCGTTTTCCCAAAAGTGTAGACGGCAATACGATATTGATCATAGCTCTTGCGCGTGGCAGCGGCCGTATCCATCAAACTCGCGGTTGCCTTGGCAACCACGTCGATGCGCGTGGTCGCGTTTATGCGACCCTTGGCATCGGCGTCTTTATTCTTGATCCTGAAATAGGTGCTGGTCGGGTCTGACGCGCCGTCTTTCGTTGTGAGATGGCAAGCGAAAGCGCATCCTATCGTCTTTTCCATCACCGCGACATCGGCGGGCGTGGCGCCCACGCCCATGGAAGGCGAGTTGTCGAGAACGAGGTAAAAATCGGTAAAGGTTTCCGTCTCGTATTTGGCGGTTGCACTCCCCGAGACCGTCAGGAAGTCCTTTCCGAGAACTCTGGAAAGCGTCGTATTCACTGAGGCCGTAAAATTGACCGAAGACTCGATGATGGTCCCGCGCTTGATGACAGATATATCGAGAGACAATAGCTGATAGTCTCGGTTGCCCCGCTGATTGCCATGGAAGAAAGCGGCGGCTTCTTCTTCGCCGACGGCAATGACGCCATTGCTCGCCATCCGTTTTGCAGCCTGGGCGCTTGCCGAACTATCGGCAACCACCGCCAGAGCAGCGGAATCGGCCGCCATCTGCAAATCGGACTTGACGCTGAGGCCGCGTGTTATGTCGAGCGCAACACCGGCGGATCCGATGAGCGGTATGATCAACAAGGCGCTGAGAATGGCAAAATTTCCGGACTTGTCCCGCCAGATGCTTTTCAAGTTAGTCTCCGAGCTTCTCTGAATGCGGGCTTAGTTACTCGAACGACGTTGCAATATAGTTTATTGATATAACTAATTGTCGATAAATTCGATATATCTAATAACTATATTTCTCCCGGCCGCATAACGGCGGGGTACCGATCACCGGTTGGTAGAGACCGTTGACATTTTTAAAACTTGACCTACAAAACAAGCTCTTCCGAGGGGAGCACCGCACGGTGCTGAGATGGCGATGAGCCGGACCCTTGAACCTGATCCGGGTCATGCCGGCGTAGGAACGGAACTGTCGCGCCTTGGAGGCGCTGCCCTTTCTCTTCTCCGCTATGCCTGATCTCCGTGATTGCCACATCTGGAGACGACCGATGATGCTGAAACCTTCTGCCCTTCGCACATGGTGCATCTGCATCTGAGGCCCGGCTCATGCGTGCCACCCATGCGTTGAACGGTGTCGGTCTTCTGCTCCTTCTCTGGCAGGCGGGAACGTCGCTGTTTTCGCCGCCTCGCTATATCCTGCCGTCGCCCGCCGATGTCGCCGCCGCCTTCCTGCGCCAGCCGGGTTTCCTGTTCGGCCAGGCCATGGTGACGTTCGGCGAAATGACGCTCGGGCTTGCCGCGGGCATTGCCGCCGGTATTCTCGTTGCCTTCACGACGGCCGCCATCCCGCGTCTTGGCCGCCTCGTCTGGCCAATGGTTCTGGTGTTGCAGGCCTTTCCGGTCTTCGTGCTCGCCCCCATTCTCGTCCTCTGGTTCGGCTTCGGCATGGCCTCGAAAGTGGTCATGACGGCAATCATCATTTTCTTCCCCGTCGCCTCCTCTTTCACCGACGGCCTCAACCGCACGGATCGCGCCATCCTCGACGCCGCCTCGCTGACGGAGGCGAGCCATTGGCAGATCCTCACCCGGTTGCGCGTGCCGCTGGCGCTCCCCTCACTGATTTCGGGCTTGAGGGTGGCTGCGCCGCTTGCCCCGCTCGGGGCCGTCATCGGCGAATGGGTGGGCGCATCGGCCGGGCTCGGCTTCGTGATGATCCAGTCCAATGCCCGCATGCAGACCGACACCATGTTCGCCGCCATGGCCATTCTCGCCGTCATGGCCTTGCTGCTCCGGCTCATCGTTGACGGGGCGACGGCCAATCTCGCCCCCTGGGCCAAAGAAACAGAACACATCATTCCTTTCAGATATTTACGGAGACTTTCGGGACCATGAAACGAACGCTTCTTTCCCTCGCCATCGCAGCGGCAAGCGTGCTTGCGCCCATGCAATCCCAGGCGGCCGACAAGCTGACCGTATTGCTCGAATGGTTCGTGAACCCCGATCATGCACCGATGGTGATCGCCAAGGAACGCGGCCTGTTTGCCGATGCGGGACTGGAAGTGGAGCTGGTTCCTCCGGCTGACCCTTCCACGGTGCCGCGCCTCGTCTCGGCAAAACAGGCCGATATCGGCGTGCATTACCAGCCGAACCTCTATCTCGACCACGAAGCCGGCCTGCCGCTCGTGCGTTTCGGCACACTGGTCGAAACCCCGCTCAACACCGTCACGGTTCTCGCGGATGGGCCGATCAAGAGCCTGAAAGATCTGAAGGGCAAGAAGGTCGGTTTTTCCGTTTCCGGTTTCGAGGATGCGATGCTGAAGCGCATGCTGGAGAAGGACGGGCTGACGAAGGACGACGTCGAGCTGGTCAACGTCAATTTCTCGCTGTCGCCTTCCCTGATCGCCGGCAAGGTGGATGCCACGCTCGGCGGTTTTCGCAATTTCGAACTGACTCAGATGAAACTCGAAGGACATGAGGGCCGCTCCTTCTTCCCCGAAGAACATGGCGTACCGGCCTATGACGAGCTGATCTTCGTCACCCATCGTGATCTCGCAAAGGACAGCCGTCTGCCGCGTTTCCTCTCCGCCGTGGAGCAAGCCGCGATCTTTATCACCAACCATCCGCAGGATGCCTGGCAGCTTTTCATCAAGGCCTATCCGAACCTTGACGATGCCCTGAACAAACAGGCCTTTTTCGACACGCTGCCACGTTTCGCCAAGCGCCCCGCCGCACTTGACCGCACCCGTTACGCTCGTTTCGGCGCCTTCATGCAGGAGATGCAGCTGATCAAGCTGGCGCCGGCAGCAGACGATATCGCCGTGGAGCTGCAACAGCCATGACCGGCAATTTTCCGACAGCGGCAAAAGCCGCCGAGATTCTGGAACGCGTGCGGCAGACGCGTCCGCGCGTGCATTGCCTGATGAACACCGTGGTGCAGAAATTCACCGCCGACGGCATCACCGTCGTCGGCGGCATTCCCTCGATGACCACCTCGCTGGAAGAGATCGAAAGCTTCGTCACCAAGGCGGATGCACTGACCGTCAATCTCGGCACGCTGGACGCCGAACGACGCAAGGTCATCCGGCTGGCGATCGAGATCGCCAATGCATCCGGCAAGCCGTGGATCGTCGACCCCGTGCATGTCGACTATTCACCCTCGCGGCTGGATTTCGCCCGGGAACTTATCGCCCATTCGCCCACCATCGTCCGAGGCAACCGCGCAGAAATGAGCCTGATCGGCGATGTGTCGGGCGCGGTGCGGATCGAGACCGGACCGGTGGATCATCTCCGCGACACGACGCGCAATGTCAGGATCGTCAATGGTCACCCGTGGATGGCGAAGGTGACCGGCACGGGCTGCCTTTCGGGCGGTGTCATCGCCGCCTTCATGGCAGTGGAAAAAGACGCGTTGACGGCAGCGGCTTCCGCCCTTGCGGTGACAGGCGTTTCCGCCGAGCTCGCCGCGAAACAGGCCAAAGGCCCCGGTACGTTCGAACCGGCATTTCTGGATGCTCTTTCCGAAATCTCCGGTGAGGACATCATAAATCACGCGAGGATTGAGCATGAACAAGGTTGATTACCGCCTTAATGCGCTGGTCGATACCAGTCTTGCCGATGTCGCGCCGTTGCCGGAGCTTGCTCTGGCGGCCGCGCTCAACGGGGCAACGATCCTGCAATATCGCGACAAGCATGGCTCGACGCGGGAGATGATCGAAAATGCCCGTGCCATTCGCGAGGCCATCGCTGGCACTGGCGTGCCGCTGGTCATCAACGACCGGGTGGATGTGGCGCTGGCTGCGGGGGCTGATGGGGTGCATCTCGGTGCCGACGACATGGATGCAAAGACCGCAAGGCGTATTCTCGGGCAAAAGGCAATTATCGGCCTTACCGTCAAGAACCGCGCCGATGCCGAACGGGCGGCCTCCATGCCCGCCGACTATGCCTGCATCGGCGGCGTGTTCGAGACCGTTTCCAAGGTCAACCCGGACAAGCCGGTCGGCATCGATGGCTTTATGACGCTGCGCGCCCTGTTGCAGGAGTGGCGGCCGGATATGCCGGTGGGTGCGATCGCCGGCATTGATCTTGCCCGCGTACCCGCCGTCGTCACCGCCGGCGCGGATGGGGTCGCCGTCATTTCCGCAATTTTCCGCGCAGCCGATATCGCCAGCGCAACCAGGGATTTCCGCTCCACAATTGACGCGGCGCTGAAAGCGAGACAGCCATGACAGCCATTGCATTGACCATTGCCGGCTCCGACAGCGGCGGCGGCGCGGGTATCCAGGCCGACATCAAGACCTTTTCCGCACTCGGCGCCTATGCCGCCAGCGTCATCACCGCCATCACCGCCCAGAACACCAGGGGCGTGACTGCCGTGGAGGATATTTCGGTCGCTACCATCGTCGCGCAGATGGATGCGGTTTTTTCCGATCTCGCGGTCAATGCCGTGAAGATCGGCATGGTCTCGCGGATCGAAACCATCGCAGCCATCGCAGAACGGCTTCGGCAGCAATCGCAGCCGGTGGTGCTCGATCCGGTCATGGTGGCGACGTCGGGCGACCGGCTGCTGCATGAAGATGCCATCGAGACCCTGCGGCGCGACCTGTTGCCACTCGCTGCCATCGTGACGCCGAACCTGCCGGAAGCGGCGCTGCTGACCGGCACGCCGATGGCGGAGACGGAGCGGGAGATTACCCGCCAGGCCGAGCTGATCCTGAAGGCCGGTGCGAAGGCCGTGCTCATCAAGGGCGGCCATGGCGACGGGCCGGAAAGCACGGATTATCTGTTTGCGGACGGGACCATGCAGGCACTTTCTGCGCCGAGGGTGGAGACGAAAAACGACCACGGCACCGGCTGCACGCTGGCGGCTGCGATTACGGCGCATCTTGCGATGGGGCACGAATTTCGGGAAGCGGTCGGGCTTGCGAAGGATTATCTGAACGGGGCGCTCGATGCCGGACGGGGGCTTGCCATTGGACATGGGCGGGGGCCGGTGCATCATTTTTATCGGTGGTGGGGGTGATATCGATAGGTAGAGTGTGGGGTTTACCCCCCTCTGTCCTGCCGGACATCTCCCCCTCAAGGGGGGAGATCAGATGGGGCTTGTGCCTCAGTACCACGCAATCCTGCTGATTGGATGATCAGCAAGCCGCTTGTCAATCTCCCCCCTTGAGGGGGAGATGTCCGGCAGGACAGAGGGGGTAAACCCCACACTCGAGGCTATCGCGCCTTCGGCGTCGCCAGCACATTCCGGATCGCAAAACTCGAATGAATGCGCGAAACCCCCGGCAGTTTCGACAATATCTCCTTGTGAATCCGCTCGAAATCCCCCGCACTCTCCGCCTCGCAGCGCAGGAAATAGTCCGAACCGCCGGTCATCAGATAACATTCGCGGATTTCCGGATAGCGCCGCACCGCATTTTCGAAGCGGTTGAGAAAATCCTCCGTCTGCCGGTCGAGCGTGATCTGCACGATGACCGAAATTACCTCGCCGCCGGCAAGGCCGCTGGTCAGCGCGGTATAACCGCGGATAATCCCCTCCCGCTCGAGGATGTCGACCCGGCGAAGGCAGGCGGAGGGCGAAAGTCCGACTTCCACTGCCAGTTTTGCATTGCTGATGCGGGCATTGAGCCGAAGCAGGCGGATGATGTGGCGGTCGGTCGCATCCAGTGACGACATAGAAGATTCCAATTGATCAACGAAAATTGCGTGATTTCTAATTCTATCGCATTTTCTTCGAACAATCGCCAAGAAATTCGATAATCGTTGCAATACCCTCAGAGGATAAAAATGAGGGTGAACGACCATGGACATGCAGATCAGCCGCCAGCAGGCAGCCGGTGGTGCAAGCGGCCATCTGACCATCGATCTCGGCGCATTGCGCGACAATTATCTGACCCTGACGGCGATGGCGCCAGCCTCGCAGACGGCGGCGGTCGTGAAAGCCGATGCCTATGGACTCGGCACGGATATCGTCTCGCAGACCTTGTTCGAGGCGGGTTGCCGCAATTTCTTCGTCGCCCATATCGATGAGGCATTGTCTCTCAGGCTGCGGCTTTCGGCAGATGCGCGGATTTTCGTTCTCAACGGGCTTCAGCCCGGCAATGAGACCTCCTGCGCCGCCATGGCGGTCACCCCGGTCCTGAATTCGCTGGAGCAGATCGCGCAATGGTCGGCCCATGCCGGAAAGCTTGGCAAGAGCCTCACCGCTGCCGTGCAGATCGATACCGGCATGTGCCGCCTTGGGCTGTCACCCGAAGAGCTTGAAGTCCTTGCCGCGCAGCCGCGACTGCTCGATGGTATCGACATCGCCTTCGTGATGAGCCACCTCGCCTGCGCCGATGAGCCGGATCATGCCGCCAATGCCGCACAGCTTTCGGTAATGCATAAAGCAGCCGGGGCCTTCCCGGATGCGCCGGTGTGTTTTTCCAATTCGGGCGGTATTTTTCTCGGCAATGACTATCACAATGCTCTGCTGCGCCCGGGCATCGCGCTTTATGGCGGCGCCCCTTCCACTGCCCGCCCCAACCCGATGAAACCGGTCGTCCGTCTCGATCTCGCCGTCATCCAGACCCGCACCGTCCCTGCCTGCTCTCTGGTCGGTTACGGCGGCTCTTTCGAAGCGACCAGCCCGACGCGTCTTGCAACCATCGCCGCCGGTTACGCCGATGGCCTGCCGCGCGCGCTCAGCAATCGCGGCGCGGCGTGGTATAACGGCGTGCGCCTGCCGATTGCCGGGCGCGTTTCGATGGACAGCATCATTCTCGACATATCCGCCCTGCCCGAGGGAACATTGACCCAGGGCAGCCTCGTGCAGATGATCGGGCCAGACCAGACGCTGGAAGACATTGCCGAGGATGCGGGCACGATCGCCTATGAAATCCTGACCGGCCTCGGTCGCCGTTATCGCCGTAGTTACATTCAGCCGGGCGAAACCCCGGCCATTGCTTCAACATCAGCCAATCACAAGTGAGACGATCATGAACGTCACTATCCTCGGAGCCGGCGTCGTCGGCGTGACATCCGCCTGGTATCTGGCCAAAGCCGGGCACAAGGTGACGGTGATCGACCGCCAGCCGGCCGCAGCCCTCGAAACCAGCTTCGCCAATGCGGGCGAGGTATCCCCCGGTTACTCCTCTCCATGGGCGGCACCCGGCATCCCGGTCAAGGCGATGAAATGGCTGTTCATGAAACACGCGCCCCTCATTATCCGCCCGACGGCGGACCCTGCGGCATGGCGCTGGATGAGCCAGATGCTGCGCAACTGCACCTCGGCACGTTATGCCATCAACAAGAGCCGCATGGTGCGTGTTGCCGAATATAGCCGCGATTGCCTGATGGCGCTGCGCGAAGAGACCGGCATCGAATATGACCAGCGCATGCAGGGCACACTCGAGGTGTTTCGCACCCAGAAGCAGTTCGACGCCATCGGCAAGGATGTGGACGTGCTGACGGCGGGCGGCGTGCCTTTCGAGATTCTCGACCGCGACGGTTGCGCCGCCATCGAGCCGGGCCTTGCGCCCGCCAAGGAGAAGATCGTCGGTGGCCTGCGACTGCCCGGCGACGAGACCGGCGACTGCTTCATGTTCACCACCGAACTTGCCCGCATGGCGGAAGAGGCCGGTGTTACCTTCCTTTACGATACCGGCATCATGCGCCCGATCGTTGAAGGCGGCCGCATCAAGGCCGTGGAAACCACGCGCGGACTGATGGAGGCGGATATCTTCGTGGCGGCGCTTGGCAGCTATTCGCCGCAATTCGTGCGGCAGCTTGGGCTGACCCTGCCGGTCTATCCGGTGAAAGGGTATTCCATCACGGTTCCGGTCGTGAAGGAGGAGCGCGCGCCCGTCTCCACGGTCATGGACGAAACATTCAAGGTGGCAATCACCCGGCTCGGCTCGCGCATTCGCGCGGGCGGCATGGCGGAAATTGCGGGTTTCAGCAAGGATTTGCCGGCCGCGCGCCAGGAAACGCTGGCCCATTCAGTGGAAGACCTGTTCGGCGGTGCGGGCGATCAAAGCCAGGCGAAATTCTGGTGCGGCCTGCGCCCGATGACGCCGGATGGCACGCCGGTGATCGGCGCCACGCGCTACAGCAATCTTTATCTCAACACCGGCCACGGCACGCTCGGCTGGACCATGTCCTGCGGCTCGGCCCGTGTACTCGCCGATCTGATTAGTGGCGAAAAACCGGAGATCGACACGCACGATCTGGCCATCAGCCGTTACGCGGCCTGAAGCGAATAGAAACGCCCACTCCCGCCGGAAAGGCGGGATGGGCGGCGATCAAAGCGCCAGCGCATCCTTCAGCGCCAGCCCTTCCTTCATGCGAAGATCGAGATCGGCTTCGATATGGTCGAGATGCCGCAACATCAGCGCACGGGCTTTTGCGCCGTCCTTCGCCTCCAGCGCATCCAGCAGATCGGCATGATCGTTGTGGCCGCAGCTTGAAACGCCCGAGCGTCCGTAGAGCGCGATGACCAGCGACGAGCGGGCGACCAGCTCGTCCATGAATTTTTCGAGAATGGCATTACCGGCAAGCGAAGCCAGCATCAGGTGAAAATCGCCCGATGCCTTGATTTCCGCGCGCCTGGCGTTCGGGCCGCGCTCGTGTTGATGGCGGCTTTCCTGCACCAGATGTTCCCTCAGCCGCGCCGCCGCCGCAGGTGTGATTTTTTCAATGGCAGCATCCACGACCCCCGGTTCGATCAGCCGGCGCGAAGCGAAAACCTGCCGTGCCTCGTCCGGCGTCGGATTGGAAACGAAAGCACCCCGGTTGCGTTCTGCCTTCACCAGCCCTTCATAGGCCAACATCTGAAGGGCGGCGCGCACCACCGTGCGGCTGACATCGAACAGGGTTCCCACTTCCGATTCGGATAATTTCGTTCCCGGTGCCAGCCGCCGGTCGACAATGGCGTCGCGCAGCGTGTCGCGAATGGCCTGGGCGCGGTCTTCATGGGAGGAATCGGGGCTGACGGTTATGTGGGCAAGGCTCATGGGCGTGTCCTGTTTGTTCTTTGTTCTAGCGCGAAGCGCGGTCCACGCAAACAGGAATTGCGGGCCTGCACCGCTCTGCCACAATTCATTCAGCGCCCGTTCAGCAGGCGGGCTGTATTTCCTTAACCATCGAATTTGCAACTGGCAGCGCCCTGCCACCTGTATGGAAGAACACAACATGTCGTCCTTTGCAGCCAAAACCGTTATGGCCATCGCCGTCGCCGCCGCCGCCATCGTTCCTTTCAACAGCGCATCCGCTGGCGACTGGGACCGTCACGACCGTCGCGATGCCGCCATTGTGGGCGGTGTGCTCGGCCTTGCCGCCGGCGTGGCCGTTGGCTCGGCCCTTTCCCGCCCGGCACCGGTGTATGAAGAACGCGTCTATGTCGATCCGGCACCGCGCCGCTACCAGGCCTATGAGCCGGGTTATGTCGATGATGAGCCGGACTACCGTTATTACCGCGCAGCGCCGCAGCCGGTTTATCGCCCCGCGCCCGTCTATCGCGCCCAGCCGGTCTATGACAGCCGCCCGGTCTATAACCAGCGCCGTGCCTATCGCACCATCGAACCCTGGACCAATGCCTGGTACGACTATTGCTCGCAGCGTTACCGGAGCTTCAACTCCCGCACCGGCACCTTTACGGATTATGACGGCCAGCGTCATTTCTGCGTAGCCGGCTGATCGGGTAAAACCGCAGCTTAAGGCTTGTTGCCTTGCGCTCTCCATCATCCTCGGCCTCGTGCCGAGGATTTGGTCACCTATCGTAAATAGGTAGGGAACAGATGCTCGGGAGAGGCCCGGGCATGGCGCAGGAGAGGTTTTCGGATCAAGCCGAAGGCCTCCAATACGTCACGGCCGCCTCACGCCGTGCCGTTCTTCACATAATCCGCCCGGTTGATGCCGTGGCGTTGCAGCTTGTCGTAAAAAGTCTTGCGGGCGATACCGAGCGACGCGATGGTCGCGGCCACGTCCCCGTTCGATTGTTCCAATGTTTCGCGAATGATACGCGCTTCGATCTCGTCCATGCGCTCCGGCAGGGTGCCGGAAGCAGGCAGCGCAGATTGCAAAGCGGGCGCAGCCGCAGGTTCCGCCTCCAGCCCCAGCACCACCCTTTCGGCGAAATGGCCGAGTTCGCGCACATTGCCCGGCCAGTCATGGTCCTGAAGCCGGCGGGAAATGCCGGCGCTGATCTGCGGCACCGGCATGTTGAAACGGTTGGCCGCCTTAGTGACGAAGTGCGAGAACAGCAGCGGAATATCCGCCTTGCGTTCACGCAGCGGCGGAATGGACAGGGTCACCACGTTCAGCCGGTAATAGAGATCCTCGCGGAAGCTGCCGCGCTCGGCCGGATCGCCAAGATCGACCTTGGCCGCCGCCACCACGCGGATATCGACTGGCCGCTCCTCGTTCGACCCGAGCGGTGAAACTTCACGCATTTCCAGCACGCGCAGCATCTTCACCTGCACCGCAAGCGGCATGCTCTCGATCTCATCCAGAAACAGCGTGCCGCCGCTGGAATGTTCGATGCGGCCGACGCGCTTTTTCTGCGCGCCGGTAAAAGCCCCCGGCTCATGGCCAAAAAGCTCGCTTTCGATCACCGTTTCCGGCAAAGCGCCGCAATTCAGCGCCACGAAATTACCCTTCGCGCGCTTCTTGCTCCAGTGATGCAGCGCCGTCGCCACTACTTCCTTGCCGCTGCCGGTTTCGCCCGCCACCAGCACATCCACATCCGTATCGGCAATATGGCGCAGCGTGGTGCGCAGGCGCTCCATGGCCGGCGTCTGGCCGATCAGCGGCAGATCGTCTTCCGCCTGCCCGGCAGCCCGGCGAAGAGCGCGGTTTTCCAGCACGAGACGGCGCTTTTCCAGTGCCCGGCGCGCACTTTCCACCATGCGTTCGGCGGGAAAAGGTTTTGCGATGAAATCATAAGCGCCGTTGTGAAGCGCATCGACGGCCATTGGCACATCGCCATGGCCGGTGATGAGGATGACCGGCAGATCGGCATCGATCTTGCGCACATGGTCGAAAAATTCGAGCCCGGTCATGCCGGGCATGCGCACATCGGTGATGACGACGCCGTCGAAATCCTCACTCAAAGCCGCAAGCGCCTGTTCGGCCCTTGAAAAAGAAGTGACCGGCAACCCATCGAGTTCCAGCGTCTGCACCATCGCCTTGCGCAGCTGCGAGTCGTCATCCACCAGGAATATGGTTCCATCCGTCGTCATGTCATGCTCGCTTCAGATATACGGAAAAAGCCGTTCCCGCCGCACTGCTCGCCACCTCGATGCGTCCGCCATAATCGGACGCGATATCGTTGGAGATGACGAGACCAAGGCCGAGGCCGCTTTCCTTTGATGTATTGAAGGGTGAAAAAAGCTGGGCGCGGATAGCCTCCGGAATGCCGCTGCCATTGTCGCTGACCGAAATCACGACCATGTCGCCCTCCTCTCGTACACGCACCTCGACACGCGCCGTCTCAATTGTTTCCGTGGCTTCCAGCGCGTTTTGCAGAAGGTTGATGAGGATTTGTTCGAGCCGGATACGGCTGCCGAGCACCTTCAGATCCTGATCCGGCAAGGCGATATCCAGCGCATCCATCTGCCCGGAAAAACGGCTGCGCAACAGCATGACCGCGCCTTCTATGACCAACCTGGCGCTTACAGGTTCGGCGGCGGTGCGGCCCTTGCGCGCGAGTATCTTCAGGTCGGTGGTAATGGTGCCGATACGTTCGGTGAGGGCGGCAATGTCTTGCAGATTCTCGGTGGCTTCGGCCAGACGATCGCGTTTCAGCAAAGTGCGGGCATTGTCGGCGAAAGCGCGGATGGTGGCGACAGGCTGGTTGATTTCATGCGCCACACCCGCCGCCACCTGCCCCAGAATGGACAGGCGGTTGGCCTGCACCAGCTCGTGCTGCACATTGCGCAACTCACCGGTGGTCTTTTCATGCAGGGCGATTTCGGCCTGCAGATGATCGCGCGTTTTCGTCAGGTCGCGGGTTCGCTCCTGCACCTTCATTTCCAGTTCCGCACGGGCGCGCTGTTCCTCTTCCTTCTCCCGGAGCGCCTTGTGCCTGCGCCACAGCCAGAGTGCGGAAAGCGCCATCAGCGGCATCAACGTCGCCAGCGCCACCACCCTGCCCTCACGGATTGTGGCATTCAGCGCCGGTGCGACGGGCTGCAGATAATGCAAGGTCCATGACGTCGTCGGCACCGGCATTTCCAGCTGCAGATAATCGCCGCGCTCGCGCCCCGGTCCATCGACATGGATGAGTGGAACGCCATCACCCGACGAACGAGCAGCGCGGAACGGCAGGGTTGCGAGCGTCTCATTGCCGAATTGCAGGCTTTCGGCAATGATCTTCCGCTGTGCCTCGTCGATTGGCGCAACGGTCTTGAAACGCCATTCCGGCACGCTCGTCATCAGCACGACGCCATTCCCGTCGACCACATAGACCGGTTTGCCGCCGATGTTCCAGTCCGTTTCCAGACGGTTGAATTCCACCTTGGCGATGACGACGCCCAGCGGCCGCCCGTCGCTGGCATCGATGCGGCGGGAGATGTAAAGACCCGGCCGGCGGCTGACATTGCCGAGCGCATAATGTTCGGACATGCCCGTCTTCATCGCCGCCTGGAAATATTCGCGGAAGGCATAGTTGGAGCCGACGAAGCTGTCGTCCTGTCGCCAGTTGCTGGAGGCGATGGTCAGGCCGGTCGGCCCGGTGACATAGATCACCGAGGACTGCGTGCCTTCGATCAGGCCTTCCAGCTTGCGGTTCAGCCGGTCGAGGGCCGGCGGACCGCCGCCGTCAAGCGCAGCCGCGAGATCGGGATCGCCGGACAGGACCAGCGGAATGGCGCGCGGCCGCTCCAGCGCAACATTCAGGAGCGCGATCTTCAGTTCGGCATCCGTGGAAGCCTCGGAGGCAGCGGTGCGCATCGCCTGAAGACGGGCGAACTCGTCAGCCACCAGCAGCACGCCCAGGCTGACCAGCAGCCACAGGCCGGCCAGCGCCAGCCATTGCGCCCGCCGTTTCGCCTGGGAATGAGGTGTCCGATCCTGATAGGTCATGGGATAATTGTGCGGATTTACGCACGGATCGCAAGAGATTTTGTCCGGAATTCCACACAAATGGCCGTGAGCCAGCAAAGCTTCAATAAAAACTACTTTTGAAATCAGCCGGTTACGGCAAATAAGCAAGTCTGGCATGCGTATTGCACATGACTCCGCAATCGGCGCGAAGCCGTCAACGACACGGCGATCCCGGGAGGCCAATCAAGGCAGGGTGAGGCCGAGGAGGAAAAAACATGATCGATACGACAGCCGTGGCCGCAGGCCACGCCAAGCAGCCATTTTACAAGCACCTGTATTTTCAGGTTCTGGTGGCCATCATCGCCGGTATCGCGCTCGGCCATTTCTATCCGGCCTTCGGCGAACAGCTGAAGCCGCTCGGCGACGGCTTCATCCGCCTCGTCAAAATGATCATCGCTCCCGTCATCTTCCTCACCGTCGCAACCGGCATCGCCGGCATGAATGACATGAAGAAGGTCGGCCGCGTGGCCGGCAAGGCCATGATCTACTTCCTGGTCTTCTCCACCCTTGCACTGATCGTCGGCCTCATCGTCGCCAACACCGTGCAGCCGGGCGCCGGCATGAACATCGATCCGTCCACGCTGGATGCCAAGGCCGTCGCGACCTACGCCGACAAGGCCCATGAGCAGACCATCACCGGCTTCCTGATGAACATCATCCCGACCACCATCGTCGGTGCTTTCGCCAGCGGCGACATTCTGCAGGTGCTGTTCTTCTCCGTACTTTTCGGCATCGCGCTCGGCGTCGTCGGCGAAAAGGGCAAGCCCGTCACCGATTTCATGCATGCCCTGATGTATCCGATCTTCAAGCTGGTCGCGATCCTGATGAAGGCCGCCCCCATCGGTGCTTTTGGTGCCATGGCGTTTACCATCGGCAAATACGGCATCTCGTCCGTCACCAACCTCGCGATGCTGATCGGCACCTTCTACATCACGTCCTTCCTGTTCGTGTTCGTGGTTCTCGGCGCCGTCTGCCGTTATAACGGCTTCTCCATCGTGGCGCTGATCCGTTACATCAAGGAAGAACTGCTGCTGGTTCTCGGCACCTCGTCTTCCGAAGCCGCCCTGCCCGGCCTGATGAGCAAGATGGAAAAGGCCGGCTGCAAGCGCTCCGTCGTCGGCCTCGTCATCCCCACCGGTTATTCCTTCAACCTTGACGGCACCAACATCTACATGACGCTGGCGGCCCTCTTCATCGCCCAGGCAACCGGTATCCACCTCTCCTTCGGTGAGCAGATCCTGCTGCTGCTCGTGGCCATGCTCTCCTCCAAGGGTGCTGCCGGCATCACCGGCGCCGGCTTCATCACGCTTGCGGCCACTCTCTCAGTTGTACCTTCGGTTCCGGTCGCCGGCATGGCGCTCATCCTCGGCATCGACCGCTTCATGTCGGAATGCCGCGCGCTCACCAACTTCGTCGGCAATGCTGTCGCCACCATCGTCGTCGCCCGCTGGGAAGGCGAACTGGATCAGGACCAGCTCGCCCGCGTGCTGAGCGGCCAGGAAGAGTTCACCGGCATCGCCGATGTGGATTCCCTGCCGGCTTCGGTTCAACCCGCCGAATAATACGACCTCCCAAGGTCCTGCCTGTCCCGGTCCGTCCGGGCGGGCCTCGCATGAAGGCCGGTGTATCCTGTGGATGCACCGGCCTTTCATCGTTCCGCCCCTGAACGAAAACGGTTTTATCGGCCTGGCGATGCTATAGAGCCAGACAGGGCGCAATACGATGGACGGAGCAACCGCATGAAGAACCTGTTTCTCGCCTGGCAATTCTGGGCGCTGTTATCTGCAGCTTTCGCAGCGCTGACAGCCATTTTCGCCAAGATCGGCATCGAAAACGTCAATTCGGATTTCGCCACCTTCATCCGCACCATCGTCATTTTAGCCGCAGCAGGCCTGATGGTTTATGTCACCGGCAACTGGCAGCAGCCTTCCAGCATTTCGGGGCGGACATGGGTGTTTCTCGTGCTTTCGGGTCTGGCGACCGGTGCCTCGTGGATATGTTATTTCCGGGCGCTGAAGCTCGGCGATGCCGCCCGCGTTGCACCCATCGACAAGCTGAGCGTCGTTTTCGTCGCGGTCTTTGCGGTGCTGTTTCTGGGAGAAAGGCTATCACTGCCCAATTGGCTCGGCGTCGTGCTGATCGCCTGCGGCGCGGTGCTTGTGGCCTACCGGGGATAGATCAGAACCGGAGCCTTTGGTGCAACGCATCATCCTCACTCCGTCACCCCGGCTCAAGGCCGGCATGACGGAGGAGCGGTTTCGTCCCCTATTACATGTTCCCGGCTGACGTGCTCCATAGAACCTCTAGCTGCGGGCAGCCGCGGCCTTGTCGAGACCGCGCTTGACGCCTGCAAACAGCTCATCCAGCTGCTCGGCCGTGATGATGAGCGGCGGGCAGAAGCAGATGGATTCACCGATCGGCCGGGTGATAACGCCTTCGCTTTCTATGGCCGCTGCAAGCGCCAGCGTCGTATCACCCGGTTTCATGCCCTCCCACGGCTTCACTTCCAGCGCACCGATGAGGCCGATGCCGCGTGACGAATGGATGAGCGGGTGATCGGCCAGCGCCTTCAGATGATCGAGAAATTTGCTCTCCAGTCGGGCGACATTGCCGACAAGATCGCGCTCCTGAATGATCTTGAGGTTTTCGAGGCCTACCGCGGTCGCGACCGGATGGCCGGAGGCGGTGTAACCATGGCCGAAGGAGCCGATACGGTCTGACTCATCGGCGATCGGCTGGTAGAAATTGTCGTTCATGATGATCGCCGAAAGCGGCATGTAGGACGACGAAATCTGCTTGGAAACCACCAGCACATCCGGCTTGATGTCATAGGTCTCGCAAGCGAACATCCTGCCCGTGCGACCGAAACCGCAGATCACCTCATCCACGACAAGAAGAATGTCGTATTTCTTCAGGATCGCCTGCACGCCCTCCCAATAACCTTCCGGAGGCAACAGAACCCCACCGGCACCCATCACCGGCTCACCCCAGAAGGCGGCGATGGTCTCGGGGCCTTCGCGCAGGATCAGGTCTTCGAGCTCCTTCAGGATACGTGCGGTGAATTCCGCTTCGCTTTCACCATCCTTGCCAAAATGCACATAGGAGGGGCAGGCCGTGTGCAGCATGCGGTCCAGCGGCAGGTCGAAGCTTTCATGGTTGCGCGGCAGGCCGGTGATCGAGGCGGACGCGATCGTCACGCCATGATAGCCCTTGATGCGGCCGATGATCTTTTTCTTGTCCTTCTTGCCCAGCGCGTTCGAGCGATACCAGACCATCTTCGCAACGAGGTCGTTGGCCTCGGAGCCGGAGGAGGTGAAATGCACCTTGGACATCGGTACCGGCGAAAGCTCGATCAACAACTCGGCCAGATCGACGGACGGGCCATGGGTCTTGTAGGAGAAGGTGTGGTAATAAGGCAGCTTCTGCATCTGCTTCGTTGCCGCTTCCACCAGCCGCTTTTCGCCGAAACCGAGCGCCACCGACCACAGCCCCGCCATCGCCTCGATATAGCGCTTGCCGCTGCTGTCAGTGACATAGATGCCGTCGCCGCTTTCGATCACCAGACCGCCGGTCTTCTCGAATTTGCGCAGATTGACATTCGGGTGCATCTGGTAGGCGATATCGCGTGCCTCGACGGAATTCGGCAGGATGGTCATCGATAAGGGCTCCGTTTCGGTTGATTGGCTGAGGCGTCAGACGTGCTGGCCGCCATTGATGTGAATTTCCGCGCCGTTGATGTAGCTCGACTGTTCCGAGCACAGGAAATAAATGGTCTGCGCCACCTCGGCGGTGGTTCCGAGGCGGCCGAGCGGCACCTGCGCATCCACCAGTTCGGCCGTTCCGGGAGACAGGATGGCGGTATTGATCTCACCCGGCGCAATGGCGTTGGCACGCACGCCACGCGGGCCGAATTCATGCGCCAGTTCCCGCGTCAGCGCCGCAAGCGCCGCCTTGGAAGCGGCATAAGCAACACCGGCGAATGGGTGAACGCGCGACCCGACGATGGAGGTGACGTTGACGATGGAACCCCCAGCGGCCTCCAGTTCCGGCAGCAGCGCACGCGCAAGCAGCGCGGTCGAGATGAGATTGACATTCATCACCCGCATCCAGATATCGGCCGTCGTATCCATCACACCGAGACGGCTTCCGCCTTCGCCCTTGGGCGAAATACCGGCATTGTTGACGAGAGCGGCAAGCTTGCCTTCCGGCAGGCGCGAGCGCACCTCGTCTGCCAGATCATCGATCCGCGACAGATCTTCGAGATCGGCCTGGATATGGCTTTCCCGTGCGGACGGCCAGCGGCACTCCTCCGAAAAAGGTTGCCGGGACACGGTGAGAATCCTCCAGCCCTTTTCCTGAAACAGCTTGACGGTGGCATGCCCTATTCCGCGGCTCGCGCCGGTCAGAAGCATGAAAGGAACAGCCATTCGAGAACTCCCGTGCCATGCGAACCGTTGAGCCGGCCGCGCATTCCGCCCGCATGTTAGAGAGTTACAACCGGCGGACAAGGGCTTTTTTGTCGCGGCGTGGCCGTGGCAAACGTGCGGCGGGCTAATCCTATTTGATGCGAAGCTTTCACCCGAAGGGAATATTTGAAGCCTGCCATTTGCCCATAAAATGAGACCTCCCGAATGTGTGATCAGTATTGGGAGGGGGACGAATGCGCATCGACATCATCGACACGGATGCCGGCTTCGAGGCGATCCGTGAAAACTGGGACGCGGTGTTCATGGCCGATCCCCACGCCCGGCATTTCCTTTCCTGGGGCTGGCTCAGGGATTATATGCCGCGCCGCAGGCGCTGGTTCATCCTCGCGCTCCGTGAACGCCCGGAAGGCTCGCCCTATGTGGCGTTTTTCCCGCTGCGCATCGTCACCGAACCGGACAAGAAAACCGGCCACTTTCACGACAGCATCGTCATGGCCGGCAATGCAGCGGCGGATTACACCGGTTTCATCACCCTGCCGGACTATGAAAATCACGCCGTTGCCGGTTTCTGCTCCTATATACGCCAGCAGAACTGGACCGAGCTGAAGCTCGACTATCTTTCCGGCCCGCCGGAACGGCGCGGCGCGATGATCCGCGCCCTTCAGGGTCCGCTCGTCATGTTCCGCGACAACATGCCGACCAATCCTTACAACATCAACAATTGCATCTGCCCGGTAGTGGCCCTGCCGGATACGTTCGACGGTTATCTCGACAGCCATATGAGCAGCCAGACACGGCAGAAGCTCCGGCGCTTCCTGAGAAAGGTGGAGGGCGGCGACGAATATCGCATCACCTTCGCGACAAAGGAAACGATCAAGCGGGACATGGACATCCTGTTCGATTTCTGGCGCATCCGCTGGGCGCCGCACAAGGGCAAGGAGCGCACGGAACTGTTGATCGGCGCGACGCGGCAAATGCTGATGGATGTCTATATTCGTGGTGATCTGGAAGTGCCGGTGCTCTGGTTCGGCGACCAGCCGCTCGGCGCGCTCGCCAACATCATCGACCGACAGAAGAAATCGGTCCTCTTCTACATCACCGGCCGCGACGAGAACTGGAAGACACCTTCCCCCGGTCTCGTGCTGCACGGGCACTGCATCCGCAGGGCGATCGAGCAGGGCTTCAGAACCTATGATTTCCTGCGCGGCAACGAACCCTATAAATATTTCTTCGGCCCAGAGGAGCAGAAGCTGAGCTGCACGCTGTTCCGCACCCGCTCGGGCGACAATCTCGGCGGCCGGCTGCACCCGCGCAGCGTCCGCTTCGTTTACGAACAGGCCCTCAAACTTTATAAGACCGGCAAGAAGGCCGCAGCCCATATTGCCTTCGGGCAGGTGCTGGCCGCAGCGCCCGACCATCTTGGCGCGCAATTCGGCCTCGCCAATCTCTCCTTCGACCGGGGTGAGTTCCGGGAAGCGGAAATCGCCTTCCTCTCCCTTTTGGCCGCCGGGCAGGAACCCGTTGTCCTGTGGCTGCGCATCGGCGAAACGCGAATGGCTCAACAGCATTATCATGAGGCATCCGAGGCCTTCCGCCAGGTAACCAATCGTGCTCCCTTCCATCGTGAAGCGCTTTATAAATGCGCCGTGGCGCTGATTGCCGCCGAAAGAACGGTGGAAGGCGCGGAAATCCTCGACAGGCTGCAGCACTATCATTCGGATGACGCGGCGCATCTGGAATATGCGGAGAAAGCACGTGCGGCGCTTGCGCGGCTGGAACTGGCAAAGGCCAAGGTTTTGCTGCCGGCCGATGTCGTCACGCTCGCCGTCAAACCGAAAACGACGGCCAAGCGCTGGCACCCGCCAAAGGTTTTGCATTGAAGGCAATGCCCTGTAAGTTGCGGCCGGGAAAACCTCCCGGCCGGCTTGCAAGGATATTCAATGTTTCTGACCAACAAGGACATGCTCGATCTTGTCGAGCTTCGCCATGATCTGCACCGCCATCCGGAAATTTCCGGGGAGGAAAAGGAAACGGCGCAGCGCATCCGCACCTTCCTCGAACAGGCAAAGCCCGACCGGCTTCTTGCCGATCTCGGCGGCCATGGCGTGGCGGCGGTCTTCGACAGCGGCAAAGGCGGTCCGGCGATCCTCATCCGCTCGGAACTCGATGCCCTGCCCATTCATGAGAAAAGCGAGGCCGAATACCGCTCGGGCATCGACGGCAAGGGGCATCTTTGCGGCCATGACGGCCACTCCACAATTCTGACGGCACTCGCGCTTGGCCTTTCCCGGCAGCGGCCCGAGACCGGCAGCGTCATCCTTTTATACCAGCCGGCGGAAGAAACCGGCGCGGGCGCCGCCGCCGTCCTCGCCGATCCGCGCTTTCACGAGATAAAACCGGACCATTCCTTTTCGCTCCACAACCTGCCCGGCCTGCCGCTCGGTCATGTCAGCGTGGTGGAAGGGCCGGTCAATTGCGCATCACGCGGCATCAAAATCCGCCTTTCCGGCAAGACCGCGCATGCTTCCTCACCGGAACACGGCGTTTCGCCGATGCGGGCGATGGCCGAGCTGATGCCGGCCCTGGCCGAGCTCGGTTCCGGCTTCCCGCCCGAACCCGATTTTTCGATGGTCACGATCACCCATGCCGTGATGGGCGAAGCCGCATTCGGCATCTCCCCGGCCGACGCGGAAATCTGGGCGACGCTCAGAACGCTGACCGACGACCGGATGGAAAAGCTCTGCGCAGCAGCGGAAACACTGGCAAGAAAGGTGGCAGAGGAACAGCAGCTGACGCTCGCCATCGCCTATGACGATATTTTCCTGCATTGCGAAAATGTACCTGAAGCAGTCGGGCATATCCGACGGGCGCTTGACGAGGAGAAAATCTCCCACAATTCGGAAGGCCTGCCCATGCGGGCATCCGAGGATTTCGGCCGGTTCCGCGCCGTCTCGTCATCAGCCATGTTCTTTCTGGGCGCAGGCAGGGATTACCCCAACCTGCACAATCCCGATTATGATTTTCCGGATGCATTGATCGGCATCGGCGCGCGCATCTTCATGCGCATCATCCGCAACCTGACGGACGTGGCGTAAGCAGCAAGCCAGCGCTGTGCCGACTGCTCTCATCCGCCCTGCGGGCCGTTGCTCGGCCGGGCGGCGCGCACGGCCGCCAGCCCCCTGATGCCATCCTGATTTCCGATGGCCGTCAGGCTTTCGAAAATCTGCGCCGCTTCGCCATAACGGCGCATGGCAAGGTAGGAGTAACCACGCAGCACCATCAGGTCCGCGCGCTCATCAGCCAACCGCGCCCGCTGGTCAAGCAGCAGAAGCGTTTCCGCATAACGTTTCGACTGGAAGGCGGAAACCGCCCTGTCGGCCAGGATCGAGACCTGCAACTCGGTCGCACGCGGGCGATCCATGCGCGATTTCGTCGCCGAAACGGCAGCGTGGTCCGTCAAGCCCATGCGCAGATAGGCAAGGCTCTGGCCATAGGCCGCATCGCTTTTGACATTGGACTGACCGCCTTCAATGGCGGATTCGAAGGCTTTCAGCGCCTCTGCCGGCCGGTTTGTTTCCATCAGGCACCAGCCGAGATCAAGCGCCTGCTGCGGCGGCAGACGCTGCGGATCAGGATAGGCCGCGCAGGAACGCGGGCGCGAGGCGGCGCTGGTTTCCCTTTGCACCTGCACCGGTCGGCGCGCCTGCTTGCGTGAAGGTTCCGGCTGCTGGACGACAGGCTGGTCATAGACCACCACCGTCTCACCCTGCGGCGCAGAGGTCGTCGCGGGCGCCGTTATCTGTGCGGCAGCGGGCGGTGCGATTGTGGGGGCAATCGTCCGACCGGACTGGTCAACCATACGCGCGGTCCCAACATCCGCGATACGTTGGGAGCGGCTGGCCCATTGCTGCTGGATGCCGCGCAAACCGGCAAGATTGCGAAGATCGTGATAGCTGACGGCCATGCCGTAGGCTGAAGGCTCATCATCGGGTTTCCAGCCAAGGGCCGTGCTGAACCATTGCAAGGCGAGCGGCGTCTGGCGGAATGCAAGCGAATACCAGCCGAATTGCTGCGCGGTCGCCGCATCCTTGCGCGCCACCGTCTGGGCCGCGATGCGCTGCAGCACATCCGGCGGCAAAACGACAGGCGGCTGCAACGCCAGAAGATTGGCCGTCGCGGCAAGATAGGTCGCAAGCGCATCGTCGGAGGCCGTGCGCCATTTATACACGATGTCCTCGGCCTCACGCGGCTCGTTACGGTCGATCAGCGCCAGCGCCAGACCCTGCGAGGCCGACGCGCTGTCTTCTTCCTCGCGCGCCTTGCGGAACCATTTTTCCGCCTCCGTCATGTTCTTCTGGCGGATATTGTACCAGCCGAGCAGCAGGGCGTCGCTTGCAAGCTTGTCGGTTTCGGCAAGCCTCTCAAGCCGCATCAGATAGGCGGAAGGAACGGTGACGCTCTCCTTTTCACCCTCTTTCGCTTTTTCTCCGGCCTTGGCCACGAACTGGCGGGCGAGATCGTTCTTGACCGGTTCGAACTCCGGTTGGCCGTCCGCTCCGGGTTTCTCCCTGGCCAGCAACTCATCCATCACCTCCGCCGGCAAAAGCGCGGAAGCCTTCTGTATCGTCGCGAGCCTGTCGCTGGCGGCCGTGCAATTGTTGAGGATGTAAAGATAGGCGTCACGCGCCCGTCCCATTCGATCGGTATTGGCAAAGGCATCCGCCACCCGCCACAGGACATCGACCTCGCTGCAGGTCAGCAGGCCGGAATTATTGGCGGCCGTATCCACCACCGTCGCATATTGCTTGAGATCGGAAGCATTGACGAGCCGCTGGCGGGCTTCGGCGAGCGAAACCATACCGATGAGATTGTCAGGCGGCTGCCAGCCGGGCTCCGCCTGCTGGCGCTCGGCGATCGCCTTTCTCACCTCAGCATAGCGGCCATCGGTATAAAGCTGCCACATGGCATCGAGTTTGGGGTCGCCATTTTCGGGAATGGCAAGAGGATCGGCGGGCGGCGTCCAGTTGGGATAAAGCGTGCGAAGACGTGCGATTTCGGCCTGGAGGCGCTGGGTATCACCCTTGGCCGCGAAATAACGCAAAGCGCTGAGATCGACTTCCGGCATATCGCCAGCTGCCGGCTGCGTCGCTCGGGAGGCCGGTGCCTGCGCCATCTGTGCTTGCGGCGCTTGCCCGGCGGGCTGCGTCACCGGCAGCGGATCGCTCGCCGGCACGGTTACCGGCGGTGTCGCAGGCTGGGTTAGCTGCGCCATCTCGCGGTCTTTAAGGAAAGCATTGATCTGCGCCGGATTGGCCACGGCAGGCGAAATGCGCTGCACCGCCCGGTTATCGCCGACCGCTGACGTATGCACATCCGACACCCGACCGAGAATGCTGTCGCGCCAGTGGAAGGCTGCGAGCCCGATCAGAAGCAGAATGAGAGCCGAAGTCGACAGTGGCTTGTTCATCGGCATTCCCCGTTATTTCCTGCCAGAAACGACAATGCCAGAAGATGCAATGTGGAAGGATAATAAAGTGTTGGCTGGAAATTTTTAAGTTCGGCGGAAATGGCCGGACCGCCCGCGACGCAGGCCGCCAGCGCCGGAATGATACGATAACCGGGATCGGAGAGCACATCCTTCACCGCGCCGCTTTTCAGGTCGAAGGTGCCGGCAGCACCACTTTCCAGCGTCATGCCGTCTTTCAGCCGGGCGAGCAACTCCGGCGAGCCCATATGTGCCCTTGCAAGATAAAGCGGAATGCGCACCGCATTATAACCGAATTCGGGCGGGAAACCCGAGGCCGGCTGCGGCTTTGTCTTCACCGACACCCAGTCGGCCGGCAGTTTTTTATCGCTGAAGGCGAATGCGCCGATCTGCGCCACGCCGTCATCGGCAAGCGCTTTCCAGAGTGGCGATGGCGCGACAAGATTGAGCACCGGAAATGCTTCAAAAATCAGATAGGAAGGATTGACCACCGGACCATCATCCCGGTCACCCTCGCCAAAACCGCTGGAAGCCGGCAAAAGCAGCGTGCGTCCGCCACGCTGCGCCACGGCCTTCCTGAGGATGGCGGATGCGATGACAGAAGATGCCTCGGCATAATCCTGCCGGTTCCATTGCCCAGCGGCCAGCGCCAGCGCATAGGCAATCAGGATATCGCCATCCGTGGCGTTGTTGATGTCTGTTACGTGCGGTCTGGTGCGCGGATCCCATTTCCAGGCGGAAAGGCCGTCGTCGCGCACCAGCAGTTCGGTGCGCGTGAAACTCCAGATCAGCTCGAAATCGGACAGGTTGTCGGCAAGCACGGCAAGCCACATGCCGTAACCCTGCCCTTCGCTATGGCTGATATTGCCGTTGCCGGTATCGATGATGCGCCCGCCAGGATCGAGGAACGCACCTTTATAGGACGCCCATGCCTCCGGCGTAATGGAAGCGGCGCGACTGACGGAGATACCCGTAATCAGCATCATGACCGACAGGCAGAAAAGACTGGCAAGTTTTGAAATCCCGCTCTTCATCGATGCCGCCCCATCAGGCGCAGCATCACGAAGGTGGCGAAGCCGAGCAGCGATACGAAGCCGATGAATGCCAGCGAATAGGACAGAACATTGGAAGACAGCCAGTTGGCAGCGATCAACCTCGCGTTCGAGAGTGAAAATGCCCGCGTGCCATAAAAATACGGCCGTTCCACCTCCACCGTTTCCACCTTTCCGGCAGCGGCATCGTAGGCCACGACACGCCCGGTAACATCACGCCAGCGGTTTTCCCGCGTCATCGCCGCCATGCCGTCGAGAAGTTCCGCCGAAGTCGGCGCGGTGGCAAGCGTCCAGACCCCACCGCCGGAGGGGCTGAGCCCCTGCGCCAGCATGAAGGAAACGTTGCCGGGCGGCGCATAGGGCTGTTCGGCCGCCGGCAGGAAGCGCAGCGTATCCGAACTCAGGTCGAAATTCCGCTTCATCCATTCCTCGAGAGAGGACACCTGCCCCTCCCAGACGCCACCATCCACCCGTTCCCGCCAGTCATTAAAGAGGGTTTCGCTGCTTTGCGCGGGCTGCTGGACGCCGGTCCCCGCCTTCCAGGATATCTGGCTGGAGGGAACAAGATTGAACTGGCTGATCAAAGCTTGCGGGAACTGAGAAATCGTCCCGACAAACAGGGCGTCGCGGTCGCCGATCACCAGCGGCGAGGCGACGGTCTCGATATTGATGGGATGTCCCGCGACACTCGCCAGCCGGCTGACGAGCGTGGCGGCCGCCGACATGGTGTCGGTGTCGAAACGGTCGAGCGACAATGCAACGGGCGCGCCGCCGCTTCGGTAGGGTTGCCCGGCACCCGCCATAGCGGCGAGATCCGGCTTGCGGCCGATCTGGGCATAGTCCGGAATATGAATTTCCGACGTATCGAACAATGCGAAACGCGGGGTCGTGTTGGCGGGCGCGCCCGGCGCACAGGCCTGATCCTGCGCCGTCATCAGCACCGCCTCGATGGTCACCCTGTTCGGCCCCGGCTTGAAGTGACGCATTGTCACCTTGATCGGCAAATGCCGGAAAATGCCGCCGCCATTGTTGGAAATCGGCACGGTCGAGGCGATCTGGTCATTGACGTAAATATCGACATGGCTGCCAGGCAGGACCTGCGACGAATAGGCGGCATCGAGCAGCAGCGACGCTTCACCATAGGCCGATGCGTAAAAATCGGCGGGCATGCCCACATAAAATTCATTGCGGAAACGCCGGCCGCCGAATTCGGTGCTTTGGAGACCGAGTTCGGAAAGCGCAATGCGGCGATCCGACATGACGAGCGGCACATCCGGCGCATGCCAGCTGCGGGTCGAAAAGGTCGTTCTCTGGGTGCCGGGCGTGCGCGAGATCGAGGAAAACAGCGTCTCTATTGCCGCCTGCACCGCCTGCGGAGTGGGGCCGCTGACGAACAGCGGTGAAAAACCGCCGGGCGCTGCCGCGCCAAAGCCGGCAAAGGCGCCTGCCGATGCCTCGGGCGGCAATGTCCCGGCCATACCGGCAATCTCGCGGGCGGTACCGACGATGACCGAGAGCGTTCCCGCCTTGCGCTCAGTGGAAGGGGCGGTCACGAAACGGATCGTCTGGTTCGGCATCTGGGTTCTCAGTGCCAGCGCCTGCGAAAGGCGCAGAAGAGAATCCGCAAAGGCCGGGTTGCCGAGCGCCGGCGCGACAATTTCGATCGACGTTGCCGCCTTGCCATCCGCACCCGTCGCCTGAATGTCGTCTATATTGGCAAAACTGCCGGCAACATCCGCGTTGAAGCCGATATAGCTGTTCGCGGGATTCACATCGGTCCAGAGATCGTAGGTGGACTGGATCGTGCAATCGGTTCGGTGGCGCTGCTGCACGCCGAGCGTCACGACATTCGCACCGACCTGCAACACGCCCGGCGGAATCTTGAGGGAAACGTTCCCCTCGCTGTCAGGCGCTTCGATGCGGGCCGCCTCCAGCGCGACATTGTTCAGGCTGACCTGAAAATTCGAGTTTTCCGGCGCCACCACAATGGCGTTCTGATAACCGATATTCAGCGAGACGGCGGCATTCACCTGCTCGGGCGTCAGATAGATGCTCCATTGCCGCCGGTCTATCTCACCGGAAAGGCTGAGCTTCTCATAGGGCAGGATATATCGCCGGCGGCTGTCGGCATTGAGCGCCGGGGTCGAGGCGGGTCTTACACCTTCCTGACGCGGAGGAACCTGAACAGGCGGCAATGGCGGAACGGCGGGGCGTTGCGGCGGCGGCTGAACCGCAAAGGGCGGCGGGGCCGACGGTTGGGCCGGTATCTGGGCAGGAGGCTGCTGGCGCGGCGCGACAGGTGGAACGGCGGGTGGCGGCACGGGCGCAGGCGTCGTCTGCGCCGGCCTTTCGGGCGACATGTCGAAGGGTGAGGACTGCGCGAAAGCCCCGGTCGCAACGGCTCCCCACATCAGCACTGTCAGAGAATCCCGGATGGATTTGCGGCCGCTCATTTTACGGCTCCGACGGGTTTGACGCTCTTGGGAGCGGGCCGAAAGCCCCGGATCAGATAATAAAGGCCGCGCTGGGTCTGGAAGAGCGCTATCGCCAGAAAAATCGCCGTACCGCGGATGAGGCCCGGGTTTTTCCGGCGCACGCGCTGGAATTCGCTCCATTGTTCGGAATTGGCGAAGATCAGGTCGGCGATCAGCCGGTGATCGACGGCACGTTGCGGCGAAAAGGTGCAGCCGATCGAGACGAAGCCCTCGCCCTTTACCGTCCGCACCACGTTGACAGGCATGCTTTCCGGCACGCCTTCACTATGCGGCTTGACCTTCACGATGGCCGTCGCACCTTTTTCAATGCCTGTGGCGCCGTCGAAGAGATTGATCAGCAGGCCATGCACCGAGACATTGTCGATGGAAGCCGGCAGCCAGGCATCGCTGCCCTCGAGCTGGACCTCGCAGCGCCGCTTGACGGTGATGCGCCGCGACGCCGACTTGTCGCCGCGCTCGGAAACAACGCCGAGCGCGCAACCCGCGAAGATGAGGTTGAGCAGGTTCCAGCCGCCGACAACGAGCGTTACATCCGCCTTGTAGGGCTCGCTGTAGATGCGCCATGCGGCAAAGGCCATCGCGACGACAAGCAGCGCGAAAATGACGAAGAACGGCCGGCTGATTTCCGAAAGCCGCGCCTCGGCGATGGATTCATCCTTTGCCGTTACCTTGAAGGTCGGCTTGCCCGGATTGAAGATCACCGAAACAACGGCTGGCAGCAGGTGAACCGTCTGCACATATTCGTAAAGTTCCGAAATCCATGGCCAACGGAAGCTGCCGTAGAGATAGTTCTGCATCATCAGGTTCACGAGCATATAGGCCGCCGTATAGGCCAGGAACTCGCCGCCCGAGGCCACGAAAATCTGCAGGTCGAAAAACAGATAGAACAGCGGTGCGAACAGGAAGATGGTGCGCGGGAACGGGAACAACCAGAACAGCGTCGACGACATGTAGCAAAGACGCTGCGTAAACGAGAGACCACGCCGGAACAGGGGCTGACGGAAGATCAGGATCTGCATCATGCCCTGCGCCCAGCGGCTGCGCTGGCCGATGAAGCTCGTAAAGGTGGCGGGTTGCAACCCGGCTATCAGCGGCTTGTCGACATAGATGCTGTTCCAGCCGCGCGAATGCAGCGCCAGCGCCGTTTCGCAATCCTCCGTGATGCTGACACCGCTGAAGCCTTCCGTCTCCTGCAACGCCTCGCGCCGCAGCACGGCGGCGGAACCGCAGAAGAAAGCACCGTTCCATTTGTCGAGGCCGCGCTGAATGATGCCGTAGAACATCTCATTTTCGCTCGGCATGGTCTCGAACGTGCGCAGGTTGCGCTCGATAGGATCGGGATTGACGAAGAAGTGTGGTGTCTGCACCAGAAAGAGCCGGGGATCCTCCTCGAAATAGCCCAGCGTCTCCAGAAGAAAATCACGGGCAGGCGCATGGTCGGCGTCAAACACCGTCACGAGTTCGCCGGTCGAGTGGGCAAGACCGTTATTGAGATTTCCGGCCTTGGCATGGACGTTGCGCTCGCGCGTCAGATACCGCACGTCGAGGTCCTCGCAGAGCTTTTTCAGCTCCTCGTGGCGGCGTTGCGCCGCCTGCGCCTCGACGATATTGCTGGCATTGCGCTTCTGCACGGAGCCGCCATCGTCCAGCAGCCAGACGGTGAACCGATCGGCCGGATAGTCCATATTTTTAGCCGCCGCCAGCGTATTGGCGAGAAGTTCCGCATCTTCATTATAGCTCGGCACGAAGACATCGACCGTTGGCCGATATTCTGGAGAACCGGGCCTTGTCTTGCGCGACGGCAATGGCATCGAGACGATGACGAGGCTGAGGCCCAGCATCACGACGCTGTACATTTCCGCCAGATAAAGCAGAAAGCCGGGAATGAAGTTTTCAAGCTGGTTGACGGGCGGCAATGTGCTGGTGGTGCGCCAGTAGACATAGCGCAGAACGACGGCCGTGCCGAAACCGAGCGCCACCAGTCGCCATGGCCCCTGCCCGTTGAAGCTTTTGATCGTCGCCAGAAGGATAAGCGAGATCGCGGTGGCGACCAGATGCGTCTGCAGGCTGACCGGCATCGTGATGATGGCCAGAACGCAAAGCGATACAAGTAACCAGACAATGATTGTAATGGCCTTGCTCATCCAGAAACTTTCCGTTGTCTTCCCCACCCGGAGTTTCGGCCCGGAATCACCACGAATTGCACGTCTGCGCCGTCTTTCCCGCTGGCTCCGGCGATCATCTGCATCCCTGCACCGCCCCCGGACCGGACAAACATGAGGGCGAAGGAATGGACACCTGCGGGACCTGTGATGGCGGCTGCCCCCTTTCCATCACCCCGCCATCCATGCGCCTTCCCGCCACCGCTGGCCTTGCCGGCTGGACTGGCGCCCCGGCCGAGGCGGGCGACGGAATACTGACTGCAGCAACGGGCGGCAGCGGCTGCGGTTCCGGCTGCGCTGGCGCGACGGCCACGACGCGACGAACGGGCCGGGGCGGCACGCTGGCCGTCACGTCCCCGCCGCCCGGCCGCATCGGCACATCTTCCGCCTTCACGGGATAGACCGGATGACCCGGTCGGCCGAGATTTTTGTCAACCGCCTGCGGCGTGCCGTAGGGGTTCCAGCTTGGCGAAGCATAGGTGCCGGTGATCGTGTAATTATACATCACCGCCAGCAGCCGCTCGACGCTTGCGCCGGACTGGCAAAGGCGTAGCCGCACCTTAATGCGTCCGAGATTGCGGAAATCCTGCCGCATGCTTTCCGGCGAGCGTATGTCCTGCCAGCCATAAAGACAGGTATCGTCGCCGCGCCCCTTGCCGGCGGCATAGGAAAAGGCGCCATAACCGTTCTGAAAGTAGTTTGCCGACATGGCAATGCTTTCGCCCGGAAATTCGGCGCGGATTTCACGGGCGACGGAGGATGCCCTAAAACCGGTGAAAGCCAGGGCGTCACCATCGGTATCGCCGGCCTGCTGCGGACCGAAAAACTCCGCCTTGATATAATTCTGCCCGGGCGTGGCAGCCTCGGAGCGCAAGATGACCTGCTGCGCCACCGCGTTGGAATAGGTGCGGTTGACCACGGTGACGATTTCAGGACCGCCCGGTGGCGGAAAAACCAGCGCTTCGGACGGCGACAACATCTGCGCACCCCCGAACGATCGAACGCCCGCGGGAGTATTGCAGCCCGAAAGAACCGCAATGGAGAACAGCAATGAAGTATAGGCAGAAAATCTCACTGCCTTGCGCCCCTTTATTTCCCCAACGCCGCCCAGGTTAAAAGGAGACCGAATCACTAATGACCAGACCATTGTTACGAAATACGTGAGGACTACGAATAAGCAATCTCAAATTTGCGTTGTAATTTCTGATACTTTGTGGCTTACGAATCATCTGCGCAGCAGTCCAGACTTGCACAATAATGGAACCATTCACGCCGCCATGGGTTGGCCCAGCGTAGGATCGATAATTTTTACGGTTGCAGCGCAATATGTCCCATGATCTATTTGCCTCCATAATTACGTATTTTTATTGGTCTATTTTTTCATTCCGCTTTAAAAACAGAGAGTTACCGCATGACCGTGCAATTTCCGAGCATCGCGCAGACGCTTGCCGAAGAGATCGCGGCCTTACGCAAATGGCTGGACAAGGACGCCCTGCCTTTGTGGTGGGAGGCGGGAGCGGCCCGCCCAGATGGCGGATTTTACGAGCGCCTCGGCCAGGATGCGAAACCGGTCTTTTCCGACGATCGCCGCGCCCGTGTGCAGCCGCGCCAGGCCTATTGTTTCGCCGCCGCCGGCCAGCATGGCTGGCAGGGGCCGTGGAAAGACGCACTCCTGCATGGCTTAAGCTGGTTCGAGAAGGTCTACCGCCTCGATAACGGCCTTTACGGCAACCTTGCCGACCAGACCGGCCGGCTGATCGATCCCTCCTTCGATCTCTACAATCAGGCTTTTGCGCTTTTCGTCTCCGCTCAGGCCGCCACGAGCCTGCCTAAGCGCCGGGACGAGATGCGTGGCCGAGCGCTCGATATTCTTGCGCTCCTTAAACGCGACTATAGACACCCCCTCGCCGGCTTCGAGGAGGAAAACCCGCCGCGCGCACCGCTCTGCTCCAATCCACACATGCATCTTTTCGAGGCGATGCTGGCATGGGAAGAACAGGATCCGGATGGTCCGTGGTCGGCGCTGGCCGACGAGATCGCCGACCTGGCGCTCACCCGCTTCATCGATGGCGGCAATGGTGGCCTGCGCGAATTCTTCAGCCAAGACTGGAAACCCTACGAGGGCGAGAAGGGCCGCATCATGGAGCCGGGCCACCAGTTCGAATGGGCCTGGCTTCTGGTGCGCTGGGGCAGCCTGCGCGGTAATGGCGAGGCGATTGAAAAGGCCAAGAGACTGTTCGAGATCGGCGAAGGGCATGGCATCTGCCCGCGCCGCAAGGTGGCGGTGATGAGCCTCTTTGACGATTTTTCGGTGCATGACGGGCTGGCGCGGCTGTGGCCGCAGACGGAATGGCTGAAGGCGGCGGTGCGGCTGGCGAGCGTCACGAATGGCGAGGAGCGGCAGCGTTACCTCACCTCCGGCCTTAGGGCCATCGGCGCGCTGCAGCCTTTCCTCGACACGCCGGTCAAGGGTCTGTGGTTCGACAAATGGCCGGCTGACAGGCCGATGCTCGACGAGCCGGCACCGGCAAGCACATTCTACCACATCGTCTGCGCCATTTATGAGGCGGAGGCCGTGCTGGCGGCGGGTAACTGACCACGGGCCACCGGACGAGCGGCATGGCTGCCGCTCGCCGGTTTTCGAAGTCAGTCAGGCCTTGGCCGGACGTACGACGCGCCAGTCGGGTTTGCCGAGATTGTGCGGCCAGGCGTGAACATCCTTGTCGTTGAAATAGACGACCTCTTCCAGTCTCGGAAAATCCGCCTGTTTCAACGTCACGTCGTTCATCCACGGACGAACATAGGAATCGCCGCCCTCATAGCCGAGTTCGGCAACCCAGATCGGCTTGTTGAAGGGTTCGACAAGTCCATAGCCCTTGCGCAGCAGATCGGAGAACTTTTGCGGTCCGCCATATTCGATCTTGTCATAATCCTCGAGACCGAAGACCGAGAGACCGACCAGATCGGCGTAGCTGTCGCCGGGATAATAGACCCGCAGGCCATCGAGACCTTTCGGAGACCACATCACCTTGACGCCGGGCACCGCCTTGCGGGTCATGTCCACCATGCGCTTGTAGGCCGTGATGTAGTCCTGAGGATTCCAGCCCGACCATGAGAAACGGCCGGACGTGTCTTCCATTTCCTGCCCCCAGCGCAGGATGAGCGGGCTCTTCATTGCCGACATGCGCGCGGCGATCGCCCGCATGTTTTCGTCGTAATCGCCCCTCAGCACCTTGCGGCGCAACTCGTCGGAGGTGAGCCGCCAGTTGACGTCCCACGACCAGGGTTCCACCGTAATCAGCACGTTGCGCTTGCGCTCCAGGGCATAGGCGTCCGCGAGCGCGAGGCTATCGAGATCCACGTCTTCCCAGGGCAGGAACAGATGTTCCGTTGCCACCCCGGCCTGGGCGGTGAAATCGCCATGCGGATCGTAGGCGCCGAAGCGGATACCCTCCGCATGCAATGTCGGGCGTTTGTCGGCAAGCGTCTTCATGCCCGTCGACGTCATGGGGGCGACGCCCTGCGCGTCGAGCTTGAGCACCGGATACATACCGGCGGTAAAGGCTGCGGCGGCACCACTTGCGAACAGAAGTCTTCTTCTTGTTATCTGCATGACACCTTACTCCTTACCTTGTTGCCGTCATCGCCTTGTCGTAAGCGGCGATCTGCGGCGTTACATCGTCCTTGCGGACGAGCTTGAGGAATTCATCGCCAGCGCGTGGCGGGTTGTGTCGGAACACATACCAGGGCCCGCCCTGCTTGCGCTGGTAGAGCACCTTGCCGATGCGGCCATGGTCGAAGCAGGTATCGGCCTTGCCGTTACCGGCTGCGCTTTTCCAGGTGGCGCGCATGCACAAGGTGCCGTTGGCATCCACAGTCCAACGGCCTTCACCGATGGATTTCTGGCCCTTTTCTTCCGTTGCGGCGACGAATTTACGGCCGTCGGCAATGAAGCGTCCGCCGCCCGTATCCCATTTCCAGGTCTTGTCGAAGTACATGTCCACGACTTCGCTGGTTCTGAGCGGTTTCGGCGTCTTCGTGCCGCCTGCAGCATGGACGGCGCTTGGCGCAACCACTGCAAGACAGAGTACGAAAGCGGAGAATCCGCATTTGCTTATTGTTGTTTTCATCACAGCCTCCTCCTTCATTGTCCGACCCTATTGTCGGCCAGCATGATTTCTCCAGTTGCCACCGCCGGCGGCGGAACAACGATGGGTTCCGCCTGCATTTCCTGTTGCCCGGGCAGTCCCGGCAGGGCGATGCGCAGTTTCAGCCGTACCGATCTTGCGCCTTCCACGCCCGCACCGGCGACCGTGAAGCGTGTTTCGGTAAAACTGACATAGGGTTGCCCGTGCGACAGGGCTTCCAGCCCGCCAATCGCATGGGAGTTGAGCTGCGCCGCACCTGCACCCACCAGCAGCAGGGAACAGGCGGCGGCGGTTGCTCCACCACGCAATGCCGGCAACCTTGGCACGCCGTTTTCCATCGCATGGCGGATGAGCAGAAACACCGAAAGGCCCGCATAGATCGCCACATTGATGGCGGCGAAGACGAAGAACCCTTCCGCGCCGTTTTCCCGCGGCGCCAGAACCATGGCGAGAAGGCTGAGCGCCGCCAAAGCCATGTAAGGTGCAACGACCCGCAGCGGCAGCGGCGGTTTTGCCTGCGTGCCCTTGGGCGTAATGCGGAAATCGACGAAATCGCCACGGATCGTGTCGCGTATCGCCGCCAGCACGCCCATCAGCGACCAGGGCCAGCGCAGGAACAGAAACACCATGGCTTCCCAGCCAAAGAGCTTGGCATCATGCGGGCGGAACGCGCCCGTGGCCCGCCAGAAGAATGCGAACACGATCATGATCAGCGAAATCGGCATGAAATGCGCCAGAAACACCGGATAGGATGCATTGACGAGGACATGACCGCTTATGAGCGCGATGGCGGGAAGCACGAACATCAGTGCCATGAAGCCGGAAAACAGCGGATACCAGAGCTGCGAAAACAGGAACTGGAACTTCAGCAGCGGCGGCAGCTTCGGCACGTAATGCCGTGAATATTGCAGCAGAATGGTCATCAGGCTGCGCGACCACTGAAACTCCTGCACGATGAGATCGGCAAAGGTCACCGGCCCGTCGCCATGCGCAATGGCATTGGCCGCATGGACACCGCGCCAGCCGCCGGCATTCATCAACAGCGTGGTGGAATGATCCTCGGCAAGCTCCGGCCCAAGACCGCCCACTTCCCGCAGGGCTTTCGTGCGCACGGCGTAATGCGAGCCGATGCAGAGCGGCGCCCAGCCATTATTATAGCCCAGCTGCAGCGCGCCATGCAGGCTTGCCTCGGCATAAAGCCTGCCGCGCGCGGCCCAGCTTTCACCGGCATTGGCATCGCAGATGCTCGGGGCCGAGACATAGCCCACCTTCGGATCGGTAAAGGGACGCATGATCTCGCGCAGATAATCCGGTTCCGGCACATGATCGGCATCGAACTGGGCGACGAAATCATAACGCTCGTAACCGTAATGATCGTAGAAATAGGCGAGATTGCCTTCCTTGCAGCGTGTGCGCCGCGGCCAGGTCTTGCGGTGATATTCCGCGACGCCCTGCCGGGTGGAAACAAAAACGCCGTGCGCGCCGCACCATTTCAGCGTTTGCTCATCCGGAGCCTCATCCGCCAGCCAGACATCGAATTCCAGACCGTCCTGCTCCAGCATGGCCAGCAGCGTCTTGCGCACCACGGCAAAGGGTTCCGATGGCGCCTTGGTGACGACCATCGCCACCCGGCCCTTCGGCAGAGGCGACTGCGGATCGACCACCTTCGCGTTCAGGAAGATGAAGATGAAATAGGACGGCAGAAGCGTGATCCACGCCAAGGTTATCGTGACGACGGTGTAATAAGGCCAGTCGATGACGCGATCGCGATCGAGCCACCAGATCCAGAAATAGGCGAGCGTCACCAGCCAGCCGCCGATGCCGAGACGATAGGCCATGCGGTTCCAGCCGGTGAAAACCGGTTGCATACGCAGATCGTCGGTGATTGCAACCGCGCGGGCCGATGGAACGGAATGGGTGGAACGGGCTTTCATGACCGCACCTCCAGTCCGAAGCCGGGACCGGCCGTGCGGATGATCGTGTCGATATCCGAACGCTTCGGAATAAAGCCGAGCGTCTCTTCCGCCCGCCTTATATCGGCAAAAAGGGCGGGCGGATCGCCGGCGCGCCTTGCACCGAAATGCACCGGCACCTCCTGCCCCGTTACCCGGTGGATCGCCCGGAGGATATCGCCGACCGACGTGCCGTGGCCGGAACCGAGATTGACGCGCAGCGTCTCCCCGCCTTCGGCAAGATAGTTGACGGCGGCCACATGGGCATCGGCGAGATCGCTGACATGGATATAGTCGCGAATGCAGGTGCCGTCGCTGGTGTCGTAATCCGCTCCGAAGACATCGAGTTGCGGCAGCCGTGCGGCGGCGGCCATCAGCGCGCGCGGGATCAGATGGGTTTCAGGCTCGTGCCGCTCGCAAAGTTCGCCGTCCGGATCGGCGCCGGCGGCATTGAAATAACGCAGCGCCACGAAACGCAGGCCATAGGCAGCGGCATAATCATCAAGCGCCATTTCGAAGATGAGCTTGGTGCGCCCGTAAGGATTGACCGGCATCTGCGCCGTTTCCTCGCGGATCGGTAATTGCGGCGGCACGCCGTAGGTGGCGCAGCTGGAGGAAAATACCAGCCCGCCGATATTCTGGTCGAGACAGGCATCCAGCAACGCCAGGCTGCCGCCGACATTGTTGCGGTAATATTTGCGCGGATCCTCAACGGATTCGCCGACATAGGCGTTGGCGGCGCAATGGATGACGAAGGCCGGCGAAAATTCCTTCAGCGTGGCCCCCAGGAGGCCACGATCGAGAATGTCGCCCTCGATAAAGGGCCCCCAGCGGACGGAATCCGCATGACCGGTCGAGAGATTGTCGTAAGCAATGGGCTTGAAACCGGATTGCGCCAGCGCCTTGCAGATGTGGCTGCCTATGAATCCGGCCCCGCCCGTGACGAGGATTGTGCGGGGCATCTCATACGGCCTCCACCACATTCCTGCCGGCCAGCAGCGCATCGAAATAGACGATGGTTTTTTCCAAGCCGATTTCGAGTGGTACGCGCGGCTGCCATCTCAGCAGCTCCTTTGCCCGTGAAATATCGGGGCGACGCTGCTGCGGATCGTCGATAGCCGCCGGCAGGTGCACGATGCGCGACCGGGAACCCGTCATGCGGATGACGATATCGGCGAGCTGCCGCACCGGAATTTCTGTCGGGTTGCCGAGATTGATCGGTCCGGTGCAATCTTTCGGCTTGGCCGAAAACCGCAGGAAGCCGTCGATCAGGTCGTCGACATAGCAGAAGGAGCGGGTCTGGCTGCCATCGCCATAAATGGTGATGTCGGTGCCTTTCAGCGCCTGGACGATGAAGTTCGAAACCACGCGCCCGTCATCGGGACGCATACGCGGCCCATAGGTGTTGAAAATGCGTCCCACCTTGATATCGACGTCGTGGCAGCGGTGATAATCGAAGAACAGCGTTTCGGCGCTGCGTTTGCCCTCATCGTAACAAGCTCGCGGCCCGATTGTATTTACATTGCCCAGATAGGTTTCCGGCTGCGGATTGACGTTCGGATCGCCATAGACTTCCGATGTCGAGGATTGCACTACCGTCGCCCCGCATCTGCGGGCCACTTCCAGCACGTTGACCGCACCCAACACATTGGTCAGCAACGTACCGACGGGATCGCGCTGATAATCGGGCGGCGAAGCCGGCGAGGCGAAGTTGAAGATCAGCGAGACATCGATGTCATAGGGCTTGCGCACGTCGTGCTCGACCAGCAGAAACCGTTTATTGTCCCGCAAATGCGCCACATTCGCCGTACGTCCGGTCGAAAGGTCGTCGAGACAGATAACCTCGTGACCGCTGCTCAGCAGGCGCTCGCAAAGATGCGAGCCCAGAAAACCGGCACCGCCGTTGACGAGAACGCGTTGACCAGGTCTCCATTCGGAGTAGATGGTGACGCCGTTGTCGTGCTCGTTGGGAACGAAATTACGCATTACACACTCCTCCCCATGAGGAATCAGCATGGCTGATTCAACTAAACTAGATCAAACTTCCGATTGTGCGATATCTTGAATATCATCCTCCGGTTTTTACTTCTTCTGGAGGTTTGATATTTCAGTTCGATAAATTTCAACTTTCATGATAGGCGTAGCAGAAGGCAGGTCAACTTCATTTTATCAAAATATTACAATTGATTACCCAAAATTACTCAAAATAGCCTCTTGATTTAATACTTTTTAACTATGCCACCATTATGCCTTTCTTATTGAGCATTAGCGCAAGCTTCGCTCAACCAGTCGGGACTATCCTGGTTTTGTAAGGCTCGGTCCACCGGGACAAAACCGCCCGGCGAGATGCGACAGACAGTCGATTTCAGGGGACACACATGACGAATGAAATGCCTTATTCCCGCGGCGGCAAAACAGCCCGCCATTGTCGTCTCGCGCTCGTTGCCGGCGCGCTTTTGACTTTCACTTTCGCGACGGCTTCATGCTCCGTGGTCGAAGACGCCGTTCTCATCAAGACCGCGTCGGCAAACACGACGACGATCAAGAACCGGGTTGCTCCGGCGAAGACGTCCTACGGTTATCAAAAAACGGGCAACGCGGCCGTTACGCTTGTTGCCGATGCCTCGGGTACGCCCGCTGTATCGCGGCAGTCCTATTCCGGCTCTTCTCCCTATATCTGCTCACCGAGCGGATTCGGGCAGAAATCCCGCTGCTTCCTGAGGCCCTGAGCCTCCAGCAGAAACACCGGAGGGAACTGGCGTCCGGACGGCTCTTGCCGCCCTGACGCTCAGTTCTTCCAGCCGCCGGAGAAGGTCGCGTCTTCATCCTTGTGGAAGAAGCGCGAAGCCGCCTCCGTGCGGTTGCGCACGTTCATTTTCTTATAGATGTTGCGAACGTGAACCTTGACGGTGTTCTCGGACAGATGCAGCCGATCAGCGATGATCTTGTTTTGCGTTCCCTTGCACAGCAGGTCGAGGATTTGCACCTCGCGTGTCGTCAGCGTCGCTGCCTCACCCCGGCCTGCGGCCAGGGCATCGGCACGGTTGGCGATCACGGCATTGTTTTGAACGCTCTTGCCGTTGACCGACGGTGAATAAGGCGTGAGCTTGCCGAGAAGAGCGGCTGGAAAATGTTCTCCGCCCTTCATAAGCAGATCCACGGCCGCCATGAAGACATCGAGCCTGAGGTTGAGCGGCAGCACGCCATCGATGACGCGCATGCCCACCAGCCGCTTCAGCGGCTCCTCGAATTTATCGATGGTTTCGACGACGAGCGCGATCGGCGCATCGGGATGTTTTTCCCGAACCTCCGAAAGAACGGTGTGAAGTCGCTCGCCCGACATCCGGTAAGGCAACACCAGGCGGACATTATTACCGTAATCATCGTCGATCTCGGCCGACGACGTTATGTTGACCACCGCGAATGTTGGGAACTTTTTGCCCAGCGCCTCCATGAGGCACTCGGAAAACAGGTCCGGATCCGCAATGACCAATAAAGTTCCATTTATAGGAGCAACGGTGTTTTTTTGTTTTGCTGTATAATCTGACGTTCCCATGAACATTGACGCCTCCCTAAAGCGCTTACGCATTACTTTCTTTTGGTTGTGCAGTCTTTCGTCCGCCGGGTATCTTTCCCCTCAATACGTGGGGGAAATTCCCCGTCTCAGGCCATGTCAATTATCATTAATCACCCGTTAATTCAGGAAAGCTAATACGAAAAGCTGTGTAAATAAATGGCCCAAACGGGTTATTTTTTACAATTGACATACAAAATAGGTTACGACGGGATAGAATCATTCATCCGGTAAGCGCTGCAAAAACAAAGACATCGGAAAAGGTTTCGCTATGGTTTTGCAATCCGGGAAAATATAACTTTTAGTTGATATCTCTTTACATAGCTCGCCGGCGAACCAGGCTTGAAGCTGTTCCTTTTCGGGATAAAGACCCTTTCCGACCGAAATAAACCATGTTTTTCAAAAAACAGCTTTTTCCAGCCCAAGCGAGCTTCATTTACGGCCAAACGGGATGAAAAAGACCGCGGAACGGCCCCCGCGGCACATATATTTGGACGAAAACGCCGATATGTTTAGCCCGAATTGATATCTAGGAAGCGCAATTTTTCTGCGGCACAGTCTGACCGTCGCTGAACGGCGGCCGATGGAAAGATATCTCCGGCCTTGACGTGTGTTTGAAAAACGCCGGTCCCTTTTCAAGAAAACATGCAAGCGAAAAGACGAAGCCACCGCGCTCCCCCGTTGGAGCGAGGAACGGATTTGTGCGCCTTTTTTACCGAGTAGCGCACAAGGGCTGAACGAAAAGAGCCCGATCACGGGCCAATACCGAACCGCAGATGATGCGTACCGAGTGCATCTGCAAACATCAATCTTCATGCTATCCGGGGCAAGCGCGAAAAAATCCCGTTTGAGATGAGAGGGATTTCGAAAGCTGCTCCGAGCTTTTTCGGAGGAAATGAAATGGGTTATGATCCAAAGTCATCCGGCGACGAGATCACCAAGATCGGCGCGCTTTCCGATGGTTTCGCCAACACGTCGACCAATGACGCCAAGGTGGAAGACAGCAACGTCGGCACCGCGAATGGCGAAAACCGCAACAACGACAACAGCGACAACAGCACCAATGTGGATGTTGACGCCAAGATCGATGTTGAGGCCAATAACGGCGACAATCGCGACAACGACTATGACTGGAGCTATGACAGCAAGTCCTATAGCGACAACGACACGACCACCAAGACCAGCACCGAAACCAACACCGATATCAAGGTCGATTACGACTGGAGCTATGAAAGCAAGTCGTACAGCGACAACGACACCAATGTGAAAACAATCACGGATACGGACACAAAGACGTCCAACTATTCCGACAACGACACCTCCACCAAGACCACGACGACCTCCGACAGCTTCAACTCCGCGGACAGTTTCTACAAGTCAGATGACGACTTCGGCAACATCACGGGCGTCAAGGATGTCGGCAATCTCGGCATCGCCGGCGGAGATCTCACCTTCAATCTGGGTGACGACTTCTCCTTCACTCTCGATGTCGACAATATCCTCAACGGCTCGCTGAATGGCGACGGCAACGACACCGGCTTCAGCATGGTGCAGGCCAACCACCTGGCGGATCAGGATGAGGCCTATGACATCAAGATGCAGAACGGTGGCGCTGAAAACCACCTGAGCGCCAATGCAGGCGACGCCTTTGGCGCCGAAGGCATCGACGGCAAGGGTTGGGACCTCAAGGCCGGCGACGATGCAGCAGGCACCAGCACTGCGGACGCATCGGCAATCCTGGCAAATTCCGGCTTCCATCTGGAACTGGTGCAGGGCGCCAACATGCTCTCCAACGCAGTTGATGTCACGATCACAGGCGGTAACTCGCATGTGTCTGATGTCGGTGAGGATCACTCCTGATACCCACCTCTTGACGAAAAGAGCTGCACCGGCACCCGCCGGTGCAGTTCGCGGTTGAAGGACCGGGTCTGCGTAAAAACGAAGCGCCGCCTCTGAGACGTGCGCCGTCCGCAGCCTCCAGGCTCTGCCGCGATGATCAGGGAGGGACCTCCGATGCATATCGACAAGATTTCGGACATGATCGCGCATTTCATCGGCCTGTTCGACACGGTGATCGAAGAAGCGCGTCTGAGAACCAATTATACCGAAGGCCCGGCGCAATCCGATCCGGACCGTCTGCCGGACGATGAAGCGGCAAAGCTGCTCGACAAGAACTACGACGTTCCGCTCGAGGACTACGACCCCGGTGTCAAATACCACGCCGGCTATTATGATTTTGACTATATCCGGCCGCATTTCGCCCGCGCTGTCGAATACGACATGCAGCAGCTTGCAAATGCCATCCCGGTCGATATTTCCGCAGCCCATTTCCGTTTTCCCGGCCGTCTTTCCTTCGAGGAGGAATATGAACTGGTGGTTCACCCCGGTCCCGGTTCGGTCATCGCCCATGTCGCGCAGGTCAACATTCTCCAGGACGACGACTATCTGAACATGACGGACGGCCCCTATGCGGGCCGCGATACGAGCTTCGTCACCGAACGCACCGTCGAGTTCTACAATGAAGCGGCCGTCTTCACGCCCTTTGCCGTTTTCCAGCGCACCGACAGTTACGACGCCCTGCAGGCGCTCGCCAAGTCCGCGCATGACTATATCGACCATGCCCGCGAAAACGACGTGACGTCGCTCGGCACCGGTGCGGATCAGGATTTCGTTCTGGCCGGCAACGACATTGACGGGCTCTACATCAACGGCTCGATAGCCAGCGAAAAACCGATACTCGACGACTACATGCCTGATCGCGGTATCGCCAAGCCGGCGGAAGAGCCGGAAAAGAGCGATGTTTCGCTGCACGAGGACAGCCCGGCCGGCAATAGCCTCGATGTGGCCGCAGGCGCCAATGTCGTCGCCAACATCGCCACGCTGGTCAATACCGGTGTCATGACCTCGGTTACCGCCGTCATGGGCGATTATCACCAGATCGACGCGATCACCCAGGCCTATATCTATAGCGACCGGGACGAGATCGACTCCGTTTTCACACAGTCCGAGGACCAGGCGGTAACGGCAGCCTTCAATATCGCCAGCTTCGAGCGCAGCGTCTATCCGGGCGCAGAAAACACGGAGAACAGCAGCCAGGAAAACGGTGAGCCGCCGATATTCCCCACCGGCTGGCGCGTCAGCGTGCTGGAAGGCGACGTTTCTTTCGTGCACTGGATCGAGCAATACCAGTTCGTCAGCGACAACGACACGATGACGATCACCACCTCGGGAGCGACCGTCAGCCTGCTGACGGGCGGCAATGCCGCGCTCAACATTGCGAATTTCCTCGGCATCGGCATGCAATACGATCTGATCATCATCGGCGGCAATGTGCTGGACATGAACATCATCAGCCAGATCGCCGTGCTTTACGACAATGACTGGGTGCGTGCCAATCCCGATGCGCCGGAAGGCGCCACCATCCAGTCCGGCAACAACCTGTTGTGGAACGATGCCGCCATTCACAATGTCGGCGGCAACGACCGTTTCGAAACCATGCCGGACTACATGACGCAGACGGTGAACGCGATCAATGAGCGCGATCCCAACATGCCGGATGCGCTTGCCCATGACGTCAATTTCGCCGGCTATGAGGGGCTGAACGTCCTCTATATCACCGGCAATCTTTACGATGTCAGCATCATCAAGCAGGTGAGCGTGCTGGGCGATTCCGACGACGTGACACAGGCCGCCGCCAAGGTTCTGGAAAACAACGAGGACGCCACCGTCCATATCGACACCGGCAGCAACGCCGTCGTCAACTTGGCGCAGATCGTCGATTACGACAGCTTCGGCTCCACCACCTATGTCGCCGGCGGCGTTTATTCCGACGCCATCCTGATCCAGGGCGGCATTATCGAAAACGACACGTCGCAACCGGCGCAGCAAGGCCAATTGGCGAATGAGGTCATCGCCTTTCTTCACGACGATCCCGCCACCATCGAGAACGAATCCGATGGCGTCATCAATGCCGGTCACGACCTGTCATGGTCGAACGCCCATTCATCCGACGTCATGCAGGCGGTCACCGCATAGGTTTTGGCGAGCGGGGAAAACTACAAGAACGCGCCCCGCCGCAACCAAAACGGCAAACACCGCAAGATCACCGAGGGGACCGATATAAAATGGATCATATTTCAAGAAAAACCATTGCCGATGGACGCTCACTGGATTTGCCGCTGGATCAGGACGCGGAAGACAGCAAGCTGACGGATGCCTGTATTTCAGCCATCAATGAAGCCGTCGAAAACCTGCGCCAATTATCCGGCGCCGAACAGACGGCAAAAGCAGAAACACCCTCCCCCATGCCCGCACCGATCATGCCTGCACCGCCGCAGCCCACGCTGCAGGCTTCCCCCGAGGCCACCCCGCAATTGCGCAGCGCACCGCAGGAAAGGCCGGCCCCGCCGGAACCGAAAGCCAAGATCGACAATGCGGAGCTGAAAGCCACACCCGATCTGCCCTTCACCAAGACCATCGACAATAATGACGGGCCGATCCGTGAAAATGAACGCCGGCCCGTGACGGGCGGCGGCGGCAACGGCAGGGAACCGTCAGACAATGGCGGCGGTGGCGGCGGCGGTGGTGGGAACCAGAGCGGCTTCCACAAGCGCAGCGAACCGATCAACTTCGCCGCCAGCCTCGCCAAGGGCATCGCGGCCGTGCGGCGCAACATGGTGGTGGTGATGCTGTTCACCGTCGCCATCAACATCCTGCTGCTCGCCATACCGCTTTATCTGTTCCAGATATCGGACCGGGTGCTGACCAGCCGCTCGATGGATACGCTGGTGATGCTGACGGTCGCGGTTCTTGGCGCGGTCCTGCTGCAGGCCTTCATGGACGCCATCCGCCGCTTCATCCTGATGCGCACCGCGGTCGAACTTGAGGTGCAGCTCGGCGCACCGATCCTTTCCGCCGCCGCCCGCGCCTCCCTGCATGGCAGCGGCAAGGACTACCAGACCTTGCAGGATTTGCAGCAATTGCGCTCCTTCCTCACCTCCGGCACGCTCATTGCCTTTCTCGATGCGCCGCTGATGCCGCTTTTCATCGTGGTGGTTTATCTTGTCCATCCGCATCTCGGCATCATCATCATGGTCTGCTGTGTCGTGCTGTTCACCATTGCCTGGCTGAACCAGCGCTTCACCGCACGGCAGTTCTCCGAAGCTTCCGGTTATCTCAGCCGCGCCAATTTCCATCTCGATTCCATGTCGCGCAATTCGCAGATCATCAATGCGCTCGCCATGATCCCGGAAGCGGTGAAGATGTGGGGCCGCGAAACCGCAGGGTCGCTGAAATCGCATGTCGCGGCGCAGGATCGCAACATCATGTTTTCCGGCGTCTCCAAGGCGGCGCGCATGATAACCCAGGTGGCCTTGCTCGGCTGGGGCGCGCATCTGTCGCTTTCCGGCGAGTTGACCGGCGGCATGGTCATCGCCGCCTCCATCATTTCCGGCCGCGCGCTCGCCCCCATCGAAGGTGCGATCGAAGGCTGGCACCAGTTCAACAAATCCGCCGCCGCCTATGGCCGCATCAAGCAGCTTCTCATCAATTCGCCGCTCAACTTCCCCCGCCTGCGCCTGCCCAATCCGGAAGGGCGCCTCGATGTGGAGCGTATCCTCTTCGTGCCGCCGCCGCAGAAGAAGGTGATCTTGAACGGCATCTCCTTTTCGCTGAAAAAGGGGGAATCGCTCGCCATCATCGGTAATTCCGGTTCCGGCAAGACGACGCTCGGCAAGATGCTGGTCGGTTCCATCCTGCCCACCTCAGGCAATGTCCGTCTCGACCTCATGGATCTGCGCAACTGGGACCAGCGGCAGTTCGGTGAAAGCATCGGTTACCTGCCGCAGGACGTGCAGCTTTTCCCCGGCACCATCAAGGCCAATATCTGCCGCATGCGCGACGATGTCGAAGACCGGCAGATTTACGAGGCTGCAGTGCTGGCCGACGTGCATGAGTTGATCGCCGGTTTTCCGCAGGGGTATGAAACCGTGGTCGCCGCCGACGGCGCGCCGCTTTCCGGCGGCCAGAAACAGCGTATCGCGCTAGCCCGCGCCTTTTTCGGCGATCCCAAATTCGTGGTGCTGGACGAGCCAAATTCCAATCTGGATACACACGGCGAACAGGCGCTGGCCAAGGCGCTGTTGCACGCCAAGAAACAGGGCATCACCACCGTCACCATCACCCAGCGGCCCGCCCTTTTGCAATGCGTCGACAAGATCATGGTGCTGAAGGACGGATCCGTCGCCATGTTCGGCGAAAGGCTGGAGGTGCTGAAAGCGCTTTCCGGTAATGGCCGCCCGGCCAACCAGTCGCCACAGATCGAGGGTTGAGGTTCGTCATGTTCAAGAAGAAAAACGCCATTGCCGAAATCAAACCCCAGGGCCAGCTGGAATGGTACAGCGAGGTGCCGCGCTCCATTCGTCTGCATAGCTCGATCGGTCTTGCCGTGCTGCTCGCCTCCTTCGGCGGTTTCGGATATTGGGCGGGCACCGCACCGCTCTCTTCCGCCATCATCGCCCAAGGCAGCTTCGTCGCCACCGGTAACAACAAGGTCGTGCAGCATCTGGAAGGCGGCATCATCAAGGAAATGATGGTGAGCGAAGGCGACACGGTCAAGGTGGGCGACGTTCTCCTGACGCTAGACAAGACGACGGCACTTGCCAATGAGCGCATGCTGCAGCTGAGACGGCTTCGCCTCGAAACCATCGTGACCCGCCTGCGGGCCGAAGCCCAGGGCGCAAAAAGCTTCAAGGTGCCTGACATCGTCATGAAGGAGGCCGGCGACCCGGACATCAACGCCATCATCCAGAGCCAGAACATCGTGTTCCACAGCAAGCTCGTCAAACTGGAAGAGCAGCTGAACCTGATCGACAAAAACATCAGGTCGCTGGAGTTCCGCTATAATGGCTATGACGGGCAAAAGCAGTCCTTCGACCGCCAGCTGGCGCTTCTGACACAGGAGCGCGATTCCAAGGAGCGGCTCGCCAAGGATGGCGTCATCCGCAAGACGGACATGCTGGCACTGGAACGCGCCATTGCCGACGCGATGGGCGACATCGCCCGCCTGAGCGGCGAAATGAACCAGAGCGAGGCGGAAATCGCCAAGTTCCGGCAGGAAGCGATCATCGCCGTTAACGCCAACAAGCAGGCCGCGCTCGATGCGCTGGAAACCGCCGAATCCGATCTCGACAGCGTGCGCGAACAGGTACGCGGTGCAGCCGAAGTGCTGGAACGCACCGTCATCCGTTCCCCCGTCAACGGCACGGTGGTGCGCGCCTATTACCACACGCCGGGCGGCGTCATCACGACAGGCAAGCCGATCATGGAACTCCTGCCGGCCCATGTGCCGCTGATTCTGGAAGCGCAGGTGCTCAGAACCTCCATCGACCAGCTTCATGAGGGCCAGACCGCCGCGATCCGCCTCTCCGCGCTCAACCGCCGCACCACGCCGGTTCTGAACGGCAAGGTCTTTTACGTTTCGGCCGACAGTATCGAGGAAAATGCCGGGCTTCAGGTCAAGGATGTCTACATCGTGCGTGTGCAGATCCCCGACGAGGAAATCGCCAAGGTGCATAATTTCCACCCCGTGCCTGGCATGCCGGCCGACGTTCTCATCCAGACCTCGGAGCGCACTTTCTTCGAATATCTGACCAAACCGATTTCCGACAGCATGTCGCGCGCCTTCAAGGAAAGATGAAGAAATAACAGTGACGTACACTGTCATTCCCGCGCTGGTCGGCATATAATATCACTATATTTCGTCGGGGCGGGAGAAGCGGCATGGCGGCGATGTCGGATGTATTGCTGCTGGTCGGCAGGCTGAATTACGTGTGGACCAACACCGAAAGCCTGATGATCTATCTGATCGTCCATCTCCTGAAAGTGGAGAAGGAAGCGGCCATCGTCGTGTTCCTGACGCTCAACACCACGCGGGCGCGCATGGATTTGATCGAGCGCCTGGCGAAGCTTCCTTCCACCGATGCGAAGGACCGCAAGACCATCCTCTCCATCATGGCGCGGCTGAAGAAGGAAGCCAGGACGCGCAACAAATACAATCACTGCATCTATTCCTTCGATGAAAAAGGCGAAATCGCCAGTACGCAACTGATGCGGCTGGTGGAGGACGACAGCCAGGTGCGTTACGGCAAGGTCGAACGCATGGACGAGAAGGAAATCGAGCACCTTGAAAAATCGATCGCCGATATCGTCGCGGTCAGCAAGGACATATGGAGCTTCATCCACGCCAGCCCGCATGTATCGGCGGATTACCTATAGGATAAGCAACGGAAGCACCCTCGCCTCCGCCGCCCGGCCTTTCAGCCCAATGATTTGGGCTGGCTGGCTTCCAGCTCAAGGCCGGAATGGCGGTGGGAGAACCCGTCACGAACCCCGGACAGCCCCATGCGGCCCTGCGCATATCTGGCCGGAAGGCACAGTTTCCCGGCCGCGAAATAAAGCAGGAACGAGCCGATCTGGTAGGGGAAGATGATGTCGATCTCCACGAAGGAGCGCACCACGAACAGCGCACAGATCGCAAACAGGATGACGCCCTGCGGATCGCTCCTTCGCATCAGCACCGAGCGCAGATGCCCGAGCAGCGTTCCGTAAAGCACCATGGCAAGCAGGAGCATGCCAACGAAGCCGTTTTCCACCACGGTTTCGATATAGGTGTTATGGAAATGGAAGCCCGTGCGGCCGGTAATGAAGAAATCGTTCCACAGGCGTTCGGCATCGGCAAAACCGGCGACCCAGAACCCCTGATAACCGACACCGAGGATGGGCGTCTGTTTTGCCGCCTCGATGCCCTGCTGCCAGAGATAGGTGCGGCCGGTCAGCGTCGAATCCTTGCCGAAAATGCCGAGAATGGCATCGAGCAGGCCGAATTGCAGCGAGGCGACGGCCAGCAATGCGCCGAGACCGCCGAGCGCGAAAAACATCATCTTGCGGTTTGCCGGCGAGAGCATACCGATGGGTATGAAACCGATGATAAGGGCCACCACCGCCGCCGTGGTGATGGCGGATGTTGCCGATTGCGACGCCACAAGACTATAGGCCGATAACAGCCCCGTGACGCCGGCGACCGGCATCCAGATGCCCCTTTGCTTGAGGATCAGCACCGAGGCGGCGGCAAAAATGACGCCGAGCGAGGCGTAGAAGCCGAGCTGGTTCTTCGATGAAAAAGCACCGACGAAACTATAGGTGCCGTCCAGCGCATCGAAAAGATAGATGCCGAACAGCAGCGAATAGAGCAGAACGAGGATAATGCCGATCAGCGCGCCGCGCGTCAGCGTGCGGATGGAGATGACCCGCATGGCGATCAGCGCGCAGGCGATATGCGTCAGATACTGGATCGACGCACGCATCGTCACCGAGACCGCTTCCGACCAAAAACTCGACAGCACGGTCAAAATGCCGAAGGCGAATATCCAGAGATAACGCGGATAATTGCCGAGCACGCGACGATAATCAACCACCACCAGCGGCAGCCACATACCATAATAGGCCAGAACCGAGATCTGCCCGAAACGCGACGAATAGGCGAAAACGAAGAATGACAGCGCAATCGCCGCCATTCCGTAGATCTCGTTGCGTTCGAGATCGATCAGCGCCGATTTGGCGATCCGCATTGAAACCTCACTGCATCAGGATTTCAGACGAGACCTTGATGACGTCGCCGGGCTGGAGCATGGCGTTTTCGTCCACCTTCAGCTCTTTCGGCTTGCCGTTTTCCTCACGCACCACGACATAACTGATCGTGGCGGATTTGCCCGAGGGATCAAAACGGATCGCTTCGGCTGATTGCGCCAGCGCTTCCGACATCAATTCGCGGCTGGTGGTCAGCTGCAGATTGAGCTTGTCGAGTTCCGCTTCGGTGTCCTGCAATTCCTTGGAACGCTGCGCCACCCAATCGTTGCGCAGGTTGATCTCGTCCTGCGTCGCCTTGTTGATATCCTGCTTGGCGCGCAGCGACTGCGTGTCGATATCGAGCAGGTTGGATTCCACCTCGGCCGCACGTTCTTCCGCGGAAATACGCCGCTGCGACAGCGCAAGCCCCTGCTCGTTCAGCCGGTTGACGCGGTCGCGATCCTCATTGGCAAGCTGGAGCTGACGGTTCTGCGTTTCGGATTTCTTTTTTAGAGACTCGACTTCGCTCTGCAAAAGCGCATGCAGGTCGGTCAGCGCCTTGAGCTGCAGGGTGTAACGCTCGGTGCGCGATTTCATCAGTGCACTTTCGCTGGCCAGCAGCACGTCGATCTCGGCAATCTTTTCCATTTCGGGCGTCTTGGCGATGGCCGTGTCACCCTTGACCTCGGCGATCAGCCGCGCCTGGCGGGCAAGCAGCCTTGCCCGCTGGTTGTCGTAAACGGCGGCATCGCCGCGCGCGTTGATGAAGTCGCGGGCAAAACGCTGCCCGGCATCCGAGCGACGCAGGCCACCGGCAAGGCTGACGGCTTTCAGTACGGTGAGATTGGCAGCATAGGGATATTCACCCGGCGTCTGCACATCACCGCTCAGGAAGATCGGCCTGAACTGGGCGATCTCGACGGAAGCCGAAGGCAGGTTGCGAAGGGCGAACTTGCTCTGAAGCTGGGCTCCGATCGCCTCTCCGACCTCGGCGGGCGTCTTGCCGGCAACATCGAGCTGGCCGATGAAAGGCAGGGACAGCGCGCCCGAGGGGCCGACGGAATAATCGCCGTTGATCACATCCCAGTTGCGAATGCTGCCATCGGCCGGCTGCCACTCGGCAACGCGGATACGCAGCTTGTCGGCAGTGCCGAGCTTATATTGGGAGCCTTCCGCCGCCATTGCGGACAAAGGCGCGGCAAAGGCAACGGAAGCGGCAAGAACGAGGGCCACAAACGGGCGGTGGGCGGCAAAAAGGCCGTTCATCGGGAAACTCCCTGTTAGCTGACCGCCGCACAGGCGGTCAGGCCGTAGCGCAACCGGACAAGGCCGGTCGCACAGCGCCGCAAATAGCGGCCGGTATGATTAGCACCAATGACGCACCCGAAGACCGGACTTGGGATCCCGGTCGGGGTGCGTGTCGAGAAACGAAGATCGATAAAGCCGAACTCAATATCGGTTTTCAGTAGCTTCCGCGTGAAAGGCACACGGCGGGAATGGTCTTGACTATGATGAAAACATCCTGCCGCATCGACCAGTTCTGCACATATTGAGTGTCGAAAGCCACGCGGGTCTTGTAGGATACGTCGTTGCGGCCGCTGATCTGCCACAGGCCGGTCAGGCCAGGGCGGGTGCTGAGATAATAAGCGGCAGCGCTTTCATAATAGCTCAGCTCCTCGTCGACGACAGGGCGCGGACCAACCACGCTCATTTCGCCGCGGATGATGTTGAGAAGCTGCGGCAGTTCGTCGAGGGAGAGCTTGCGCAGCACGGCGCCGACGGCCGTGACACGAGGATCGTTCTTGAGCTTGCGGGTCGCGCGCCATTCCTCGGCGGCTTCCGGATTGGCGGCAAGATACTGCCGCAAAATCTCATCGCCATTCATCGCCATCGTCCTGAATTTCAGGCAATGGAAATAACGGCCATTATGTCCCACACGCCGGTGACCATAAAAGATCGGACCGGGATCGGAAAGTTTCACCAGCACGGCGATCAACAGGAATATCGGGCTGAAGATGAGCAGCGCAAGCGCAGCAGACGTCATATCGAAGCTACGTTTTGCGATGCCCCCGATAGGGAAGCTGACATCGAAATCTTCGGAGCTGCTGAGTGTCTGTTCAGCCGATTGGGTCGCGGACTTCATAGAGAGAACTCCATTTATGTTTTGCGATTGGTCGGTGCCCGGAGGCGCGTCTTTCCGTCTAAAAGAGATAACAAGTCTGTGTTCGGAATTTGATGCTAATGGATTTTTTGTAAGGCACATTGCCCATAACCGTCTATGCGATTTCTTGCGCCAGCGGCCGATCAACGCCGGGGCAATATTAACGGTTGCATAAAAAAGCAACAAATGCGCCGGTGGCCATGTGTTGAGAGCATGGGTGTCGCCGCCGCATGTATTGGGTTTTGCAGCGTCGACAGTCTTTTCTTATGTGTTTCTTATGACTTGAGGAGATGAGACAGGAACGCCAAGAAGAGTCGTGCCAATGGCAGACTATTAAAGTTTTTTGCGTCGCAGCAAGATTGTGGCAATGCATATAAAATTTGACATATTGGCCGGGATTTTTTTACCCGCCATTATCGCTGCGCCAATAAAAAGCGATGGAAAAATCGCAAGGAAGGCGCAAACACGGCCAAATAGTGGCGTGACAGTGCGTTTTGCTCATGGCAGCTACGCAAAAATGGTAGAGCTGGCGGTCGAATTTTCGCTTCCCACCCCATCCGGTCCATTTTCCGAGCGGCAGAAAGCGCTAAATCCGCAGGAATCAGAAGGTTGGCGGGGTGCAGGCGCTGATGACCTCGCAGGGCACGGGACCGACACAGCGGAAGCGGTGCGGCCTGCCGCTTTCGAAATAATAGGCATCCCCCGGGCCGAGCACCCGCCTCTCCTCATCCACCGTCACTTCCAGACGCCCGGAGAGGATGATGCCACCCTCCTCGCCATCGTGAACCAGTGGCACCTTGCCGGTGTCGGCGCCCGGCTGGTAACATTCCTTCAGGATCTGCAGGCTGCGGCCGAAAACATTCTCGCCCACTTGCCGGAAGGAGATCGGCCCCTTGCCGATTTCAACCAGCTCGTCTGCCCGGTAAAAGGCCTTGCGGCTGGTTTCCGGCTCGAAGGCGAAAAACTCGGCAAGGCCGATCGGTATGCCGTCGAGAATGCGCTTCAGCGCGCCGACGGACGGGTTGGAGGTGTTGCTCTCGATCAGTGAAATGGTCGAATTGGTAACACCGGCACGTCTTGCCAGTTCCCGCTGGGAAATATTGTGGCGCAGCCGCAAATGCCGCAAACGCCCGCCTATATCCACCGACATACCCGAGCCCCCGTTGCCCTTGTTCGAAATATCGAAAATCTGCCTTCACACCTATAGCATTTTCAATGGCTTGGCCACAGAGAGAAAAGGGCTTGTTCAGTCGATAAAATAGCTTTCAATCACCGTCAACGAACAGGAGACCCGTTATGGACAACCCCAGCCGATCCAATTCCACCTCGCTCGACAGCTACTGGATGCCGTTTACCGCCAACCGGCAGTTCAAGGCCAATCCCCGCCTGCTGGCGAGCGCCGAGGGCATGTATTACACCAGCACCGATGGCCGCCAGGTACTCGACGGCACGGCAGGCCTGTGGTGTGTCAATGCCGGCCACGGGCGCCAGCAGATCGCCTCCGCCGTCAAGCATCAGCTCTCGACCATGGATTACGCCCCCTCCTTCCAGATGGGCCATCCCGTCGCGTTTGAATTTGCCGAACGTCTGGCGGAAATCGCTCCCGGCCCGGAAGGCGGCAAGCTCGACCGCGTGTTCTACACCGGCTCGGGTTCGGAATCGGTCGATACGGCGCTGAAGATCGCCATCGCCTATCAGCGCGCCATCGGCCAGGGCACCCGCAGCCGCCTGATCGGCCGCGAGCGCGGTTATCACGGCGTCGGTTTCGGCGGCATCTCCGTCGGCGGCCTCGTTAACAATCGTCGCGTCTTCCCGCAGATCCCCGCCGATCACCTGCGCCATACCCATGACCTTGCCAGGAACAGCTTCGTGAAGGGCCAGCCCGAGCACGGTGCGGAACTTGCCGACGATCTGGAACGTCTGGTCGCCCTGCATGGCGCGGAAACCATCGCCGCCTGTATCGTCGAACCCGTGGCCGGCTCCACCGGCGTGCTGGTGCCGCCGAAGGGTTATCTGGAGCGCCTGCGCGCGATCTGCGACAAACACGGCATCCTGCTGATCTTCGATGAGGTCATTACCGGTTTCGGCCGCATGGGCTCTTCCTTCGCCAGCAACTATTTCGGTGTTACGCCGGATATCGTTACCACCGCCAAGGGCCTGACCAACGGCGCAATCCCCATGGGCGCGGTCTTCACCAGCCGCAAGGTGCATGACGCGCTGATGCATGGGCCTGAAAACCAGATCGAGCTGTTCCACGGCTACACCTATTCCGGCCATCCGGTCGCCTGCGCCGCCGGCATTGCGACCCTCGATATCTACCGCGATGAAGGCCTCTTCACCCGCGCCGCGGAATTGCAGGATGTCTGGCACGACGCCATCCACTCCCTGAAGGGCCTGCCCAATGTCATCGACATCCGCACCATCGGCTTCATCGCCGGCATCGAGTTGCAGTCGCGCGACGGTGCCGCCGGCGCTCGCGCCTATGATGTCTTCGTGGATTGTTTCGAGCGCGGCCTGCTCATCCGCGTCACCGGCGATATCATCGCCCTTTCACCGCCGCTGATCGCCGAAAAATCCCATTTCGACGATATTGTTTCGATCCTCGGCGAGGCGCTCAAGCGCGCGCACTGAAAAGTATAAACTGCTAATAAAGAAAAGGCTGCAATACAAATTGCAGCCTTTTTTGCTTTTATCAAACCCGAAGCGAAAATAGATCATTTATTAAGCATGTTCTATTATTTTCCGGAAGTATAAATTACAACGCGGGAACGCTCCGATGGCATCGATTCAGAAAAAGATAATATTGGCAAGCATTGCAATCTTTTCCATCACCGGCAGCGCCGCCGGCGTCGGCATATGGGCGACGGAGAAGCTCAACCGAAACAGCGAATATGTGGCGCTTTCAGCCGATGTGCTTCGCAACCACATGCAGGCGGACATGATGCATGACGCGCTGCGGTCCGACGTGCTGGCCGCCATTCTTTCGGCTGATGCCAGGATGGGTCTCGACCTCAAGGCCGTTAAGGCCGACCTTGCCGAACACGAAGCGAGTTTCCGTGAGATGATCGAGGCAAACAGGTCTTTGTCGGCCGGCACCAACGTCAAAACCGTCATAGACGGCGTCGAAAAGCCGCTTCTCGCCTATATGGATGCGGCCAATGCGGTGGTCGGCCTTGCCGGCTCCAGCCCGGAAGAGGCCATCAAGCTGATGCCGGAATTCATGCGGCAATTCTCCGCGCTTGAAAAAGCGATGGAAACGGCGGGCGACCAGATTCAGGCGCTCTCCGACGCCGCATCGGCTGAAAGCGAAAAGACCAAGGCGGCGATTAACCTCACCTTGAAGGGGCTTCTGGTTCTCGCGGCACTTTTCTCGGCCGGGCTTTTCCTCCTCACCCGCAAATCGATTATCCGTCCCATCCTGCAATTGTCGAAGAATATGGAAGCGCTGGCGGGCGGCGATACATCACAGCTGCCCTCCAGCATCGACCGCAAGGACGAAATTGGCTCCATGTCCGGCGCGGTCGAGATTTTCCGGCAGGCGGCCATCGCCAACAGGGCGCTCGAAGAACAGGCGGCAGCGGCCCGCCGGCAGGCGGAAGTCGATCAGGAAGCAACCCGACGGCACGCAGAAGAGGAGGCCTCCGAAAGGCTGCGCATCGCAACCTCCGGTCTCGCGGCCGGCCTCAAGCGGCTCGCATCCGGCGATCTGGCCTTCCAGCTTGATGATGCCTTCGCTCCGCAATTCGAGGCCCTTCGCCACGATTTCAACAGCTCGGTCCGGCAACTGGGCGAAACGCTCTTCGCCATTTCCAGCGGTATCGGGACGATCGACGGCAGCAGCCAGGACATCGCAGCCGGCGCGGGCGATCTTTCCCGCCGCACGGAAAATCAGGCCGCTTCCCTTGAGCAGACCGCGGCCGCGCTCGATGAAATCACCGTCAACGTATCGAATGCCAACAAGCGCGCCGCCGAAGCGCGGCTCGCCGCCACCGACGCCAACCAGAGCGCCCTGAAATCGGTGGAAGTGGTGAGCCATGCCGAGGAAGCGATGCGCCGCATCGAGGCCTCATCGCGGCAGATCACCGGCATCATCGGCGTCATCGACGAAATCGCCTTCCAGACCAATCTTCTGGCGCTGAATGCCGGGGTGGAGGCCGCCCGCGCCGGCGAGACCGGCAAGGGCTTTGCCGTGGTGGCGCAGGAAGTGCGCGATCTCGCCCAGCGCTCTGCAAAAGCCGCAAGCGAAATCCGTGACCATATCCGCCAGTCATCCGCAGAAGTGGAAAGCGGCGTGCAACTGGTTCTCGATACCGGCACCGCACTGAAGGATATCGGCGAACGCATCGCCGGCATCGACCGCCATATGAACGCCATCGCGACATCGGCCACCGAACAATCGACCGGTTTGGCCGAAATCAACGCAGCGGTGAATTCCATGGATCACGCCACCCAGCAGAATGCGGCCATGGTGCAACAATCCATCGCCGCCTCGACAACGCTTGCCGCGGAAACCGCAAAGCTGCGCGCACTGGTGTCACGCTTCCGGCTGGATATGGAAATTGCCGGCGGCCGGGAAGAGGCGCGCCGGGTTGCATGATGGCAATGGCGAAGGAAGATAATATCTCCTCACCTCATGCCGGGCCCTGAGCCGGCATCACCCACGGGCGCAGCTGCCCGCGGGTGAAGCTTTTACGATCAATAAGCCTGTGCCGGTTGCGACAGGCCGTCGCCGATGACGCCATTGCCATATTGCGCCACGGGCACGCCTTCCTGGCCGATCGGCACGCCCTGCTGCGCCGGGCCGAGCGCCGTCACCACGATCGGCGTCCTATCCGGCACGCGGTTATAAAGGTCGATGATATCCTGGTTCAGCAGGCGCACGCAGCCGGACGAGACCGACTTGCCGATGGTCCACCATTCCGGCGAGCCATGCAGGCGGTAGATCGTGTCCTTGCCATCCTTGAAGATATAGAGCGCGCGCGCACCGAGCGGGTTCTTGAGGCCCGGCTCCATGCCACCATTGCGGCTGCTATAGGGCTCCAGTTCCGGCTGACGGGCGATCATCTCGTCGGGCGGCGTCCAGCGCGGCCATTGCCGCTTGTACTGGATGACGCCACGACCGGCCCATTCGAAACCGGCACGGCCGAGACCGACGCCATAACGCATGGCCTGACCGTCTTCATAGGTGAGATAAAGGAAATGATTGGCGGTATCGACGACGATCACGCCGGGACGCTCGCCGGTCGGGTTCGCCACCATCTGCCGCAGGAACTGGCGCGGAATACGCTTATAGGGAATTTCCGGCAGCGGAAACTGCTCGTCCGGCTTGGGGCCGTACATCAGGGCATACATCGGGTCATCGGCGGGCGGTGCGGGCCTCGTGGCCTCACGCGCCGTTGTGTTGCAGCCCGCAAGGCCGGCAAGCGCCAGTCCACCTGCTCCAAGCAGGAAACCCCGCCGGGTCGTCATCGTCTCGTTCAATTGAAAAACCTCATTTACGTCATCTCACGCTGGCAAAGGGATCTGCCAGCGCCGCCTCCGGGCGGCTGATAGGGTACTTCGTGCCGGAAACCTGCGAGGCCATGACTTTGGCGCCGCTCGATTTCAGAATGGCCCGGAAGCTCGGATGCATGCCGCCGTCTACATACGCGCTGAGCGGGGCGGAAGTTCCCTCGCTCATCGCGGCGGCAAATTTTTGTTGCTCTTCCGCCAGCTTCGACGCCACCTGCGGATCCTGCTGGTTGATGGCCGGCGGGCAGGCCGCCAGCGGATCGGCAGGCTCACCTTCGGCAAATTCACTGTTGAAAACATAGCGGCGGCCGCAAACGGAGACCTTGGGCTGGCGGCGGGTCACCTCGAAATAGTCGTAGCCTTCCTTCAGCGTCTTCCAGAACGGCATGTTGGGATCGTCCCGATGCGCCACCATGTTCCTTGCACTCATGCGGAAGGGATAGGCCTGCACTTGGAAACGGTCCTGCCCGCCCTGCAGCGCACGCGCAACGATGGCGTAAATCTCGCCCACCTGGGCATCGGTCATGGCGTAGCAACCGGAAGAAGAGCAGGCGCCATGCACCATCAGCGCTTCACCCGTGTAACCGAGCGCCGATTCCAGCCGGTTGGGATAACCGAGATTGAAGGAGACGTAATATTGCGAGTTCGGGTTAAGCATGCCGGCCGAGACATGATAAAAACCTTCCGGCGCCTGCCGGTCGCCCGTTTTCATCTTCGGGCCGAGCTTTCCGGACCAACGGCACATGGGATAGGTCTTGAGCAGGGCGTAATTTCCGGTCTTGTCGATCTTCCAGACCTCAAGCTCGCTCTCCTGCTTGAAGATGCGAACGAGGACCGGGCTTTCCGGGCGCATGCTCTTGGCCGACATCTGCGCCATCATCTTCGATGACAGCTTCGGAGGGTCCTTCTTGACGCTGTCGAGGCCCATCGAGGTACACGCGGCAAGGGTGCCGCCGATCGCGACGACCGCAGCCATTCTTGCCCCTGTCCTAACCTTTTGCCGCAACCCCGCAACCGCGAAATCCAGCAATGCCTGCATGCCCATGGATCGTTCTACCCGCCTGATTTGCCCGCCTTTCCGGCTGACGCTTAACTACCGAAGGTGGCCACAACACGGCAACCTCGCCCATGGACAAAGTCTCGTGAACAGACGTTACCCTTTCGTTAATCATAGGGACACAAGCCCGTGATGCCGATGATGCTGGTCGCGTCCAGGCAGCCCAAGCGCGAAACTCGCCGCAGACAGGTGACGTGCGGCAGTCCGCACAATACCGTAGCCGGCACCGGTGACGAGAACGACCTTACGATCGGTCACTATCACAGCCCTCCCTTTCGGGAGGCGATCGACGTAACCGTCGCCGAGACGGGGTCGCTCGCCGGAAAGCTGTCTTCCAGCCCCTCTTCCAGTTCCTCCTCCAGAATGTCGCGGTCCTTCGATGTGCGGGCGCTGGCAATCCCGTGCGGGGTCTCATCCTGTGTGCCGAGGGCGGAGAATTGCGCGGGCGCATCCACGCCGTGGCGCGTTCCGAAGGCGGTCAACTGCCCCATCACCGCACTCGCCCGCCTGATCGCCTCCACATCGTCGATCCCTTCCAGACCGTCGGCGAGGCGAACCGAGACCTGATCACCGTCGCTGCCGACGAACTCGACGGAGATAACCCCGTTATTGCGTTTTACATAGGTCGTCGAAAGTTGCATGACATGCCCTCCGGCTTGGAAAGCACCGGTACGAATCCGATGCTGGAAAACGGTTAGAACCTGAATTCACAACGACGGCAGAGCGGAAGGGGTTCCGGATGGATGAGGCCTTTGGTCTGGAAATGCAGGAGAGTTTCTTCCTGCGTGATGCGGTGGACGTGGCCCGCGCCCTCATCGGCGCGGAATTCCGCATCGGCAATACCGGCGGCATCATCGTGGAAACGGAAGCCTATCATCCGGACGACCCGGCATCCCACAGTTTCAACGGGCAGACCCCGCGCAACAGGGCGATGTTCGGCCCGGCCGGCCATCTCTACGTCTACCGGTCCTATGGCATCCACTGGTGCGCCAACTTCGTCTGCGCTCCCGGCTCCGCCGTGCTTCTGCGCGCCATCGAGCCGCTGACCGGTATAGACATGATGAAACTGCGACGGGGAACTGACAAGCTGAAACTTCTCTGCTCGGGCCCGGGCAAGCTCTGTCAGGCGCTGGCAATTACCGGGGATATGGACGGTGCGCCGCTGAATGTGCCGCCGTTTTTCCTGCGGCTGCCGAAAGAAGCCTCCGCCATCACCAGCGGCAGGCGCATCGGTATCAGCCGTGCAATGGACTATCCCTGGCGTTTCGGACTGGAAGGCTCGACTTTTGTCAGCAAGAAATTCGAGACGCCACAGACGCGGGGTTCTTAAAGCACCTTCGGCGGCTCGTCGTTTTCGTCGGGATTGGGCGTCGGCACCTCATCGGGCAACCAGTCGGGCTCCGGTTCCTCGACCGGCGGAATCTCCGGCTGCGGCGGCACTGGCATCGGCGGTTCGGGATGGGGTTCGACGGGAACTATTGACATCGCGGCCTCCTGATATGAACGCGCCTCGCCCGAAGCGGACACCGGCTACGTTTTGATCTATCGGGACAACGCGTTCGCGCCGTCGCCATTCAGGCGGCGCAACACCCAATTCGCCCACCGGTCAATGCCGGCCAAGTCCCTTCGGTCCGATTGCGCCGCCCTGCGGGTCGTACAGGAAAACGCGGGGACGGCAGGTCCGTTCCGTATTTTAGGAAGGTTTTTGCGACAGCTCAGGCGAAGCCGAGCGCGCTGCGGGAAATATCGCGGTTTTCGCAATAATCGCGGGAATGGGCTTCATGACCATGCTCGCGGGCGGTCGAACGGTTAAGTTCCGGGCTCGGAACGTTGAGAAGCGCATCGGCATAGGTGCCGGTGGCCTCGACATCGTCGATCACAGTCTGCTGTTGCGGCTTTAAAAATTCAAACATCCGTCATCCTCCTTCGACGCATCCCTCCAACGCGCCGGCACGGGGCCTGTTCCATATACCCGTGACTGTTCCGATTATACATGAGAAGGGATTAACGTATAGATGACGAAAGGCGAACGTTATCAACTGACGTTCACAAAATGGAGTGGAATCAGTGAGCTATGGCGAGAAGCTCAGGCCGGGCCGACCGATTCCCGCAAGATCAGTTCCACCGGCCACAATTCCTGGACCTCACGGACCGGGCGGCCGCCGATGATCTGCAAAATAAGGTCCGTCACCCGCATGCCCGCCATGCGCATGGACGAGCGGGTGGTGGAAAGCGGCGGCATCATGCTTTCCGGCGTGAGGTAAGGAAACACGTCGTCATGGGCGATGACGGAGACATCCTTGCCGATCACCAGCCCCATCTGGGTGGCGGCGCGATAGACACCCTGCGCCGTCATCATCGCACCCGCCACAAAGGCCGTGGGGCGCGGCGTCTGCTCCAGAAGCGAGCGGGCGAAGCGGAAGGCCGTCTCCTCACTGAAGTGCTCGTTCATCATGAAACGCGGATCGGGCACTATACCGTGGGTTGCCAGCGCATCGCGGAAACCCTGCTCGCGATCCTGTACGAAGGTGCGGCCCACCGGGCCATTGATGAGGGCGATGCGCCGATGGCCGCGCTCCAGAAAATGGGTCGTCGGGCGATAGGTCACATCGTGGTTGTCGATATCGAGCCAGGCATGTTCAAAGGGTGTCTTTGAGCGGCCATGCACGATGAAGGGCACACCCAGCCGGTTGAGCAGCGCGATGCGCTCATCCTCCGGGCGCGGCGAATGCACGATGATACCGTCCACCCGGCCGCTGGCCGCCAGCCGACTGAAAATCGCCAGTTCCTCATCGAGATTATTATCGACGGTGACGCTGACGAGGATGTCGGTCTCTTCCCGTTCCAGGCGGGTCGCCATGCCACCCATGAACTCCGAAAAGAAATGCCCACCACCCGAACGACCCATGACGACGCCGATGGCGCCGGCCCTGCCCGTTGCCAGCCGGACAGCGTTGGCATTCGGCCGGTAGCCGTATTTCAGCGCAGCCTCCATCACCCGCTGGCGCGTCTCTTCACGCACCTCGGGGTAGCCGCCAAGCGCCCGGCTGACGGTGGTGGGCGACAGCCCGACCTTTTCTGCGAATTCCTTGAGCTTCATGTTTTTTGCCAATTTGCCCCTGCATGCGTTGCCGCCGCGGATTTTTCAAGCCGACAAAAATTGAAAACGATTTCAATTTTCTCCCACCTGAAACCTTACAGTTGATCATTGCGAATGGCAAACGCCGAAAAATTGCAGACGAAAACAGCCAATTTCCGGGGGATTAGAAAGAGTATTGACAGATTGCTCGGCTTTTGAGAGCCTCACGTCAGTCAAAAGCGCTTTCAATTTTGAGGACAATCGAAAGCGTCAACGGAGGAGTTTGACAATGAATATTTCCATGAAGACTTTGTTCCTGTGCGGAGTCGCGTTTTCCGCCGCCGTTACGGCTGAGGCGGCCGAGCTTTCCATCGCCGCCAATTCGACCGGTAAAAACGTCGCGTTCTTCCGCGAACGGATCGCCGCTTTTGAAAAAGAGACCGGCCACAAGGTCAATCTCGTCACTATGCCGTCTTCTTCAAGCGAACAGTTCAGCCAGTACCGGCTGTGGCTTGCGGCCGGCAACAAAGATGTCGATGTCTACCAGACAGACGTGATCTGGGCGCCGCAGCTCTCCGACCAGTTCGTGGACCTGACCGAAGCGACGAAGGACGTCATCGGCGATCATTTCCCCTCCATCGTCGCTTCGCAGACGGTTGACGGCAAGCTCGTTGCCATGCCGATGTTCACCGACGCGCCGGCGCTGTTTTATCGCAAGGACCTTCTGGACAAATACGGCAAGCAGCCGCCGAAGACCTGGAAGGAACTGAGCGAGACCGCCAAGGAAATTCAGGACAAAGAGCGCGAAGCGGGTCAAAAGGACCTCTGGGGCTTCGTCTTCCAGGGCAGCGCCTATGAGGGCCTGACCTGCAACGCGCTGGAATGGATCGCGTCCGCCGGCGGTGGCCATATCGTCGAAAGCAATGGCGATATCTCCGTCAACAACGAAAAGGCCGCAGCCGCCATCGAAACCGCCAAGGGCTGGGTCGGCACCATCGCACCGCAGGGCGTGCTCGCTTACAAGGAAGAGGAAGCCCGCGGCGTCTGGCAGACGGGCAATTCCGTCTTCATGCGTAACTGGCCCTATGCCTATGCACTGGGTAACGGCGCCGACAGCGCAATCAAGGGCAAGTTCGGCGTCACGCCGCTGCCGGCAGGTACGGAAGGCGAAGCCCCTGCCTCGACGCTCGGCGGCTGGAACCTCGCCGTCTCGAAATATTCCGACGACAAGGAAGCGGCCATCCAGCTGGTGAAGTTCCTGGCTTCGAAAGACACCCAGAAGCTGCGCGCGATCCAGCTCTCCAACATGCCGACGATCGCTTCGCTTTACGATGACAAGGATGTCGCGGCGGCCCAGCCTTTCATGCCGACATGGAAACCGATCTTCCAGACCGCCGTTCCGCGTCCATCCGCCTCCGCCAAGGTGAAATATAACGAGGTTTCGGCCAAGTTCTGGGGTGCGGTGCACAACACGCTCTCCGGCAACGGCACGGCGGCTGAAAATCTCGAACTTCTCGAGGTTGAACTGACCGATCTCAAAGGCAACGGCTGGTAATCCGGCCCGCGCGGGAGGCGGCCTCGCCTGGCCGTTTCCCGCGCCCCAACCGCGAGATATCCCCATGAACGACATCGCCCTTCAAAGACCGGTCGCGGCATCCGGCACCGGCTCCGATCTGCAGTCGGAACGCCTGAAATCCGCCTGGCTGTTTCTTGCCCCCACATTTCTGGTGCTGGCGCTGGTGGCGGGCTGGCCGCTGGTGCGCACCGTCTGGTTCAGCCTCACCGACGCTTCGCTCACCAATCTCGATGGTGCGCAATTCGTCGGCCTCAAGAACTACCTCACCTGGATCACGCTCAGCAGCGGCCGCACCATCTATCGTGGCCTGCTCGCCGATCCCGCCTGGTGGGGCGCCGTTCTCAACACGCTGAAGTTCACAATTCTCTCCGTCAGCCTCGAAACCGTGCTCGGCCTTATCGTCGCGCTGGTGCTGAATGCCGAGTTCAAGGGGCGCGGCCTCGTGCGCGCCGCAATCCTCGTGCCGTGGGCCATTCCCACCATCGTTTCGGCGCAGATGTGGGCATGGATGCTGAACGACCAGTTCGGCATATTGAACGACCTGTTCCTCAATCTCGGCCTGATCTCCAACAAGATCGCCTGGACCGCCAATCCTGAAACGGCCATGGTCGCCGTGCTGATCGTCGATATCTGGAAGACCACGCCTTTCATGGCGCTGCTCATCCTCGCCGGCCTGCAGATGGTGCCGAAGGACATGTATGAGGCGGCCAAGGTGGATGGCATCCATCCTGTCAAGGTATTCTTCCGCGTCACCCTGCCGATGATCCGGCCGGCGCTGATGGTCGCCGTCATCTTCCGCATGCTGGATGCGATGCGCGTTTTCGACCTCATCTATATCCTGACACCGAATAATGCCCAGACCCGCACCATGTCGGTGCTGGCGCGTGAGAACCTGTTCGATTTCGACAAGTTCTCCTATGGTGCCGCCGCCTCCACCATGCTGTTCCTCATCATCGCCTCGATCACGGTCATCTACATGTGGCTCGGGCGCGTCAACACCGATGGAGCCGCGCGATGACCCTGCCAAGCATCCTGAAAACCACCGCTTTTTATGCGCTGATCGCCATCATCATGGTGATCTCGGTATTCCCGTTCTATTATGCGATCCTGACGAGCCTGAAGTCCGGTTCGGCGCTGTTCCAGGTCAATTATTGGCCGCGTGACTTCTCGTTGGCCAATTACAGCTTCGTCATCGGTAACGGCACTTTCCTGCGCAATCTCGGCAATTCGCTGTTCGTTGCATCTTCCGTCGTCGTGCTGTCGCTGTTCCTTGCGGTAACGGCATCCTATGCTCTCGCCCGCGTCCGCTTCCGGGGCCGCGCGCTGCTGCTTCTCACCATCCTGTCGGTTTCGATGTTCCCGCAGATCGCCGTTCTCGCCGGCCTGTTCGAACTGATCCGTTGGGCGGGTATCTTCAACACACCGCTCGCGCTGATCTTTTCCTACATGATCTTCACCCTGCCCTTCACGGTCTGGGTGCTGACAACCTTCATGCGCGACCTGCCAATCGAGATCGAGGAAGCGGCGATCGTCGATGGCGCGACACCATGGGTCATCATCACCCAGGTGTTCATGCCGCTGATGTGGCCGGCACTCGTGACGACAGGGCTTCTCGCCTTCATCGCGGCATGGAACGAGTTCCTCTTCGCGCTCACCTTCACCTCATCGAACGAGCAGCGCACGGTTCCTGTCGCCATCGCGCTCCTGTCGGGCGGCTCTCAGTTCGAAATCCCGTGGGGAACGATCATGGCCGCGTCCGTCATCGTCACCGCACCGCTCGTCGTCCTCGTTCTGATCTTCCAGCGACGCATCATCTCCGGCCTCACCGCCGGCGGCGTCAAAGGCTAGGAGAAATCTCATGACCACCATTCAACTGCGCAATCTTCGCAAATCCTTCGGCGCCTTCGATGTCATCAAGGGCATCGACATGGAAATTCGCTCCGGCGAGTTCATGGTCTTCGTCGGTCCTTCCGGCTGCGGCAAGTCCACTCTGCTGCGCCTCATCTGCGGGCTGGAGGAAATTTCCGGAGGCACGCTCTCCTTTGACAGCGAGACGGTGAACCGCCTGCCGCCCGCCAAGCGCGGTGTCGCCATGGTCTTCCAGTCCTATGCGCTTTATCCGCATATGACCGTGTTCGAAAACATGGCCTTCGGCATGAAACTCTCAGGCGCGGACAAGGAGCAGCGCCGCAAGCGCGTGGAAGCGGCGGCCGAGATGCTGCAACTCACGCCCTATCTGGAGCGCCTGCCGAAGCAGCTTTCCGGCGGCCAGCGCCAGCGTGTCGCCATCGGCCGCGCCATCGTGCGCGATCCGAAGGTGTTTCTGTTCGACGAGCCGCTTTCCAACCTCGATGCGGCGCTGCGTGTCGCAACCCGTCTCGAAATCGCCAAGCTGCACCGCTCGATGCATGACACGACGATGATCTACGTCACCCATGACCAGGTGGAAGCAATGACGCTCGCCGACCGCATCTGCGTATTGCGCGACGGCCGTGTCGAGCAGATCGGCACGCCGCTGGAGCTTTACGAAAGCCCGGTCAACACCTTCGTCGCCGGCTTTATCGGCTCGCCGAAAATGAACTTCCTGTCAGGCAAATATGCCGAGACGGAAGGCGCCAAGACGATCGGCATCCGCCCCGAACACATCACCATCGCCACCGACGGCAGCGGCTGGAGCGGCGAGATCGTGCATTCGGAAATGCTCGGATCGGACAGCTACATCTATGTCGAGATCGGCGCCGGTGAACCCGTCGTCGTTCGCGAGGAAGGCGTCACCGGCCGCACGGCCGGCGAACGTATCGCCATTGTGCCGGATGCGGCGCAGATCCACCGTTTCGATGCCGAAGGCCGGGCGCTTTCCCGCAACCCCGCCCGGGGTGCGGCCTGAACATTCAACTTTCGCCGGGATCACCCAAGGTCCCGGCTTTCACCGAGGAGCATGACAATGACCATCAACACCGTTGTATGGGGCGAAAATATCCACGAACACATCAATGAGACGGTGCGTTCGATCTATCCGAACGGCATGCACAACACCATTGCCGACGCGCTGAACCAGAACCCTGAGATCAATGCCACCACCGCCACGCTGCAGGAGCCGGAGCACGGCCTTTCGCAGGAGCGCCTCGACAAGACCGACGTGCTGGTCTGGTGGGGCCACAAGGACCATGGCGCGGTGCAGGACGAGATCGTCGAGCGCGTCGCCAAACGCGTCTGGGAAGGCATGGGCCTCATCGTCCTGCATTCCGGCCACTTCTCCAAGCCGTTCAAGCGACTGATGGGCACGCCCTGCGCGCTGAAATGGCGTGAGGCGGGCGAACGCGAGCGTCTGTGGACCATCAATCCGCGCCACCCGATTGCCGCCGGTCTGCCTGAGCATTTCGAGTTGGAAAACGAGGAAATGTACGGCGAGCAGTTTTCCGTGCCGGAGCCGCTGGAAACCGTGTTCATCTCCTGGTTCCAGGGCGGCGAGGTCTTCCGTTCCGGCCTCACCTGGCGTCGCGGCGCGGGCAATATCTTCTATTTCCGCCCCGGCCACGAGACGTACCCCACCTATCACGACGCCAATGTCCAGAAGGTCATCAGCAACTCGGTGAAATGGGCCTATAATCCCGTTGGCGCACTCAAGAGCATTCACGACGCCCCCAATGTTCCCGTCGACAAGGCGCTGGAGCCCATCGAAGAACGCGGCCCCAAGCTGCACAAGGCAGGCGAAGCAGGTTACAGGTAAACAGCCATGAGACTTCTCATTCTCGGAACCGGCGGCATGGCCAACAACCATGCCACATATTTCTCTGAAATCCCCGGCGTTGAACTGGTCGCGGCGGTGGATGTGGACGATGTGGTGGTGCGGGGCTTTGCGCTGCGCCACAATATCCCGCTCTCCTTCACCTCGCTGGACGATGCAATCGCCTGGGGTGAATTCGATGCGGCGGCGAATGTCACGCCGGACGCCATCCACCATCCCACCAGCCTGAAGCTGCTCGCAGCCGGCAAACATGTCTTCTGCGAAAAGCCGCTGGCGGAAAACTACGCCAAGGCCGCCGAAATGGCCGATGCCGCCGAAAAGGCCGGCCTCGTCGCCATGGTCAACCTCACCTATCGCAACGTCGCCCCCTTGCAGGCGGCGCGTGAGATGGTGCTGGCAGGCAAGATCGGCAAGGTTCGCCATCTGGAAGCCTCCTATCTCCAGAGCTGGCTCGTTTCCAAGGCCTGGGGCGACTGGATGACGGAGAGCAAGTGGCTATGGCGGCTTTCCACCAAGCATGGCTCGAACGGCGTGCTGGGTGATGTCGGCATCCACATTCTCGACTTCGCCTCCTATGGCGCGGGCAGCGATGTGGAACGCATCTTCACGCGGCTGAAGACCTTCGACAAATATGAAGGCAACAAGATTGGCGTCTACGACCTCGACGCCAATGACAGCTTCACCATGACCGCCGAGCTTGAAAACGGCGCCATGGGCGTCATCCATGCCAGCCGCTGGGCGACGGGGCACCTGAACGAGCTTCGCCTGCGCATCCATGGCGACAAAGGCGCGCTGGAAGTGATCCACACGCCTGACTATTCCAGCCTGCGCGCCTGCATCGGCGAGGATGTGGAGAAGGCGATCTGGAAGACGATTGATGTCGATCCGGTGCCGACGAACTACGAGAAGTTCGCCAAGGCGGTCATGGAAGGCGGTATCGCCGACCCGGACTTCCGTCACGCAGCCAATCTGCAGAAGGTGCTTGATCTCTCGATCGTCGCGGATCGGGAACGGCGCGAGCTGACCGTTTCGGCTTGAGTTCAGGAGAGCGGCGGCGGAAGCCGCCGCGAGGGAGGGGTGATGTTCCTCCACGTCCCCCTGCCCAATCGACGTCATTCTCGGGCTTGACCCGAGGATCCATGTCCTTCAACGGCGTGTGGATTCTCGCTTCAAGAGCGAGGATGACGTCGAAATGTTTTTGCCAAATGCCTGCAACTCACACCCCGCGCTTGTTCCCCCACAGAAGCACATGCAGCTGCGGTAGCACGCGGGCCGAAAACCAGCGGTCTTCGCTGACCTTGTCTACCAGCCACAACATCCGGTCCATCACCCCGTCGATATCCACTCGCGCATCGTCGTCATCGGGCGGCGGCGGAGTGTGGTTGCCGGGCTGGAGATAGACAGGCAGATGCGGAAAACGCGCCGAAGCCGCCTTGGCATAGGCATAATCCGCATCATCGAACACCACGATCTTCAGCGCCACCTGCGGCCCCTCGCCAGCAGCGGCAAGACAATCCTCGAAAGCCCGCCAGTCCGTTTCCATGCCGCTTGATGGCGGCTTGGGGCTCAGAACCAGATGGTCAAGATCGGCAAACCAGTCTTTGGCGATACTGCCCTGCGTTTCCAGCGCGAAACGATACCCCTCGCCCTGCCCCTTCGCGATCAAAGTCCCGAGCGGCTGGATGGCCGGATTACCGCCTGACAGTGAGACGGTCAGCGGCACACCGCCGGAAAGCCGCCGCACCTCCTGCCAGATCGCGTTTACCGTCATTGGCAACCATGTATCGCGATAATCACTGTCGACCGCGTGCAGCGTATCACACCAGGAACAGCGATAGTCACAGCCGCCGGTTCGCACGAAAACAGTCGGCAGACCGATCAGCAGACCTTCGCCCTGAATGGTCGGGCCGAAGATTTCACTGATGCGGATCGTGGTTTCCTTGGCTGCAATCATCCCTGCAGCCGCCGTCATGGCCGGTATTCCGCCCAGGTCTTGGCGGTTTCACTCACCCGCACGGCGCTGGTTTCCGGCAGGCGATCCTTGCACCAGTCATAAAAATGCTTCGCCAGATATTCCGCCGTCACCCGGTCATGGCCGAGGACATCGTTCAGATGGCGATGGTCGAAATGATCGTCGATATAACGCTTCAGCGGTGCAAGCTCGTGATAATCGCGCACGAAACCGTGCTCGTTCAGTGCTTCGCCCGCAAGCTCTATCTCGACAATGTAATTATGCCCGTGCAGTCGGTTGCACTGGTGATCCGACGGCAGGCTTTTCAACTGATGCGAGGCGGAGAAGTGAAATTCCTTGGTGATGCGGAACATCAGCGCACCTCCTGCGCCGCATAGGCATGGGTGGCGGCAACCCAGAAATCCGGGTCTTCATAGTCCGTTGGGTCGGCAACGCCCGCCAGATGGAAGGCCTCGCGCCGTTCCACGCAGGTTCCGCAGCGGCCGCAGTGGCGCAAGCCGCCCTTGTAACAGGACCATGTTTCCCCAAACGGCGTTCCATATTTTGCCCCATCAGTGACGATCGCGGCTTTGGAGACGGTCACATAGGGCGCGAAAAGCTTGACGTTGGCATAACCTTCCAGCGCATGCGCCTGCATGGCGTTGAAGCTGTCGATGAAGCCCGGCCGGCAATCCGGATAGATGAAATGGTCGCCGCCATGCACGGCAATAGCCACCGCATCCGCCTGCTGTGCTGCGGCAAGGCCAAAGGCGATGGTGAGCATGATGGCGTTGCGGTTCGGCACCACGGTGGAGCGCATGGTCTCTTCCGCATAATGCCCGTCCGGCACCTCCACATCGTCGGTCAGTGCCGAGCCGGTGAGATGTGCGCCGATGGGGCGGATATCGATGATATGATGCGGCACGCCGAGCCGTTTGGCGCAATCGGCCGCGTATTCCAGTTCCTTCCTGTGGCGCTGGCCATAATCGAAGGAGACGAGAGCGAGAAGTTCGTGTTCCGCCGCAATTTTATGCGCAAGCGAAACGGAGTCCAATCCGCCGGAGCAGATGACGATGGTTTTCATAATTGGGATCCCTTGTTTTGACCGGGTGGGCTGCGACCGGATACGGCGCGGCTTTAAACCAAAGCGAAGGGATTGTGAAGGGCCTTGCGCATATGCAGCCAAGCCGCGCCATCACGAAAATGCCCCGCGACAGCAACAAGACGAAACAAACGGGACATAAGCGGGAAACCGGCACGATCTAGAACAATGCCGAATTTGCTGTTCTTGAAGGGTCTTGCCAATGGTGGCGGCTGATACATTCCTGTTTTCGCTGAGCAACCTCAGCTCTCTTGGCGCCGGCCTGCTGATGGCGATGGCGGGCATGCTTTACGTCACGCTCACCATTCGCGGGCTGGTTGCCGCCCTTCGCCATGGATAAGGCCCTCGACACAAAACGCCACCGGTTCAGGCGCAATCTCACCACCGCGCTTTTCGTCGCCGCGGCAGGGCTTGTCGCGGCGGTCGGCATAGCCCCGTTCGTTTTCCTGATCTGGATGATCAGAACCGTGGCGCGCTGGCTCGGCCTTTTTATTGGAATTTGAAGGTTCCATGAACCCGCGACGCTCGCCGTAGCCGGCTGAGCGGAAAGGCCCGGCGGACTGACAGTGCGCCGGGCCTTTTATTGTAAACAGGCTCAGCGCAGCAGCGCCTGCGCCTCCTCGATGCCGAGTGCGGCCGGCTGAGTGCAGGTCGTCGTCATCTCGATGAAACGGCCTTCCTCCCCGGATTTCAGGATCGAGGTCATGACATCGATGCCGTGCAGCGAGCGGTCCAGCGAGCAGCGGGCATCGCGGCCCTCCAGAATGGCAATCGCCATATCGGCAAGGCCGGCCGTGCGGTAGTTGGCGCGCGGGCCGTTCGGGCTTTCCTGATTGGCGATGCCGAAGGGATGCACCCAGTCTTCCAGCGGCTGGATGTTCTTGTCACGACCGCTCGCTTCCACCACACCGCCGAAGAAGTTCGGGTCCGGCACGTAGATCGAGCCTTCCGTGCCGTAAAGCTCCATATTGGCGTGGCGATGCGACCACACGTCCCAGCTGGCCGAAAGCGTGATCGTCGCGCCGTTCGCGAATTCCAGCAGCGCGTGGATGTTGGTCGGTGTTTCGACGGGAATGATCTCGCCATTCAGCGGCTGGCTGGTCACCGTACGGGTGGGGTTCGCCATCGAGGTCAGCGCCCCGACACGTTTGACCGGGCCGATGAGGTTGATGAGGTTGGCGACGTAATAGGGCCCGAGATCGAGTATCGGCCCGCCGCCCTTCAGAAAGAAGAAGCCCGGGTTGGGGTGCCACATTTCCATGCCGGGGCTCATCACATGGCAGGTGCCCGACGTGATGCGCCCGACCTTGCCGTCATCGATATATTGACGGGCAAGCTGATGCGCGCCGCCGAGAAACGTATCAGGCGCGCAGCCGACGGAGAGGTTCTTCTCCCGGGCGATACGCCGCAGTTCTTCACCCTCTTCCAGCGAAAGCACGAGTGGCTTTTCAGAGTAGACGTGCTTGCCCGCCTCAAGGGCTGCTTTCGACACCGGAAAATGCGCGGCGGGAATGGTGAGGTTCACCACCACGTCAATGTCCTTGTTGGCGAGCAGCTCGTCGATGGACTGCGCGACAACACCGAATTCTTCTGCCCTCAACTCCGCCGCGTTGCGGTTGAGGTCGGCGCAGGCCAGCACCTTGATGCCCTTGAAGAGCGGTGCAAGCGAGAAATATGCAGACGAGATATTGCCGCATCCGATGATGCCGACGCCAAGATCTCTGGCCATGATGAAACTCCGAAATTGAAACTCAGTAGGTTTTGAAGGAAGCGATCGAGCGGGTGATCAGCCGGTCGATATCCTTCGGATTGTCATGCTCGACCACGAAATGTTTCGTGGCGGATTTCGCCTTCAGCGCCGCGATGAGGCCTTTCCAGTCCACTGTACCATGGCCGACATCGGCCCAGCCATCTTCGTCGGCATTTTCACCGGCCGGCGCGATGTCCTTCACATGCACGGCGGTGATGCGCTTGCCGTAGCTTTCGATCCAGGCGAGCGGATCGGCATTGCCGCGAATGATCCAGGCGATATCCGCTTCCCATTTCAGGTCCGGCCCACCGGCCAGTATCTGTTCCTGCGGAGTAGAGCCGTCGCCGAGTGCCTTGAATTCGAAATCGTGGTTGTGCCAGCCGAAGGTCAGCCCGGCATCCACGAAGGGTTTTCCAGCTTCCTGGAGGCGCTTGCCGAAAGCGAACCAACCGGCCACGTCGGTCGGGCGCTGGTCGGGCATCAGGTAAGGGCAATAGATCGCTTCGACGCCGAGGACCTTTGCGATATTCAGCGCCCTTTTCGGATCACCTTCAAGAAGGTCGAGGCCGAAATGGCCGGTCGGCATGGTCAGGCCGTTGGCGTCGAGTTCGGCGCGCAGGCCCTTCAGCCCGGCATCATCCAGAGAGGCGTACATGGCGCCATAACCTTCAACCTGCCTGTAACCAGCCGTCGAAAGCTTCTTCAGAATATCGGAAAAAGGCTGGAAATTGCGGGCGCTGTAAAGCTGGAAACCGAGTTCTGTCATTGTCTCCTCCATAGAGATGCTGGGTCTTGGGATTGTGTGTGGGGGAAATAGTTGGTGCGTCTAAAGCCGTTCCTCGCTTTGCGCGTCGAACAGCGAAGCCATGGCCATGTCGAGGCCGAGGCGAACCTTGGTGCCCGGCGAAAACCGCCGGTGGCCGCCAACGCGCACAGAGAGCGTATGCCCGGCATGTTTCAGCCAGATCAGATTATCGGCGCCCATCGGCTCCTCGATATCGACAATCGCCTCATGCACTTCGCCGCCGACAATATCGGCGTCCACACGCACATGTTCCGGGCGTACGCCGAGAACCACAGCACGGCCTGGTGCAAGCGGCGTATCCGAATGATAACCATCGAGCGCAAACGTCACGCCATTGGTGGTGAAGACGACCTTGCCGTCCTTCTCGATCAGCTCACCACGCAGGAAATTCATCGATGGCGAACCGATGAAGCCGGCAACGAAGAGGTTCCTCGGCTTGTTATAGATGGTGACGGGGTCGGCCAGCTGCTGGATGACGCCGCTTTTCATGATGGCGATGCGGTCGGCCAGCGTCAGCGCCTCGATCTGGTCATGCGTCACATAGATCATGGTGTTTTTCAGCGACTGGTGCAGCCGCTTGATTTCCACACGCAGTTCCGAGCGCAGCTTGGCGTCGAGGTTGGAAAGCGGCTCGTCGAACAGGAACACATCCACATCCCGCACCAGCGCCCGGCCGATCGCCACGCGCTGGCGCTGGCCGCCGGAAAGCTCGGCCGGCTTGCGTTTCAGCAGCGGCTCGATCTGGAGAATGCCAGCCGCCCGTTTCACGCGCCGGTCGATTTCCTCCTTCGGCACCTTTGCTACCTGAAGGCCGAAGGACAGGTTCTTTTCCACCGTCATCTGCGGGTAAAGCGCATAGGATTGGAACACCATGCCGATGCCGCGATCCTTCGGCTCCTCCCAGGTGACGTTACGATCCTTGATGAAGATCTGTCCGTCGGTCGGTTCCAGAAGGCCGGCGATACAATTGAGAAGGGTCGACTTGCCGCAGCCGGACGAGCCGAGCAGCACGAGGAATTCGCCGTCGTAAATATCCAGATTGAGGTCTTTCAGCACGGTGACGGCACCGAAGGACAGGGAAAGATCGCGGATGGAAACGCTTTTATTCATATAGCTCAACCTTTTACTGCGCCGGCGGCAATGCCGCGGACGAAAAGCCTGCCGGAGACGAAATAGACGATCAGCGGCACGGCCCCGGTCAAAAGGGTGGCGGCCATGTTGACGTTGTATTCCTTCACGCCCTGCACGGAATTGACGATGTTATTGAGCTGCACCGTCATCGGGTAATATTCCGGCCGCGTGAACACCACGCCGAACAGGAAGTCGTTCCAGATGCCGGTGACCTGCAGGATCATCGCAACGACGAAGATCGGCAAAGACATGGGCAGCATGATGCGGAAATAGATCTGCCAGAAGTTCGCGCCGTCGATACGCGCCGCCTTGAACAACTCCTCCGGCAGCGAGGCGAAATAGTTGCGGAACAGCAGCGTCAGGATCGGCATGCCGAAGATGGTGTGCACGATCACGAGGCCGGTCAGCGAGCCGTAAATGCCCAGTTCGCGCAGCACGATGACGATCGGATAGATCATCACCTGGTAGGGGATGAAGGCGCCGATGATGAGGATCGAGAAGAACAGTTCCGATCCCTTGAACTTCCAGTTGGCCATGGCGTAGCCACTGACGGAAGCAACGATGATGGAGATGACGACGGAGGGCACGAGGATACGCACCGAGTTCCAGAAGCCGCGCGAAAGCCCGTCGCAGTTCAAGCCCGTGCAGGCATTGGCCCAGGCCTTCACCCAGGGTTCGAAGGTGATTTCCACAGGCGGCGCGAAGATATTGCCGAGGCGGATTTCCGGCATGCCCTTCAGCGAGGTCACGACCATCACGTAAAGCGGCAGCAGGTAATAGGCGGCGGCGACAAAGAGCGTGCCGTAAAGAATGATGTTGCGGCGGGAAAATGTTTTCCTCGGCTTCCTGCCGCGCGGGCCGGAAAGTTCCTTGGCAACCACATCATTGGCGGCGACAACCGTGTTCAATGTGCTGATATTAGCCACGCTTCTTGCCTCCGAATTCGAGGTAGGCCCATGGAATGATGATGATCGCGACGGTGAGAAGCATCATGGTCGAGGCGGCAAAGCCCTGCCCCAGGTTCTGTGCCTGGAACATGTAGTCATAGACATATTTCGCCGGCACTTCAGACGCGATGCCCGGCCCGCCGCTGGTCTGCGCCACCACCAGATCGTAAACCTTGACGATGCCGCTGGCGATGATGACGAGCGTGGTGATGAAGACCGGCCGCATCATGGGAATGATGATGAGAATATAGGTCTTCCACATCGGAATGCCGTCGACGCGCGCCGCCTTCCAGATATCCTCATCGATGCCGCGAAGACCCGCCAGCATCAGGCACATGACGAGCCCTGTGCCCTGCCAGAGTGCCGCAATCAAGATGCCATAGATGACGATCTCAGAATTATAGAGCGGATCGAAGGTGAAGCTTTCCCAGCCCATCGAGCGGACCACGGACTGGATGCCGAATTCCGGGTTCAGCAGCCATTGCCAGACAAGGCCGGTGACGATGAAGGACAGTGCGAAAGGATAGAGAAAAATGGTGCGGAAGGTGTTCTCGAAGCGGATCTTCTGGTCCATCAGCGCCGCCAGCACGAAGCCGATGACGAGGCTGAAGATCAGCGACAGAATGCCATAGATCGCCAGATTCTGGATGGAAACGATCCAGCGCGGCGCAGCCCACAGCCGCTCATATTGATCGAAACCGATAAAGTTCGCCCGCGGCAGAAGCTTGGAATTGGTGAAGGAATAAACGACCGTCCAGATCGTTCCGCCGAGGAAGATCACCATGGCGGTCAAAATCATGGGAATGGAGGCAATCTTGGAATTGAGATTGCGAAAGAGCTGGTTGGGGCGCCCTGAGCGCGCTTGACCTGCCATGTTACCTCCTCCTGTAACGTTACAGTAAGCGGTCAGGTAGAAACCTCACCGCATGAAACGCCTGCCCGTATTGATGATAATCGCACGGAGCGGACGCTTCGGGAGGGGAGCGGTGAACCGCTCCCCTCCCGGGAGATCACAATCAGTCAGCCGAACCGATAATGTCCGCGAAGCGCTTCTGCCCATCTTCCGCCGACATGGAACCGGCAAAGAATTCCGCCATCAGGTCTTCCTTCTGTTTCTGCGTATCGGCAGAAATCAGCTGGTCGGTGCTGGTCAGCGCGTTGCCCTTGGCCAGAATTGCCAGACCCTTCTTCATGCAGTCATTGGCTGCATTGAGGTCCACGTCGCCACGGATCGGCAGGGAACCCTTTTTCAGGTTGAATGCCACCTGGGTTTTCGGATCAACGATGGTTGCGGCAAGCACGTCCTGCGCCTTGGTTTTCGCCTCGTCTTTCAGAACCGGGAAATAGAAGGCATCGCCGCCGGTGGTGAGGTATTCACTGAGACCAAGACCGGGAAGGCAGGAATAATCCGTGCCGGCCTTCTGGTTGGCCAGCTGGAATTCACCCTGCGCCCAGTCACCCATGATCTGGCCGCCGGCCTTGCCGGTGATGACCATGTTGGTGGCCTGGTTCCAGTCCTGAACATTGGTGCCCTTGGCCATGTCGCGCGCTTCGACGGCAGCAGCGAAAATCTTTGCCATCTCAGGACCGGCCGCCGCTTCGGCATCCTTATCGCCATAAACCTTCTGATAGAGATCCTTGCCGCCGATCGAAAGCGTCAGAGTGTCGAACAGGCCGTTGGCCTGCCAAGCCTGACCGCCAAGGGCAAGCGGCTGGATGCCGGCCTTTTTCAGCGCTGGTGCGGCCGCGACGAATTCCGTCCAGTTCTTCGGAACCTCGACGCCCGCCTTCTTGAAGGCGGCGTTGGAAAGCCAGAGCCATTGCCAGGAATGGATATTCACCGGCGCGCAATAAATCTTGCCGTCGATGGTGCAGCTGTCGAGCAGACTTGCCGGCTTGATGACCTCTTTCCAGTTGCCCTTGGCGGCAACGTCGGACAGGTCGCGCATCAGGCCCGCCTGCACCAGTTCTTCCGCCTGCCGGCCGTGGTTGAACTGGGTGGCGCCCATCGGGTCGCCGCCGGTGATGCGGCTGATCATGATCGGCCGTGCCGTGCCGCCGGAACCGGCGATGGCGCCATCCACCCATTTGTTGCCGGTAGCGTCGAAGGCCTTGGCCAGTTCGGCGACGGCGGCGGCTTCGCCGCCCGATGTCCACCAATGGGTCACCTCAAGATCGGTGGCCCCCGCAATACCCGCCGGAATCATCACACTGGCCAGAAAAGCCGCAGAAATAACACGCATTCGCATGAGTCTCCTCCCTCACTGAAACGTTGCAGTTGGAACCTATGCGAAGATTTTTGATTAGGCAACCGCCTAAAATACGAATCTCACCACCGCTCTCGGGAGGCCTTTCAAACGGCTGAAAGATGCGCGGAACAGGTGTCGACACAGGGAATAGAGCCGCGTAACCCACCTGCAATGCCGGTCGTTTACGAAACGCACGACGAAGAAAACAGGCGAAAGAGACCATGGCGCGTTGGCACGTTCTTTTGATCATCGGATTGGCGGGTATCGCATCGCTGTTGCTGGCGTCATTTGACCAGCTCGCACCGGGGCCGCAGCTTTCATTCGCGATGCGCCTGCTGATCCTCATCCAACCGGCGATCCTGACTGTCGCAGCGGTGGCCACCGGTCAGGCTCTGGCAGTAAGAACCGGGCTTGCTGCGCCGCTGGTCGATAGCTGGCTGCAGGGAGCCAACCTGCGCCCGATATTGCGAAAGCAGGCGCCACCCGCATTGGCGGCAGGCCTTGCCGTAGGTCTGCTGATGAGCGCCTATTCGTCCCTGATCCTGCCATCGGTGACGGATGCGGTGACCATGGCAAAAATGACCGCTTTCAACGTTCCGCTGGTGACCCGGATTCTCTATGGCGGGATTACGGAGGAGATTCTGACCCGATGGGGCCTGATGTCGCTTTTCGCATGGGCACTCTGGCGCATGGCGGGCAAAGGAAAGCTTCTGCCAAGCCTGTTATGGGCCGCCATCACCATGGCGGCCGCCCTATTCGCTGCCGGCCACCTGCCGTTTCTGTTTGCGATTACCTCTCAGCCGCGGCCATTGCTGATCATTGTGATCCTGCTCGCCAACTTCATCCCCGGCCTGCTGTTCGGCTGGCTGTTCTGGCGGCGGGGCCTGGAAGCGGCAATATTCTCCCATGCCTTTGCCCATTGCGTGAACGCGCTTGTCTCCTGAAATGGAAAAGGCGAGCCGGACCATAATCCGCCTCGCCCTCATCACGTCGTTTCGCCAAAATTATTGCCGTCTGTAATCATCCTCGATGCGGATGACGTCATCCTCGCCGATATAGGCGCCGGTCTGGATTTCGACGAGTTCGAGCGGAATCTGGCCCTCATTGGCAAGCCGGTGCGGCTGGCCGATCGGAATATAGACCGACTCGTTTTCCGTCAGCAGCCGGGTCTCGTCCCCCATCGTCACGGTTGCAGTTCCCTTGACGACGATCCAGTGTTCCGAGCGGTGATAATGTTTCTGGAACGAGATGCGGTGGCCGGGATCAACCGTGATGTGGCCGACCCGGTAACGCTCGTCCACATACATGTGCTCGATGAAACCCCAGGGTTGATATACCCGCTTGTGGGTCTGCGTATGCGGCGCATGTTCGCCGCTCTTCAGCGTCTCCACCAGACCCTTCACATCCTGCACCCGGTTTTTCGGCACCACCAGAACCGCATCCTTGGTGGTCACCACCACGAGATCCTTCGCGCCCACCACCGTCGTCAGCAATTGCGTGGAATGGATCAGACAGCCTTCGGAATCGATGAAGACGCCGTTGCCTTCCAGCGCATTGTCATTGCCGCGCTTGTCGGCAATCTCCCAGATCGCATCCCAGCTGCCGATATCCGACCAGCGGAAATGGCCGTGCACCACCGCCATGCGCTTCGTCTTTTCGATCACCGCATAGTCGATGGAGTTCTTGGGGGAAGCCTCGAAGCTTGCCTGATGCAGGCGCACAAAACCGAGGTCGCTCTCATATTGCTCGACCGCCTGCGTCACCGCTGCAAGGATTTCCGGGGCAAAGGCCTTCAATTCGGCGATCATCACGTCGGAGCGGAACAGGAAATTGCCGGAGTTCCAGAGATAACCCTTTTCGAGATAGGAAATCGCCGTCTTCACATCCGGCTTTTCCACAAAGGCCTCGACGGTGCTCAAATCCTGCTCGCCATCGATCGCCTCCCCCGGCTTGATATAACCATAGGAGGTGCGCGGCTCGGTCGGCACCAGGCCGAAGACGACGATATTGCCCTGATCGGCAGCTTTGGCGCCAAGCCTGACGGCGTCGGAGAATTTGTCAGCATCGAGCACCACATGGTCGGCGGCAAGCGCCAGAACCAGGCATCCCGGCTCGCGGCGCTCAGCCAGTACGGCGGCGGCGGCCATGGCGGCGGCGCTGTCGCGGCGGGCGGGTTCCAGCACCACCGTCGCCGGCAGATCGATCTCTTCCGCCTGGCGGCGGGCGAAGAAACGGAAATCCTCGTTGGTGATCACCAGCGGTTCGGAATAAAGCCCCTTGTCGCCCACCCGCTTCAACGTCTGCTGATAGGTCGAAAGATTGCCGACCAGCGGCTGGAACTGCTTGGGCAACTGATCGCGCGATACCGGCCAGAGCCGTGAGCCGGCGCCGCCAGCAAGAAGAACCGGCGTGATCTTTCGAGAGTGTTCCTTCACAACAAAACCTTTCCAACTCTAAAAAATTTCCCGGCGCGCCGGACAATATACATATTCCGAAATACCGCCATCATCGGTTCACGGGCGGACAAGCGCAAGCTCATAAATTCGCCTTGTGAAAGCTTGGTGAACGGCAGGGCGGTTGCCGGCGGACCCTTTTGCTAACGCAAGGCGGAGAACGAGGTTCCCTGCGGAAGGGTCCATCTTGTTTTTGGGCGGCAAAGAAAAACCCCGGAGCAACGCCCCGGGGTTTCGTTTTTTCAACGTGACTGGCCGCCAAGATCAATCCGGCAGCGCATAGGCGATCACATAGTCGCCACGGTCGGGAGACTGGCGTGCGCCGCCGGCCGAAATGACGACATATTGCTTGCCGGTCTTCGGAGACTTGTAGCTCATCGGGCCGCCCTGGCTACCGACCGGAAGACGCGCCTTCCAGACTTCCCTGCCGGTCGCCGTGTCGAAGGCGCGCAGATAATAATCCTGCGTGCCGGCGATGAAGACGAGACCGCCCTGAGTGGTGAGCGTGCCGCCAAGCGTCGGCATGCCGATCGGGATCGGCAGGCCCATCTTGATGCCGAGCGGACCCGTATCCTGGACGGTGCCGACCGGCACCTGCCACTTGATCTTCTGGGTCTTCATGTCGATCGCGGTCATCGTGCCATAGGGCGGAGCCTGGCACGGAATGCCGAGAGCCGACAGGAAGCGGTTCTTGTCGACGGCATAGGGCGTGCCCTTCATCGGCACGAGGCCCATGCCGGTATTGACGCTTTCGCCACCGCTTGCCGTTGCCTTGGTGGGTGCGGCTTCCTTCATCTGGATCCAGAGGCCGAGACGCATGTCATTGACGAAGATGGTGTTCGTCGTCGGGTCTGTCGAAAGGCCACCCCAGTTCATGCCGCCGAGCGAGCCGGGGAAGCTGAGCGAAACATCCGTGCCGGGTGCAGTATAGAGCCCTTCATAGCGCATGCCCTTGAAGGCAATGCGGCAAAGAAGCTGATCGAACGGGGTGGCGCCCCACATATCCGCCTCGGTCAATGTCCGCGCGCCGATCTCCGGCATGCCGACAGAACGTGGCTGGGTCGGCGAATAGGGCTCGTTCGGAATATTGGCCGGCTTGACCGGAACCTCTTCCACCTTGGTCAGCGGCTGGCCCGTAGCGCGGTCGAGGACATAAATCTGAGCCGCCTTGGTACCGAAGACCAGCGCCGGAACGGTCGTTCCATCCGCCTTCGGGAAATCGATGAAGCTCGGCTGCATCGGCACGTCGAAGTCCCAGAGGTCATTATGAACCGTCTGGTAGACCCATTTTTCCCGGCCTGTCGTGGCATCGAGTGCCAGCATCGAAGCGCCGTATTTATGGTCGAGCGGCGTGCGTGTCGCGCCGTAGAGATCGACCGAGGGGCTGCCGACCGGCATGAAGACGGTGTTCAGCGCCGGATCGTAGGACATGGACGCCCACACATTCGGGGTGGAACGCGTGTATGTCTGCCCTTCGGGCGGCAGTCCGGTGATCTGCGGGTTGCCGGGATCGAAGGCCCAGCGAAGCGCGCCCGTCACCACATCGAAACCGCGCATCACGCCACCCGGCATATCCACCTGCACATTGTCGGCGATGCGGCCGCCGACCACAACGGTGGTGCCTGCGAGCGTGGGGGCCGAAGTCAACACATATTGCGGGTCCGGCGCATTGCCGAGGCCGATCTTCAGATCGACACGGCCATTGGTGCCGAAATCCGGGCAAAACGCGCCGGTGTCGGCATCGAGTGCGATCAGTTCGGCATTGATTGTATTCATCAGAATGCGGCGCTGGCAAAGCGCTCCGTCGGCCACCACCGCCGGTGTGACAGGCGTGGAGCCCGGCGCGGTCGGCTGCTTCAGCGGCGCCTTGGCATCAAAATAGGCAAGGCCGCGGCAACGCATCCAGACGGAGGATTTCGCGTTGATTTCCGTCTTCCATTTTTCAGCACCGGTATCGGCATCGAGAGCGATGACATTGTTGTGCGGCGTGCACAGGAACACGGTGTCGCCCACCTGCAGCGGCGTTTCCTGATCTTCCGCGCCGTTCGCGCCGGGGCTGATCGGGGTGTCCCCGGTGCGATAGGTCCATGCGACTTCAAGGTTCTTGACGTTATCGCGGGTGATTTCGTCCAGCGCGACAAAGCGGCTGCCGCCGGACGTATTGCCGTAATGCTCCCAGTTCTTCTGCTCGGTTTCCGGCTTGACCGGCGTCAGCGCCGCCGGTTCGCCATTAAAGGCGACGGTCGGATGCGGCACGAACATGCCGGCAAAACCGGCGCCAGAAGCAATGGCCAGAACAGCGGCAATGGCGAAGGACGTGCCGTAGGCAGGTGTTTTACCGGCTGCACGACGCAGCAGCGGATAAGACAGCGCCACGACCGTGGCCCCCACACCTATTGCAAGCAGGCGGGAAATCAGCGGCCAGAAGTGCAATCCGGCTTCCCAGACCGCCCAGACCCCGGAAAGGATGAAGATGAGAGCAAAGAGAAGCGCGCCGGCCGGCTTGCGCAGCAGGATCAGCAGGCCGGAAACGATCAGCGCGATACCGGCCGTGACGAAATAGGGGCTGCCGCCAAGCGCAACGAGCTTCCCGCCGCCAATGGCGAAGAACAGGCCCGCAGCGATGATGACCGCGCCAAGCACCAGCAGCCATAGTCTGGCTGGAAGCGACAGTGAAGTTGCAGAGTGACTCATGGAGTGAATATCCGGTTAGGAGGGCCGCCGCAAAGGCTGATGCCCGATGATCGTTCAGTGTCCGGCAAAGCCGGGACAGCCAGCCGCAGCAGCGGCCAGGCGCGAACGCGATGAGGGCGGCGCGGCTGAACGGGGAACAATAGTGGGGAAGACTTCCGTTGTGACTGTCATTTTGACCCATTCACTGCAGATACCACCGGCCCGTTGGACGGCGGCCAAGATGCTTGAACAAATCCTCCCCGGCCCGGTCGCAACGCCCGTCTGTAGGCACGGAGCGTACCAAAACCCTGGCTGCGGTATAACGTCGCCTGCGACAAGATGACAATGCGCAAGACGGGCAATTTTGATAAGCTGAGCTTATACTACGTCCGACCGACAACACAAAGACCCGTCCGCCGATGGATATTCGTCAACTTACAATCTTCGTGGAAGCCGCAAGGGCGCAAAACTTCCGTGCCGCCGCCCTTCAGCTCGGCATTGCCCAGCCCGCCGTTACCCAGCGCATCCGGCAACTGGAGGAAAATCTCGGCTTCAAGCTTTTTCAGCGCATCAATCGCGGTGTGGAACTTACCCAGGCGGGGCAATCCATGCTCATCGAGGCGGAGGAAATCCTCGCCCGCACCCAGGGCGCACTGGAAAAGGCGCAGCAGATAAGGCGCGGCCAGCTCGGCACGCTGCGTATAGGATATGGCACCAGCGTGATGGCGGAACGCAAACTGCCAGCGCTGATCACCCGCTACAGCGATGAAAACCGCGATGTGACGATGGAACTCCTGCCCGGCATGACGATGGAACAGCTGATCGAGCAGGTGGCGACACGCAAGACCGATGTGGCCTTCATTCGCGCACCGCTGCCGCTGTTGCCACAGACCTTGAGGGCCATGCCCTTCGACCGCTCGAAATTATGCGTCGCCGTGCCCGAGCAGCATGCGCTTGCCGCCCGCTCCCGGGTCCCGGTCAGCGATATCGTGCGGGAAAAACTGCTGCTGCCGGTTGACGAGATCGGCCTCGGCCTCAGCAGCAGTGCGCTTTCGCTGTTCGAGGATGCCGGCTGCGAGCCGCAGATTGGCATGCGCATTGCCAACGTCAATACGATCCTTGCGCTCGTGGAAGCGGGTGCCGGAATTTCCATCCTGCCGGAAAGCACGGTGCGCGCCACGCGGGGCATCACCGCCGTGCCGCTGGAGAGCGCGGATGCCTGGTCCGATTGCATGCTGGTCGTCCGGCGCGGCGCGCTCGCCCTCCATGTGGACGCCTTCGTGAATATGGCGCGGCAGGCCTATCGACCCCGCCTCTAACGTGAACCGAGAACTAATCGATTGAATCGGCCACTAATTTCATCACGGCTCATTTTGCTGCACTGAACAACATTCAAGGCTTGGCAGGCGCGCGAAAAATACAATAACAACGACGGATATTTTTACACGATTATCGACAGGAAAGCGCACACAGCCCATGTCCGACACGACCAAGCCCGCCAGCACCAGAACATCGGTTACGGATCAGGAAGCCCTGGATTTCCACGCGGACGGCAGACCCGGCAAACTGGAAATAACCCCGACCAAGCCGATGGCGACGCAGCGGGATCTGTCACTCGCCTATTCGCCGGGCGTGGCCGTGCCGGTGAAAGCCATCGCCGAAAATCCGGCGAGTGCTTACGATTATACGACGCGCGGCAACATGGTTGCGGTCATCTCCAACGGCACCGCGATCCTCGGCCTCGGCAATCTCGGCGCGCTCGCCTCCAAGCCTGTCATGGAAGGCAAGTCGGTCCTCTTCAAGCGCTTTGCCGATGTCGATTCCATCGATCTCGAGGTCGATACCGAAGACGCGGATGAGTTCATCAATTGCGTGCGCTATCTCGGCCCCTCCTTCGGCGGCATCAATCTGGAAGACATCAAGGCGCCGGAATGTTTCATCATCGAAAGCCGCCTGCGCGAGCTGATGGACATTCCCGTTTTCCATGACGACCAGCACGGCACCGCCATCATTGCCGCAGCCGGCCTCATCAACGCCATCGAACTGACCGGCCGCGACTTCAAGACCACGAAGCTCGTCTGCAACGGCGCGGGCGCTGCGGCCATCGCCTGCATGGACCTCATCAAGGCCATGGGTTTCAACCCGGACAACATCACGCTCTGCGATACCAAGGGCGTGATCTATCAGGGCCGCACCGAAGGCATGAACCAGTGGAAATCCGCCCATGCGGTGAAAACCGACAACCGCACGCTGGCCGAAGCCATGAAGGGTGCGGACGTGGTGTTCGGCCTCTCGCAGAAGGGAGCCTTCACCGAAGAGATGATCCGCTCCATGGCAAAGAAGCCGATCATCTTCGCCATGGCCAATCCGGACCCGGAAATCACGCCGGAAGAAGTGTCGCGCGTCCGCGACGACGCCATCATGGCGACGGGCCGTTCGGACTATCCGAACCAGGTCAACAACGTCCTCGGCTTTCCCTATATCTTCCGCGGCGCGCTCGATGTCCGCGCCCGCCAGATCAACGACGCAATGAAGATCGCCGCCGCACAGGCGCTGGCCGATCTGGCCCGCGAGGATGTGCCTGACGATGTGGCTGCCGCCTATCAGGGCAACCGTCCGCGTTTCGGGCCGCAATATATCATTCCGGTTCCCTTCGATCCGCGCCTGATCTCGGCCATTCCGGTGGCAGTCGCCAAAGCCGCCATCGAAACCGGTGTCGCCCAGCGCGAATTGCCGGATCTCGACGCCTATGCCCGTGAACTTTCCGCCCGCCGCGATCCGATGGCTTCGACGACGCAGCGCCTTTACGAACGCGTGCGCCGCTCGCCGAAGCGCGTGGTCTTTGCCGAAGCGGAAGAGGAACAGGTCATGCGCGCGGCGATTTCGTTCACCGCGCAGGGCCTCGGCACCGCCATCCTGCTCGGCCGCGACGACATCATCAAGGCCAATGCGGAGCGCGCCGGCATCGATCTCGACCGCGCCAATATCGAGATCACCAATGCGCGCCTTTCCAGCCGCGTCGATGCCTATGTCGATTATCTTTATGCGCGCCTGCAGCGCGGCGGTTTCCTGCTGCGCGACGTGCAGCGCCTGGTCCACAACGACCGCAACCATTTCGCCGCCTGTATGGTGGCGATGGGCGATGCGGATGCCGTGGTCACGGGTGTGACCCGCAACTATTCGACCGCGCTGGAAGATATCCGCCGCTGCATCAACACCAAGCCCGGCCATCGCGTCATTGGCGTTTCGCTGGTCGTCTCGCGCAACCGCACCGTCTTTGTGGCCGATACCGCCGTGCATGACATGCCGAATGCGGAAGACCTTGCCGATATCGCCGAAGAAGCAGCCGGCCTCGCCCGTCGTTTCGGCTACGAGCCGCGTGTGGCCATGCTCGCCTATTCCACCTTCGGCCAGCCGGTCGGCGAACGCTCCGACAAGGTGCGCGAGGCGGTGAAAATCCTCGACAGGCGCAATGTCAATTTCGAGGTCGAAGGCGAAATGTCGGCTGATGTGGCGCTGAACCACCACCGCATGCAGAGCCAGTACCCCTTTGCCCGGCTTTCCGGCCCGGCCAATGTGCTGGTCATGCCCGCCATCCATTCCGCCTCGATCTCCACCAAGATGCTGCAGGAACTGGGTGGTGCCACCGTCATCGGCCCGCTCCTCGTCGGCCTGGACAAATCCGTGCAGATCACCTCGATGGGCGCGAAGGACAGCGATATCGTTAATATGGCGGCGATCGCGGCCTATAATGCCGGTCGCTGAGGCGGGCTGAACGTTACGGCGCTTTTCTTCTCCCCGCCGGGGAGAAGAAACAAGCGGCATTCGATCGCTCCCCCACTGACCATCTGGCGCTTCTGTGGCCAGGGGCAAACAGCGGCGACAAAGAACAGGATTCTACGATTTCCTATTATTAGGATATTTTTTCGCCCCTGAGGCTTTATTGGAACGCGATTTTATTCATATTATTTTTTGCGCAATGCCAATTCTCGCTCTTGGCGGGTGCCTCATGTAGTTTCCACCTACACTCAAAAGGAAATACCCATGGCCCTCTCTTTCTCCAGACTAGCCGCAAAACTCATCGCCGGAACCGTCGTCATCGCTTCGATGGCCACCGCCGCGCACGCGGATGCAACGCTCGACCGGATCAAGGGTCGCGGCAAGCTGACCGTCGGCGTCATCCTCTCCGGCGCGCCTTTCGGCTTCATCGATCCTAAGACGCAGGAGCAGAAGGGCCTCAACATCGACGTCGCCAAGGCGCTTGCCGCCGGCCTCGGTGTTGAACTCGTCACCGAGACGGTGACCCCGCCCAACCGCGTGCAGTTCCTGCAGCAGGGCAAGGTCGATATCCTCATCGCCAACATGCAATACACCGAAGAGCGCGCCAAAACGCTCGGCTACGTGCCGACCCCCTATGACCGCCAGGGTGGTGCTGCCATCGGCCGCAAGGATTCGGGCATCAAGGACTGGCCGGATCTGAAAGGCAAGATCGCCTGCGTTTCGCAAGGCTCAAACTACACCCAGCCGCTGATCGAGCAATATGGCGCCCAGGTGAAGGCCCTGCCGAGCCAGCCGGAATCGCTGCTGGCGCTGAAGGGCGGCAATTGCGACGTCTCCGTTCACGTCAACGGCACTCTGAGCCTGATGCTTCAGGACCGCGCCGACGAGTGGAAGGATTACGGCATCCTCATCCCCACCGACCTCATCCCGTCGGATTCCGTCATCTGGCTACGCAAGGGCGAAAACGACACGCAGGCCGCCCTCGACAAGATCGTCAAGGAGCTGCACGCTTCCGGCAAAATGATCGAATTCGCCAAGGCCAACCGCCTGCCGAGCATCGGCTATATGGAAGAACAGCAGAAGAAGCTTTCGGCCGCGCAATAAGGGACTGGGCAGTTCCGGTCACTCCGGGCTTGATCCGGGCTCCAGCGCGATCAAGCACCTGATCGAAAAAGGTCGTTCACGGCGCGGAGACGTCGTGGCTGGATGCCGGGTTCCACGTCCGGCATGACGCAGGAACGTCTGCCATCGAGGCGTTTTACCCTAACCCCAGAGAACGGCTGGTTTCGCCCGCCGTTCTTTTCTGCTTTATAGCAAGACAGGCCATTTCTGGCGCCGTCCGCCGGGCGGCACCGCGACAACAGCATGGATTTCCAATGCAGGATGCATTTATAGCGCGCTTCATAGAACTGGCCGCGCATATCGGCCTCAACTATGACTTTCTGAACAGCGGCTACGAGGTTCAGATCTGGCTCGATGGCATGAAGATGACGCTCATTCTCGTTGCCGTCACCTTGCCGCTCAGCCTCGTCTTCGGCTTCATTTTCGCGGCCATGCTCACCTCCGGCAAGACCTGGCTCGCCGGCCCGGTGCGCGCCTATGTGGAACTGACGCGCAACACGCCGACGCTGGTGCAGCTGATGTGCGGTTTCCTCGTACTCAACATGCTGATTTCCAATGCGCTGGGCGGTGCGCAAAACAATCCGCTGACCCCGTTCTTCTGGGTCGTCGCCATCACCGGCCTGCATGTTGCCGCCTTCCACGCGGAAGCGTTGCGCGGCGGTATCGAGGCGGTGCCGGCCACCACCATCGAGGCGGCGCGCGCGATCGGTTTCAGTTCGTTCGAAATCCTGCGTTATGTGGAGTTTCCGCTGGCGATCCGCACGGCGCTGCCATCCATCATCAACAATCTCGTCAATCTGGTGAAGCTCACCACGGTCGGCTCGGCCATTGCGGTGGGTGAAATCACCTATGCCTCGATCCTGATCTGGACGCAGCGCGACAATGTGGTCGAGCTGATGATCGTCATCCTCATCTTCTTCAGCGTCATCAATTTCATCGTCGCAAGGGTCGGTCTCTGGCTTGAACGGCGTCTCGCAGTTCCGGGGTTCGGTCAATGAGCGCGGTGGTTTCTCCAACACAGGTGGCGAAAAAGCCGCCGTTCGGCACCATTCTGCTGCTCGGTGTGTTGATTGCCGTCATCCTGTGGCTGATCCTCGATCCCTCGCTCGGGCAGGTGCTGCTGCAATGGCTGCCCTATCTCGGCAAGGGTTTTGCCATGAATGTGCTGATCAGCGTTCTGGCGATCGCCATTGGCACCTTCATCGGCGTCCTTCTCGGCATCATGGAGCTAGCGCCCTATCGCCTGGTGCGTGCGCCGGCGCTGACCTATGTGCAGGTTTTCCGCAATGCCCCGCATCTGGTGCTGATTTTTGCCGCGACCTACATCTTCCCCTTCGAGATCGTCGCCTTCGGCAATTACATTCCCTTCCCGGACTGGATCAAGGCCGTCGTCGGTCTCGCCATTCCGGCGAGCGCCCACATCGCGGAAATCACCCGTGGCGCCATCCAGTCCATTCCGACCGCGCAATGGGAAGCAGCGCAGGGGCTGGGCTTTTCGCGTAACCAGACGCTGCGCTGGATCATCCTGCCGCAATGCGTGAAACGTTCGCTGCCGCCATGGATGAACCTTTACGCATCGATCACCATGGGCACGGCGCTTGCCTCGCTGGTCGGCGTGCATGAGCTTCTGCATGCCGCCACGGATGCCAGCACCGCCGTGCAGCGCAACGATTTCACCGTCGTGGTCTATCTCACCGTGCTGATGGCGTTCTTCCTGTTCTGCTATCCCGTCTCCCGTTTCACGCAGCGCCTCGAGCGGCGCTTCGCCTCCCGCTGATTGGAACAAGCCATGTCCGCATCCGCACCACAAACCGCCGCCAACGCCCCCGCCGCCGCAGCATTGGTCGAACTGGAGGGCATACACCTGTCCTTCGGCGACAATCAGGTTCTCAAGGGCATCGATCTGACCGTCAACAAGGGTGACGCCGTTTCCATCATCGGCCCTTCCGGCTCGGGCAAGTCCACGATCCTGCGCTGCATCAACGGCCTGCTCATTCCGCAATCGGGCAAGATCACCGTCGGCGGCACCCGGGTCGACCAATTGAAGACCGAGGCTGAGCGCATCGCGCTGCGCAAGCGCATCGGTATCGTCTTCCAGCAGTTCAACCTTTTCCCTCATCTGACGGTGATGGAAAACATCACCATTGCGCCGATCAAGATTCTCGGCACGCCCAAGGCGGAAGCGGAACGCCATGCCCGCGAATTGCTGGAAAAAGTGCGTCTTTCCCAGAAGGTGGACGCCTATCCCGGCCAGCTTTCCGGCGGTCAACAGCAGCGTGTCGCCATTGCCCGCGCACTCGCCATGCGGCCGGAGCTGGTGCTGTTCGATGAAGTGACCTCGGCGCTCGACCCGGAAACGGTCGGCGAAGTGCTCGCCGTCATCCGTGATCTCGTCAATGACGGCATGACCAGCATTCTCGTCACCCACGAAATGCGCTTCGCCGAGGAAATCAGCGACAAGGTCGTCTTTACCGAAAACGGCCTGATCGTCGATCAGGGCACGCCCGACCACATCTTCTACAAGTCGACCAATCCGCGCATCAATGCCTTCGTCAAGGGTCTCGGCGGACAGGTGGCGCGGGTGACCGACGGCGAAGGGATTTGATGCCATGACCGCCGATGAGAAACTCACCCTGCATCTGGCCGAAGCCATCGCCGCCTCCGATCCGCTGCGTGACGAAGAGGCAGTCACAATCGCCCGCACGGCGCTGATCGATTTTTTCGCCTGTGTATTGGGCGGCGCTGCCGACAGAAGCACGAAAATCCTGATCGACAGCTTTACTCCCGGCACATCCGGCACGGCGGGCATCATCGGCCACGATCTGCACACCGATGCCTTTACCGCCGCCCTCATCAACGGCCATGCGGGCCATGTGCTGGATTATGATGATGTCCATGGCAGCGTGCGTGGCCACCCCACCGTCGCCATCATTCCCGCGCTGCTGACTGTTGCGGTCGAGGAAGGTTCGACGGCGGATGCCTTCATTGCCGCCTACATCGTCGGGCTGGAGACCATGGCGCGTCTCGGCCTGTCGCTAGGCACCAAGCACTACGAAAACGGCTTCCACGCCACCGCCACGCTCGGCCCGATCGGCGCTGCGGCGGCCATCGCCCATCTTCTGAAGTTCGATCCGCAGACCACGGCCGTGGCGCTTGGCCTTGCCGCCACGCAATCGGCCGGGCTTCGCCTGCAATTCGGCTACGATGCCAAGCCGCTGCATGCCGGGCTCGCCACACGCGCCGGCCTCACCGCCGCGCGGCTGGCGCGCGCCGGTTTTCAGGGTGCCCCGGATTTTCTGGAGAACCCCATCGGCTTTTATTCCGCCTTCGCCTTCGGCGCCGAGCAGCCGAAACGGGTTCTCTCCGGCTGGGGCGCACCCTGGCAGATCGTTTCGCCCGGTCTCACCCTCAAGGCTTTTCCCTGCTGCACCGCCGCCCATCCCGTCGCCGTCGGCGCACTGGCGCTGCGCAGCGGACATGAGCTGACACCCGACGAAATCGAAACGATCGTCATCACCTTCCCGCCGGGGGGCGATGCCGCCCTTGTCGGGCCGGCCACGCCCACGACCGGCATCGATGCGCGTTTCAGCCCTGAATATGTCTTTGCCGCCGCCTTGACGGACGGAGCGCTCGGTATCGGCCATTTCGACGAGCGCCCGACACGCGCCGACCTGCTTGCCCTTTCCGCAAAAGTCTCGCGTCGCCATGACGAGACGGCGCGCCGCCTCTCACCCGATCCGACCACCCGTTTTGTGGTCATCGATGTGACGAAGAAGGATGGCACGGTGCTCTCGCGCCGTATCGATGGCCTGCCGGGCATCGATGATCCGACGGAAAAATTCGCCGACGCCACCGGCAGCAATGAAAAATTCGCCGGAATTCCGGCACTGGTGCGGAGCATGAAGACCGCAGCCGACCTCAGAAAGCTCGAAACGCTTCTGGTATCGCAAATATAACTCGACCGACATGAAGGCATGACCCCATGACCACTACGACCCGCAAAAGACAGATGCATCTCGGCCTTTTCCTCCAAGGCGCCGGACACCACGTTTCCGGCTGGCGTCACCCCGATGCGGAAGCCGGCAGCGAGAATTTCGACCTCTTGACCCGTGTTACGAAAATGGCGGAAGCCGCGAAGTTCGACATGGTGTTTCTGGCCGACGGCCTGACCAGCGGCGTCGACGCCCATCCCTCGATGATTGCCCGCTTCGAACCGCTGACCCTGCTTGCCGCACTTGCCATGGTGACCGACAGGATCGGCCTGGCCGCCACCGCCTCCACCACCTATGGCGAGCCCTACCATACCGCCCGTGCCTTTGCGTCCATCGATCATCTGAGCCACGGCCGCGCCGCCTGGAACATCGTCACCACCTCCTATGCCCGCACGGCGGCCAATTTCTCCAAGGACCATCCCGAGCATGACGAGCGTTATGCGGTGGCGGAAGAATATGTGAATGTCGTTCGCGGCCTGTGGGACAGCTGGGATGACGACGCCTTCGTCAAGGACAAGCAGGCGGGCCGTTACGTCGATCCGGAAAAGGTCCATATTCTCAACCACGAGGGCAAATATTTCACGGTCAAGGGACCGCTCAACATTCCGCGTTCGCCGCAGGGCCACCCGGTTCTCATTCAGGCCGGTTCCTCCGGACCGGGGCAGGACCTTGCTGCCCGCACCGCCGATATCGTCTTCACCGCCCAGCAGGCGATTTCCGAAGCACAGGCCTTCTATACCAGCCTCAAGGCGCGGGTGGCGAAATTCGGCCGCGATCCGGCCAGCGTTGCCGTCATGCCCGGCTTCATGCCGATCATCGGCCGTAGCTTCGAGGAGGCCGGTGAAAAGCTGAAGGAACTGAACCGCTGGACGGACATCAAGAGCGCCATGCCGCTGCTTGAAGAACGCATCGGCCACAGCCTGGCCGACTATGATCTCGACGGCCCGCTGCCCGACCTGCCGATCTCCGACCAGCTGCGCAGCCGCGCCGAACTTCTGACCGAACTCGCACGCCGCGAAAAACTGACGATCCGCGAACTGGCGCTGCGCGTTGCCGCGGGCCGCGGCCACCATATCGTCATGGGCACGGCCAAGGAGGTGGCGGACCGGATGCAGGATTGGTTCGAAAACGGCGCGGCCGACGGCTTCAACGTCATGCCGCCCTTCTTCCCCGGCGGGCTGGAGGAATTCAACCGCGAAGTCGTGCCGCTTCTGCAGGAGCGCGGCCTGTTCCGCAGGGAATACGAAGGGTCTACGCTGCGCGAGCATCTCGGTATCGCAAGACCGGCCCTGCGGGGATAGGCAAGAGCTTCCCCGGCCTGCGCGTTTACAGCCTATGGGTTGGGTCCATGCGCGCCGGCCGTGGAAAACCAGACGTCGGGGAATATAGCGACAGCCGTATCATCGGGCGCTTGATCCGCTGTCAGGCGGAGCGAGCGGATGGCTCGCGTTTCGGACATGCTGGGCGCTCTCGCGCAGAGGCGCGCATCCGATGCGCCGATACAGGGAATAAACCGCACCGGCATCAAAGGCCGCGCAATGAAAGCGGATTGCTCGCGCGTCACCAGCATAGCGACGCCGATGCCCTCGGCAGGCTGCCATGGAAAAATCATCCGGCCACCCGGTTTGAGCGCCTGTAGCCACGCCACGGGCGGCACAACGACGCCGGCATTGACGTAAATCAGATCGGATGCCGGAAGAGGCAGCAGGGTTGCATCACCCTGCGTCAGAAAAACACCTTCGAAAGGCTTGAGGTTTTCCTGTGCCCGTCTGGCAAGGCTTTCCTCAATCTCAAAAGCGTGAACGCTGCCGCCCGGCAATGCCAATAGCGACAGGATTGCCGTATAATAACCCGTCCCCGCACCGATATGGGATATGGTATCACCAGCTTTCGGACAGGCGGCACCGATCCAGCTCGCATGCAGCAGGGGCTCCCCGTTGTTGATATCCTTACTGGCATCAAGGGCTACAAGCACGTTCTGATAGATATGGACAGGGTTGGCGCTCGGGGTTTCGATATAGCGGCGGTTCACCCTGATCTTCCATGGTCCCGGTCCAAGAAATATCTCACGCGGGACCAGTTCGAAGATCCGTTCAAGCCTCTCATCCGTGGAGTTGCTGGCCGCCGCCATCATTCTGGCGTGAAAGGCACGAACATCATCCAGATTGGAACGAAACGGGGGAATCGCAATCTCCCTTCATCCTCAGTCGCGGCATTTTCGATTGAAACGATATTTTGCGCGGTGACTGTGGCAACGTTTTGAAGTGGGGGCGTCAACACCTTTAAGCCCCCGCCTATATTCCTTCTTTAAAACCAGATTTCAAACCCTATCGACCATGGGATTGCAGGGCGCGCACGATCTCCGGCGCGCCCGCTTTCTCCTACGCCGCAGAGCGCTGGAGAACAGTATCTGCGCCGTTCCGCGCCGAAACCGTCCTTGCGGTGGATGATCCGTCTTCGCGCTGCACCGTGCGGCGGTTCAGCTTGAACAGGCTGACAAGCTGCGCCAGTGCATCGGCGCCCTGCGCCAGCGTGGTGCTGATAACCGTGGTGCGGGCGCTCATTGCCGCGTTCTCCTGCGTCATCCGGTCCAGCCGGTTGACCGCCTTGTTGATCTCGCTGATGCCGACCGCCTGTTCATCCGCCGCCTTGGCGATCATGTCGACATTGCCGTCAATATGCCTGACCAGCGCATCGATCTGCTTCAACGCCTCGCCGGTCTCGCCCACCAGCCTGACGCCTTCCAGAACCTCGGTGCCGGAATTGTTGATCAGCGCCTTGATTTCCTTGGCGGCATTGGCGGAACGCTGCGCCAGCTCGCGCACTTCCTGCGCCACCACGGCAAAGCCCTTGCCGGCTTCGCCCGCACGAGCGGCTTCCACGCCGGCATTCAGCGCCAGCAGGTTGGTCTGGAAGGCGATTTCATCGATCACGCCAATGATCTGGCTGATTTCCCGCGATGCCGTCTCGATACGCTGCATGGCATCGACCGTGCGCTCAACGACTTCGGTGGAAGCCACGGTGGATGTCCGCGCGCTCTGGACGAGTTTGCGCGTCTCTTTCATGTTTTCAGTCGACGAACGAACGGTCGAGGTGATTTCTTCAAGTGCTGCCGAGGTTTCCTCAAGCGCTACCGCCTGCTCGCGAGAACGTTCAGCGAGATTGACGGAAGCTTCGCTGACTTCCTGGCTGCTGCGGGTCAGATCACCGGTCTGGCCGAGGACGTTCTCCAACGTCTTCTGGAATTCGGCGATGGACTTGTTGAAATCGCGCCGCAGCCTTTCGAACTCGCCGACGAACGGCTTGTCCAGCGTAACGCGGATATTGCATTGCGAAAGCCGCTCGAGCGCCGCACCAAGTTCCTCGACCGCATGCACCCGGTCCGTCACGTCGAAAGCGAATTTCACCACCTTGAAGACGCGGCCCCGGTCATCGATGATCGGATTGTAGGAGGCCTGAATGAAAACGCGGCGGCCTTCCTTGCCAAGCCGCATGAACTGTCCGGTGGAAAAGCGGCCCATGCGAAGCTCTTCCCAGAAATTCCGGTAATCCTGCGACTGGGTATAGGCCGGCTCGCAGAATATCGAATGATGTTTGCCGATGATTTCTTCCGCCGTGTAACCCAGCGTCGCGAGGAAATTTTCGTTGGCGCCGAGGATTTTTCCGTCTGGCGTAAATTCAATCATGGCCTGCGCCCGGGAAAGTGCGGCCAGCTTGCCATCATCCTCGGCACTCTTGCGCTTCATCGCGGTGATATCGGTGGCAATCTTGACCACCTTGTACGGCTTGCCGAAACGGAACACCGGGTTGTAGGAGGCTTCGATCCAGATTTCATCGCCATTTTTGGCCAGGCGCCGGTACTGACCCTGATCATATTCGCCGCGCGACAGCTTCGCCCAGAAGGTCTTGTATTCAGGCGAGGAGGCATCTTCGGCAGACAGGAACATGCTGTGGGAGCGCCCAACGATTTCAGACTGCTGATAACCGACAGCCTTGCAGAAATTATCGTTCGCTTTCAAAATCTTGCCGGTCAGGTCGAACTCGATGATAGCCTGCGAACGGCTGAGCGCATCAAGCACCGAAGAAGCGTCCAGACCAAATTTGGAAAAGTGAGACATATGTTTGAACCCCCAGCGGTAACCAATATGCGGACCTCCTCCACCCCTTAAATATCAGGATGAAAACGGTCGGCCTGCCCGCCCGCGAAACTAGTGGCACACCGTTAAATTGCGATTAATGATGAGTCATAACTATTAACCTGGGCACGCCGTTCAGCCCGGCCGGAAACCGCTTATTTGCCACAGTGCTTATATTTCTGCGGCAGCGGCACGTTGCGGCCTTTCATCAGCACCGCATTCGTTGTTATGGCGGGGTTGAAAGATTTGTGTTGCAGGAGCGCCGATGACCAAAACCCTGAAATGCGATGTGCTGGTGATCGGCACCGGCATTATCGGTTCCATGGCGGCGCTTTATCTGCAGAATGCCGGACGCGAGGTGGTGCTTCTGGAACGTGGCGAGGTTGCCCGCGGCGCCAGTTCCGGTAATGCAGGCATATTGGCCTTTCCGGAAATCATTCCCATTCCATCGCCCGGCATCATGAAAAAAGCGCCGCGCTGGCTGTTCGATCCGCTCGGCCCGCTCAGCGTGCCGCCTGCCTATGCGGCGAAGATCGCGCCCTGGCTGTGGCGTTTCTGGCGCGCCAGCGCCGAACGCAACTTTCGTCACGGGCTGAAATCCCTTACTGACATCAACCGGCTGGCGGCCACGGAAATGGCCCATGTCGCCGCCATGCCGGAACTTTCATCGTTCGTTTTGAAAACCGGCACGCTCGATCTTTACGACAGCGAGGCAAGCCTCAATGCCGCCCGCAAGGATTGGGACGAAAAGGAAAGCGCCGGCTATTCCTTCGAACGCATCGGCCGCAACGAAATCGAGGAGCTGCAACCGGGTCTCGCGCCGCAGTTCCGCCACGCCGTGTTTTCGCCGAATGGCCTGCAGGTCTCCGATCCCTACGATTTCACCCGTGCCATCTTCGATCTGGTGCTCGCCCGTGGCGCCAGCCTGCGCAAGGGTGAGGCCGAACGCATCGACGCCGTCGGCGAAAGCACGATCGTGACGCTGGAAAACGGCGACAAGATCGACGCCGACAAAGTGGTGATCGCCGGCGGCGCGTGGTCGAAAAAGCTTGCCGCGACGCTTGGCAACATCGTGCCGCTGGAGACCGAACGCGGCTACAACACCACCCTGCCCGCCAACGCCTTCAACCTGACGCGCCAGCTTTATTTCAACGACCATGGCTTCGTCGTCACCCCGCTATCGACGGGCATTCGTGTTGGCGGCGCCGTCGAACTCGGCGGGCTCGAACTGAAACCGAATTTCCGCCGAGCAGAGGCCATGTTGAAGAAGGCGGGACGTTTCCTGCCCGGTATCAAGCTGGAAGGCGGACGGCAATGGATGGGCTTCCGTCCGTCCATGCCGGACTGTCTTCCCGTCATCGGCACGGCCCGCGCCACGCCCTCCGTCATCTATGCCTTCGGCCACGGCCATCTGGGGCTGACACAATCGGCAGCGACAGCCCGTCTCGTCACGCAGTTAGCCAGTGGCGAGGAGACGGCAATTTCGGTCGACCCCTTCCGTCCGGGGCGCTTTTCCTGAGTGAAGGCCGTTCGCCGGCAAGGCCGCACCTTTGAGAATGCGGGCTATTTCACCGGCTGCATGGAACCGTCGGGAAACGTCACGTCGGCGAAGGACGGATAGACCTTGCGCAAGATGGCGACCTGCTGCTGGTCGCTGACCCGCAGCAAATACCACGCCGTGCCGTCCATCAGCGCCAGCGTGTGTGATTTCGCCTCGATCGTCTGGCCGCCGGTTTCCATCACTGTCTTCGTCGGAACGAGCGCATAGGGTGTTCCATCCGGCGTTTGCGCAAGGCTGATCGCCTGCGTATCCATGGTGAATTCGGTTATCTTGACCGCCGCGAGCGCCATCTGCATCTGCGTGGTCAGGGCGCTGCGCAGCTGCTCCACGGTAACGCCCGCATCGCTTGCGATGAATTCAAAGATTTTTGGCGGCACCGTCTTGCTGACGACCTCGAAATCCTGTGCGCTCAAAGCCGTCTGAAATCGCTCAATCTGTGTGCGAAGACTATCCTGCTCAGCAGACGAGAGATCGCGTGACAAAGCAGGATGCGCAATCGCCACCAGCAGAAACAGACAATATAGCAGACGCTTCATGGCTTGGCCTTTCCGGTTATCCGGCGTCGCCCGGTCCCCGGAACGGGAACCGCTCATGAACGGGATTGTTCAGCGCAGCAGAAAGAAACCCGCTGCCGACAGTACGACGAAGACGACCAGACCACCAAGGAAGCCGGCGGAGGTGAAGAAACCCGCGACCATGGCCAGCATCAGCACGCACAACATCATTGTGCCGTACTTCGTCAAGGCCAGAAAACCGTTATAGGTCTTTTCGTGCTCGGCGTAGTTCATCTCGGCGCCGACTTCGACAGGACCCGTGTGGTGTTCACTCATTCCGCTTCCCCTTTGCTCCATCCGTCATGCCCGTCGCGCGGGACATTTTGCCCGCGGACGATCGTGGGGCAATGCCGGATTCTCCGTAGCCAGACCTAACATGAAGTCGCCGAAAAGCGCAATGCGTTCCGCGCGAAAGTGCGGCGATGGCATGCACTATGACCGCTGCTGCGGGCAAAACATGCCGTCCGGCAACATTCTTTCGTAAACGGTTGAAAATGGCGGTCGCTCGCGCTGTTTCGTGGCGGTTTCGGTTGCTTTTCGGACCGCCTGACCATACACGGATTCTGTGGGGAGGAACTCCGGAACTTGTGGCAGCGGATGCGCGTGGAGGCGTGGCCGCCGCAAGGGCATGGGGCTTTGCTCTCCGCCATAAACCCGCAAAGGGCCCGAAAAGGGAAGAGGGGAAAGTCATGAAATCGCTTTTAAAACTAAGTGCGCTGATAGACCTTGCAAGTGAAGCTCTGGGCAAGGTCGCCGGCTATCTCGTGCTCATCTGCTGCCTCGTCAGCGCCGGCAATGCCATGGTCCGTTACACTTTCAACTACAGTTCTAACGGCTGGCTGGAAATCCAGTGGTACATGTTCGCCTTCATCGTGCTGATCGGCGCATCCTATACGCTGCGGATGAACGAACATGTGCGGGTGGACATCATTTATGGCGCTATTTCACCGCGCAGCCGCATCTGGGTGGATATTATCGGCATCGTGCTCTTCCTGCTGCCGGGCTGCTTTTATCTTGCCTGGCTTTCCTGGCCCATGTTCACGCTGTCCTGGCATCAGAGCGAAATGTCCTCCAATGCCGGAGGCCTCATCCGCTGGCCGGTGAAGCTCGTCATCTTCGCAGGTTTCGCCCTCCTGGTTCTTCAGGGATTTTCCGAACTCATCAAGCGCATAGGCGCCCTCAACGGGCTTTATGCGCTGGATACGAAGTACGAAAAGCCCCTGCAATGATCGCGCCGATCTGAACCTTCAGGATATTTCCCATGTTTGAATATGGCATTCTTCCACCACTGATGTTCCTCGGCATGATCATCTTCATGCTTTACGGATTTCCGGTTGCTTTCTCGCTTGCCACCGTCGGCCTCGTTTTCGGCGTCATCGGCATCTTCACCGAGCATTTTTCGCCGGCCTTTCTTCAGGCGCTGCCGCTGCGCATCTTCGGCATCGTCTCGAACGACCTGCTGCTGGCCATTCCCTTCTTCACCTTCATGGGAGCGATCCTTGAGCGATGTGGCCTCGCCGAGGATCTGCTTGAGGGAACCGGCAAGCTGTTTGGTGCCATTCCCGGCGGCCTCGCCTATGCCGTCATCATTGTCGGCGCGATCCTCGGTGCCATCACCGGCACGGTCGCCGCATCCGTCATCACCATGGGCGTCATCTCGCTGCCGATCATGCTGAAATACGGGTATAATCCGCGGCTTGCCACCGGTGTCATCGCGGCCTCGGGAACGATAACCCAGGTCATTCCGCCCTCGCTCGTGCTGATCGTCCTTGCCGACCAGCTCGGCAAATCCGTGGGCGACATGTATCTCGGCGCGATCGGTCCTTCGATCCTGCAGGTCGCGATCTTCATGCTGTTCATCCTCTTCATGTCGGTCGTGCGGCCCAAGGACTTGCCGGCCCTGCCGCCGGAAGCGCGTGGAGAACTCAACCGCGCGCTGGTATTCCGCGTGCTGGCTGGCATGATCCCGTCCATCGTGCTGATCTTCCTCGTGCTCGGCACCATCTTCCTTGGCCTTGCAACGCCGACCGAAGCGGGGGCGCTCGGTGTCGTGGGCGCGATGGCGCTTGCGGCAGCACATCGCCGCCTCACCTGGGACCTCATCAAGCAGGGCATGCATTCCACCATGCATATCACCTCGATGGTGGTGTTCATTCTGGTCGGCGCCACCTGCTTCTCTCTCGTCTTCCAGGGCATGGACGGTTCTCTGTGGATCGAGCACATGTTGTCGGGCATTCCGGGCGGCCCCATCGGCTTCCTGATCTTCGTCAACATCTTCATCTTCTTCCTCGCCTTCTTCCTCGACTTCTTCGAGATCGCCTTCATCGTCATTCCGATGCTGGCGCCGATCGCCCAGTCGCTTGGCATCGATCTCATCTGGTTCGGCGTGCTGATCTGCATCAACATGCAGACGAGCTTCATGCATCCGCCCTTCGGATTTGCCCTGTTTTACCTGCGCTCCATCGCGCCGCGCACGGTCAAGACATCGGATATCTACATGGGCGCCATCCCATGGCTCGGCATGCAGCTCATCCTCGTCGCCATCGTGATCTTCTGGCCGGAATCCGTCACCTACTGGATCGACAAGGCGCCCGACGTGGATCTGAACTCCATCAAGATCGAGGTGCCCGCCTTCGGTAATCAGGGCGGCAACACCATGCCCAATTTCGGCCAGCCGGGCGGGTTGCCGGGCATGCCGAATCTCGGCGAGCCGCCGAAGATCGGGCCTTGACCGGCGTCTTGTAAGGGCTGGGCGAAACGCTTATAGTTGCGGAGTGGAAGACAGGGTTGCACCCCTGCCTTCCGTTTATTCTCTTTAGAAATTGAACCGGACATTCACTGACCAGCCTGTCCGGTTTTTCCTAATGACGAATGCAATGCTCAGCGTTTTCCACATCGCATCACCTCCACAGTTGAGAGCAGGGCCTTTGCCGAGGTCGGCGTGGCCAATCCCCGCCGACGCTCCGGCTGGTCACGGAACCTGCTGCTTTTGCTCACAACAGACCCGATCGTAAATCATCCTTTGTTGTCGGACGCGTGAAGGCATGTGCACACAACAAAAACCCCGGAGACCGAAATCTCCGAGGCTTTTGCCCGGTCCGCCGCCGTTACCGAATAATCAGAGCTTGCCGTTACGCTGCTGGATCATCATGAACGTATCGAAAGTATATTCCGCAAGCTGCATCCACAGATAACCCTCGCGCTTGAAGGCGACCTGGTCCTCATAGATCTTCTTGAAGTCAGGGTTGGACGCCGAAATGTTGGCGTAAACTTCAAGTGCCGCCTTATAGCAGGCTTCGAGGATTTCCTGGCTGAAGGGCCGGAGCACCGCACCTTCCGAAACCAGCTGCTTGATGGCGATCGGATTTTTCGCGTCGTATTTCGCCATCATGCTGGTGTTGGCGAAGGCGCAGGCATCCTGAAGCGCCATCTGGTAGTTCTTCGGCAGGCTGTTCCACTTGTCCAGATTGACGAAGGAATGGATAACCGGGCCGCCTTCCCAGAAAGCGGGATAATAATAATATTTCGCCACCTTCTGGAAGCCGAGCTTGTGGTCGTCATAAGGACCGACCCATTCCGCGGCGTCGATGGTACCTTTTTCCAGCGCCGGATAGATGTCGCCGCCGGCGATCTGTTGCGGCACGACGCCGAGCTTTTCCACCACCTTGCCGGCAAGACCGGCAATGCGCATCTTCACGCCCTTGAAATCGTCGACCGTGTTGATTTCCTTGCGGAACCAACCACCCATCTGGGCGCCGGTGTTGCCTGAGATCATGCCGTAGAGATTGTGCTTGGCGTAAAACTCGTTGAGCAGCTTGTTGCCGTTGCCTTCATAGAACCAGGAGTTGGTCAGGCGGGCATTGAGGCCGAAGGGTATCGCCGTACCGATGGCGAAGGTCGGATCCTTGCCGACGTAATAATAGGAGCAGGTGTGGCACATTTCCACGGTGCCCGAGGAGACGGCATCGGCCGCCTGCAGGCCTGGCACGATTTCACCGGCGGCAAAGGGCTGGATGGTGAAATTGCCATCGGTTGCGGCCGCAACGTGTTTGGCAATATCTTCCGCGCCGCCATAAATCGTGTCGAGCGATTTCGGAAACGACGACGTCAGGCGCCAGTTGATCTTGGTGTTCTGCTGTGCAATGGCGGGCGCGGCCAGAGCAGTTGCTGCTCCCGCAAGCGCACCTTTTTTCATAAAGGAACGGCGATCCATCTATATCCTCCCAGATATGAACGCTGCCCGCAGCTTTGAATTCCCCTCGTTGCTGTTCAGGCATCGCAGCAAAGTAAGCACGGTTACCGGTCAGCTGACAAGCACCCGCATCAAGAATTAATCACGGAAAAACCGGCCTTTTCGGGAACTCAGCTTCGCATTTTATTTGCAACTGAAATATCTCGGCACCACCTCATACTTTAGGCGCATATATGGCCTGCAGACCGCAAAACACATGCTTGACTCGGCCAGCCGGCAGTCGCACAAATTTCGAAGATTCGCCCCGGAGCCACCATGCCAAAACCCATTATCGCCGTTCCTGCCGACATCCGGCATTTCGCCGGAGCCGACTGGCACGCCGCGCAAAACCAGTATGTTTCCGCCGCATTGAAAGTGGCGGGTGTGATGTCCTTCATCGTCCCGGCCTTCGAGGACGGTAACGAGGTCGACGCAATTCTCGACCGGGTGGACGGTCTGCTCGTGTCCGGATCCGCCACCAATGTCCACCCTGCCCTCTATGGAAAAGAGGCGCAGGAAAGCGACGGTCCCTTCGATCCGGGCCGCGACGCCACCAGCCTGCCGCTCATCCGCCGTGCCATCGAGCGCGGTATCCCCATGCTCGCGATCTGCCGCGGCATTCAGGAGCTGAATGTTGCGCTGGGCGGCACGCTGGCTTCAGAAATTCAGGAACAGCCCGGCATATGGGACCATCGCAAGCCGGAACATGACGACCGCGATGTCGCCTTCGCCATTCGCCAGCCCGTATATGTGCGGGAAGGCACCTGCATTGCCGAACATCTCGGCATGTCGGGTGAAATCCAGATCAATTCGCTGCACCGGCAGGCGATTGCCGAGACCGCACCGCGCTTGCAGGTGGAAGCGACGGCCGAAGACGGCACCATCGAGGCCGTTTCCGTCATGGACGCCAAAGGCTTTGCCGTTGGCGTGCAGTGGCATCCGGAATATTGGGCCGAGACGGATGCGCCCTCGCGGGCCCTCTTCGAGGCATTTGGCAAGGCTGTTCACGCTTATCGGAACAGCAAGGCCTGAACCTTTGCCCCGTTTCATTCACCCATAAAAAAGGGGCAAGCCCGAAAGCTTGCCCCAAGGTCTGGGAGGAGGACTTAGCGCTTTGCGCGTTTCTTCTGCCGGTAGACGTCGGCGACAACGGCGGCCACGATGATCAGGCCCTTGACGATTTCCTGGTAATAGGCATCCACCCGGAGGAAGGTGAAGCCGGATGTCATGACGCCGAGAATGATGGTGCCGATGACCGTTCCGGTAATGCGGCCGGCGCCACCGGAAAGCGACGTGCCGCCGATGACCGCTGCGGCGATGGCATCGAGTTCATACATCACGCCCATGCCGGCCTGCGCCGTCTGTGCACGGGCAGCGGTGACGACACCGGCGAGACCGGCCAGCAGACCGGCAATGGCGTAGACCTTGATCAGATGCGCTTCGATGTTGATACCGGAAACGCGGGCCGCCTGCTGGTTGGCGCCGATGGCGTAGGTGAACTTGCCGTAACGCGTATAACGCAGCGCCACATGGAAGATGACGGCGACGACGAGGAACACCACGACCGGCCAGATGCCCGTGCCGATGAAGTTGAACCCATCCGTCAGGCCGGAAATCGGCTGACCCTTCGTATACCACTTGGAAAGACCACGCGCAGTCACCATCATGCCGAGTGTTGCGATGAAGGGTGGAATTTTGGTCCGGGCAATAAGCTGCCCGTTGATGAAGCCAGCAAGGGCGCCGGCCAATACGCCAACGGCCAGCGGGATGAAGAAGGGCAGATCGGTCAACCCCGGATAAAGGGCCCGCGGCCATGTGGATGATTGCCCGACGCTGGCGGACAACATCGCCGTCAGGCCGACGACGGAGCCGGAGGAAAGGTCGATACCGCCGGTGATGATGACTTGCGTCACGCCGACGGCGATGATGCCGATCACCGACACCTGCAGGATCATGATCGTCAGGCGCTGCTGGTTCATCAAAAAGCTCTGGCCGATGAAAATCCAGCCGAGAATTTCATAAACCAGCGCGATGCCAATCAGTACGAAAAAGATATTGGCCTCGGGCGGGATGCGCCGGTGCGGCTTGCGTCCGGACTTTGCATCCAACTCCACGTTGGCGGCGTTCGTAGTCATAATCGTTCCTCCTCGAGAAATCCCGGCGCGCCTCACCGCGATGCGAGATCCATCACTTTCACCTGTGTGGCTTCACTTCTATCAAGGAAGCCCGTCACCCGACCTTCATGCATGACCATGACACGGTCGCTCATACCCAGAACCTCCGGCATTTCGGAGGAAATCATGATGACGGCAACGCCCTGGCGCGCCATCTCGCAAACCAGCTTGTGAATTTCCGCCTTGGCGCCGACATCGATGCCGCGCGTCGGCTCATCCAGAATGAGAATGCGCGGCTTGGTCAGCATCCAGCGGCCGATCAGCACCTTCTGCTGGTTGCCGCCCGACAGGTTCTCGATGCGCTCGTAAAGATGCGGCGTCTTGACCCGGAGCTTGCGGCACATCTCCTCGCAGGCATCCGACAGTGCGCTTTCCTGCACGAAACCATTGGCGACGTATTTGTCCTGCAGCACGGCGATCTGCATATTCTCGAGAATATTGAGAATGAGCAGGCACCCGGTATCCTTACGGTCCTCAGTCAGGAACGCCATGCGATGACGGATCGCCTCGGTCGGGCTGCCGATCGAAACCTGTTTGCCGTCGATTGCAACGGTGCCCGATGATGCGGGTGTGACACCGAACACCGTCTCGGCGACATTGGAACGTCCCGAACCGACAAGACCCGCGACACCGAGAATCTCACCGGCCCGAACCTCGAAAGAGACGTCGTGGAACACGCCGTCGAGCGTGAGGTTCTTGACCGACAGCACGACGTCACCAATCGGAACCTCTTCCTTCGGGAACATCTGGGTGATTTCGCGACCCACCATCATGCGGATGATATCGTCGCGCGTCACGTCGGTGGAAGCGTGGGTGCCGATGTATTTACCGTCGCGGAACACGGAAAACTCGTCGGCGATCTCGAACAGCTCGTTCATCTTGTGAGTGATGTAGACGATGCCGATACCGCGTTCACGGAGGTCGCGGATGATGCGGAAGAGATGCTCGACCTCGCGCTCCGTCAGCGCTGATGTCGGCTCATCCATGATGAGAACGTCGGAATCGTAGGAAACCGCCTTGGCGATCTCCACCATCTGCCGGCTGGCCACCGAAAGCTCGCCGACGCGGGTTTCCGGGTCGAGATCGATGCCAAGCCTTTGCAGCAACGCCTCGGTGCGGCGATACATTTCGCCATGGTCGATGAAGCCAAGCCGGTTTTTCGGCTCACGGCGAATCCAGATGTTTTCGGCGACCGTCATATAGGCCATCAGGTTCAGTTCCTGATGGATCATGGCTATGCCGTTTTCCAATGCATCAAGCGGGGAATCGAGCCTTATACCGGCGCCTTTCAGGCGGATTTCGCCGCCATCCGGCTGGTAGATGCCGGCCAGAATCTTCATCAGCGTCGACTTGCCGGCACCGTTTTCGCCCATCAGCGCATGCACGGTGCCGCGCTTGAGGTGGAACGAAACATCGTCCAGCGCCACGACGCCTGGAAATTCCTTGCGTATGCCTTCCGCCGCGAGAAGAAACTCCGCATTCGGCACGGCTCCGCTGGCGCGCACGGCGGCCATTGTCGATGGACTGACGACCATCTCATCCTCCACAATAGACAAAAATGACCGGAGACAGGACTTTGCCAAACAGCACGCCTCGCCTCCGGGGAGGCTTACAGCGCCGTGTCGGTCACGACAAAATGGGCGCTGTAACATTTTGAATTCACTGGAATTCAATCGCAATCCACGCACGCGCCGAAGCTTGTTCTCCGGCACCGTCGAAAACCGGCATCCGCCTCCGATATCACCTGAAACGGGCGCAGATGCCGGAAAGCGGCCTTTAGTTCTTGGCCACGTAGTCCTTGACGTTTTCAGGCGTGACGAGCTGGAAGGGAATGTAGACCTTCTTCTCGATCTTGTCGCCCTTGACGAGCTTCAGCGCGGCATCGAGCGCGCCCTTGCCCTGTCCTGCGGCATCCTGGAAGACCGTAACGTCAAGATCGCCGGCCTGCATGGCGGCAAGCGCGTCCTGCGTCGCATCCACACCGGCGACGACATAATCCTTCATGTCCTTGCCCGCGGATTTCAGCGCCTGAAGGGCGCCGATGGCCATTTCGTCGTTGTTGGCGATGACGGCATTGAACTCGACGCCGCTGGAAAGCCAGTTGGTGACGAGGTCGGAACCCTGAGTGCGCTGCCAGTTTGCGGTCTGTTCTTCCACGATCGAAATACCCTTGCATTCGTCGGTTTTCAGAACATCGTGAACCGCCTGCGTGCGCATGCGAGCGCCCTGGTTGGACAATTCGCCCATCATGACGACGGCCTTGCCCTTGCCACCGAGAAGGCGGCAGACTTCCTTGGTTTCCAGCGTGCCGGCAACTGTTTCTTCAGAAGCCACAAATGCCTGGCCATCCGGCAGGCTGTCGACGTTCACCGGCTGGCGGTTGACGTAAACCAGCGGGATTTTCGCATCGGCGGCGAGCTTCGACATGGCCGCGGTCGCATCCGTATCGACCGGGTTGACGATGATCGCGTCGACCTTGGAAGCGATGAAATTCTGAATCTGGCTCTGCTGCTTGGCAACGTCGTTCTGCGCGTCCTCGACCTGCAGGGTGACGCCCTTCAGCTCCTTGGAATAATCCTGCATGCCGTTACGCAGCACGGTCAGGAAGTTGTCGTCGAACAGCGCCATCGAGACTCCAACGGTCTCCGCATGTGCCGCCGTGCCGAGAAGCACAGACATGGCTGCGCCGATGATAAGCTTCTTCATTTGTTTTTTCTCCTCCATGGCGTCCGGCGCCACCTCTCCCAGCCGGAAGCGAACCCGAGAGCCCGCCGCTACCTCCTCACATCCAGAAAACGGAATAATGAAACCGATTTTCTGTTTGTTCGATATATTTATTCCATTTTTGGTCCGAACGTCAATGCTTTCTTCACGGCAGCGCCGCAAAGCGGCACACAACGCGGTGATGAAAGGTGTTTCCGCAAAGACAGATGCACCGCATTCCGCCTTGAGAATGCGGGATGCCGTTCAAATCCTTATGAAATTTTGTCGGAAGCCGCCGGAGGAGCCGCTGGGGAACTCAACGTTCCGCAGGCTGCGATGCCGCCTCGTAAACCCTATCGTAGGTTGCAGGCTGTTCTACGGGAGACGCAGACACGTCGAACAGGGAGAGCACCCTGACGTTCAAACATCCCGGAATGGGCGGTGAGATTCCATTTCGGAAACCTGTTCCGAAAGTTCTATTGCGAACGCCGCGCGGGGGTGATCCGCGCGGCGAAAGCCTTGGCTGGCTTTGGGCTCAGCGGTTGTTCTTCTTGCGCCATTCGGCAAAGGCCGTCTGGTGCTCTTCCTTCGTGCAGGGATAAAGCCCGATGATGGTCTGGCCCGCCTTGACCTGTTCCACCACGAAATCTTCGTAAGCCGTCATTTCCACCGCTTCCGTCGCCACTTCATCGGCAATGCCGGCGGGGATGACGATGACGCAATCCGCGTCGCCGACGATGATGTCGCCGGGGAAAACCGGCGCATCACCGCAGCCAATCGGGCCGTTGATTTCGATCGCCTCGTGTTTGGTGAGGTTGGTCGGGCTGGAGGGCCGGGTGTGGTAGGCCGGAATATCCAGCTCGGCTATGGTGGCCGCATCACGGAAACCACCGTCGGAAACGATGCCGGCACCGCCGCGAACCATCAGGCGCGTGACCAGAATATCGCCGGCCGAGGCGGCAGTGGCGTCCTTGCGGCTGTCCATGACGAGCACATGGCCCGGCGGGCAGGTTTCGATGGCGACGCGCTGCGGATGGGCGGGATTGCGGAATTCGACAAGCTGGTTGCGGTCTTCGCGGGCCGGCATGTAGCGCAGGGTAAAGGCCGGGCCCACCATGTTCTTGCCCTTGTAACCCAGTGGGCGCACGCCCTGGATGACCTGGTTGCGCAGGCCACGCTTGTAAAGCGCCGTCGCCAGCGTGGCGACGGAAATCGTCAGCAGTTTTTCGCGCGTTTCATTGTTCATGTCTGTCTCCTCGCAATGGCGGATAAATGCGTTTCAGGTTCTGTGAATGGGCTCGTCGATAAAAACGCCGCCCTGATATTTCGCGATCGCGGCCTCCGGATCGGGGCGCGGCACATCGCGTTCGATTTCCGCCCGGTAGTGTGCGGCATTGTCGCGGCGCTGCCAGCCGAGAAAATCAACATGGGAATTATCCCACCAGCTGTCGTCATTGGCTGAAACGCCCCAGATGACCGGGCATCCGAGTTTCGGCGCGCGGAATGTGGCCTCGATCAGCGAGACGAAGTCGCCGTAGCTGAGCCAGGTCGACAACATCCGCCAGTTGGTGGGTTTTTCTTCGCAGGAGCCTATGCGGACAATCGCCGTCTCCTGCCCGAATTTGGAATGATAGAGGCTCGCCATCGCCTCGCCGAAAATCTTCGAGACGCCATAAAGGCCATCAGGCAGAAAGGGTGTCTCGGGCGCAAGCTGCTTGCCCTGCGGATGATAACCGATCGTGTGGTTGCTGGAGGCGAACAGAATACGCGGCATGCCGTTCAGCCGTGCGGCCTCGTAGAGATTATAAACCCCACGCAGATTGGCGGCCTCGATCGGGTCGAATGCCCTTTCCACGGAAATTCCGCCGAGATGGACGATGCCATCGCAATCCTTGACGAGATCGTGCACCGCCTGCTCGTCTTCCAGCGCGCAGGCAACGAGCTCTTCGTGAGGGGCTGGCGTACCGAGATCAACGACATCGGAAAGGCGGATGGTCTCGGCGACATGGCCAAGCCGTCCGCGCAGCATGCTGCCCAGCTTGCCGCCGGCACCGGTGATGAGCAATCGCTTCAACATGTCACGTCCTTAGAAAATATCAGGCTCGCCGGCGGTGCGGCCGAAATCCGTCTGCAGGAAGTCGAAGTCACAGCCCTGATCGGCCTGGGTAACATGCTTGGAGAAAAGATAACCATAACCACGTTCATACCGCGGTGCCGGCGCCTGCCAGGCCGCCCGGCGACGGGCGATCTCCTCTTCACTGACCAGCATGTCGAGACGACGCTGCGGCAGGTCGAGGCGCACGATATCGCCGGTTTTCAGGAGCGCCAGCGGGCCGCCGACAAAGCTCTCCGGCGCGACATGCAGCACGCAGGCACCGTAGGACGTGCCGGACATGCGGGCATCGGAAATACGCACCATGTCACGGTGGCCCTTCTTGATCAGCGCCTTGGGGATCGGCAACATGCCCCACTCGGGAAAACCGGGGCCACCGAGCGGGCCGGCATTGCGCAGCACCAGAACATGATCCGGCGTGACATCGAGGTTCTCGTCGTCGATGGCTTTCTTCATCTCCGGATAGCTGTCGAAGACCAGCGCCGGGCCTTCGTGAACATGATATTTCGGATCGCAGGCGGCGGGCTTGATGACGGCGCCGTCAGGGCAGAGATTGCCGCGCAGCACCGCAAGCGAGCCTTCCGCATAGACGGGATTATCGAGCGAGCGGATAACGTCGTCGTTATAGACCTTCGCGCCTTCGAGATTTTCGCCCATGCTGCGGCCGGTCACGGTCAGCGCCGAACAGTCGAGACGGCTTTCCAGCTGCTTCATCAGCGCCCGCAGGCCACCGGCGTAAAAGAAGTCCTGCATCAGATAGTCCTTGCCGGAGGGGCGGACATTGGCGATGAGCGGCGTAACACGGCCAAGCTCGTCCAGCTCGTCCAGCGTCATCGGCACACCTGCGCGACGCGCCATGGCGATCAGGTGCACCACGGCATTGGTGGAACAACCCGTCGCCATCGCGACGATGGCGGCGTTGCGGAAAGCTGCCGCCGTCAGGATATGGTCCGGTGTCAGGTCTTCCGAAACCATCTCGACAATGCGGCGGCCACAGGCTGCGGACATGCGCTGATGTTCGGAATCGACCGCCGGAATTGAAGAGGCGCCGGGCAGCGTGATGCCAAGTGCGTCGGCAATGGCCGTCATGGTCGAGGCTGTGCCCATTGTCATACAGACACCGGCAGAGCGGGCGATGCCGCCCTGCACGCCACGCCATTCCTCGTCGGTGACATTGCCTGCGCGGCGCTCATCCCAATATTTCCAGGCGTCCGAACCCGAGCCCAGAACCTTGCCGGCATAATTTCCGCTCAGCATCGGGCCGGCGGGCAGATAGATCATCGGCACACCGGCTGAGATCGCACCCATGACGAGACCGGGTGTCGTCTTGTCGCAACCGCCCATCAGCACCACGCCGTCGAGCGGATGCGAGCGGATCATCTCCTCCGTCTCCATTGCCAGCATGTTGCGGTAAAGCATCGATGTCGGCTTGGTGAAGCTTTCGTCCACCGAGAGCGACGGCATTTCGACGGGGAAACCGCCGGCCTGCAGCACGCCACGTTTCACATCCTTCACCCGTTCGGGGAAATGCGAGTGACAGGTGTTCAGCTCCGACCAGGTGTTGAGGATACCGATGACGGGTTTGCCGACAAAATCCTCCTCCGCATAACCGAGCTGCATCATGCGCGAGCGGTGGCCGAAGCTGCGCAGGTCGTCGGGGGCGAACCAGCGGTCGGAACGGAGTTTTTTATCGGTCATGTCAATGGTCCTGCGTTGCGGGTTGCACCTAAGGCTGTCAGTCCTGCCGGAGCGTCAGCCCGCTCGTCGTATCGAAAAGATGAATGTGTTCCAGCGGTGCCGACAGGCGGATGACTTCGTCCGCCGATGTCGAGGTCTGGCCGGAAAGATGCAGCGTCACCCGGGTGCCATCCCCGAGAGTACCGTAGAGATAGGATTCTCCACCGAGTTGTTCGGCGGTGCGCACAGACATGGTCAATGCGCCTTCGCCACCCGCCTGCACATGGTTCGGGCGGATGCCGAGCGTCACCTTCTGACCGGGCTTGTAGGCAAAGCCGGTCTGCGGCAGGGGAATCAGTTCGCCCGTTGCGATCTTGAGCGACGGCGTTGCATCCGAAGTTACTTCGCCAGCAAAGAAGTTCATCTTCGGCGAACCGATAAAGCCCGCCACGAAGAGGTTGGCCGGGCGATTATAAAGATCGAGCGGCACACCGAACTGTTCGAGCTTGCCGGCGCGCAGAACGGCGATCTTGTCGGCCATGGTCATGGCCTCCACCTGATCGTGCGTAACATAGATCATGGTATTGCCGAGCCGCCGGTGCAGGCTGGAAATCTCGCCGCGCATATCGACGCGCAGCTCCGCATCGAGGTTGGAAAGCGGCTCGTCGAAAAGGAATACGCGCGGCTCGCGCACCACGGCACGGCCGATGGCGACGCGCTGACGCTGGCCACCCGACAGATCCTTCGGGCGACGCTCCAGAAGCTGGTCGATCTGCAGCATCTTGGCGACCTGGTTGATCTTCTCGGCTATATCCTTCTTGGGGGTGCCGATGTTTTCAAGCCCGAAAGAGAGGTTTTCGCGCACGGTCATATGCGGATAAAGCGCATAGGACTGGAACACCATGGCAAGGCCACGGTCCGCGGCCGGTACCGTGTTGACCACGTCGCCGCCGATGACGATATCGCCGCCGCTCAGTTCCTCGAGACCCGAGATCATGCGCAGCAAGGTTGACTTGCCGCAACCGGAAGGGCCGACGAAGACGCAGAATTCGCCGTGCTTGATATCGAGATCGACACCCTTGATCACGTCGAGGGCACCATATGTCTTTTTGACCTGACGAAGCTGAATACTTGCCATTGTCGTGTTTCCTCCCTGAGGATTATTTGCCGCCCGTCGATGCAATGCCGGTGGCGATGTATTTTTGCAGGAACATGAAAACCAGCGCGATCGGGGCGAGTGTCAGCACCGTCATGGCCAGAAGATTGCTCCATTCCGTCGTCATCTCCCCCTGGAAGGAGTTGAGCGCCAGCTGCAGGGTGAAGTTGTCGTTGCGGGTCAGCACGATCAGCGGCCAGAGGAAGTCGTTCCAGCGCCACATGATCGCAAGGATCGCCAGAACCGCGAGAGCCGGGGCCGACAGCGGCAGGATGATGCGCCAGTAGATCTTCCACTCGCTGGCCTTGTCCATGCGTGCCGCATCGAGGATTTCATCCGGGATCGTCAGCATATATTGCCTGAGCAGGAAGACGCCGGTCGGTGTCGCCGCACCCGGAATGATGACGCCCCAGAGACTGTTGATCATGCCGAGCTGGCTGGTGATGAGGAACAGCGGCACGAGCACGACGGTCTGCGGGATCATCAATGTGCCGACGACCAGCGCCAGCACCACGCCCCTGCCCTTGAACTGATATTTCGAGAGCGCGAAGGCCGCCATGGAATTGACGATCAGCATGATGAGGGTGGAGGTCACCGTGATGAAGGTCGAGTTACAGAAATAGAGCGGGAAATTGAAACGCTGGAAAAGCTCGGTGTAGTTTTCCGTCGCGAGCGCCACCTTTTCGGCCGGCTTCAGCTCGTTGAACGGTATCTTCAGCACTTCCGCCGGCTTGGCAGGGTCGACCACCTGGGCCACGAGGCCGATGCGGCGAACCATGCCGAGCTTGCGGCCATCCTTGTCGACATAAGCCGGCAGCGGCGCTGCCTGCCCATCCACCACCACGGTTTCCTGTGTGTAAGGCAGAAGGCGCGGCGGAAAGCGCTGGAGATCGGCTTCCGTCTTGAATGAGGAGAGCACGAGCCAGACGACGGGACCGAACATCATCAGCACGGCCACGCCGAGATAGGCGTAGGACAACCAGTCAGTCCAGTGCAGCTTGCCGTTGCGGCCGCGGGTACGGGTCAGAAATGCGCCAATCCTAGCCATCGACCTTGCTCCTGTTTGCCCGGAATTGCAGGGCGGTCAGCACCACGAGCACCACGGCGAGCAGCAGCGAAGCGGCAGCCGCAAGGCCGAAATTGCGGGGCGTCCCGGCAAAGCCGGTCTGATAGATGAACTGAATGATGAAGGTGGTCGCCGAACCCGGGCCGCCACCCGTGAAGGCAAAGACTTCATCGAAGGTCTGCACGCCCTTGATGAGCGACAGGACGAGAACGACGAGCATGGTGGGTGCGAGCAACGGCAGGGTGATGCGCCGGAAGATGCGCCACGGGCTTGCCTTGTCGAGCTGCGCCGCCTCGTAGACATCACGCGGGATCGCCTGCAGGCCGGCCAGAAGAATGAGCGTGTAGAAGCCCATATGCGCCCAGACCGACAGGAAGACCGACCAGCCGAAGGCAAGATTGGCTTCGAGCAGCCAGTCCACCGAACCGAGGCCGAGCCCCTCCATCGCCGCATTGAGAACGCCGAAACGCTGGAGGATCCACTTCCAGATCAGCGCAACAACGACGGGCGACAGCAGAACCGGGAAGAAGAACACCGCGCGGAAGAAACCCCGGGCCCGGATATCGCGGTTGAGGACGATGGCCGTGATCAGCGAAAAACCGACCATGAAACCCACCTGCAGCACGACGAAGAACAGCGTGTTCCAGACGGAGCGCCAGAACAGGTCGCGCTGACAGGAATTGGGGTCAAGGTAATTCTGACAGGAGAGAAGGACCGAAAAGTTTTCGCCGCCCACCGAAGGGCGTTCCGAAAGCAATATGTGTTCGCTGCCGGTCACGGAATAGGCCATGTTCAGCACGATCGGCAGAAAGGCGAAGACCGCAAACAGGATCAGGTTGGGTGTCAGAAACGCCCAGGCGATCCGCCGGTGGCCGAGAACCTTCTGCAGGAAGGCAAAGGGCAATTCGACAATGCCCATGACGGGCGCAAGAAATTTATACATGAGGGTCCTCCTTCGATCCGGCGCGGCGCGGCATGCGCCGCGCCGGAAGGCGATGGATCACTTCGCCTGTTTCAACGCTTCCTCGAGGTCCGTCTTCGCACGGGCCATGGCTTCATCAACGGTGCTTTCACCGACGATGGCCTGGGTGATGCGCTGGACGGAGATGTTGAACATGGCGCGGTTGTTCTTGTAGCCCTGATAGGTATAGGCAATCGGGCTAAGGCTGGGGATCTGATCGAGCCAGGCATTCATGGCCTTCTGCGTCGCAGGCGTTGCACCCGTATAGGTCACGCCCTTTTCAGCCACGGCCTTGTGAGCCGGAACGTTGCGGGTGCGAACCGAGAAGTCGAGATAATTCTCATCCTGAGCGAGGAAGTTGAGGATATCGGCAACGATCTTCGGGTTCTTGGTCTGCTTGAAGCCAACGACGCCGGTACCGCCCGGCATGCCGGTGCAGGCAGCGCCACCGCAGGGCTGCGGAACGACTTCCCAGTCGAAGGCATCGCCCACCTGGCTGTCGAAGCGTGCAGTCTGCCAGCTGCCGGAATAATAATAGACCAGCTGGCCATTGATGAATTCCTGCGCGGCATCACGATAGGTATTGCCGCCCTGCCCGGCCCAGACGTCACGCGCCATGGTGCCGTCCTTGTTCCACTCCACGAACTTCTTCACGAAGGTGGTGAAACCTTCATCGACGAGGATCGGCTTTCCATCCGCGTCGAAAATCTTCGCGCCATAGGAGATGGCCGGACCGGCAATGCGGTGGCCGGAACGGTCGATTGCCATCGGATAGGGCGTGCCGGTTGCCTTGGCGACGGCATTTGCGGCCTTTGCCCAATCGTCCAGCGTCGCATCCCTGCCGGGAACGGCCACATTGGCCTGATCGAACAGGGTGCGGTTGATGAAGGCACCGGTGATGGTGAGCTGGGTATGCATGCCGTAGATGCCCTTGTCGTCAGGGCCGCTGCGGTACCATTTCAGCACGTTGGAGAAATTGTCTTCCCAATATTTCGCGTCCACATAGGGCGTGAGATCGAGATAATAGCGATTGAGACCGCCAAGGTCGGTCACGGTTGCGAAATCCGGGCCGCTGCCGCCGGCGAGCTGGACGGGCAGGCCTTCCAGCAGCGCCTTGTAAGGCACGACGTCGGTGACGATCTTCACGTCCGGATGCTGTTTTTCGTAACGCGCGAGAATGTCCTTGAGGATCTCGCAGCCATTACCGTCATAAGCGCAGGTGAAGCGCACTTCCTGGGCCGCCTGAGCAGCGCCTGCAAAGGACGCCGCGCCAATGGCGAGCGCCAATGCCATGCTATATTTACCGATCATCTCTTTTCCTCCCTTAGATGATTATGCGTTAGCGGATGCGCGCGGAGCCCAGCCCTTGATCCACTCGCCTTCGGCGGCGTCGGACAGGCGAACCGGCTTTCCTTCCCGCACCGAGCGATAGATGGCGGTGACGAGTTCGATGGACTGCAAGCCGTCCTTGACCGTCACTTCCTTGCCGCCGCGTCCTTCCATCGCGTCGGCAATGGCTTCGACAAAACCGGCAAAGCCGTTTTCGCCATCGGCCACCGTTGCCAGAACGGCGTCGATCTGGTCCTGCGTCGTCGGTGCACGGGCGATGAAACGCCATGTGTCTTCCGCCGGGCGATAGGGCAGCGTACCGCTTTCGGCGGTGAACCCTTCAAAGCAGAAGCGCAGGCGCGACGTATCTTCGGCCGCACCAAGCGTGACCGAACTCGTTGCCAGCGCACCGCTTTTCATGCGGAAGCTAAGGGCTGCGCAGTCCTCGGTTTCGATCGTGTTGACGCGCGTGTCGGCCATGGCGAAAACTTCATCGACCGGGCCGAGAATGTGGCAGAGAAGATCATGGGCGTGGATGGCGTGGCCAAGGATCGCGCCGCCGCACTCGCCCTTCCACGTACCTCGCCACGGAATGTCGTAATAGCTGGCGCCACGGTTCCAATGAACTTCCGAGCTTGCGACAAAGGCCTTGCCCGCAAGACCGGCATCGATGAGCGCACGCAGCTGCCGCATTGCGTGTCCGAAACGGTACTGGAAGACCGGAAACACGCCACGGCCGGTCTTCTTGACGGATTCGATCAGTGCATTTGCCTCTTCCAGCGAGCGAACGAGCGGCTTTTCGCAGACCACGTCCTTGCCCGCCGCATGCGCCTTCAGCGTCACCGGGAAATGCAGGTGCGGCGGCAGGCAGACGTCGATGAGCTGGATGTTCTCATCTGCCAGAACCTCGTCAAGATCGGTGGTCAGGCGGATCGACGTGTCGTCGCCTGCCACGGCGCGGGCACGTTCCAGATCGAGATCGCAGATCGCCTTGACGACGAAGCGCTTCGGCAGGGCGCGATAACCGCTCAGATGCTGGGCGCCGATGCCGGCGCCAATGATGGCAACACCGATCATTTCGAAGCTCCCTCGGCCTTGGCCTGTGCCTGCAGCGACAGATCGCAGACCTTGAAGACGTGTTCCTGCGTCATCGCCGTTTCCGTACGGTTGCGGATATCGTCGCAGATACGGGCGAAATAGGGCAGGCCCGCATCGGAAGCGTCGATGTACTCGCAGCGATCGCCGTTCACGAGAACGAGGCGGTCCGTGCCTTCGGTGTTGCCGACGTCGACATATTTACGCAGTTCGATGTAACCCTCGGTGCCGAGGATGGTCAGGCGGCCGTCACCCCAGGTCGGCAGCGCATCCGGCGTATACCAGTCGACGCGAATATAACCGTGACCCTTGTCGCCGCGCAGCACGACTTCGCCGAAATCCTGCAGGCCCGGATCGCCGGGGTTGGCGTAATTTGCAACGGTGGCGGCCACGATCTCCACTTCGGTCGAGCCGGTGAAGAACATGAACTGGTCGATCTGGTGGCTGGCGATATCGGTGATGATGCCACCGTAAGCTTCGCGCTCGAAGAACCACTTCGGACGGATCTGGCGGTTCAGACGATGCGGGCCGAGGCCAACGGTCTGGATGACGCGGCCGATGGCGCCCTGTGCGACGAGTTCAGCCGCCTTGGTCACGCTTGGAACTTCAAAGCGTTCGGAGAAATCGACGGTCCAGATACGCTTGGTCTTCGCCACGGTCTGGCGAAGGCGATCGAGCTGTTCGAAGGTGGTGCAGCCAGGCTTGTCCGACATGACGTCCTTGCCGGCTTCCATGGCGGCAATCGCGAGATCGGCGCGCTTGGACGGAATATCGGCGATCACCACGAGATCGACGGTGCCATCGGCCAGCAGAGCCTCCTTCGATGCCGCACGCGGCACATTCGGAAAGCGCTTGACGAAGCCTTCCACGACATCCGGTTCGCCTTCGGTCCACCAGCCAGCGAATTCCGCGCCGGCGTCCAGCAGGTTCTGGGCCATGCCAAAAATGTGCCGGTGCTCTATGCCAAGAGCGACGAACTTGATTGCTTTAGTCATCCTGCAGTTCCACTTCCTTGCCGGTGTCGGCCGAGTTGATGATCGCGTCGATCAATCTGTGAGACAAAAGAGCCGCTTCACCGGTGACGACCGGCGGGCGTCCTGAAGAGATGGCGTCTGCGAAATCCTCGAAGACGCCCTGATGCCATTCATGCGTGAAAGCCATGGGGTCAGCGCCACCGCCCGTGCCGGAGGCCGCGCCGCCGAAGGTCTCGTGCCGGCCATCGCGCCAGTCGACATGCAACAGGCCCGAGGCGAGCCGCAGGCTGCCATTGTCGAAGTGGAGCAGGATCGATTCCGCCGCACCGGGAAAACTTGCCGTGCTCGCCACCAGCGAACCGACGGCGCCATTTTTGAAGCGCAGGCCGGCCGCGACATAATCTTCGGTTTCCATGCGATGGAAACGCGTTGTCGCCGCCATGGCCTGAACCCGCGAGACCGGTCCCGTGAGGCTTAATGCCAGATCGATCGTATGGATTGCCTGGGAGATCAGAACACCGCCGCCATCACGCGCCAGGGTGCCGCGGCCGGGTTCATCATAATAGGATTGGGCGCGCCACCATGGCACGGAAATTTCGCAGAGACCGAGCGCTCCGAGCGTACCGCTGTCGACCAGTTCACGGGCCTTTTGCGATGCAGCCCGCATACGGTGCTGGAAGATGATGCCGAGCGTAACGCCCGCCTCGCGACAGAGGGCGACGAGACCATCGGCTTCCTCAGTGTTACGGGCGACGGGCTTTTCCATCAGAATGTGTTTGCCGGCTTTCGCAAGCTGTCCGACGATATCGATGCGGGCATTCGGCGGCGTCGCGATGATGGCGAAATCGACATCCGCATCGCGCGCGGCGTCCTCGACCGAGGAATAAACCGCAACTTCATATCCGGCGTGTTTCGACGCTTCGGCGGCCAGTGCTCTTGCGCGGCCGGAACCGCCATCGACGATGCCCTTCAGACGAATTTTTTCCGGACTTGCCGCACAGGCGAGCACATGCGTCTTCGCCACCATTCCGGCACCAACGATGACGCAGGTCTTGATATTTTGCATTTCGGGAGCCTCCTTCCCAATGCGCGATCAATTGCATACCGGTATGCCGGTTGTCAACAGACTTGTGTTCCGGTATACCGGTTATGAAAACGCTGGAGGGTATATGCCGAAAATTCCCGTGACAGGCGGCACCGTGCCGACGATGGAGAGACTGGACCTCAACCGTCCGGTCGTCGACCAAATCTATTCCGCGCTGAAATCCGCCATCCTTTCGCGGGAGCTTTTCCCCGGTCAGGCGGTCTCGGAAAACGAGATCGGGCAATCCTTCAGTTCCAGCCGCACCCCGGTGCGCGAAGCGCTGAGCCGGCTGAGAGATGACGGCCTGATCGTAACCCTGCCAAGCCGTGGCACCTATGTTTCGAAATTATCGGAAAAGCACATCCGCAGCGCGCAGTTCATCCGCGAGGCGCTGGAGGTGGCCGCCGTCTGCAGGCTGTGCCAGATCGGCATTACGCCGGAAGCCGAACAGGAGATCGAACATGCCCTGAGCGGCCAGCGCGCGGCCATGCGCAGGGGAGACCGAAAGGCCTTCCGTGTGCATGACGACCAGTTCCACAGCGCGCTTGCGGCTGCGACGGGGCTGGAAAGACTGGAGACCCTGCTGATCCGCGAAAAGGCCGGACTGGACCGCCTGCGTGCGCTCGCCATCACCGACGAAGCACATATGGCACGGCTGCTTTCCGAACATGAGGCGGTTTACGAGGCGATCAAGGCCGGGGACGAAACCCTTGCGGCCGAAGAATTGCGCAAACATCTGAGGCGCGTCCTCGGCATTCTGTCGCAGGTCTTCGAGAACCATCAGGATTATTTCGAATAGGCTGCGGCATCATTTTCAACGGTTCGAGCATCATGAATACGGCAAATCCCGGACAAGCGCTTGCCATGTCGCAAGCAAAACTTCTGTGCGACACCATGAGCACGCTGGCGGAATCCCCTGTTTGGGACGAGCGCCGACAGGTGCTTTTCTGGTGCGATATCCTGGGCAAGACGGTGCGCTCCGCTGCGCTCGCGCCCGGCCAATATCGCGAATGGTCATTTCCCCACACCGTGTCGAGCCTCGGGCTTTGTAAAAACGGCGATCTCGTCGTCGCCTGCGGCATGGATATCGTCACCCTCGATCCGGAGAGCGGCAAGACGCGTGTTCTCCATTCCATACCGGCCCCGGAGGGTATTCCGTGCCGGTTGAATGACGGGCGCGTAGGCCCCGACGGCGCTTTCTGGGTGGGGACGATGCATAATGTGCCGCTCTCGGACATGCAGCCTTATGGCGAACTCTGGCGGGTAACGGAAAAGAGCGCCGAGCGTGTGCAGACCGGGCTGACTTGTCCGAACGGGCTGGCCTTCTCCCTCGACGGGTCCATCATGTGGCAGAGCGATTCCGTCCAGAAATGGATACGCCGGCGCAAATTCGACAGCAGGAACGGCAGTTTCGATGAGGGCGTGCTGGTGGCGGAGATGACGGAAGAGACAGGAAGGCCCGATGGCGGCTGTCTCGACAGCAACGGCACCTATTACAGTGCGGGCGTTTCCGCCGGTCTGTTGAACGTTTTCACGCCAGACGGCAAGCAGACGGACGCGATCGCGGCGCCTGTTCCGCACCCGACCATGCCCTGCTTCGGAGGGCCCGATTTCACGACCCTTTTCCTGACGTCACACCGTCACAATATGTCCGAAGACCGGCTCAAACAGGTTCCATTTTCGGGCGGCGTGTGGGCAATCCCCACGGACACACAGGGCTTCGCCGCCTTCCGCTTCGGCGAGGCGGCGTAACGCCAAAAAAGCAGCGGCGGACACATGCCCGCCGCGAACTCCAATGGTTACTGGGGTCCTCAGCGCGCCCGAAGTGCGCCGGCCACCTTGTGAATATGCGCCGCGCCGATGCCGCAGCAGCCGCCGATCATGGTTGCGCCGGCATCCGCCCAGGCGCAGGCAAAACGCGAATAGACATCGTCCGTCAGATCCGCACGCGTGCCATGCAGTCCCTCATTGGCGGCGGAATCGCCCTGTTCTCCCTCAAAGGCATTGGCATAAACGCCGATCTCGATGGATACGCCCTTTTTCCTGAAGACGGCGGACGCCGTCTCCACTGCGGCCTTCATCACCTCCGGCTTGCTGCAGTTGAAAAGAAGCGCTGCCGCTCCCGAGCCCGCGGCCCATTCGGCAGCGGCGCGTACGGTTTCGCCGGACCTGAGTTTCGGTTCACCGCCTTTCACCTGCTCCGGTTCATCATCCAGCGTGAAGGAAACCCAGAACGGTTTGCCCGTTTCCGCGACAGCCTGGCGCACGGCCTCCCCTTCGGCGATGAGGCTCAGCGTCTCACCAAGCCAGACATCGACATAAGAACCGAGATTGTCGACCAGAACCTTCAGATAATCCTGAACGCGGGACGGATCAAAATTCTGCGGCTCGTAGGAGCCAAAAATCGGCGGCAATGAGCCGGCCACGGTGATCCTGCGGCCCGCTGCATCGGCAGCCTCGCGCGCAAGCCGGCCGGAGAGCGCGATCAGCGATGCGCCTTCCTTCCGGAAGCGTTCTTCGCCGATGTGAAACGGTACGAGCGCGTAGGAATTGGTCGTGACGACATCGGCGCCGGCTTCGATGAATTCCGCATGCACCTGCCGGACTATTTCCGGGGCGTTGATGAGCGCCAGCGCCGACCATTCCGGCTGCTTCAGCTCCGCACCGAGCCGCTGCAATTCGCGGCTCATGCCGCCATCCAGAATACGAATATCGCTCATGGGAAACTCCTTGGTAAGCTATCTGCGCACCGGCACCTGCGCTTCGATGAAACCGAAGCAGCGGGCAATGATGGCGGTGAGGATGAGGTAAAAAACAGTGACGACGAACAGCGGTTCATAGACCAGCAGCGTATCCTGCCGCACCTTATAGGCGACGGCATAAAGATCCATAACGGTAACGGTGAAGGCAAGCGGCGTGGCTTTCAGCTGCATCACCACTTCGCCGGCAATCGTCGGCAGCGCCGTACGGATCGCACGCGGTAGCCATATGCGCCGGGCAAGGGTGAAGCGGCCCATGCCGAAGGCTTTTCCCGCTTCCAGTTCGCCTTTCGGCACACCGAGCAGCGCGCCGCGCAGCACCTCGGCTTCATAGGCGGCATAATTCAAGGTGAAGCTGACAGCGGCAAAGAAAAAACCTTCGCGCAGCACCGGCCACAGGAAGCTCTGCCGCAAGCCGGGCACCATCGGCAACAGCGAGCCGACGCCATAATAAAGCAGCCAGAGCTGGATGAGCAGCGGCGTGCCCCGGAAGAAGGTGCAATAAGCCCGCGCCAGCGCCCGGGTCATCCGGCCGCCGCTGACCTGCGCGAAAGCAAGGCCGATCGCCAGAATGAAACCGAGGCTGACGGAGATCACCAGCAGGGCCACGGTCTGCCACGCGCCCGTCAGCAGAAGCGGCCAGTATTTTTCGATCCAGGAGAAATTCATCGCCCCACCCTCACGCCAGAACCGGCTGGCCACGGCGGACACGCCGCTCGATCAGCCTGAAGACGCCATTGGAAACGAGCGTGATCGCCAGATACAACAGGGCGGCCGCCATGAAGAACAGAAAATACTGCTTTGTGCTGGCGCCGGCGAGACGGGTTGCGAGCGCCAGTTCCTGATATCCGACAACGGCGACCAGCGCGCTATCCTTGGTCACCGCAAGCCAGAGGTTGGAAAGACCCGGCAGGGCGTTCGGCAAAAGCGCAGGCAGAACGACACGACGAAACCTCAACAACGGCGACATGCCGAAGGCCCGCGCCGCTTCGACCTGGCCGTTCGGTATCGCCAGTATCGCGCCGCGCAGCACTTCCGTCATGTATGCGCCCTGCACGAAGCCGAGCACCGCGACGGCGGCGACGAAACCGTTGACTTCCAGCGGCGGCAGGCCCGCCATCACAAGCAAACGGTTGAGGCCGTCGGTTCCGGCATAATAGAGCCCGACAATCAGGATCAATTCCGGGATGGACCGGATCAGCGTCGTGTAAAGATTGAGGATGAAACCGAGCGGCCGGTTGTTCGAGAGCTTGCCCAGGGCGCCCGCCATGCCGATGACGATACCGATGACATAAGCCCCGGCGGAAATGGCAAGCGTCGAGAGCGCTCCAGTCAGCAGCGTGCCGCCCCATCCCGGAGGATAGGGAGACAAAAGCTGCACCATGTTTTCGAAACTTGCCATTTGCGGGATCTGTCGAGCTTACTTCGCGCCGTAGATATCGAAGCTGAAGTATTTCTTCGTGATCTCGTCATATTTGCCGCTGGCGCGGACGGCAGCGAGGGCGGCATTCAGCTTCTGCTTCAGTTCCGCGTCGTCCTTGCGAATGCCACCGGAAACGCCAAGGCCGAGGATTTCCGGATCGTCGGCGACATTGCCCGCATCTGCACAGCAATCCTTGCCGGCATCGCTTTTCAGGAATGCATCGAGAACGAGCGAGTCGCCGAACACATAGTCGATACGGCCGGCCGCCAGATCCTGGAAAGCCTCGTCCAGCGTCTGGTAGGTCTTCTCGTCGGCCGCATCCTTGAAATATTTCGCGTAGTAGGCGGACTGGATGGTGGCGACCTGAATGCCGATGGTCTTGCCCTTCACGTCCTCGGCCGTCGCGCCCGGCTTTCCGTCCTTGGCGCCGATCAGCTTGCTCGGCGTGTTGTAATATTTGTCGGTGAAGTCGATGACCGCCTGGCGTTCTTGCGTGTTGGACATGGAAGACCAGATCACGTCGAACTTCTTGGTTTCCAGCGCCGGGATAAGCCCATCCCAGGAAAGCGCGACGATGGAGCATTTCTCCTTCATTTCGGCGCAGACGGCATCCATCAGGTCGATTTCCCAGCCATGCCACTTGCCGCTGGCGTCCTGCGCGAAAAAGGGTGGATAGCTCTCATTCATGACACCGAAGCGGACTTCGGCGCTGGCGGAAAAAGCGAATAGTGCAAAAGCCGTTCCGGCCAGCAACGAGGCGACGAATTTCATTTCATTCTCCTGTGACGAAAGACGTAAAATCAATTGATGAGTGTGCCGGTGAATTCCCGGCACCTGGCGCTGAAGGGATTGCCGAATATCTGTTCCGGCGGGCCTTCTTCCTCGACGCGGCCCTGATGCAGAAACATGACGTGGCTCGATACATCGCGTGCAAAGCGCATCTCATGGGTGACCAGAAGCATGGTGCGGCCCTCGTCTGCGAGATCGCGGATGACCTTCAGCACCTCTCCCACCAGTTCCGGGTCCAGCGCCGAGGTGGGCTCGTCGAACAGCATCACGGCGGGCTCGACACAGAGCGCGCGGGCAATCGCGGCCCGCTGCTGCTGCCCGCCGGAAAGAAAGGCCGGATAGGCATCCTTTTTCGCGTAAAGACCGACCTTGTGCAGCAGCGCTTCAGCCTTTTCGACAGCCTCCGCCCGCTTTACGCCCATGACATGCACCGATGCCTCGATGATGTTTTCGAGCACGGTGCGGTGCGCCCACAAATTGAAATTCTGGAAAACCATACCGAGGCCGGTGCGGAGACGCTCCACCTGCCGCCAGCTCTGCGGCACGGCCTTGCCATGCCGGTCCCGTTTCATGGCCACTTCCTCGCCATTCACGATCACCCTGCCCCGGTCCGGGATTTCAAGGAAGTTGATGCAACGCAAAAACGTGCTCTTGCCGGAACCGGAAGAACCGATGATGGAAATGACGTCACCCTTGTGGGCGGTGAGCGAGATGCCTTTGAGGACTTCATGTGTGCCGAAACCCTTGTGGATATCATCCACGGCAAGGGCGCAGGGGGCTTCAGCGGTCATTTAAACGGTCCTGACTCGGTCAATAGGCTGCGAATGTGTACCAAAGCGTACATTTTCTGACGCGGAAATAACCGCTCTATTGCACGATCAAAAGGAAAAAACATTCTGCCGGCGCGAAAAGAAACAAAATTGCGCGCCATGACGGCTATCGAGCCACAAGCCGCGCAGCCGAGACCTCCGGACGCCGGTGCCGTCACCGCCACCGGTTTGCCACCAGTGGCGGCGCTATTCCTCGCGGAAAGCGCGGCTGATCTGGTCCGTCAGGGGTTTCGCGATATAGGACAGCGCCGTCCTCTCGCTGGTCTGGATGAATGCCTCGGCCGGCATGCCCGGCACCAGCGGGGCATTGTTCAGCTTCTCCCGCTCGGTGGCCGGCACGGAAATCCGCGCCAGATAATAGGAGAGGCCGGTGCGCTGATCGGTGGTGATATCCGCCGCGATGCGGCTGACATGGCCTTCGAGTTCCGGCGTGACGCGCTGGTTGAAGGCGCTCATGCGCAGCATGGCTCTCTGCCCCACCTGCAACTGGTCGATATCCTTCGGCACGATCTGCACCTCAAGCGCCAGCTCGTCCCCGTCAGGCACGATGAGCATGATCGGATCGGCCGGCGTCACGACGCCACCGACGGTGTGCACGGCCATTTCATGCACCATGCCGGATTGCGGCGCGATGATATCGATGCGCTTCAATTCGTCTTCGGCGGCGACCTTGCGTTCGACGAATTCACCCATCTGGGCCTGTATTTCGCGCAGTTCCCGCCCGACCTCGGTGCGCAATTCCTGATCGATCTGCAGGATCTGCAGTTTCGTTTCGGTGATGCGCCCCGCGGTCTGCGCCTGATAGGCGATTTTTTCACCGCGTTCGCCGCCGAAAGTCGCGGCCTGCGTCTGCAGGCTGTTCAACCGCTGCACGGAGACGACACCCTGTTCGCGTAGGGATTTCTGCGAGGTGATTTCCGCCTCCAGCACGGCAAGGCCGTTATCATAGGCGACTTCCTGCGCCCGCAACCCTTCGATTTCATGCTCGAACTGGGTGATGCGTTCGGCAAGCTGCGCCTTGCGCCCCTCGCGGTAGGATTTGCGGAATTCGAACAGCTTCGTTTCGCTGCGCATGGCGGAAGCGACATCGGGATCATCCCGGCGCGCCATCAGGGCCTGCGGGAAGAGGAGTTCCGGCAGATCGTCGCGCTCAGCCTCCAGCCTTGCCATGCGCGCACCCAGCTCATCCAGACGCTTGGTCACGATGGCGAGATTGGCACGGGTCTGGGTCGCATCGAGACGCATGACGACATCGCCGCTCTTCACCCTGTCGCCTTCATTCACCAGAATTTCGCCGACGACCCCACCCTTCGGGTGCTGCACCTTCTTTATATAGGAATCCACCACCAGATGGCCGGAAGCGACCACCGCGCCAGCAAGATTGGTCGTCGCGGCCCAGCCGCCGACGCCGGCCAACAACACAACACCTGCGGCAAGGCCGGCCAGAAGATGTTTGCGGATGGAACGGGACACATGGGTTCGCTGGTCAATGTTTGACATCCGCGTCTCCTTCCTGACCGTTCTCCTCCGGAGCTTCTTCCAGCACCGCCACCTGAGACTGGGCATTGGCAACGACGCGCAGCGGTGAAACCGTCTGGGCAGATGCGCTGAAACCCTTGATCGCCTGCACCTGCGGAACGCGCAGCACTTTCGACAGCACCTCGTCGCGCGGGCCGAAGGCCTTCATCCGCCCCTCTTCCATCATCAAGATGAAATCGACCGCACCGATGGCGCTCGGCCGGTGGGCGACGACAACGGCAATGCCGCCCCGCGCCTTGACCGAGGCGATCGCCCGGACCACAGCGGCCTCACCTTCCGCATCGAGATTGGCGTTCGGTTCATCCAGCACCACGATGAAGGGATCGCCGTAAAGCGCGCGGGCAAGACCGATGCGCTGGCGCTGCCCGGCCGAAAGCGCGGACCCCGCCTCACCGATATCGCTGTCATAACCCTTTTCGAAACGCAGGATCAGCTCATGCGCACCGGCCGCCCTGGCGGCCGCGATGATGGCTTCGGGATCTGGATTGTCCTCGAAACGGGAGATGTTTTCGCCGATCGTGCCATCGAAAAGCTCGACGCCCTGCGGCAGATAACCGATATGGCGGCCGAGTGCGGCGCGATCCCATTGATCGAAACTCGCGCCGTCCAGGCGCACCTTGCCGGTGGCCGGCATCCAGGCGCCGGTGAGGATGCGCGAAAGCGTGGATTTGCCCGAGCCGGAGGGGCCGATGACGCCGAGCGCATTTCCGGCGGTTACGATGAAGCCAAGTCCGGTGACGGTCGGTTTTCTTTCTCCCGGCGGGACGATGGTGACGTTTTCGACCCGCAGCTCCCTTTCAGGCCTCGGCAGCGCCATGACGGCGGCATTGGCCGGCATCTGCGCGAAAAGCCCCTTCAGCCGCGCCCAACTCTGCCGGGCAGCCACGAAGGACTTCCAGTTGGAGATGGCAAGATCAACGGGCGCCAGGGCCCGGCCCATCATGATGGAACTGGCGATCATCACGCCGCCCGAGGCTTCCTGGTTGATGACCAGCCACGCGCCAACCGCAAGGATGGCCGATTGCAGCACGACCCGCAGAGATTTCGCGATATTGCCGAGACCACCGGCCACATCACCCGCCTTGCGGTTGGCGGCGAGATAAGCCTCGTTGGAATTCTGCCAGCGTTTGCCGAGCCTGCCGCCAAGCCCCATGGCCTGCACGACCTCGGCATTACGGCGCGAGGCTTCCAGCTGCCGGTTGCGGGCCATGTTTTCCACCATGGTGTCGCGGATCGGCTTCTGTGAAAAGATGTTGGTCAGGATCGTGAGGGAGACGAGCAATACGGCGCCGGCGAGCGCGGTCACGCCGATCCAGACATGGAAGAGAAAACATATGCCGAGATAAAGCGGCATCCACGGCAGATCAAAAAAGGCGGTCGGCCCCGTGCCGGATAGAAACCCGCGCACATTGTCGAGATCGCGCAACGGCTGCAGACCATCGCCCGGCATGCGGTTGACGAGCGGCAGGCGCACCACGGCATCATGCACCCTGCCGGAATAACGCATGTCGAAATCTTCGCCAATACGGATCAGCACCCGGGCGCGAATTATATCGAGCAGGCACTGGAAGCCGTAAAGGCCAAGCGCCAGAAGGGCGAGCCCTATAAGCGTCGGCAGGCTGCCGCTGGCCAGCACCCGGTCATAGACCTGCAGCATGAAGAGCGGCGACGTCAGCGCCAGTATATTGACCACGCCGCTGACGAGCGCGACGCCGAGGAATGTGCTTTTGAGGGGCGAAACAACCGCCGCAGTGAGGGACTGCGGCGGCGTCTGCTGGTGGTTTTGAAATCCCACAGCCTGATTTTCCTTTACGCGGCAAGCGCCGTTGCGCTGGCGAAAATAAAGTCCGATGCGTCGAGCACATTTGCATCGACGCCATTCAGCGTGATGGAGACGGACGTGTCTGTGGCCGAAAGGATAACGGCATTTCCGCTATCATTATACCACAACAAATCGTCCACCGATGTTGCGCCCCAGGCGGAGACATCAAGCGTATCCGTACCGTCCTGATAACCGTATGTTCCGGTCGGGCCAGCCGTCACAATGTCGTTGCCGCCGGAGAATACGAACGTATCCGCGCCGGCAAAGCCGGTCAGAGTATTGGAGGCAGCCGTATCCTCGATGACCGTGCCGGTGGCCGCGAAGTAGTCATAGAAACCGGCCAGCGAGCCGAAGCGGGCGAGCTGGTAAACGGCGAGATCGAGAAGATCGCGCGCGCCGGCCAGCGAATAGGCGCCATCGGGATCGATCAGCAGTTCCTGCTGGCTGACCGCGATGCCGCTGGTGGACTGGCTGTAGCCGGTACCGAGAACGATGCTGTCGACCGAACCCGTCAGGTTGCCCTGGGAGTACTGCAGGGCGCCGCTCATGACGATGCCCTTGCCGCCGGAGCTGCCATCGCCCCATGCCTCATAGGTCGTGTTCGGATCGATGGTGGTGGTGGCGAGAGAGCTGGTCTGAGCGTCGTAGAACGCACCGTAGGTCGAACCGAAACCGCTCGTCCAACCGTTGAGGTAACCGATCAGGTCGGAGGAAGACTGCGTCAGTTGAATTGTGGTAGCCATAGGTGTACTCCTTTGCTGGCCAATAGAGGTACCTTCGTCCTGTAGCGAAGGCGTTTCATCTCCGGGACGGGCTGCAACCCAGCCCGGAGAATTCTTTCCCGTCTCAGAACTTCACGTTCATCGTCGCGATAAAGGTGCGGCCCGGCGCGGTGTAGGCGCTGGCTGCCGGGATATATTTGCGGTCCGTCAGGTTGTTGACGGCGAAGCGAAGCGTCGCCTTGTCGTTGAAGGCGTAGGACCCATAGAGATCGACCGTCGTATAGGGATCGGTCACCTCACGCAGATTGCCTTCCGTATCCAGCACGCGCGACTGTGTGGGCGTGACGTGGTTGAGCCGTGCACCGAGAGAGAATTTTTCATCGAAGAAGCGCATGCCGCCATCGAGCGTCAGCTTCACCTTGGGCGCGACATCCCCCGGCCAGGCGACGATTTCGCCCGTTGTCGTCGTCGTTGCATTGGAAAAAACCTGCGTTTTTTCCGGCCATTCGGTCTTCAGCACCGTTGCCGATCCACCGATCCAGAAACTGCGCGCATCATAATTGCCCTCGAATTCGAGCCCGCGCATATAGGTCGTGCCGTCCAGATTGACGAAGCTGGTATAGGTGCGATCCAGAACCTGATCCGTGACGAGGTAACCGAGCGCGATATAGTCCTTCACCTCGCGGCGAAAGGCCGCCATTTTGATGCGGATGGAATCGTCATCCAGCAGCACGCCGTCGAAGCTCATATTCGCGCCGATCTCGTAGGTCGTCGCCTTTTCGGCGCGCAAGGCCTGGTTCGGAGCATATTCATAGCCGGGGCTATCCCCCGGACGCGCACCGGCGAAAAACGCCTCGAGAATTGTCGGCGGACGCAGGCTCTGGGAATAGCTCACATAAGGACGGAACCAGTCGACGGGTTTCAGTTCGATGGTGGCGGAGGGCAACCAGGCGCTGTAGGTGCGATCGATATCGACATCGTAAGAAGGATATTCAGTGACTGGTATCGGCGGATTGTCAACACCGGTTCCAGGCATGCAGCCTGCCGAGATATTGGACCAGGCGCGCGCGAGGAAAAGGGCGTACGACCAGCGCGGATTGGCGGGGCGGAATATCTGGTTGTAATAGTCGAGAGGCGTATAATTGGCTCGGACCGGATTGCAGGGGATCGAAGTTTGGATCTGATAGCTTCGAATATTATAATAGGTCGTCGATCCCTTCAGTCGCGACCAGTCGTAGCGTACGCCGCCGCTCAGCGTAATCCAGTCGGCCGGCTCCAGTTCACCGTTTAAAAACAGGCTGGCGACATCGCGCCGCCCAGCGGGGCTGAAAGCCGTGTAACTGCTGGCAAATGTGGGATTCTCCGCGATTTTGGCACTTTTTGCGACAGAGGTCGCAATATCGCGGAAGGCTTCGGCTCCATAATTCAGGCTGAGCGCGCCCGCCGCAGTGTCGAAGCGGCTGGTATTTTCCAGACTGCCGCCAAAGCTGCGAAGACCCATGTCGAGATTGGTTTCGGCCGCGTATCTCGCACGTTCCGCACGCAACTCATGCGTCATATTGTCGTTCAGCCACAGCGACGACTTGAAGTCGATGAGTTCGCTTTCGGGATCCCAATCGAGCTTTGCGACGACGCTGTCGTTTCGCACGCTTTCGCGGTCGATCACCGTGGAAGCACCCTGAACGAAATCATTCTCCTGATGCATCCATGACAGCGAGGCCTGCACATCGCCGAAGTCACCTTCGCCCTTGAAAAAAGTCGACCAGCCATCCCGGCCGAGCAGATCCTTCATCGTCAGCGCGGTGCTTCTGGCCTCGCCTTTTGTTCCGATCTTGTATTCATCCATGATCGTGCGGCTGTAACCGGCGACGAAGGAGAGAGGGCCTTCCGGCGAACGAACGGCGCCCAGAACCGAGCCCTGAAAATCATACCCATTGGTGCCGCGGGAAACGTTGACCTCGCCACCCTTGTTTTCACCGTCAGCGATCAGATCGTCGGCGCTGACGGTGCGGAATTCCACCTTCCCGCCCAAAGAACCCGCATTCCCCGACCGCGCACTGGTTATTTTCTCGATCTCGACGGCACGGATGAAGGCCACGTCGACATAACCCTGACCAGCGCTGGCGGTGTAGCTCGTGGCACCGCCGAAAGCCGCACCGCGCTGCGCATTCTGCCGCGCACCGTCGATGGAGACGACCACGCGCCCGCTTTCCTGCAAGCCGCGCACATTGGGCGAAACCGTCGGAAAGCTGCCATTGCCCTCGCCGGCATAGACGCCGGAGACCCGGTTGAAAACATCGCGGGTATTGCGCACGCCGGCCGACTGGATCGCCTCACGGCCGACCACGCTGACGCTTGCGGGTGTTTCATACACCCAGTCGGGTGTCCCCTGATAACCGGAACCGGTAAGGGAATTACGCCCGGTTTTACCGGTCAGGGTAATGGTTTCAAGAACCGTCGTACCCGCCGCCCCGGAAAGATCGACGGTGGATTCCCCCGTGCCGATGATGACGCTTCTGCCATTTCCGGCAATACGGAAATTGACACCCGTGCCGGCCAGGAGGCGTGACAGGGCGTCCCGGACCGTAAAACTGCCGGTGACGGCATTGGTGCGCACATTGCCTGCCGATGGCGTTGCGAGCGTGACCTGCAGACCGGATTGCCGTCCGAAAGCCCCCACGACGGACGCCAGCGACTGTGCCGGAATATTGAACGGACGCGCTGCCCCCTGTTCACCACCCCGGCGTTCGGAATTTGCCGCAACAGCCCCGGTCTGGGCAAAAACAGGCGTCACGCAAGAAACGGCGATCGCCGTCGTCGCCAGCAGCGCCGCCCCGCGGACCCGCCTTATCGCTTTTTCCCCTGAACCGGTCTTGCATATCTGGAGGCGCATGATGTTCTTGTCTTCCTGTCTTTCGCTCCGGATATATCTTGACCGGATTACTCAACAAAAAGACGATTGCCTCAGAGATTTTTTTCAGGCTTTCGGAAGAAAATTTATAAATAACTGAAAATAAATATAATTTTTTGCTTCAGCTTCAGAAGCGGGTGATGATGCGGGCGGTGCCGCCGATCGCGTGCACCTTGCCCCTGTAGGGTTCCACCAGGGCTTCCAGCGCGCGGTCCGGATCGCGCAGATTGTAAAATCCCGTCACGCGCTGCTCGGCAAGCCGCTTGTCGGCCATGGTCAGCCATGCCGGATGGTAACGCTGGATCTGCTCAACGACCGAACCTATCGTCGCGTCGACCACATAGAGTTCGCCCTTGCGCCAGCCGCCAATATCCTCGACGGATACATTCTCTTTGCGAATTGCGCCCGAAGCGTCGACGATCAGCATTTCGCCCGGCACAAGCCGCGTTGGCGGCGCATTGCGGAAGGAAGCCTCCACGGAACCGTGCGCCAGCGCAACCTGCGTCACGCCATCCGTCAGGTCGACATCGAAAGCCGTGCCCAGCACCTGAACGGTCACGTTCTTGGCCTCCACGACAAAGGGACGCGCCTTGTCCGGCACGACATCGAAAAAGGCTTCGCCCTTCAGCACCTTCACAGTGCGGCGGCCATCCTTGAAATTCGTGGAAAGTGCGCTCGCCGCGGCAAGCTCCACCCTGCTTCCGTCTTCGAGGGTGATGGTGCGGGCTTCGGCGGTGCTGGTCTGATAATCCGCTTCAAAACGCACGAAAAAGGCGGGGACGAACAGCACCGCAAGACAGAGGGAAGCCGCCGCCACGGCCACGCCGGCATAATGCCGCACGGACCAACGCCGCCGCGATGGCTTTGTCGCGGCCTCACCCGGCAGATGCGGAGCGTCTTCCCAGAGGTTCTTGAATTCCGGCTCGACCAGGCCGAGGTTCCGCCAGACCTTGCACGTCCGCTCCCAGGCGAGACGGTTTCCCAGAGAAGCCGCCAGCCACCGTTCAAATTCCGCCTTCAGACGCGGCTCCGTTGCACCCTTCTGCAGCCTGAGCAGCCAGTCGGCCGCCTCCTCCGCCTTCCCGGTCGGCAATTCAATCTTCTTATCGGGATCAACAGTCATTGAACCGGGCCAGTTCCTTTGCGGGGCAGACGGGAAACGTCGTCTTGCTCAATTGCTATAAAGACGTTTGACGACGGGATTTTTTTCACAAGGCAGGACAATAAGGCAATTTTACTTCATTTCTCTGGTAATCGCGACAATGCTGCCTTTGATGAGGCGATGGGCGCTGGCCACCGAGACGCCGAGATGACGCGCGATTTCCTCCATATTGTAACCACCGAATCTGTGCATTTCCAATGCCACCCGCGCCTGAACCGGCAGGCCAGCCAAAATAGTCTGCATCTGCCGGACTTCATCGCAGAAGAGGGCATGTTCCTCCGGTGTGCCATTGTCCTGCGGCATGCCCCAGAAGGGGGTATCGTCCGGCCGTTCCCTGAGGTCCTGCCGGCTGCGCCGGCGATTATCGAGCGCAAGGTTGCGAACGATACGGAAGAGATAGGATTTGAGATTGGTGGGACTGCCGGAGGCTTCGGGCACAAATTTCAGAAACGCTTCCTGAACCACGTCCTCCGCATCCGCCCTCGACCCTAAAATGAGCGTGGCGTATTTGATCAGGTCGACCCTATGCGTGACGTAAGCGTTATAACGCTTGTCATCTTCCCGTATGCCCATGTCTCAACCGAGAGAAATTTTAAGGATCGACGAAACCTGCCGGACCGCCGAATGACCGCGCAGTTTTACCGTTCAAAGCTCTAGCATCCAAACCTGGGACCGAACAGATATTTCATGACTATTATTATCAAGAATCCGTGCGAACAGCGCCCGTGCGTAACGGACATAGGGCTTTGGCAAGCGAACCCGGCAACGGATGCTGCCGGGTCTCAATCAGTCAGATAGCCCCGTCGACGATGACCATCGGCCGACCTTGCGAGCAGGGTTCGATGCGTGCATCGATGCGATAGATATCCCGCAGCATGGCAGGCGTAATCACCGCCTCGGTGTTGCCGCTCACCACCATTTCGCCACGCGCGATCACCATCGTGTTTGCGCAGTAACGCAGCGCATGATTGAGGTCGTGCAAGGCGATCAACACGATCATGCCGGTTTTCTGCGCGAGATCGGAAACGAACCCCAAAATCTCGATCTGCCGGTGAAGATCGAGCGCCGAGGTCGGCTCATCCATCAGCAGCACTTCCGGCTTGCGGGCGAGCGCCTGCGCCAGCGACACGAGCTGCCGCTGGCCGCCCGACAATTCGCCGAGACCGCGAAAGGCGAGATCGTGGATTTTCAGCGCCTTGAGAATGGCGTCGATCTCGAACAGCTCATCGTCATGAACCCGCCAACCGCCGCCCTGCTTGGCGGAAAGAAGCACGGATTCATAAACCGTCAGCACGGCATTGGCGCCGGTATCCTGCGGCATGTAGCAGATGGCGCGGTTGCCGCGGGCCGTGTCGGACAGTTCGACAAGGCCGGGGCCGGAAATGAGGCTGGCGATGCGCTTGAACAGCGTGGACTTGCCGGCGGCGTTGGGGCCGATCACGGCAGTCACGCTGCCGCTTTCCAGCGTATCGATGCCGACCTTGGAAAGGACCGTGGTGCGGCCATAGGCTGCGCCGACATCCTTCAGTGCGAGCATTACCATGCGCGTCTCCTGTTGCCGAAAATAAGCGCGAAGAAGAAGGGTACACCAACAAGCGCTGTGATGACCCCAATCGGCAGGATCGCGCCGGGAATGAGGATCTTGCTGATGACCGAGGTTGCCGACAGAAGCAGCGCGCCGCAGATGACCGAGCCCGGCAGGAAGAACCGCTGATCCTCACCCACCACCATGCGGGCGATATGCGGCCCAACCAGCCCGACAAAGCCGATGGTGCCGACGAAAGAAACCGGAATAGCGGCGAGAAGGCTGACCGTCAGCATGGTCGTCAACCGCAGCCGGCGCACATTGATGCCCATGCTGGCCGCCTTGTCATCGCCAAGCCGGAGCGCCGTCAACGCCCAGGCGTTGCGCATGAACATCGGCACGGTGACGAGGAGGATGGCGGCGGTGATATAGACTTTGTCCCAGGTCGCCTTGGTCAGGCTGCCCATGGTCCAGAAAACGACGGCGGCGAGCGCCTGTTCGGAAGCCAGATATTCGAGCAGCGACAGCGCCGCATTGAAGGTGAAAACCAGCGCGATGCCGAGCAGCACGATGGTTTCCACCGTCACACCGCGCATGGTGGAGGCGAAATGGATGAAGAGGGCCGCAACCATGGCCATGATGAAGGCATTGATCGGCACCATGTAATGCACGGCGCCCGGAAAGATCGCCACGCCGCCGACAAGCGCCAGCGCCGCGCCGAAGCTTGCGGCGGCCGAAATGCCAAGCGTGAAGGGGCTGGCGAGCGGGTTGGACAGGATGGTCTGCATCTGCGCGCCCGCGACCGAAAGCGAAGCGCCAACAGTGACCGCCATCAGCGCGATCGGCATGCGGATATCCCAGATCACCACCCGAAGCTGGTTTCCGACGGCCGCCGGATCGGCAATGGTCGCGAGGACTTCGGAGAGCGTATACCGCGCCGGGCCGAGTGCCATGTCTGCGGCCATGCTGAAACACAGGGCGAGGAAAAGCCCGACGAGGATGAGGATCCTGCGCGCGGCAAGGGCGCGATATTGATCGCGCCCGCTGACGCCATCGGCGCTTTCATTCAGCGAAGTCATTGGTTCAAACCTTTTTCGAGCGAGGCGAAATAGCCCGGCTTGTAGGTGACAGGGAGGAATTTCCGGTGGAATTCCTCAAAATTCTTTTCCGGATCGAGATCGGCGAAGAGATCGGGATGGAACCACTTGGCAAATTGCTGGATCGGGAAGAACTCGTAAGGCGCGCCGTAGAACTGGTGCCAGACGGCATGGACATTGCCCTGCTTGACGGCTTTCAGTTCCGGAAATGGCGTGCGCTTCATCAGATTGGCCAGTCTCTCACGAGAAAGCGCCATATCGGCGCCGCGCCCGACGGGAACGAACTGGTTGATATCGGATTCCGCCGCCCAGTTGGAGCCGGTGACGATGACGTGGTCGGGATCGGCAATCACCAGCTGCTCGGGATTGAGATCACCGAAGGTCGTCTTGATGATGCCGTCAGCGATGTTGTGGCCGCCGGCGAGATCGACCATCGCACCGAAATTGACCGGACCGAAGCTGCGGCAGCAATTATTCTCACCGGAAATACCGGGGGCGCGCTCGATGAAGACATTCGGACGCTTCAGATCCTTGACGCCGGCAAGGCGGTCGGTCACGCGGGCGATTTCAGCGCGGCGATAGGCGATGAATTCCTTGGCGCGCTCTTCCGCGCCGAAGAGTTTGCCGAGGATTTCGACGGAAGCTTCGCTGTTCTTCTCGGGATCGATGCGAAAATCGAGATAGATGACCTTGATGCCGGCGGCTGCGGCCTTGTCTTCGAAACCGCTTTCCTTCGCGGACTTTTCCGCTTCAAGATTGAGGGTGATCACATCAGGTGACAGGGTGATGGCCGTTTCCAGGCTGAAATCGCCCTGCGGCACATAACCGAAACGCGGCAGTTTTTCGATCTCAGGAAAACGCTCGACATAGGCGGCGTAGCTGTCCGGATCCTTCTTGAGGAGATCGTCACGCCAGCCGACGATGGTATCGAAGGTCTTGTCGCCCTTCAGCGCCGCGATGACATGCACCTGGCGGGCTTCACCCACGATAACGCGTTTGGCCGGCAGGTCCAGTTCCACCTTGCGCCCGGTGACATCGGTAATCTCCCCGGCATGCGCCGCGGTGGCGAGAAGGGAGAAGGCCAGCACCGCAAGATGCCTGAGAGCGTTGAGCCGCATGAGAAATCCTCACTGAGTTCCTAAACAAAACGATGAAGCCGCAGGGCTGCGGCTTCATCCATCGGTCGGACGGCGCTCCCCTTCACCGTCCCTGTATTACTTGGCGTCCTTCAGCGAAACGAAGTAGCCGGGCTTGTAGTCGAGCGGCAGGAAGCGGGCGTGCAGCTCCTTGAAGGTCGCCTCGGGATCGAGGTCCTTGAAGAGGTCCGGATGCAGCCACTTGGCGATTTCCTGAATGGCCACGAACTGATAGGGGTTGTTGTAGAACTGGTGCCAGATGGCGTGGACATTGCCGTCCTTGACCGCCTGCACGCCGGTGAAAGCCGGGCGCTTGGTGAGGTTCTCCAGCTTGCGATGGGCTTCCTTCAGATCTGCGCCATAACCAACGCCAACCCAGTTGCCGCCGGGAACATAACCGTTCCAGTTACCGCCGGTGATGATGATCTGCTCCGGGTTGGAAGCGATGATCTGTTCCGGGTTGACGGTGCCGAAGGTGCCGGGAATGATGCCCTTGGCCATGTTGATGCCACCGGCGAGCTCGACCATCTTGCCGAAATTCTCGTCACCGAAGGACATGCAGCAATCATCGGAGTAACCGCCGGCACGTTCCATGAACACGACAGGCTTCTTCGGATTGGCCTTTTCAAGCGTATTGGTGACCTTGGCGATGGAGTCGGCGCGGAACTTGATGAAGTCCTCGGCGATCTTTTCCTTGCCCGTCAGCTTGCCCATGACGCGCATGCTCGGCTCGGTATTTTCCATCGGCTTTTCGCGGAAGTCGACGTAAACGAGCGGAATGCCGACCTTGGCGAGCTTTTCGATATAGCCCGCTTCTTCGGTCGCCGTCTTGGCGTCGATGTTCATCAGGATCACATCGGGCTTCAGTGCAACCGCCTGCTCGATGTCGAAGGTGCCGTCCTTCATGCCGCCGAAAGTCGGCAGCTTGGCGATCTCGGGATATTTGGCGAGATAGGCAGCATAGGTTTCCGGGTCGGCTTTCGCCAGGTCATCGCGCCAGCCGACAACGTGCTGGAAAGGGTTTTCCTTGTCGAGCGCCGCCAGGAAATAGATCTGCCGGCCTTCGCCGAGGATCACATGCGAAACCGGCACATTGACTTCGACATCGCGGCCGGTCACATCCTTGACGGTGACCTTTTCGGCCAATGCCGGCCATGCGGCGGATACGAGAAGGCCAAGGGCAAGTGCCGCGGATTTGGCTGAGATGCGCATCGGATATTGCTCTCCAGTGTTGACTGGCGCGGCTGTATTATTTTCTGACTGTACTAGTCAACATTTATGTTTTAGAGCCATTCTTAACTGACCGGTACATGAGCTGAAGACCGATGATCGACACTATCCAATATGGCAAAAACGACAGCCTGAGAGACGAAATAAAGGCCTATTGGTCCGGCCGCGCCGCGACTTTCGACCTTTCACCCGGGCATGAAATTTTCTCCGAGGACGAGCGCGCGGCCTGGCACGCGCTTATCCTGAAACATCTGGGCCGCGGCGAGGGCCGCAAGGCGCTTGATCTCGCCAGCGGCACCGGCGTCATCTCGCACCTGATGGACGATCTCGGCTTTCAGGTCACGGGCATGGACTGGTCCGAGACGATGCTGGGGCTTGCCCGGGAGAAGGCGAAAAGCCGTGGGCGCAACATCCGCTTTTTTGTCGGCGACGCCGAAAATACGATGGAGCCGGACGAAAGCGCCGACGTCATCATCACCCGCCATCTGGTCTGGACGCTGGTGGACCCGCAGGCAAGCTTTGCCGAATGGTTCCGTGTTCTGAAACCCGGCGGGCAACTGCTGATCGTCGACGGCGATTTTGTGAATACCGGCTGGCGCGAAAGACTGGTGAAGAAACTGGCCGCCGGCCTGGAGAACATCGGCCTCGTCAAACCGGACCAGCCGCACAAGCCGGCGGACCCGGAAAACACCTTCAACAGCATTCTCTCTCGAGTCTATTTTTCGAAGGGTGCGAGGGCCGGCGATGTCGCGACGATGTTGCGTGCGGCCGGTTTCGAGCCTGTCTCGATCGATCAGGAGCTTCAGGCCATTCACCGCGCCCAGGCGAAAAATTTCAGCCTGCTGAAGGGCATCCTGCGCGGTCTGCAGCACCGTTATGCGGTCTGTGCGGTGAAGCCCGGTGTCTCCTCCGTCACCCCGGACTAGATCCGGGGTCCAGCACGATCAAGTCCTTGATCGAAAAAGACTCTCTTCACGGCGCAGACGCGCCGTGACTGGATGTCAGATCTAGTCCGGCTGACGGATAAGAGCTCGGCGCGACCTCATTTTCCCGCCTGCTCGAAAAGATCATCAAGCCGGGTCTTGGCACGGCCTGGCACGTCGACTTCCCTGTAGCTTTGCGGCAGGGTCGCCTCGCCCACCTTGATCAGCATGACCATGCCCATGCCGTAATGCGGCGAGCATTTGATGCCGTAAAAGCCCGGCTTTTCGAACCCCGTCTCGAACTCGTCATTGATCCGGCTTTTGAACCCTTCGACACCTTCGGGAACCATGCCGTCGATGGTCGCGGCATTGTGGCTCTTGTGGGTGGGCACGAAGCGCACACGGTCGCCGGGGGCGATTTCCAGGAAATCTGGCTCGAATACCATCGGGCCTTTTTCACCCCGGTTCAGCATCTTCACCTCGAAGGTCTCGGCCGAAGCATGAAGGGGAAACCCTGTGGCCACCACGGCAATTGCGGCAGCGGCGCAAAACCTTCTGGCCTTTGCAGCGGCGTTTACGAGCGTCGTCAATGTCATCATCGTGCCAGTACTTTCCTTGCTGGATCAGCCCGCCCATGGGCCGGCAGAAAACGAATATGGGAAAAACCGCCCTCATCCATGGTGACCGCACATTTCACCCCGAAGACGTCGGCGATCGTTGCCGCCGTCAGGACCTCGCGCGGCGGCCCGACCGCGATCATCTCACCCCGATGCATGATGGCTACGCGGTCACAGAACATGGCGGCGTGATTGAGATCATGCAGCGCCGCCACGACCGTCAGCCCCTGCCGGCGCACCAGATCGAGCAAGCCGATCTGGTGGCCGATGTCGAGGTGATTGGTCGGTTCGTCCAGCAGCAGGATATGCGGCTCCTGCGCCAGGGCTCGGGCAATATGCAGGCGCTGCCGTTCACCACCGGAAAGGTGGTGCCAGCTGCGCTCCGCCTTGTCGGCCATATCCACATTGGCAAGTGCTGCATCAACGATGGCGCTGTCATTCTGCGACCATGCGGAAAGCGGGCCGAGATAGGGCGTGCGCCCAAGTTCCACCGCCTGCCGCGCGGTGATGCGCTCGGTGGTTTCGGCCTGCTGCTCCACGAAGGCCAGCCGGCGCGCGAGTTCGCGCCGCCCTAATGAGCCAAGCGGCTCCTCGCCAAGCGTAACGTGGCCCCGGCGCGGTTTGCGGATGCCGGCCAGCATGGACAGAAGCGTGCTCTTGCCGGAACCGTTCGGGCCGATGATGCCGAGAAACTCCCCGGAACCGACATCGAGCGAAACGCCGCTGACGATATCGATAGCGCCGGCATGGAAATGCAGGCCGTGGGCGGATAATTTCATGACCGCCCCCTTTTCTGCCCCAGGATGAAGGCGAAGGCGGGCGCGCCGACCAGCGCGGTGATGACGCCGATCGGCAGCACCTGGCCCGGAATGACGATGCGCGAGAGAACATCGGCGATAATCATGAAAACTGCACCTGTCAGCGCCGTCACCGGCAGCAATATGCCATGACGGACACCAACGAAGATGCGCGCGGCATGCGGAATGACGAGCCCGACAAAACCGATGGAACCGACCAGCGACACCATCGCGGCCGTCATGATTGCGGAAACGGAGATCAGCACCGCATAGACCCAGCGCACCGGAATGCCGAGCGAGGCTGCCGCCTGACCGCCGAAGGCGAAGGCATCTAGCGCCCGGGCATACCAGAGGCAGACCGCAAGGCCCGCAAGGCTGACCGGCAAGGCCAGCCAGACATCCGGCCAGCGCACGCCGGAAAGATTGCCGAGCAGCCAGAACATGATGCCGCGCGCCTGTTCGGCATTGGCGGATTTGGTGACGACGAAAGAGGTCATGGCGTTGAACAGCTGCGAACCGGCAACCCCCGCCAGAATGATGGCGCTGTTACCATGCCCCGCGCGCACGGCGAGAAGGCTGACCAGCGAAAAAGCCACGAAAGCGCCGATGAGCGCGCCGGCCGGCATCGTCAAAAACCCCGCGCCGAAACCCAGAAGCGCCACGGCGACGGCACCGGTGGAGGCCCCGGCGGAAATGCCGAGAATATAGGGATCGGCAAGCGGGTTGCGCAAAAGCGATTGCAACACCGCCCCGGCAAGCGCCAGCGACGCCCCGCAACAGGCGGCAACAACGGCGCGGCTGAGGCGGTAACTCCAGACGATGCCCTCATCCAGCGGTTCAAGCGGATAACCCGCGTGGAAGACGCGGTTGGCGATGGTTTTCGCCACGACATCGAAAGGAATGGCAGTCTCGCCGATGGCCGCTCCGGCCATCAGCGCGACAAGCAGCAGGGCAAGCGCGGCAAATGCCAGCCCCGCCCTGCCAAGATGGGTAGAGAAACGGTTCACTTGGCGAGGCCAGCGGCCGAAATAGCCTCGGCCAGCGTTTCGATACCTTCGATGGTGCGAATGGTCGGGTTCATCGCCTGCGCATCCATGTCGAACACATGGCTTTCCTTGACGGCAGGCATGATGCTGGCCACGGGATCGGTTTCCAGGAACTTGCGCTTGACGGCAATATCGTCGGCAGGGAAGCGGCGGCGGTCCATCTTGCCGGCCACGATCACGGTCGGATTAGCCTTGGCGATGGTTTCCCAGCCTACGGTCGGCCATTCCTCATCGCTTTCGATGACATTCTTCAGGCCGAGCGCGGACATGATGTAGCCGGGAGCGCCGTTGCGGCCGGCGACATAGGGGTCGATATCCAGTTCGGCGCTGGAGAACCAGAAGACGGCGGAAAGCTTGCCATTCGCGGAGGCGATCTTGGCGCGGGCGGCTTCCTCGCGCTTTTTCAGGTCGGCAACGACGTCTTCACCGCGATCCTGCACGTTGAAGATTTTGGCGAGGTCGCGGATTTCCTGATAGATCAGCTCCATGGTGAAGCCCGTGTTGCGCACGCCATCACCACCGCCGGAATTGTCCTTGCCGACGCAATCGGCAGGCGATGTATAGACGGGAATGCCGAGTTCGGCGAATTGCGCCGCCGTGCCAACAACACCTTCCGGGCCGATCTGCCACTGGAACTGCGTCGTGACAAGATCCGGCTTCTTGCCGACAACCGCCTCGAAGCTCGGATCATTATCGGCCAGCCGTTCGACCTTGGCATTGGCCTCCTCATAACCCTTCAGAACCGGGCCGATCCACAATGCCGTGCCCACTACCTTGTCAGCGACACCGAGCAGGTAAAGAACCTCGGTCGTGCTCTGGCCGACGGATACGGTGCGGGCGGGAGCCTGCTTGAAGGTGATCTCCTGGCCGCAGCTGTTGATCGTCAGGGGATAGGTGGTTTCGGCAGCATTGGCGCTGGCAACAGGCAGAACCGCAAGCACGGCGGCCAGAAAGCCGGCATGGACCGGCAGGCGTCTAGAATGAAACATGTGTTCTCCAGTCGAAAGTAAAACTTATTCCAGAGCAGCAGGCGTCAGAACGCGCAGCAACAGCGGGACGTCTTGTACGGAGAACGGTAATAGGACGCAAACGAAATGTTATGAAATAACATTACAATCTCCTCTTCCGGGCTTCCCCGCCCGTAACGATGGTTTATATTTTGACGGCAGGTCTCCTGGCTCACGGATTTACGTCACTCACCTGCCTTCCCGTATTCCGGAGAATACAGTGGCATGACGCCTTCAAGCGTCACGGGGATGAACGACAATCCGCTTACAGTTGCGGGGGCAGCCACGGCATTGGACGAAAAAATCGCCCGCACCATGTTCCCTATTAATCCCTTCGCCTTTCGGCTGCAGGAACCGTCGCTTTCTCACATAAGGGGCAAGAGGCGGGGCGTCAATTGCGATCGTGTCGCAGCTCAACACAAAGTCAGAACAGGGAAGGACCGGCCAGCGCAAAAACTCTCGCCGTGCCGGAGCCCGTGGGCTGCGGTTCGTCTTTCGTCATGGTCGTCAGCGTTTCGATCGCCACCAGGCCGGATTGCGCAAGAAAATCAGCGAAGGGACCGCTGTCGCGCACGGCATCGAGACGGACAAGCTGTTCTTCCAGATCGACAAAATGCCGCCTGACGAGCGCAATCGCATCCATTTCCTCCACGGCAACGACCGGACCGATGATGTGGCCTCGCCCCGCCGCCCGGCACAGCGCAAAGGCGACAAGCCGGCCGGTCTCGAACAGACCGTAACCCGTCTTTTCCCTGAGAAGGCGCGACAGGACACTGCTGCGCGAAACGCCGAAAGCCACCCGGTCCAGGTCAGCCACATCGGCAAGGTGTTCTTCGGATAGCGGCTCAATTTTCTGTTTTTTGCCAATGGGCGACATCTCCGCCGGGCATTGCGCCTTTCCCCGAAACAGATGCACTTTTTCCGTCTCTCCGGCGAAACCCAGCCCGGCAAATAACCGCCTCGACTCATCCGTGGCATTGAGCCGGAGCGATACGGCAGGGAACTTCGCCAGAAGCCGCCGCACCAGCCAAGGTGCCACGCCCTGCCCCTGCAGGCGCGGCGAAACGATGACCATGCCGAGTGTTGCGAAACCCTCATCATAGGGAAACAGCATCGCGGTTGCGACCACGCGATCAATTTCGTCAAGTGCAGCGAGGCCAACGCCGCATTGCCGCAGAAAACACCATTCGTTCGCGTGATATCGCCACCCCACAGCCATGGAAAGAGCGTGCAGATGATCGGCCTCGACATCGGCGATATCCACGGTCCGCAACTCGAAACTATCGACCTTGAGCAGCTCCATAGCAAACGGCTCTCATTTCCTCCGGCGCGGAACCTTGATCCCGGCAGCCCAGCCACGACATCCGAAGATAACCAGCCTTGCCAGCACGAATTTTCCGAAAGCACTGGAAGGACACAACAATCTACCGAAATCATCCGCATTTCAGCAGATAAACGCCGCTCACCACTTTAAGCTTTCGACGTTGAAACGACGGGGGCAGCCGTGAACGCAATCGAAATTCTGGAGCGTCTTGTCGGCTTCCCATCGGTCGTCGGAACCGCCAATGGCGATATCGCCGGATGGATCGCCGACTATCTGGAAAATCACGGCGCGAAAGTATCGCTGCTTGCCGGCCCTGAAGGCGACCGCGCCAATCTCTTCGCGAGCTTCGGCCCGACGGATGTCGCCGGATACATCCTCTCCGGCCATATGGACGTGGTGCCCGCCGGTGAGCCCGAATGGTCCTCCGATCCCTTCACGCTGAGAGCCGAAGGCGAGCGTGTTTACGGACGCGGAACCACCGACATGAAGGGTTTTCTCGCCACTGTTCTCGCCGCAGCACCGACATTTTCGCGCCTGGCACTGAAGCGACCCGTGCATATCGCCTTTTCCTATGACGAGGAGGCGGGTTGCCGCGGCGTGCCGCACATGATCGCCCGATTGCCGGAACTATGCGCAAAACCGGCGGGCGCGATCATCGGCGAACCGAGCAATCTGCGCGCCGTGCGCGCCCACAAGGGCAAGGCCGCCGCGCGCATCACCATTCGCGGCCGCTCCGGTCATTCGTCGCGACCCGATCAGGGCATCAACGCCATTCATCTGATGGCTGACATCATGGCAAAGGCGGTCGCAACAGCGCAGGCACTGACACATGGCCCCTTCGAAACGACCTTCGAGCCTCCCTACTCTTCCCTGCAGATCGGCACGGTGAGGGGCGGACAGGCGCTCAACATCATCCCCGATCATTGCGCCATCGAACTGGAAGCCCGCGCGATTGCCGGTGTGTCGCCGATCGCACTGCTTCAGCCGGTGCGCGATGGCGTGCAGGCGCTTGCCGCCAAGGGCATCGATATCGAATGGGCGCCGATGAGCGACTATCCGGCATTGTCCCTCGCCGCCGATGCGCCGCTCGCAAAGCTTCTGGAAGAGTTGACCGGCGCTCCCTGCATTCCCGCCGTCAGCTATGGCACGGAGGCCGGCCTTTTCCAGGCGGCCGGCGTCGACGCCATCATCTGCGGCCCGGGCGACATCGGCCGCGCCCACAAGCCGGATGAATATATCACCGCCGGTGAGCTGGCGGCCTGCCAGTCAATGCTGGAAGCACTGGCAAACCGCTGCACGGCTTGAACCTTCGGAACATGGATTCAGATGACGTTTTTCTTCAATTCCGACGCCAGGCGCGGCGAAATTTTCCGGCAGGCCCTGGCCCGCGACCTGCCGGAACTGCCCTTTTCGATGGATGCCGCAAGCGTAGATCCGGATGCAGTTCGATACCTCATCAGCTGGACGGTGCCCGAGGATATAGGCCGCTACCGCAATCTCGAAATCCTGTTCTCGATCGGCGCCGGTGTCGACCAGTTTCATATCGACGCAATCCCCTCCCATGTGAAGGTCGTGCGCATGGTGGATGAGGGCATCATCCGCATGATGCAGGAATATGTCAGCCTCGGCGTGCTGGCGCTTCACCGCAATTTGCCCGCCTATTTGGGCCAGCAGCGTCAAGGCCTGTGGAAGGCCCTGCCCCAGCGCCAGGCGGAAGAATGCCGGGTGGGCGTTCTCGGCCTCGGCATGCTGGGCGTTGCAGCGCTGGAACGGCTGAAACCCTTCGGTTTTCCGCTGTCCGGCTGGAGCCGCTCACCGCGCGAGATCGATGGCGTGACCTGCCATCATGGCGAGGCCGGATTGGCGACGATCCTCACGACAAGCGATATTCTCGTCTGCCTGCTGCCGCTGACGGAGGAGACCACGGGTCTTTTGAACAGCGAACGTCTCGCAATGCTTCCCGACGGCGCGGGGCTGGTCCACGCCGGACGCGGCAGGCAGCTCGATCACAACGCCCTCCTCGACGCGCTGGATAGCGGCAGGCTTTCCGGCGCGGTGCTCGACGTCACCGAGCCCGAACCGCTGCCGGAAGACCATCGTTTCTGGACGCACCCTAAAATTCTCCTGACGCCGCATATCGCCAGCGTCACCCAGCCACATTCGGCAGCGCGCACCGTTGTCGAGAACATCAAACGATACCAGTCCGGTCTCGAGCCGCTCGGCCTCGTCGATCGCAACCGCGGATATTAACCCACCCGTTCCAGGAAAGGACACCCATGCCGCTTCTCAAGACCATCGACACCAATCCCGCCTTCGAACCGAAGGCCTCCAAGGCCCTGCCCGAACGCCTCATCTCCGGCGACCCGGCCTTCAAGACCTGGGCGCTGGACGAAGCCCGCAACGGCACTGTCCACACCGGCATCTGGGAAGCGACCCCGGGCGAAAGCCGCTCGATCAAGGGCGAGACCTTCGAATTCTGCCATATTCTCGAAGGCGTCATCGAAATCACGCCGGAAGGCGGCGCACCGCTGCGTTACACGGCGGGTGACAGCTTCGTCATGAAGCCGGGTTTCGTTGGTGTTTGGAAGACCATCGAGACCGTGCGCAAGATCTACGTCACCGTGAACGGATGAGCTGAAATCCTGCATTTTCGGCATCACCCGTGAAGGTTCGTGCCGGGAAAATGCCGGCGGACATGCGCACCGAAGATTGCTCTGTCCGCCGGCGGCAAAACAGGATTTTCGTTCACCGCCCCCGCCGCAGTCGGTCGATGCTGCTTGCCATCCGGGATTAGCCTTGAGGCATATCCACAGGGGATTTCCCATGACGCTCAGCTTCGATCCAGACAGCCTGTCTTTGCCTATCGGCCATTTCATCGGTGGCCGGTTGATCCCGGCTCAAAATGGCATCGACATGCACCGCCCGTCGGACGGCATCGAATATGCCGGTTGCCCCAGGGCGGATGCCGCACTGGTCGATGAGGCGGTCCAGACCGCCAAGGCCGCGCTGAAAAGCAGTAACTGGGGTGGCGTGCGCCCGCGTGAACGCACGAAGGTTCTGCAGCGCTGGGCCGACCTGATCGAGCAGGAAGCCGAGACGCTGGCGAAGATCGAAGCGCTGTCCTCTACACGGCCCGTCGGCCAGCTGATTGCCGGCGACATCGCCGTGACCGCCGAACAGATCCGCTTCTTCGCCGAATTCGCCGACAAGGAAGGCGGCGATCTCGTGCCGACTGACGATGCGAGCCTCGGCATGATCATGACAGAGCCCTATGGCGTGGTCGGCGCGATTACGCCGTGGAATTTCCCCGTCTCAATGGCTGGCTGGAAACTCGGCCCGGCGCTCGCGGCCGGCAATGCCGTGGTGCTCAAACCATCGGAAATGACGCCTTTCTCCAGCATTTTCATGGCTGAACTGGCCATCAAGGCCGGCCTGCCCGCCGGCCTCATCAACATCGTGCTGGGCGACGGGCCAGTGACGGGCAACGCCATCACCGGCCATCCCGAGATTTCCAAGGTCAGCTTCACCGGCTCGACAGCAGCCGGAGCCGCCATCATGGCGAATGTCGCCCGCACCGGCATCAAGCCCATGACGCTGGAACTGGGTGGCAAAAGCCCGCAGCTGGTGTTTGCCGATGCCGATATCGAAAAGGCAGCCGCCGCGATCGCCGGCAATATTCTCTCCAATGCGGGACAGGCCTGCGTCGCCGGCTCGCGCATCATCGTTGAGGAAAGTGCGGCCGACGCCCTTTCCGCTGCGATCATCGCCCGCATGAAGGCGGTAAAGCCCGGTCCGACCTGGGACGAGGCCACCCAATATTCGCCGATCATCTCCGAAGTTCAGCGCCAGCGTATCGACGGCATTGTGCAGGCAGCCGTCGCCCATGGCGGTGAATGCCTGACGGGCGGCGCGATCATGGATGGTCCCGGCTATTTTTACCAGCCGACGCTGATCGCCAATGTCGACCAGACCTCGCCCGCCGTTACCGAGGAAATCTTCGGACCGGTGCTGACGCTGCAGACGTTCCGCACGGAAGAAGAGGCTCTGGCGCTTTCCGATCATCCGACCTACGGTCTGGCGGCGGGCCTTTTCAGCCGCGACGTCTCGCGCGTCCTGCGCCTGTCGCGCGCGATCCAGGCGGGAACGATCTGGGTTAATCGTTACGGGCGTTCGCGCGATCACATCCTGCCGACCGGCGGTTACAAGCGTTCCGGCATCGGCAAGGATCTTGGTCGGGAGGCCTATCTCGCCAACCGCAAGAGCAAAAGCGTCCTCATCGGACTGTAACAGGGGAATTCTCTTGAAAACGCATCGCATCGCACTCATTCCCGGGGACGGCATCGGCCAAAGCGTGACGGACGCCGCGTGGCAGGTTCTCAACGCCGTCGCCAAAACCTCCGGTTTTGCGCTTGAAGGAACGGAATTCCCCTGGTCCTGCGCCTTCTACAAGGAAACCGGGGCGATGATGCCGAAGGACGGCATCGAAACGCTGCGCGGCTTCGACGCCATTCTGCTCGGCGCCGTCGGCTGGCCGGCGGAAGTGCCTGACTCTGTGTCGCTGCATGGCCTGCTGCTGCCGATCCGCAAGGCTTTCGTGCAATATGCCAATATCCGCCCGCATCGGCTTCTGCCCGGCGTGCAAGGCCCCTTGAAGGCCGATGGCTTCGACATTCTGTGCATTCGCGAAAACACGGAAGGCGAATATTCCGGCGCCGGCGGCCGCGTGCATCAGGGCACGGAGGACGAGGTGGCCGTCGAAACCTCGATCTTCACCCGCAAGGGCGTGGAGCGGATTTTGCGTTTCGGCTTCGAACAGGCGCAGAAGCGTCGCGGCAAGCTCGCCTCCATCACCAAGTCCAATGCCCAGAAATATTCGATGGTGTTCTGGGACGAGGTGACCCACAAGCTTGCGGCGGAATATCCTGACGTCGAGGTTTCAAGTTACCATATCGACGCCATGGCGGCGCGCATGGTGATGGCGCCGGAAAGCCTTGATGTCGTGGTCGCTTCCAACCTCTTCGGTGACATTCTGACCGATCTCGGCGCCGCCATTCAGGGGGGCCTTGGTTTTGCCGCTTCCGCCAATATCAATCCCGACCGCACCGCCCCCTCGATGTTCGAGCCGGTTCATGGTTCAGCCCCCGACATCGCCCATCTCGGCATCGCCAACCCCATCGCTGCCATCTGGTCCGGCGCGATGATGCTCGAGCATCTTGGCGAAAAGGATGCCGCCGAAAAGATCATGAGGGCGCTGGAAACGGCGACCGGCCGCGGCATCGGCACGGTACCCGGCAAGGACAAGACGGACACCATCACCGCCGCGGTTCTTGCGGCACTCGCCTGATTTCGGAGAATTATGATGCAGGGCTTGAAGGACAAGGAACTCTTTCGCCAGACGGGTTTGATCGGCGGCGCTTGGAAAGCGGCAGCATCGGGCAAGGTGGTGGATGTCACCGATCCGGCGACGCAGGCGGTGATCGGCACTGTGCCGGATATGGGCGGCGCAGAGACCCGCGCGGCAATCGAGGCCGCCAACGCCGCCTTCGGGCCATGGAAGAAAAAGACCCATGCCGAGCGTGCCGCGCTGCTTGAAAAATGGTTCGCGCTGATGATCGAGAATATCGACGATCTCGGCCTGATCCTGACCATCGAACAGGGCAAGCCGCTTGACGAAGCCAAGGGCGAAATCCGCTACGGCGCATCCTTCGTCAAATGGTTTGCGGAAGAGGCCCGGCGCATCGGCGGCACCACCATTCCTTCACCAACGCCGGACCGGCGCATCGTGGTGCTAAAGGAGCCTGTCGGCGTCTGCGGCATCATCACGCCGTGGAATTTCCCGAATGCGATGATCACCCGCAAGGTTGCGCCCGCGCTCGCCACCGGCTGCACCGTCGTCATCAAGCCGTCGGAATTCACACCCTATTCGGCGCTGGCGCTTGGTGTGCTCGCCGAACGGGCGGGCATTCCCACGGGCGTCATCAACATCGTCACCGGCATGCCGACGGATATCGGCAATGAAATCATGGCCAACGAGACGGTTCGGAAAATTTCCTTCACCGGCTCCACCCGCGTTGGCTCGCTTCTGATGCGCGGCGCTGCCGATAGCGTCAAGCGGCTGTCGCTGGAACTCGGCGGCAATGCGCCCTTCATCGTTTTTGATGATGCCGATCTCGATCTCGCCATCGAAGGCGCGCTCGTTTCGAAGTTCCGCAATGGCGGCCAGACCTGCGTCTGCGCCAACCGTATTCTCGTGCAGTCGAGCGTTTACGACGCCTTTGCGAAAAAGCTGGCGGATCGCGTCGACGCCATGCGGGTCGGCCCCGGAACGGAAGCGGGCGTCTCCATCGGCCCGATGATCAACGAACCGGCCATCGCAAAAATTCGCGCCCATATCGATGACGCCGTTGCCAAGGGCGCAACCATCATCACCAGGCCGCGCAACCTGCCGGAAGGCCCGCAATATACCGCACCCGTGGTGTTGACGGGCGCAACGACGGCAATGCAGCTGGCTAGCGAAGAGACCTTCGGACCGGTCGCGCCGCTCTTCCGTTTCGAGACGGAAGAAGAAGCGCTCGCCATTGCCAATGGCACGCCCTTCGGCCTTGCCGCCTATTTCTACACCGAGAGCCTCAAGCGCGCATGGCGGGTGGGTGAAGCGCTGGAATTCGGCATGGTCGGCCTCAATACCGGGCTGATCTCCACCGAGGTCGCCCCCTTCGGTGGCGTCAAGCAATCCGGCCTTGGCCGCGAAGGCGCGCAGATCGGCATCGAGGAATATCTGGAAACGAAGACGTTTCATATCGGTGGGCTTGCCTGACGCCCGCTTCTTCCTCCCCGCCTAAAGGGCCGCTCTGCGGCCCTTCTTTTTTACACAAAAAAGCGGCCCTGAGGCCGCAGTGCGATTGATGCGAAGTCCGAAAACCTCCCCTCGCTCGTCATGCTCGGGCCTGTCCCGAGCATCTGCAACGGTTTGATTTTACGAGACGTGATTGGATCCTCGGGACAAGCCCGAGGATGACGTCAAATCTGGGTGAGGCTTTGTCTGACGGAAGGCCATCGCCTTCTACTGAAACTTGTCCAGCATCTTATAATAATAACCCACCAGCGGCAGGAACCAGGGCTTGCCGAAATGACCCGGCACCGCCGGCCAATCGAGCCCCTTCAGCGGGTTCCTGTCCGGCCGTCCCAGAATGGCGTCGGCCATGATCATGCCGAGATGGGTGGAAAGCTGCGCGCCATGGCCGGAATAGCCCATCGCATACCACACGCCGTCATGAAAACCGGCACGCGGATAACGGTCCTTGGTCATATCGACCAGACCACCCCAGCAATAATCGATCGGCACATGCGAAAGCTGCGGAAAGATGCGATGCAGGCTTTCCGTCAGGATCGCGCCGCTCTTGGCATCCGAACGCTGGTCCGAGGTCGCGGAAAAACGGGCTCGGCCGCCGAAGATCAAGCGATTATCCGGCGCCAGACGAAAATAATTGCCTATGTTCATGGAGTTGACATAGGTGCGGTTGCCCGGAACCGAAGCCTTGATCTCGGCATCCGTCAGCGGCCGCGTGGCGATGATGAAACTGCCGACCGCGATGATACGCCGGCGGAAATAACCGAAGCCGGACGGCGTATAAGCGCCGGTCGCGACCAGCACATTGTCGGCCGTCACCGTGCCGCGCGGGGTTTCGAGCTCATGAAGTTTGCCGTTCTGGGTGTGTTTCGTCACGGCAGCATTTTCGAAAATCACCGCGCCATGACGGCTGGCGGCCTCGGCAAGGCCGGCGACATAACGGCCCATATGCATCATGGCGCTCTTCTTCGAGAGCATCGCGCCGTAAAAGGGCGAGCCGATCTCCGCCTTCAGATCCGCCTCGGACAAAAGCGCCGTATCGGGATCGACCTCGGCGTGAAGCGCCTCGAAATTTTTAGCCAGGCCTTCGAAATGCTGCGGCTTGGAAGCAAGCTTCAGCTTGCCCGAGCGGCGGAAATTGCAGTCTATGCCCTCCTCCGCGATCAACGCCTCCAGCGTGTCGATCGAATCGTCCAGCGCCCTGTAAAGGGCGATGGCGCGTTCCTTGCCGAGTTCCGCCCTGGCGGAAAGATAGGAGTGGGCAAGACCATTATTGAGGTGCCCGCCATTACGGCCGGAGGCACCCCAGCCGACCCGCTGCCCTTCGAGGACAACCACGCGCGCACCCGCTTTCGCGAGCTGGCGCGCCGCACCGAGACCGGTGAAACCGCCGCCGATGACGGCCACATCATAGTGGCCCTCCACAGGTCCCTCCGCCGCTCCCGAAAACAGGGGAGCGGTGTCGTGCCAGTAGGAGACGAGCTTCATGGTCATGGTCCTTTCCTTACAGTCCGACGACACCCGCAAGACCGGAAATATCGGCAATTTCCACATAACCATAATAGGGGTTTGCGGGCTCGTGACCGCGATTGACCCAGACCTTGTTCTTGATGCCGAGATCATGGGCCGACATCAGGTCGTAGCGGAAGGAGGAAGAAACATGCAGCATGTCCTCCGGCCCGCAGCCCAGCATGTCGAACATATATTCGAACGCCTGGAAGCGCGGCTTGTAGGCCTGCGCCTGCTCGGCGGTGTAGACCGCGTGGAAAGGCGCGCCGAGTTTCTCGACATTCGACATGATCTGCGAATTCATGGCGTTGGACAGGATGACGAGGGGAATTTCCTTCGCCACCTTGGCAAGACCGGCCGGAACGTCGGCATGCGGACCCCAGGTTGGAACGCGCTCGTAAACGAAAGTGGCGTCTTCATCCTTGAAGGTAACGCCGTTGCGCTTGCAGCTGCGCGAAAGAGAATTATGGACCACCTCGGCATAGGGCTTCCAGGCACCCATGATCTCGTCCAGACGGTAAGCCGCGAAATTCTTGATGAACTGCTGCATCTGCGCTTCGTCCAGGCGATCGCCATAGAGATCGCGGGCGGCTTCGGCCATCTGGAAATTGATCAGCGTGCCGTAGCAATCAAAGGAGATGTATTTCGGGCGGAAGATGGTCATGTCGTCGTCATCCTTGCTTGGGGATCGGCCGTGCCGGAATAAACTGATCATAGAAAGCCTTTGCCCGGTCGGCGCACCGCAATTGCCATTCGCGGAAGCAGATTGTTGCGTATGCAGCCGCCAGTTTGGCAGAGAGTTGCGTTGGGGCAAACCGAAAGCCGTCGCCCGCCCCAGGTTTACCGGCTGGCGCGGACAGGATGCGGCATAAGATGCGGCGGTGGATAAAAGCAACAGCGAAACATATCGAACCTTCCCATTTGTCGGGACAATCTTCTTCCGGCATCAGTCTATCAATGAAGAGTGAGAACAAACGGAGTTCCGGCATGCAAGCGAGCCTGATCGATATCCAACCATTTCAACCGGAGCATCTCGATGCGGCCGTTGAACTTTCCCGTCAGGCCGGATGGCCGCACCGGAAAGAAGACTGGGCGCTGGTCCTCTCTTTAAGCAAAGGTTTCGTCGCCCTTGAAGACGGTCGTGTTGTCGGAACCGCCATGGCGACGCTGCTCGGCGAAACCTGCGCCACCGTCAATATGGTGATCGTGGATGAGAGCATGCGCGGCCGCGGCCTCGGGCGCCAGCTGATGCAGGCGGCGCTGGATGCAGCGGAAAATCGCGAGTGCCGTCTTGTCGCCACGGCCGACGGCCTGCCGCTCTACGAAAAGCTGGGCTTTGCCGCCTGCGGCGAGGTGCGCCAGCATCAAGGCATTCCTTCTGCGGCCGAACGCCCGGTCGGCGTGGCCTGGGTGGATAGTATTGACCCGGCCGGACTTGCGGCGCTGGATGCGCAGGCTTTCGGCGCAGATCGCGCGGCGCTCTTTGCGGAACTTGCCAGCCGGGCGCGTTTCGCGCTTGTGCGGGAACAGGGCGTCATCAAGGGTTTTGCCGCCCTGCGCGCCTTCGGACGTGGTGAAGTCATCGGCCCGGTCGTGGCGGAAGATGTTGAAATCGCAAAAGATTTGATTACCTTCATCTTGTCCGAACGGGCGGGCGCATTCCTGCGCGTCGATACCACGGTGGATACTGGCCTTGCCCCCTGGCTGGCCGAACACGGCCTTGCCCATGTCGGCGGCGGCATCGCCATGCGCCGGCCGAAAGCCGACATCTCAGCCGACAAGAAATTCAGAACCTTCGCATTGACCAGCCAGGCACTCGGCTGAATCTGGAGAGACCCATGTTAAGCAATTCACTGATCGAACTGGACCGCGCCCATCTGGTGCACCCCGTCTCCTCCTTCCGCGGCCATGAAAAGCTCGGCGTGCGGGTGCTGAAATCGGCAAGTGGCGCAACCGTCACCGACATGACCGGCCATCAGCTGATCGACGGTTTTGCCGGCCTCTGGTGCGTCAATGCCGGTTACGGGCACGACAGCATCGTCGAAGCGGCGGCAAAGCAGATGCGTGAATTGCCCTATGCCACCGCCTATTTCGACATTGGCAGCGAACCGGCGATCCGGCTGGCCTCAGAACTTGCCGACCGCGCACCGGGAGATCTCAACCACGTCTATTTCACGCTTGGCGGTTCGGACGCCGTGGACAGCACAATCCGGTTCATCCGTTATTACTGGCATGCGAAAGGCCAGCCGCAGCGCGACCAGTTCATTTCCATCGAACAGGGCTATCACGGCTCCACCACCGCCGGCTCGGGCCTCACCGCCCTGCCCGCATTCCATGCGGGTTTCGGTGTACCCTATGACTGGCAGCACAAAATTCCGTCTCATTATGCCTATCGCAATCCGGCTGGCAGCGATCCGGCCGCCATCATTGCATCTTCCCTGCAAATTCTGAAGGACAAGATCGAGGCCATCGGCCCGGACCGGGTCGCCGCCTTTTATGCCGAACCCATTCAGGGCTCGGGCGGCGTCCTGGTGCCGCCGCCGGGCTGGATCAAGGCCATGCGCGAGCTCTGCCGTTCCTATGGCATTCTGTTCGTCGCCGATGAAGTCATCACCGGTTTCGGCCGCACGGGACCGCTCTTTGCCTGTGCTGACGAGGACATCGTGCCCGACTTCATCACCGCCGCAAAAGGCCTCACCTCCGGCTATGTGCCAATGGGCGCCGTCTTCATGGCAGACCATGTTTATGATACAATTGCCGACTTCGCGGGCGAGGCAGCCATTGGGCACGGATATACCTATTCCGCCCACCCCGTCAGCGCCGCCGTCGGTCTCGAAGTGCTGAAACTTTATGAAGGCGGATTACTGGAAAATGGCCGCCGTGCCGGTCAACGGCTGATGGCTGGCCTTGAAGGATTGAGAAGCCACCCGCTGGTGGGCGATGTACGCGGCCGGGGCATGCTGGCCGCCATCGAACTCGTGACCGACAAGGACAAGAAGACGCCCTTGCCGGCCGCAGCCACCCCCGCGCGAAAAGTTTTCGACCGCGCCTGGGAAAACGGCCTCATTGTGCGCGCCTTCGCGAACGGCATCCTCGGCTACGCGCCGCCGCTCTGCTGCACCGATAACGAAATCGATGCCATCGTCGAGCGGACGCTGAAGACGCTCGATCAGACGCTTGAAGACCCCGCAGTGCGGGCGGCGATGGCCTGAGAGGAAAAGCGGGCAGCGTTGCGGCACCCTCTCGAAATGTCGCAACGCACCGCATATTCGCAATATTCTGCCGAACAGCCGATCCATTTCGGCGTATCCAACGTGCTGGAAGTGCCAAACTATCAATGCAAACGGCACTAAACGCCATAAAAAAGGGCGTAATCACAAATGGGAACGGGGCAAGGATCCCGTCCGGGAACAGAATAATCTGCCGCAGGCTCCCCAAGAGGCCGAAGCGGCGAAGCGGAGACCGACATTGCCCAAAAAACTGAGCGACTTCAAATATATGAGCTTCGACGTGGTGGGAACACTCATCGATTTCGAAGGCGGTCTGAAAGCGACGCTTGCCGAGATCGGCACGGAACACGGCGTGGAGGTCGATGGTGAAAAGGCGCTCGCGCTTTATCGCGCAGCCCGTTATTCCGATGCGACAGACCTTTTTCCGGACGATCTCGTCCGCGTTTACCTGATCATCGCTCCCGAACTCGGCCTGCCGGCGGAACGCGCGCTCGGCGAGCGCCTGCGGGACGCGGCAAAAAGCTGGAAAAGCTTTGAAGACAGCCGCGCCGCCATGGCCGAGCTTGCAAAGACGCACCGCCTCATCGCCATGACCAACGCCCAGCGCTGGGCCTTTGAATATTTCTCGAAGGAGCTCGGCAATCCCTTTCACGCCGCCTTCACAGCGGATGACACCGGCACGGAAAAACCGGACCCGGCCTTCTTCGAAAAGGTGTTCGCCTTTGTGGAAAGCGAGGGCGCATCGAAGGACGACATTCTGCACGTCGCGCAAAGCCAGTACCACGATATCGGCATTTCCCGGAAACTCGGCATGACCAATTGCTGGATCGAGCGCCGCCACGCCCAGAAGGGATATGGCGGCACGATCGAGCCGGAAAACTTCACCGAGCCGGATTACCACTTCACCTCGATGGCCGGCCTTGCCGGGGCCGCGAGGCAAACGGGCGGCTGAACCGCTCCGCCCATGGCCTGCCGCGAACTGGGATGCGGCATGCCGGACATTTCTGCTGACGCATTTCAACAAATCATACAAAAGGGGAAGACCATGAGTGACAGAATTACCAACTGGACCCGTTCCGACGATGCCGCCGTTGAACAGGCGATCCGCCGCGGTGCGACGCGGCGTGAGCTGCTTCACATGATGCTGGCGGGCGGCGTTGCCCTTTCCGCCGGCTCGGCCATTCTCGGCCGCGCCTCAAAGGCCGTGGCCGCAACACCGGTATCGGGCGGCACGCTGAAGGCGGCCGGCTGGTCCTCCTCCACCGCCGATACGCTCGACCCGGCAAAAGCCTCGCTTTCGACGGATTATGTCCGTTGCTGCGCGCTTTTTAACCGGCTGAGCTTCCTCGATGCTTCCGGCACGCCGCAGATGGAACTTGCCGAATCCATCGATTCCAAGGACGCCAAGACCTGGACGGTCAAGCTGCGTTCCGGCGTCACCTTCCATGATGGCAAGGCATTGACGGCCGATGACGTGGTCTATTCGCTGAAGCGCCATCTCGATCCCGCCGTCGGCTCCAAGGTCGCCAAGATCGCCGCGCAGATGACCGGCTTCAAGGCAGTCGACAAGAGCACGGTCGAGATCACGCTGGCCAGCGCCAATGCCGACCTGCCGACGATCCTTGCCATGCACCATTTCATGATCGTCGCCGACGGCACGACCGATTTTTCCAAGGGCAACGGCACCGGCGCCTTCAAGCTCGAAAAATTCGAACCGGGCGTGCGCTCGATCATGTCGAAGAACACCAATTACTGGAAATCCGGCGGACCGCATGTCGACAGCTTCGAGTTCTTCGCGATCTCGGACGACAATGCCCGCGTCAACGCCCTTCTTTCCGGTGATATCCAGCTCGCAGCCGCCATCAACCCGCGCGCGCTTCGCCTGCTCGACAAGCAGGAAGGTGTGACCCTGTCGAAGGGAACCTCTGGCAACTACACCAATCTCAACATGCGTCTCGACCAGGCGCCCGGCAACAAGGCCGATTTCATTGCCGGCATGAAGTCGATCGTCAATCGCGAGCAGATCGTCAAGGCGGCCCTTCGTGGTCTCGGCGAAGTGGGCAACGACCAGCCGATCCCGCCGATGAGCCCCTATCACAATCCCGACCTCAAGCCGAAAGCCTTCGATCCCGACAAGGCGAAGTTCCACTTCGAAAAGGCTGGCGTCATCGGCCAGTCCATTCCGGTCATCACTTCGGATGCGGCGAATTCGGCCATCGACATGGCGATGATCATCCAGGCCTCGGCTGCGGAAATCGGCATGAAGCTGGACGTCCAGCGCGTTCCCGCCGATGGTTACTGGAGCAATTACTGGCTGAAGGCGCCGATCCATTTCGGCAACATCAACCCGCGCCCGACGCCGGATATCCTGTTCTCGCTGCTTTACGCATCCGATGCGCCGTGGAATGAAAGCCAGTACAAGTCGCCGAAATTCGACAAGCTGATGCTTGAAGCGCGTGGTTTGCTCGATCTCGAAAAGCGCAAGCAGATCTATTTCGAAATGCAGACGATGATCGCCGACGAAGCCGGCACCATCATCCCTGCCTACCTTACCAATGTGGACGCGATCAGCTCCAAGCTGAAGGGCCTGGAGGCCAATCCGCTCGGCGGCATGATGGGTTACGCCTTTGCGGAATACGTCTGGCTCGAAGCCTGATAAACCATGGAGCCGGGCGTGAAACAACGCCCGGCAACTTTCCGCAGCATGCGGGAAGTCTCCACCATCAGGCAGATCGCAGGAGCATGTGAATGAACAGCCGTATATTGTCCCTTATCGCCAGGCGGCTGGTCGTCATGCTGACGACGCTGCTGATCGTGTCGTTCATCGTCTTTTCCGCCACCAGCCTGCTGCCGGGCGACACGGCGACGATCCTTCTCGGCCAGGCGGCGACACCGGAGGCCGTGGCCGGCCTGCGCACCGCCATGCATCTGGATGACCCCGCCCTTCTGCGCTTCGTGCGCTGGCTCTTCGGCCTGCTGCACGGCGAGCTCGGCACCTCCTATGCCAACAACATGGCGATTGCCGATCTTATCGGTCCGCGTTTCGTCAACTCCATGAAACTGGCCGGCATCACCACCATCATTGCCGTGCCGCTGGCACTCACACTCGGCATCAGTTCCGCCATGCTGCGCGGAACGTTGTATGACCGGGCCGTCACCATCCTGACCATCGGCGTCATCTCGGTGCCGGAATTCATGATCGCCACACTCGCTGTCCTGCTTTTCGCCGTTTACCTGAAATGGCTGCCGGCGCTGTCGCTGGTCAGCGAGATTCACTCGGTCTTCGATGTGCTCCGCGTCTACGCCATGCCGGTCATCACACTCACCTTCGTCGTCTCGGCGCAGATGATCCGCATGAGCCGCGCCGCCGTGATCGAAACGCTCGATACGCCCTATGTGGAAATGGCGCTCTTGAAGGGCGCGCCGCGCATGCGCATCGTGCTGCGCCATGCGCTGCCCAATGCGCTCGGCCCCATCGTCAATGCGGTGGCACTGTCGCTTTCTTACCTTGTCGGCGGCGTCATCATCGTCGAGACGATCTTCAATTATCCCGGTATCGCCAAGCTGATGGTCGATGGCGTCGCGACCCGCGACCTGCCGCTGATCCAGACCTGCGCGATGATCTTCTGCGTCGGTTATCTCCTCCTCATCACCACAGCGGATATCATCGCCATCATGTCCAATCCGAGGCTGCGCTGATGACCGATCATATCAAGACATATCAGGGAACTTCGCGTTTGGGTTACAAGATCAACGCAGTCGGCGTTTTCGGCTTTCTCGTCATTTTTCTCTGGGCGATGGTTGCGATTTTCGCGCCCTATCTCATTCCGCATCCGGTGGGTGAAATCGTCGATTTCGATTATTTCGGGCCGATGACCTCCGATCTCTGGCTTGGTTCCGATTATCTCGGCCGTGACGTCTTCTCCCGCATCTTGATGGGGGCACGCTTCACGGTCGGCATTTCGCTGGCGGCCGTCACCATCGCCTGTGTGTCCGGCGTTGTGCTCGGCATGTGCGCGGCCGTCATCGGCGGCTGGTTCGATGCCGCCCTCAGCCGGTTTCTGGATGCGGTGAATTCCATTCCAAGCAAGCTGTTCGGCCTCGTGGTCGTCGCCGCCGTCGGTTCGTCCATTCCGGTGCTGATCATCACGCTTTCGGTCATCTATACGCCGGGTGCCTATCGTTTCGCCCGGGCGCTGGCGGTGAATGTCAACACCATGGATTTCGTCACCGTCGCCCGTGTGCGCGGCGAAAGCCTGCTCTACCTCATCGGCTCGGAAATCCTGCCGAACATCATCCGTCCGGTGCTTGCCGATCTTGGCGTGCGTTTCGTTTTCATCGTGCTGCTTTTGTCGGGCCTCTCCTTCCTCGGCCTCGGCCTGCAGCCGCCAAATGCGGACTGGGGTGCGCTGGTGCGTGAAAATATCGGCGGCCTGCCGTTTGCGGCACCGGCCGTTATCTTCCCGTCGCTGGCCATTGCCAGCCTGACGATCAGCGTCAACCTGCTGATCGACAATCTGCCGCAGAAAATCCGCGACAGGAGCGAAGCATGAGCAATCTCGTTGAAATTCGCGGACTGAAGGTCGAAGCGACCACCGATTCCGGCCGCCGCATCGATATCATCAAGGGCGTCGACATCGACATCGCCGATGGCGAAATCGTCGCGCTGATCGGCGAAAGCGGCTCCGGCAAGACCACCATCGCGCTGACGCTGATGGGTTATGCCCGGCCTGGCTGCCGCATTTCCGGCGGCAGCGTAAAAGTCGCGGGCCGCGACATGGTGCAGCTTTCGGAAGCCGAGCGTGCCAGGGTGCGCGGCACGAAAGTGACCTATGTGCCGCAAAGTGCCGCCGCCGCCTTCAACCCGGCGCAGAAGATCATCGATCAGGTCATCGAAGTCACACGCATCCACCATTTGATGCCGCCGCAGGAAGCGCGCGCCCGGGCGGTGGAACTTTTCAAGGCCCTGTCACTGCCAAACCCGGAGACCATCGGCGAGCGTTACCCGCACCAGGTCTCCGGCGGCCAGTTGCAGCGCCTTTCCGCCGCCATGGCGCTGATTGGCGATCCGAAGCTGGTAATCTTCGACGAACCGACCACCGCCCTTGATGTGACGACCCAGATCGAGGTTCTGCGCGCCTTCAAATCGGCCATGCGCAAGGGCGGCATCGGCGGCGTCTACGTATCGCACGACCTCGCCGTCGTCGCCCAGATCGCCGACCGGATCGTCGTGCTGAAAGGCGGCGAGGTGCAGGAAACCGGCACCACAAAGGATATTCTCGAAAATGCGCAGCATCCTTATACAAAGGAACTGCTGACAGCCTTTCACGATAAGGCGCGCGTCATCGCCCCGGCTAAACAGGAGCAGGCCACACCGCTGCTGAACATCGACAAGCTCATCGCCGGTTATGGAACCAAAGGCGAGGACCGGATGCCGCTGGTGCGCGCGGTGGATACCGTCAGCCTGTCGGTCTACCCCGGCCGCAATCTCGGCATTATTGGCGAATCCGGCTGCGGGAAATCGACGCTGGCGCGCGCGATTGCCGGTATCCTGCCGGCGGCAAGCGGCCATGTCGTCTTCGAAGGCAAGCAACTGGATGCCGATGCCCGGCGCCGGACCAGCGACCAGCTGCGCCGCATGCAGATCGTTTTCCAATATGCGGATACGGCACTCAACCCGTCAAAACCCATCGAGGATATTCTCGGCCGGCCGCTGACCTTTTATCATGGCATGAAGGGCAAGGCCCGCGACGCACGGATCGACCAGCTTCTCGATATGGTGAAGCTGCCGCGCTCGGTGCGCCATCGCCACCCCTCCGGCCTTTCGGGCGGCCAGAAACAGCGCGTCAATTTCGCCCGGGCGCTCGCGGCCGAACCGTCGCTCATCATCTGCGATGAAATCACCTCGGCCCTCGATACCGTGGTCGCGGCCGCGATCATCGATCTTCTGGGAGAACTCCAGCGTGAGCTTGGCTTGTCCTATATCTTCATCAGCCACGATCTTTCGGTGGTGGAGACCATCTGCGACGAAATCGTTGTGATGTATGGTGGGCAGAAGGTGGAGCATCTGGAAACGGAAGCGATCAAATCGCCCACCCATCCCTATTCGAAACTGCTCTTCTCCTCGGTGCCGAAACTCGACCCGACATGGCTCGACAATCTTCAGCAGGATGCAGAGCTGGTGCGGGCGTTTTCTAAGCGGTGAGAAACTCTCCTTCGTCATGCCGGCCTTGAGCCGGCATCCAGCCACGGCGCGTCTGTGCCGTGGAAAGACGATTTTTCGATCAAAGACTTGATCGCGCTGGACCCCGGATCAGGTCCGGGGTGACGGAGTGGGGATGCAACAACCCTGCCAAACCCATCGGTTCTGCGGACGGCCGAGGCCCCTCCTCCGCCTCAAAGCGGAAACAGGCTGGTCAGTGGCATATGCGATTTGATGATCGGCGATTTCAGCACCACGAAGCTGAAATATTTGTCGATGCCGACATCCATATCCGTCAGCCGCTCCATGATCGACTGATATTCGACGATGCCTGAGGTGACGAATTTCAGCAGATAATCATAACCGCCGGAAACGAGGTGGCATTCCACCACCTGGTCGATCTTTTCGACAACGCCAAGGAAACGGGCGAAATCGATCTGGCGGTGATTCTTGAGCGTGATCTCCGTGAAGACCGTCAGCGTCTGGCCGAGCTTGTTGATGTTGATCTGCGCCGAATAACCTTCGATATAACCTTCGGCCTGCAGCTTCTTCACCCGCATCAGGCAGGGGCTGGGCGACAGGTTGACGAGCTCCGCCAGTTCGACATTGGTGATACGACCGTTTTTCTGCAGTTCGTACAGGATCTTGATGTCGATCCGGTCAAGTTTCATCATGTGCGGAACCCCTTTTTTGTTTTTTGTAAAGCGCAGCATAAAATTCTGGCGCGTTAACGGAAATCTTATCACATGGGCGAGCCCTGTCGACGTGGGGATATTTTTTTGATGCAGCATAAAGAGTTGCAGAAGCATCGCCGAACAGCAGGAGATTCCGGCAACGGGCCCAGTCTGGCAGCGTTTACACGTCGGCTGAGGTAAATTAGGACGAATATAAGGAGTCCGACCATGCCCGCCCCGCTGCAACAGATCACGACATCGCCGGAACTGCCGAAATCCGCGGACGCCGTCATTATCGGCGGCGGCATTGTCGGTGTTTTCGCGGCCTATTACCTCGCCCGGCGCGGCCTGAAAGTGGCGCTGGTCGAAAAAGGCCTGATCGGGGCGGAGCAATCCAGCCGCAACTGGGGCTGGTGCCGCCAGCAGAACCGCGATGCCCGCGAATTGCCGATTTCGACCCAGAGCCTGGCACTCTGGGAACAATTTGCCGCCGAGAGCGGCGAAGACACCGGTTTTCGCCGCTGTGGGCTGTTTTACCTGAGCGACAATGAGGCGGAACTTGCCGGCTGGGCGCGCTGGCGCGATTTTGCCATCACGGCCGGCGTGACGACCCATATGCTGAGCGCCAACGAGGCCAGCGAACGCGGCCGCGCCACCGGAAAACGCTGGAAGGGCGGTGTCTTTTCACCCACGGACGGCACGGCAGATCCTTCCATGGCGGCACCCGCCGTTGCGCGCGCCATCATCAAACTGGGTGGCACCGTGCATCAGAACTGCGCCGCACGGGGACTGGAAACGGAGGGCGGTCGCGTCAGCGCCGTCGTCACCGAAAAAGGCACCATCCGCACCAAAACCGCCATCATGTCCGGTGGGGCCTGGGCCTCCTCCTTCTGCCGCCAACTCGGCATTCGTTTTCCGCAGGCCTCGGTTCGCTCTTCCATTCTGGCCGTCACGCCGGGCGCGGAAGGCCTGCCGGATGCGCTGCACACCGCCGCTGTTTCGGTAACGAAGCGGCACAATGGCGGCTACACGCTTGCCATCAGCGGGCTGGGGCGCATTGATCCGACGGCGCAGCAGATGCGGTTCTCCCGCGAATTCGTTCCGATGTTCCTGAAGCGCTGGCGCAGCCTGCGGCCGGGCGGGCTGGAGGGCATTCGCGGCGGCCATGAAACACTTAAGCGCTGGCGGCTCGATGCGCCGACGCCGATGGAGCGGGTGCGTATTCTCGATCCGAAACCCAATGCCGCTGCCATCCAGGAAACCCACAAAAGGGCGCTGGAACTTCTGCCGGCGCTAAACAAAACGCGGATTGCCGCCACCTGGGCCGGTTTCATCGACAGCACGCCGGATGGGGTGCCTGCCATCGGCGAAACCAGCGAATTGCCGGGCTTCATCCTCGCCGCCGGTTTCAGCGGCCATGGTTTCGGCATCGGGCCCGGTGCCGGCCATCTGATCGCCGATATCGTGACGGGTTCAAACCCGATCGTCGACCCTGCTCCCTATCATCCCAGCCGTTTCCAGGGCTCGGCCTGGGGCAAAGTCGCGGATTTCTAAGGCTGCCGACGAAACAATATCCGCAGGCCGGAACCCGCGGAGATTGCCGTCCACCGCATTTACTCGGGCAATCAGCTTTTCGGCAGACCGGGCGGGTTGGTGCGTGATTCTGGCAGGGCCTCTTCCGAAAGCTGCCAGCGATTCAGAATTTTCGCGTAGGCACCGCTCTTGATCAGATCATTGGTCGCAAGCGTCAGCGCATCGGCGAGGCCCGACCCCTTGCGCGTGGTGATGGCGACATCGGAGCGCTCCGGCCAGCCGGCGGAGAGGGTTCCCACACGCTTGATGGTCTTGTCACGCGCGGCGATGAAAACCAGCTGCGCATGCGGCTGGACGATGACATCTGCCCGTCCTGCCGAAAGCGCCACAAGCCGGGTGGCCTCGTCGTCGTAATATTGCAGCTCGATCGGCTTCAATCCGGCGGCGACATTCTCGTCGCTCCATTTCAGCAGAATACGCTCCTGATTGGTGCCCGCGCCGACGATGATCCTCAGACCTGCGGCGTCCTTCGGCTCCTTGATGGCGGTGATGCCGCTGTCTGACTTGACGAAAAAGCCGTGCAGGCCCTGGCGATAGGTGGAGAAATCGAACTTCTCCTTGCGCTGCTCGGTCACGCCGACATTGGAGATGACGGCATCGTATTTTCCCGAAGCAAGGCCAAGCGGCCAGTCCGCCCAGGCAACCGCCACCAGCTCGAGCTCAAGGCCAAGGCTGTCTGCTACCGCAAGCGCATATTCAGGATCGGCACCCACCACCGTCTTGGCGTCTGTTGCATAAGTGGCCAGTGGCGGCCCTCCCGGGGAAACCGCGACGGTGAATTTGCCCGGCGTGACGAATTTGAAATCCTTCGGTACGGCGGCAATCGCGCCGGGGTCCTTTTCAACCCTGATGCGGCCGGGCTGATCCGGCGACAGATCGAAGACATCACTGGCGGAAGCCGAGTCGAAACCGGCAACCGAAAGAAAAGCGCCGAGCGTGACCGTGGCGAAACGAGAGATGAAGGTCATTGTGTGCTTCCCGATTAGGATTGCGGGACAGAGGGTAGCGCGGGCGGGAGGATGCCCGCGCTACCGGCTGAGTGATGTCCACCTTCAACTCAGCATTTGACAGTTCAGCTTTTGGGCTTCGCGCTCAGCTCTTCGGCAGGCCGGGCGGGTTGGTGCGGGATTCCGTGATGGCTTCCGAGCCGAGGTTCCAGCGGGCAAGAACCTTGCCGTAATTACCATTCTTGATCTGCGCGTTCAGTGCCGCCGTGATGGCTTCGGCAATGCCGGCGTCTTTTTTCGAGGCGACGGCGATTTCCGCCGCTTCCGGCCAGCCGCCCGAGAAGGTGCCGACAAGCCTTGTCTTCTTCTGGCTTGCCGCCTGGAAGGCCGAAGTGGCGTTGGGACCGAGATAGGCGTCCGCACGGCCGGATTGCAGGGCGACGTCAAGCACGGCCTGATCGTCGTAATATTGCACATCGGTATCGGCCAGTCCCTTCGCCTTGTTCTCCTTGATCCATTTCAAGAGGATCTGCTCCTGATTGGTGGCGGCGCCGACGATGACCTTCAGCCCGGCGACGTCCTCGGGCTTGCCGATTGATGTGACCTTGCTGTTATTGCCCACATAAAAACCGAGCAGGTCGTTGCGATAGCTGGAAAAATCGAATTTCTGCTTGCGCTCTTCCGTAACGGTGATGTTGGAGGTAACGGCATCATATTTGCCGGAAGAGAGACCAAGCGGCCAGTCGGCCCAGGCGATCGGAACCAGCTGCAGCTCCAGCCCAAGGCTGTCGGCGACCAGCTGGGCAATATCCGGCTCAACGCCGATCGGTGTTTTGGTATCGCTCGCATAATCCACCAGCGGCAGGCGGAACGGCACGGTCGCAACCGTCAGCTTTCCATTGGCGATGAATTTATGACCTGCGGGCAGAAGCTTGATCGCCTCTTCCACCTTTTCGGCGCGCACCCGGCCCTTCTGCTCCGGCGACAGGTCCACCTCCTGCGCATGCGCGGCCGGGACAAGGGAGGCGGTGGCGGTGAAAAGACCAGCCGCGAGCAGGGATAATAATTTCGATGAAAATGCCATGTGAGTGTTTCCTTGTTTTTGATTAGAGAACTTTTGCGAGGAATTCGGCGGTGCGGGGATGATCCGGACTGTTGAACAGCTTTTCCGGCGTGCCCGTTTCGAGAACGCGGCCCTGCTCCATGAAGACGACGCTGTCGGAGACTTCGCGGGCAAAACCGATTTCATGGGTGACGATGATGAGGGTGACGCCGGAGCGAGACAGTTCCTTGATGACATCCAGCACCTCGTTGACCAGCTCAGGGTCGAGCGCCGATGTCGGTTCGTCGAAGAGCAGCACCTTCGGCCGGAGCGCCAAGGCCCGGGCAATCGCCACGCGCTGCTGCTGCCCACCGGAAAGCTGGCGGGGATAGGCCCCGGCCTTGTCGGCAAGGCCAACACGGGCCAGAAGATCACGCGCCTCGGCCTCGGCCTGTTCTTTCGAGATGCCGCGAACCGCGACCGGCGCTTCCATGACGTTTTCAAGTGCGGTCAGATGCGGGAAGAGATTGAAGCTCTGGAACACCATGCCAACTTCGGCGCGGCGCTTGAGGATTTCGCGCTCCTTCAATTCGTAGAGTGTGTCGCCCTTCTGGCGATAACCGACCAACTCGCCATCGATGGCGATGAAACCATCATCCACGCGTTCCAGATGGTTGATGGAGCGCAGCAATGTCGACTTGCCGGAGCCGGACTGGCCGAGAATGGTGGTGACGCTGCCTGCCGGAATGGAGAGGCTGATATCGTCAAGCACCTTCAGCGATCCGAAGGATTTCGAAACCCCGTGGATATTGACCGAACCGCCGCGATTGCCGAGCTGGAAGCTCGCGGCGGGAGCCGGTGTCGTACGCTCGGGCTTGGCAGTGACCGTTTCCACCGCCTCAGGCGCGGATTTGCGCGGCAGGAAGGTGCGGAAGATCGTGACAAACAGCGAGGGTGGCGGATTGCGCAGCGCACCACGCGAGAAATGTCGTTCGATATGATGCTGGACGATGGAAAGCGCGGTCAGGATCACCAGGTACCAGACGGTCGCGACCATCAGGAGCGGGATCACTTCCAGATTGCGGCGATAGATGATCTGGATCGTGTAGAACAGTTCCGGCAGCGCGAGGATATAGACCTGCGACGTGCCCTTGGCGAGGCCGATGATATCGTTGAAGGCCGTCGGCAGAATGGAGCGCATCGCCTGCGGCAGAACAATGCGGGAAGCCTGTCGCCGGCGTGGCAGGCCGAGTGCGGCAGCCGCCTCAAGCTGGCCCTGATCGACCGAGAGAATACCACCACGCACGATCTCGGATGCAAAGGCGGCCTGATTGAGCGTCAGCCCCAGAACGGCAGCCGCAAAAGGCGTCATCAGCTGCGTGGTATTCCAGCTGAAGAAATTGATGCCGGTATAGGGCACGCCGATCGTTACGGTCTCATAGAGATAACCGAGATTGTTGAGGATCAGCAGAAGCACGATCAGCGGGATAGACCGGAAAATCCAGATATAGGTCCAGGAGACGGCAACCAGCAATGGCGAGCGGGAAACGCGGGCAAGCGCCAGCAGCGTTCCCAGCACGAAACCAAAAAGGGCGCCAAGCGCGGTGAGCAGCAGCGTCCGGCCAAGGCCGACCAGCACGGGTTCGGCGAAGAACCATTCGGCAAACACGTCCCAGCCCCAGCGCGGATTGCCGAAAACCGAATGCAGGACGGCGGCGATGATGAGAACGGAGAAAACCGTGCCCACCGTCCGCAGCGGATACCGGGCCGGGACGATGCGGAAATGGGAATAACCGCCTTTGGCCAGCCCGCTCTCAACCGGAGCGGCCTTCGGTTCGTTCAATGCAACATGCGGAAAATCAGAGGCTATTGTCATTGGAACGGGCCTTTCAGGGGTGGGCCGGGGAAGGTTGTGACCGGGCAGCCGGTATCGACGCTCCGTCCAGAACCGTATCGGAAAGCCATTTTTCGAAGGGCAGAGACTTGATCGTCTCGGGGTCGGCCGCCGTATCGAAGAGCGCGCGGTAACCATTGGTGAGATAAAGACCGACCGCCTCCGGCTGGCGGAAACCCGTGGTCAGATAGACGCGGGCATAACCCTGCCGGACCGCCTGCTCTTCCAGTTCGCGCAGCACGCGTTTTGCAAGCCCCTGCCGGCGATGAGCGGAATGGGTCCAGACCCGCTTGAACTCGGCGGTCTCATCGTCGTAGCGCATGAAGGCACCGCCGGCGATCGGCTTGCCGTCCCGCAGGAGCAGCAGGAAATTGCCCGAAGGCGGACTGAAGGCCTCCGGCGGATATTTGTTCAGCTCGGCTCGCGCCCCTTCCGCGTTGAAAAAGGTGCCGTAACGGCTGTCATATTCGAACAGCAACTCGTCCAGAAGCGGGGTTGCGAGCGGATCCGTGACCGATGTGTAGAGAAAACTGTCGCTCATGTCCTTGTCCTCAATTTTGCGTCAGGAGAGGTAGGCTTCGGCCAGGCGCACCCAGAAGCGTGCTGCCGGTGCGATGATCGCGTCGTTGAAATCATAGTGGGGGCTGTGCAGCGGCGCGCTTTCGCCATTGCCGACAAAGAGATAGGAACCGGGCCGCTCCTGCAGCATGAAGGCAAAATCCTCGCTCGCCGTCCGAGGCTGAAAGGCGTCGGCGATCTGTGCAGCAGGAAAATGCCGTCTGGCGACATCGCGGGCGAAAGCCGTTTGCTGGGCGTGATTGATGACCGGCGGGAAACCACGCGAATAGGAGACATCCGCCGTTGCACCAAAACTTTCCGCCTGTGCTCTGGCAAGGGCCGGAAGCCGCTCCTCCAGCCTGTCGCGCACGGCAGGTGAAAAGGCACGCGCGGTAATTTGCAGCTCCACGCTTTCGGGAATGACGTTGGAGGCGGTTCCCCCATGGATGGAACCGACCGTCAGCACCGCCATCTCACGCGGATCGACATTGCGCGAGACGATGCTTTGAAGCGCGGTAACGAAGCTCGCCGAGGCGAGAACCGGATCGACCGTCTCATGTGGTGCGGCGCCGTGGCCGCCCTTGCCGACGATCCGCACCTGCGCCTTGTCGACCGATGCCATGGCCGGGCCTTCGACAAAGCCGAACTGGCCGGTTTCGACACCCGGCCAATTGTGCAGGCCGAAGACGGCATCGACGGGAAAGCGCTCGAACAGCCGGTCCTTTATCATCGCCCTCGCACCGGCACCGATTTCCTCGGCGGGCTGGAAGATCAGCGTCAGCGTGCCGGAAAAATTCGAAGTTTCGGCAAGATAACGGGCGGCAGCGAGCAGGATCACCGTGTGGCCATCGTGACCGCAGGCATGCATGACGCCCGGTGTTTCGCTGGCATAGGCAAGGCCGGTCTCTTCATGGATCGGCAGCGCGTCGATATCGGCGCGGATACCGAGACGTTTTTCACCATGGCCACGTTTCAGCGTGGCGACAACGCCATGGCCGCCGACCCCCTCCGTCACCTCATATCCAAAAGACAGGAGATAACGGGCGATGAGCGCCGCCGTGCGCGTCTCCTTGAGTGAAAGCTCCGGATGCCGGTGAAGATCGTGCCGGATCGCGATGCTTTCCTCGATGAAGGCAAGGATTCCCCGTTCGGCGTCGTCCTGCGGACGCGCGCCGTCAATGCGGATATTCATGGTTCTGTCTCCTGCGCAGCGCCTTTTCGCGCCGCGTCTTGAAATCTGCGCCGGGCCGCGATCACCGCCGCCCGGCCACGACCTTATGCGATGGCTTTGTCCGCGCTGGATTCGCCGCCGGAATAGACACTTTCCTTGAAAGGCAGGCCAAGATGATCGCGCAGCGTCGCGCCTTCCAGATGCGGATCGAAATAACCGCGCCGTTGCAGCACCGGGATGACGAGGCGGATGAAATCATCCAGCCCCTCGGCAATGACCGGGAAACCGAGAATGAAGCCATCAGCCGCATCATGTTCCACCCAGCGGATGATTTCGTCCGCCACCTTGTCCGGCGTACCGATGAAACCTTCGCGCGGCGTTGCGGCCTCCAGTGCCGCTTCCCTGAGCGTCTGGTTCTTTTCCTTCGCCCGCCGCTTGATGCGGTCTGTCGTCGAGCGGAAACTGTTCTTGCCGATCTCGCCGAGCTCGGGGAACGGCTCATCCAGCGGATAGACGCTGAAATCGTGATGATCGAAGAAGCGGCCGAGATAGGCGAGCGCATCCTCGATGGTAATGAGGTTGCGGATGACGTCGTATTTCGCCTCCGCCTCCTCCTGCGTTTCGCCGACAATCGGGCCAATGCCGGGGAAAATCTTCACGTCACTCGCGGATCTGCCCTGCGCGACGGCGCTCTGCTTCACCCGCTTCAGGAAGGTCTGATTTTCCTCCAGCGAGGCGGAATTGGTGAAGACGGCATCCGCATGTTTGCCCGCAAGGCCGATGCCGGCATCGGAGGAACCGGCCTGGAACACCACCGGCTGCCCCTGCTGCGAACGCTGGATGTTGAGCGGGCCTTCCACCTGGAAGAAACGGCCCTTGTGGCCGAGCGTGTGGAGTTTGGCGCGGTCGAAAAATTGCCCCGTCTCGCGGTTGCGCACGAAGGCGTCGTCGTCCCAGCTATCCCACAGCCCCTTGATGACTTCGAGATATTCGTCGGCGATTTCGTAACGCAGCGCATGTTCGGGGTGGTTGCGGCTGTAGTTTTTCGCCGTGCCTTCAAGCGGCGTCGTCACCGCATTCCATCCGGCCCGGCCGCCGCTCAGAAGGTCGAGCGAGGCGAACTGGCGGGCAATCGTGAAGGGATCGCTATAGGAAGTGGAAACTGTACCCGCGAGGCCGATCTTCGAGGTGACGGCAGCGAGCGCGGAGAGGATGGTCAGCGGCTCGAAGCGGTTGAGGAAATGCGGAATGGATTTGTCGTTGATATAGAGCCCGTCCGCCACGAAAGCGAAGGCGATGCCGGCCGCTTCGGCCTTCAGCGCGGTCTTCTTGAAGAAGTCGAAATTGACGCTGGCATCCACCGGGCTCTTGGGGTGCCGCCAGGCGTTCATGTGCCCACCAGGGCCCTGAAGCATGATTCCGAAACGGATTTTCTTTCTCGTCATGTCATTTTCTCCTGAGGACAAAATCACGCCGCCCGGGACAGGCGATGCGTGGCCAAGAGTTCGATAGAGGCAAGCCGCTGATCGGCGCCGACATGCGGCGGTTCGATGATGAATTCCTCAATGCCATGTTCTTCCGAAAGCGCGCGCAGCGCCCGGTGAATATCCTCCGGCCCGCCATGCAGGACATTGGGCTTGCGCTCCTCGATGCGATAATCGCTGTCGCCGGACTGGCGGGCGAATTCTTCCGCCTGCTCCCGGCGACCGAGATTGAAGGCCCTGCCATCGCTCAGAAATACCCGGTAGATGCGCTGGCCCTCGACCTCTCTTGCCGCGTGATCCGGATCGCTGGCTGCGAAGGCGGACAAAGCGAGGATCGGGGCGTTTCCGCCACTTTCTTCGCGAAAAGCCGACAGGCTGAGGCGAAGAACCTCCGGGTCACCATTAAGGTGGCCGGCAAAAACGAAATTCCACCCTCTCGAAGCCGCAAGCCTTGCGCTTTGCGGGCTCGCACCGAGCAGAAATCTCTCCGCCGCAACCGGCGGCGCGGGCGTTGCCTGCAAGCCGGGCTGGGCATGGCCCTGCGGCGCGGCGCCGGCGAGGAATGTCGTGAGCTCACCGAAGGCCGTTTCGAAATCCGGCTTGCGGGCGGGATCATAGGCCTGCTGCAAGGCCGAAGTTGCCAGCGGCAACCCACCCGGCGTCTTGCCGATACCAAGATCGACCCGACCGGGTGCCAGCGAGGCAAGGACGTTAAAAACCTCGGCAACCTTGTAGGGGCTATAATGCTGCAGCATGACACCGCCCGAGCCGACACGGATACGGGAGGTCTTCGCCAGAATCCATGCCACCAGCGCCTCTGGCGCGGAACTGGCAAGCTCCGGCGAATTGTGATGTTCAGCCACCCAGAAGCGGTGGTAACCCAGTTCTTCGGCGCGTCTGGCAAGATTGATCGTGTCGCGGAATGCGCTCGCCGCATCCTCACCCGCCGGCACCGGGCTCTTATCCAGCAAACTGAGCGTATACATCGTCACCTCGCGTGTCTTTAATGCATACTTTGTCTACTGATTTTATATTCTAATAAAGAACGTTCGTTCCACGTTGCGAGGCGATGAGAGAAAATATTGTTTTCCCTCCCGCTTTCAGAGGGTGTGGCGGGTAAAGCAATCCACAATGGAGACATACAAGCCGGAAATAACCGGATCGAAACCGTTCTCGGCGCGCAACCGGCACGAAACGGGCTTGCGTTGGAATTCGGTAAAAACTACTTAGTAAGTTGAAAACACCATCATCCGGCAGTGTAAACCTGCCGACTCTTTTTTTCGGATCAGGCGATGTTGACCAAAAAAGGCAAATACGGATTGAAGGCTCTTGTCGATCTGGCGCAGCTGCCCCAGGGAGAGACCGCCTTTGTGACGGAGATTGCCAAGCGCAACAATATTCCGAAAAAATTCCTGGATACTATCCTTCTGGAGCTGCGCAACAGCGGCATATTGCGCTCCAAGAAGGGGCCGAATGGCGGTTATTCGCTTTCGAAAATGCCGTCCGAGATCATGATCGGACAGGTCATCCGCACGCTCGATGGGCCTCTGGCCCCCATTCGCTGCGCAAGCCGCACGGCTTTTGAAGCCTGCGACGATTGCGAGGATCCAGAAAACTGTCAGGTCAGGGTTTCGATGACCGACGTGCGCGACGCCATCGCGACCATTCTGGACAATATGACACTCGCGCAATTCGTGGCCAAGGGCGGGCAGGACGCCCGCTTCATTCCGGCCGGCGAATAGGATTTCGCACCGCCCATGTTACCGGGCGGCGCAAAGCTTACTGCCGGCGCAGATCGTCGCCCAATGATGCGATCAACCCGGATTCGCTGACGCCTTCGATGAGACCAAGGCGCGCCATCAGGATTTCAAGCGTGATGGCATTGTTGCGAACCGAACGGAAGGTGACGTTTTCCGACCCCACCTGCGCCGCATCGATATTGGTCGCAAGGCTGGAGATTTGCGCCTTCAGCAGTTCAATGGTGAGGAATATTTCTCCTATGACGGGCCGCGTCGCGCCTTCATCGGCGAGCCTGTCGATCAGAAGCGCTGAAAGCTCCCGCTGCTTCTGCCCAAGGGCCACAGCAGCTTTCAACAGGGTGGAGACGGAAGCAGCCAGATTTCCGGCGCCCTGGGCAAGGAACACCACCTGATCGGCACGCAACAGGCCCTCCCATGAGGTATTCGGGCGATTGCGCAGCACGATAAGCAAGGGTTGCCCCGCAGTGTTGACGGCCGGCACGACGATCCAGTCCGCATCGGCCCTGACCGATCGTGCTACGTCATCGGGGAGCCGCAGGGCGTAGTCGTCATCCGTCACCAGAACCGCATGGTCCGGACCCGCGCCGGGCGATGCCAGCGCGAAGGTCTCGCCAAGATCGAGACGGGCAAAAAGGCTCCTGCGCTGGTCCTCGCTGCCCGCATTCCGGATGAATTCAAGCGCGGTGAAATGTTCGACGAGATCATTTGCCGCCCCGGCATCGGCTGCGGAAATGATCGAAAGCGCCTGTGAGAGAACATCATTGGTGATATCCGCCCCACCCAGTTCCGTTGGAACCGAGAGAGCGAGAAGACCGGAGCGGGCAATGCGCGCATGGATTTGCCCGACACTTTCAACGGCGCATTTTTCGGCGATCGTCCGGGCAACGGCCAATACATCGACATCCGCGCCGAGGCGTGGAGGAACGAAACGAAGTCTTTCGCCGAGAGGCGTGACGGATCCCATGCTCAACTCCCTCAAAGAATGACAAAGTGAAAGCGCCGGAACGACCGACGCTCAGTCCAGCGAATGATAACGACCGTTTTGATAGAGCAGCGAATGGCCGGAGCCGATACGGATCGCCTCCACCTTGCCGATGACGATGACATGGCTATGCCGCTCGATCGCCTCTTCGATAGTGCAATCGATCGCCGCCACGGCGTCTTCAAGAATAGGCGCACCGCTAGACAGCCGCGTCCATTCCGCTCCACGATACCTGTCCGGGCCTTTCAGACCACCGATACCGGCAAACTGGTTGGCAACGAACTGATGGTTCGCGCCGATGATATTGACGGCGAGATGACCGAAACGCTGCACCACCGGCCATGTGGACGAGGAACGGTTGAGCGCCACCAGAATTCGTGGCGGATCGACTGAAAGGGCGGTGGCCGAGGTTACCGTCGCGCCGGTGCGCTCGTCCCCCTCGCCCGCCGTGATTACGCTGACACCGCCGCCCAGCGTCCTGAGCGCCGCTTTCAGGCTGTCGGCATCCGCCGCCTTGCCGGAAACCGGATCGCGCAGATTGATGAATTGTTGATCCTTGGCCGCATATTGCAATGTCATCGGGTCACTCCTGAAAACGGCTGAATTGTTCAATAGCTAGCAGCGGCGGCGGGGTGTGAAACAGGCATCGTTTTTCATAATGCTGATAGTCTATAGAAATAATGTTTTATTGCCCTGTACCTTGCTTTTGGAACCCGGCCTGGTTCTCATCCACGCCGCAGGCCGAAGGTGCGACTGACCGGAATGCCGACGATGAAAGCCTAACCAATTCCACCGCATATTTAAGAAATTTCGTTCCAATTTCCCTGCGGCAAGGAGTGTTTATCTCCACCTATCGGCCTTGGGCGCAGGGAAACGGAAATCCCCTGCCACCCGGCATCAGAAGACCGGATAGAGGCCGAACATCGCAAAGTTCATTTCGCAAATCTCTTCGCGTTCAAGCTCGAGATCGCTTTTCTCCGGCCTGATCCGCGCGGAATGATCCAGCGGATAAAGATGAAGCTGTTCTTCTTCACGGGGCTGACGCCTGGTCAAACCGAACAGATCGAAAGTAAACGCATGAAGTCCCTGCGGCATGTGCGCCTCCTTTGCTCAACTCTCCCTTATCCTCCGGCGATCGACAAAAATCGTCAATATTTTCCATAAAATTACTATTCTATAATTGATGCATCGTGGGCAAAGGTGGACCAAGGATGCGGCGGCAGGAAAAATTCCGTTTCAGAGCGCGCCAGCGTCACCCTGAAGATGCGCACCATGTATCGCGGACAATCCGTGCACTCTCGATCCGGTCGTGGTCTTTTCAGCCGTCGCTTTCAGACGGTCGAAAAGCGCATAGCCGCCGGGCCACCTGCCAAAGCCCGCGGCAATGTTGATGTGCCCGACGGAGCCGAGATTGACGAGGTCGCTTCCCCAGTTGGCGGCGGTGTGGGCCAGCTCTTCAGGGTTCATATAGGGATCGTTCATGCTGCCCACGACGAGACTGGGAAATGCTAGCGGTTGCTGCGGAAACGCGCCGAACCGGACGATACAGGGATGCATCGCCTCCACGCGATCAAGATGGGCGGGGGCAACCAGAAGCGCGCCCTTGATTTTGGCAGCCGAAGGTCGTGACGCCATATTCGCCACGAGCAGACAACCGAGGCTGTGGGCAACGATATAGGCGCTTTCCTCCGCGGCCAACGCTACCTCAAGACGGTCAACCCAGTCTTCGAGAACCGGGCATTGCCAATTGTCCTGATCGACCAGCTGAGCCTGAGGATCATCCAGCAACCAGTGCCGCTGCCAATGCCCCTCATCCGAACCGTTCAGACCGGGAACAATCAAGGTGGTACACATGCCTACTCCGTAGTTTGCGGGCGGTGTGTACCAAGAATGGTGAATTACGCGATTCCCGTCGACTATTGCCTTGCTCACCTTTGCTAGCCTTCGGAAAAATCAACCCACCTAATGCTGGAAGCGTAGAAAATGGGTTCTCATAGGCTTTTGCATCGTCCCAAAAACGGAATCTTTTATCTCAATTTTTTACATGGAAAATATGTGCAATATAGGCCGCGTCTGAGCAAAGCTTTTCCGCCGTCGTACGCCAAAAGAAACGCCGCTGCTTGGCCGCGACGACGCAGCTTTGCCATTCTCCTGCCATCGGAGGTTTTCGCCTCCCAAACCGGACGTTGCGACGGCGGCCCCCTCCTCCGCGCGACAAACCGACAATTCAGGCGGATGATGTGAGCAGCACGAGTGAATTTCTCTGGTATATTCCCAATGACGTCAAAGCCGGCCATCGCGGCGATGCCGTCAGCGACGACCATAACAGCCTCGATACATTGACCAGCCACGCCAGGGCGCTGGAAAATCATGGCTGGAAGGGCGCGCTGATCGGTACCGGCTGGGGCCGGCCCGACACCTTTACGGTGGCGGCCGCCCTTGCGGCGCGTACCACCACATTCGAGCCGCTGATTGCCATCCGCCCCGGTTACTGGAAACCGGCCAACCTCGCCTCGGCCGCCGCCACGCTCGATCAGCTTTCCGGTGGGCGGGTAAGGATCAATGTTGTCTCCGGCAGGGACGAACTTGCAGCCTATGGCGACGAGGAAGGTGACCAGGCGCAGCGTTATGCCCGCACCAAAGAGTTCATGCGGCTGGTGCGCCGGCTCTGGACGGAGGAAAATGTCACCTTTGACGGCGAGCATTTCCGGGTGAAAAATTCCACCGTCCTGCCTCGTATCGACGCACGCGCCGACCGGCCGCATCCCAGGCTTTATTTCGGCGGCGCCTCCGAAGCGGCCGAACAGGTCGCCGCAACCGAGGCCGATGTGCAATTGTTCTGGGGAGAGCCGCTCGCTGGCGTGCGCGAAAGGATAGAAAGGCTCAGGCATTTCAGCAAAACGCTTGGCCGCGACCTGCCGCCGCTGCAATTCGGCCTGCGGATTACCACGCTGGTGCGTGAGACGACGGCCGAGGCGTGGCGCGACGCCGAAGCGAAGGTCGCCGAAATGGCTGCAAATAACGGCGTGCGCTGGAACGACCATCTGCAAGGCGTGGCGGTCGGCCAGCGGCGACTGCTGGATTTGCACCACCAGAGCGATGTGCTGGACGACAACCTTTACACGGCGCCCGGCAAATTCGGCGGCGGCGGTGCCGCAACGACATGGCTGGTGGGTTCGGCGGAGGATGTCGCCGCGTCGCTTCGCAAATACCGCGCGCTTGGCATCACCCATTTCGTGCTTTCCGACACGCCCTATCTGAAGGAGATTGAGCGGCAGGGCGACAGGCTGCTGCCGCTGCTGCGGGATTAATGAGGAGACTATGCCGGGCGCTCTTGCCGAGACAAGGCCGCCCGGCGTTTTAACCGATCAGCCGCCTGCCGCCTTGATGCTTTGGCGGCCGAGAATCGTGCGGATCATGTGGCTTTGCGGCGCATGCGCCCTTGCCGTAATGGCATCACGGTGATGGCGTTCGAGATTGTAATCCCGCCGCAGACCGCGATTGCCACCGAGTTCCAGCGCGAGATCGGTCACGGCCACGGCATTGTCGATCACCACATGGCGAACGGCCAGCGCATCCGTGCCCACCCTCTCTCCCGCATCGATATCCCGGGCGACGGAAAGAAGCAGACGACGGTTTGCAGCCAGCAGCACCTCGATCTGGCCGAGACCCTCCTGGATACGCGGAATGGAGGAGAGCGGCGCACCGAGGCTTGCCGGAACATGGCCATTCAGATGACGCAGCAGATCATCCCGCGCCGAAAGTGCCACACCGTGATAAACGGATGCCAGCAGCACGAAGAAATTATAACCATCGGCCTCATCACGCCGCAGCGGCTCATCCGCCGGCTGTTCGGCAACGATGTCGGCAAGCGGTACCCTCACCTCCTCCAGGATAAGATCATGGCTCGCGGTAGCGTACATGCCGGTCGCCTCCCATGCCTTTTCCTGGCCGATGCCCGGCGCGTCGAGCGGCACCAGAAGCTGGATGAGGCGTGGCGTTTCTTCTGTCGTCACGGCAAGCACGATCGCCCATTTCAGCCCCGGCAGGCCGGTGACGAAACTCTTGCGGCCATTGACCACCCAGACATCGCCCTCGATCCGGGCCGTCGTTTCTGGCAGGCCGCCGTGGGCGGGTGAACCGATACCCGGTTCCGCCTGCGCATTATTCAAAAGCGCCGGCTCCCTGTTATTGGCGGCCAGCACCTTTGCTGAAAGAGCGGCTGGCCACTTGCCGCGCCGAATTGCGGCATGAACGCTGTAATGCATGGCAAGGATGAGTGCGGTGGACGGATCGCCCTTGGCAATGGCCGCGATGACGGCATGCGCCGTTTCCATGCCCTCGCCCCAGCCGCCATCTTTCTCGGCCGTCACAAGGCCGAGCAGACCCGACCTGAAAAGCGCTTCGAAATTGCCGGCGGCGAATTCGCCGCTTTTGTCATGTTCGGCCGCCGTCTGGCTAAAATCTTCGGCCAGCGCGGTTGCTATGGCCACGGGGCTGGATTGCTGTCCCGGCGGGCGCGAAACGGCAGACAGAGCACCACTCATGCCACCGCCCTCTCACTTGCCGTCACGAAACGGGCGTCGATCCACGCAGCGAGATCGAAGTCGTTTTCAAGGAAACCCCATTGATGCAGGAAATCCTTGTAATGGCCGACAGCGGCCACAAGGTCCGCATCAAGGCCGAGGCCAAGGTGGCGGTGAACCTCCGGCCCATTGGCGGCCAGAACCTGTTCTTCCGTGGCGCCCGCCTCTCGCGCGATGAAACGACGTGTCTCTTCCGGATGCTGCTCCGCCCAGAGCGAGGCTTTGCCAATGGCGCCAACCAGCCGTTCCACCAGATCGGGACGTTCATCGGCAAGCCGTCCGTCCACCGTCAGCACCCGGGGCGAACCGGAATTGATGCGTATTTTCGGATCGGGGTGAAAACCGAATTCCACCACCTGCACCGCACCGATCAGATTGGCGGCGGCAATACCCGCCGTTCCCTTGACGAAGATCGCATCGACCTCGCCCCGCAGCAGCGCGATGATCTCCTCACCGAAGGATTGCCGGCGCTTCAGGCCGAAAAGGGACGGCCCCTCCTGCGAGGCCAGCACCGAATCCTTGATGACGATATCCGTCAACTCGACATCCTTAACCGTCAGCCCTTCCAGCGAAAGTGCGGAGACGATGCCCTTCAGCGCCGTCGCCCGCATGAAATCGACGATGCCTTCCGGCCGGCGCGGCACACCGAAACGACGGCCAACAAGATCGGCAAGCGAGCGGATACCGGTCTCCGGCAGGGTGATGATCGCCTGAAATTCATCCGTCCAGGTAATACCGACAAGACGTGTACTGCGCCCTTCCGAGCGGGCACGGATGGGCGGCACATTGCCACCATGGCGGAAGGACCATTCCAGCGTGTGGTTGAAATGGCTCTGGCGAACCGAGCGATCCGGAGAATCGATGATGGATTTCAGCGATATGCCGACCTCCTCGAAGGTCTCGCCGAGATAACCCAGCTGCGCCGCCAGCCCCACGGGGGTCGGCACCGGGCAGCGCGTGTACCAGATTTCAGAAAGTGTCGTGCTCATGGCTTTGGCCTCGATGAAAGGGAAAGGGGCCGGCCCGCCGCAAAGGGCGAACCGGGTCTGGCGAGGCGATCAGGACGCGGCGATATGCGCGAAGGCGAGGCTTCCCGCCACACCTTCGGCACCGATGGTGTGATCGGCGATACGCTTGTTGAAGATGGTGATCTCCGGTGCCGCGACGATGTCGATGGCCGGCACGTCCTCAACGAGGATCTGCTGGATTTCCTTCCATTGCGCCACGCGCTTGTCCGGATCGATCTCGATGGCGGCGGCTTCGAGAAGCGCATCCACCTTCGGATTGCTGTAAGCCGCACCATTGGAGAAAGGCACGCCCTTCTTGAAGTTCTTCGACCAGTAAAGCCGCTGCACGCCGACAGTCGGATCGAAGAGATTGCTCATGCCCTCATAGGCAAAATCGAAATCGCGATCCGTGTAGATGCGTTTGGTATAGGTGGCGAAATCCTGCGTGCGCACCGTCACATCCACACCAACCTTTGCCAGCGCCTGGCGGATATAATCCGCACCGCGCGGATAGGCCTCCGTGCTCGGCACGTAATCCAGATTGAGCTTGAAACGGATGCCATCGGCACCGCGCTTGTATCCGGCCTCGTCGAGCAGCGCTTCGGCAGCCTTCAGATCGATCGGATAGGTCTTCAGATCATCCACGAACCATTTCGTCAGCTTCGGATTGATCGGACCGGTGATCGTCGCGCCATAACCGAAATTGACCGTGTTGAAGATGACGTTGCGGTCAATCACATGCGCGAAGGCACGCCGGACGCGCACATCCTTGAAGACATCCTTTTCGAGGTTGAACTCCACGCGGCTGATTGAATTGGTATATTGATAGCCGTTGGTCTCGAAGCCGAGGCTCGGCAGCTGCTTCAGACGGTCGAGATCGCTATAGGCAACCGGCGTGCTCGGCGCGAGATCGATCTCGCCGGTTTCAATGGCAATCGCGCGGGCCGACGCATCCGGAATAAAACGGACGATCAGCTTGTCGAGATATGGGCGAGGCGCATCCCAATAATCGGCATTGCGCTCAAAAACGATATGGCTGCCGCGCACCCACTCCTTGAACCTGAACGGGCCGGTGCCGATGGGCGCGAGATTGACCGGATTTTCGGTCACTTTCGTGCCTTCATAGAGATGTTTGGGCACGATGGGCGTTTCGGCGGCGGCAAGTGCCGTGATCAGGTATGGCGCGGGCTTGGAAAGAACCAGTACCGCCGTCAGCTCATCCGGCGTCTCGACGGCGGTAAGGTTCAGGAATGTATTGCGACCGCGCGGATGCACTTCCTTGATGGTGTTGATGGAAAAAGCCACGTCGGCGGATGTGAAGGGCTTGCCGTCATGCCACTTTACGCCGGGTCGCAGCTTGAAGGTATAACGCAGGCCATCCGCGCTCACTTCCCATGATTTGGCGAGAAGCGGCTTGGGATTGAGATCAAAATCATAGGTCAACAGACCTTCGGTGACCTTTGGCGATATATAGACGGAATTATAGGCCGTATGTGCGATCGTCGTCAGCACCGGCGGTTCCGATGAGATGAGCAGGGTGGCCGTGCCGCCGCTTGCAGGCTCCGCCGCCTGCAGCTTCAGCCCCGGCAACGACACCACGCCGAGCGCCACCGACGCCAGCAGAAATCCGCGCCGCGTCGTCTGGTTGAAAATAGTCATGCGATACCCTCTCCTTGATTGAACCGGCGACGAACCGGCGAAACTGAATGGCTGCGCTTAGGAAGAAGTTTGTTCTGCAGACGAGAGCGAGATTGGGATGAAGCACCAATCATTCTCAAAGTCAGGAATTATCTTTTCTTTAAGGCGCATAATTCGGTAAATTTCAGAAAATAATTCTATTACTCTTTGACAAATTCCATAAAATTAGTCAACTAATGTCCATGCCTTCACCGGCGGATTTATGTTTTCACGATTGCGGACTGGAGCCGATGTCAAATTCGAAAAGGATTTTATCGCAGGCGAAACGGGTGGCCATTCAGGCCGTCCCGACGGTTCTCGGTATCGTCATCCTGAACTTCTTCCTGCTGCAGCTGGCGCCCGGCGACGCGGCCGACGTGCTGGCGGCGGAAGCGGGTTCGGCGACCGTCGAGACCATGGCCGAAATCCGCTCCCGCTTTGGGCTCGATCTGCCGGTTCTGCACCAGCTGATGAATTATCTCAGCAATCTGGCCCAGTTCAGCCTCGGCTTTTCACCGCGCTACGGCATGCCGGTCGCAGACCTTATCGGCCAGCGGCTGCCGGGCACGCTTGCGCTGATGGGAGCAGCCCTTGGCATCGCAATCTTCGTCGGTGTGTTCCTCGGCTCCATCATGGCGCTCTTTTCCGGCAAGCTGCCGGACCGGATCATTTCGATCGGCTCGCTGATCTTTTATTCCGTGCCGGGTTTCTGGATCGGCCTGATGCTGATCCTGACCTTTTCGGTCAAGCTCGGCTGGCTCCCGTCCGGTGGTGACAGCACCATCGGCAGCAGCCTTACCGGCTTTTCAGCCTTTCTCGACAGGTTGCGCTACATCGTTCTCCCCGCCCTGTCGCTGGCGCTCTATTTTCTGGCCATCTATGCCCGCCTCACCCGCGCGGCAATGCTGGAAGTGAAATCGCAGGACTATGTGCGCACGGCACGCGCCAAGGGCGTTTCACCAATCAGGCTGACCACGCGCCACATCCTGCGCAACGCGCTCATCCCCATCACCACCATGGCCGGCATGCATATTGGCGGCCTGCTCGGCGGCGCAGTCGTCGTCGAAACCGTCTTCAGTTGGCCGGGCCTCGGCCGTCTCGCCTTCGAAGCCGTGATGGCGCGGGATTTCAGCGTGCTGCTCGGCATACTGCTTCTCTCTTCCCTCGTCGTCATCATCGTCAATGCGGCCGTGGACCTGTTGCAGGCATGGCTTGACCCCCGCATCGGAGAAAGCCGATGAATTCCTCCCATACATCAGCAATTCTCGACACGGCCGAACTCGGCGCTGAAGAGACCAATCCCAAACCGAAGAAGCCTGAAGAAAAGGCCTGGCCCTATATCCATGCACCGGACGCGCTTTCAGCCCGTTCCGTCTCCGTGCCACGGCGCGGCCTGCGACGCGAACTGAAAATCTTCCTCACCAATCCCAACGCCATCGTCGGCCTGCTGTTTCTCGCGACCGTCATCGTCACCGCACTGATCGCCCCCTTGATCTATCCGGGCGATCCCCTGGAAATGGTGGCCCGCCCGTTCCTGTGGCCGGGCCAGAATGCGGCCTATCCGCTCGGCACCGATTCCATGGGCCGGGATGTTCTGGCCGGTATCGTGCACGGCGCGCGCATCTCGCTCACCGTCGGTGTCGTGGCGACGCTGATCGGCCTGACGATCGGTATCGCTGTTGGCGCCTTCGCCGGTTATTTCGGCGGCGTCATTGACGATATTCTCGTCAAGCTGATCGAAATCTTTCAGACCTTGCCGAATTTCGTGCTGCTGGTGGTGCTCGTCGCCATCGCGCAACCATCCGTCACCACGGTTACCTCAGCCATCGGCATCATCACCTGGCCGCTGGTCGCCCGCCTCACCCGTGCGGAATTCCGCGCCATCCGCGAGAAGGATTATGTGCTCGCCGCGCGTAGCCTGGGTTACGGCCATGCCCGCATCGTGTTTCAGGAAATCCTGCCCAATGCGCTGCCACCGATCATCGTCACCTCATCCGTCATGGTGGCGGGAGCGATCCTCATGGAAGCAGCGCTGTCCTTCATGGGCCTTGGCGATCCCAACCGTGTCTCCTGGGGTTCGATGATCGGTTCCGGCCGTGATGTCATCCGCACCGCCTGGTATCTGACCGCCCTTCCCGGCCTTGCCATCGTCTTCACCGTCATTTCGCTGAACCTCATCAGCGATGGTCTCAACGATGCGCTCAACCCCCGTTTTTCGGAGGAACGCCGATGAGTAAACTGATCGAAGTCCATGATCTCTCCGTCAGCTTCGGCTCCGCCCAGCCGGTGAAAGGCGTCAGTTTTGATGTCAGCCCCGGCGAAATGCTGGCGATCGTTGGCGAGAGCGGCTCCGGCAAGTCGCTGACGGCGCTTGGCCTGATTGGCCTTCTGCCCTCCCATGCCAAGACCGGAGGGCGGGTTCTGCTCGAGGGACGCGACCTGCTGCCGCTTTCCGAGCGTCAATGGCGCGGCATTCGCGGCCGGGATATCGGCATGATCTTTCAGGAGCCGATGACCTCGCTCAACCCGGTGCTGACGGTCGGCGAGCAGATCATCGAGGTGCTGCGCATCCATGAGAAAATCGACCGGCACCAGGCGCGCAAACGCGCCATCGAGCTGCTGGACCTCGTCAACATCCCCGATGCCGGCCGCCGGGTGGATGATTATCCGCACCAGCTTTCCGGCGGCATGCGCCAGCGTGTGATGATCGCCATCGGCGTTGCCTGCAATCCGAAACTGCTGATCGCCGACGAGGCGACGACCGCGCTCGACGTGACGATACAGGCGCAGATCCTGCAACTGCTCGACAATCTGCGCCGCGATCTCAACATGGCCGTCATCCTCATCACCCACGATCTTGGCATCGTCGCGCAATGGGCGGACCGGGTGATGGTCATGTATGCCGGTCGCAAGGTGGAAGAGGGGTTGCCGGAGCCGGTTTTCTCCAATCCCTACCATCCCTATACGCGCGGCCTGCTTGCCGCTTCGCCGCGGGCGGAAGATGGCCAGCATTATCGCGACGGACCGCTCATTGAAATTCCCGGTTCCATCGTTTCCGCCACCGGGGAACGCGGCTGCGCTTTCCGACCGCGCTGTCCGAGCGCCCGTGGCTTCTGCGGGCAATATGTACCGCCGCTAAGGCAGGTTTCAGACGGCCGTTATGCCGCCTGCCCCTTCGTTGCTCCCACATCCCAGGAGGTACCCAATGGCGCTCTTGTCGGTGCATAGTCTTTCCACCCATTATACGGGCGGACGCGGCACGGTTCGCGCCGTCGATGATGTCTCGCTCGATATCGAGGCGGGCGAGACCGTTGCACTGGTGGGCGAATCCGGCTGCGGCAAATCCTCGCTCGGCAAATCGCTGATGCGGCTGGTCGAACCGTCTTCCGGCAGGATCACCTTCAAGGGCGCTGACGTCACGGCAATGACGGCATCGGAACTGCGCGGCATCCGCCGCCGCATCCAGATGATCTTTCAGGACCCATTCGCCTCGCTCAATCCGCGCCAGACGGTGCGCACCATCCTTACCGGGCCGCTGAAGGTACACGGCATCGGAGACAGGGCACGCCAGCGGGAGATTGTTGAAGCCATCGTCGCGCAGGTGGGCCTGCCGGCGGATTCGCTCGACCGTTATCCGCATGAATTTTCCGGCGGTCAGCGCCAGCGTATCGGCATTGCCCGCGCGCTGGTTCTGGAACCGGAACTGGTGGTCTGCGACGAACCGGTCTCGGCGCTCGATCTTTCGATACAGGCGCAGATTCTCAACCTTCTGGTGGAGATGAAGAAGCAGCTTTCGCTCTCCTATCTCTTCGTTTCTCACGACCTTTCCGTGGTACGTTATTTCTCCGACCGCGTGCTGGTCATGTATCTCGGCAAGATCGTCGAAAGCGCACCGACATCCGAACTCTGGGCTTCTCCGAAGCATCCTTACACTCGCGCGCTTCTTGCTGCCGTTCCGGATCCCGCCCGCCGCAAGCAGGCGGCACCGATTTCCGGCGATCTGCCGAGCCCGCACGATCCACCATCCGGCTGCCGGTTTCACACACGCTGCCCACTCGCCACCGATCTCTGTCGCGAAAAAGCGCCGGATTACACCCTTTTCGGCAGGAACCACGCCGTGGCCTGCCACCATGCCCAATAACTTGAAGGAGCAACCATAATGGTCGACTATCGCTATCTCGGACGCAGCGCGTTGAAGGTTTCGCCGCTGAGCCTCGGCACGATGATGTTCGGAGGCCCGACGCCGGATGACGTGGCCTTCCGCATCATCGACAAGGCGCGCGAGCAGGGCATCAACTTCATCGATACGGCCGATGTCTATCACGACGGCAAGTCGGAAGAAGTCGTCGGTCGCGGCATCAAGGCCAGCCGCGATCACTGGGTTCTGGCCACGAAATTCGTCAATTCCCATACCAAGGGGCCGAACCTTGGCGGCCATTCCCGCAAATGGGTGATCGAGACGGTCGAAAATTCGCTGCGCCGCCTCAACACTGACTATATCGACATCCTCTATTTCCACCGCGCCGTCTTCGATGCGCCGCTGGAAGAACCGGTGCGCGCCATTGCCGATCTCATCCGCGCCGGCAAGCTGCGCTATTTCGGCGTGTCGAATTTCCGTGGCTGGCGCATCGCCGAAATTTCGCATCTGGCCGACCAGCTAGGCATCGACCGGCCCGTTGCCAGCCAGCCGCTTTACAACATCGTCAACCGCACGGCCGAAGCTGAGCAGCTGCCGGCGGCCAACCATTATGGCCTTGGTGTCGTGTCCTATTCGCCGCTCGCACGCGGCGTGCTGACGGGCAAATATCAGCCGGGCGAACAGCCGGGCGCCGATACCCGCGTCGGCCGTGGCGACAAGCGTGTTCTGGAAACGGAATGGCGTCCGGAATCTGTCGAGATCGCCCAGAAGGTCGCGGCCCATGCCGCTTCGAAGGGCGTTTCGGCAGCGGATTTCGCGCTCGCCTGGGTGCTGAACAACAAGTTCGTCACCGCCGCCATCACCGGCCCGCGCACCGAAGAGCATTGGGACGGATATATCCGCGCGCTCGATGTGAAGATCGATGCAGAGGATGAAGCGCTGGTCGATAGCCTCGTCACGACCGGTCACCCCTCTACACCCGGTTTCAACGATCCGAGCCACCCCGTCGAGGGCCGCGTGCCGCGCAATCTCGAACCCGCACACCGGCCGGCGCTCAAGCCGCGCGCGGTCGCCTGATCATCCAGAAGAACATGCCTGCGGCGCGCCGTGCCGCAGGCCCTCATATCCGCTCAGGGAAAACCGCAATGTCCAATCCGAAACTGCAGACAACCACCACCGACAATTCCGGCGTACCGAGCCGGGACGAGATCCTGGCCCGGGCAAAGGACATTGCGGCTATCGCGGCAAAGGATGCCGCCCGCCGCGAGCGCCAGCGGGAACTGCCCTTCGACATCTTCGCCCTTATCAAGGAGGCAAAGATCGGCACGTTGCGCGTTCCCGAAGCAAAGGGCGGACCGGGCGGCTCGATTTCCGATTATATCGAGGTCCTGATGATCCTCGGCGAAGCCGACAGCAATATTCCGCACGCGCTTCGCAGCCATTTCAATTTCACCGAAAACCTCGCTCTCGCCCCCATTGAGCTGGAGGACCGGCGGCATCTCGAACATGTTCTCGCCGGCAAGCTCTTTGCGGGTGCCAGCACCGAACAGGGCACCAAGCGCCCCGGTGAAATCACCACGCGGCTGAGTGCCGATGGTGACCGCTACCGGCTGAACGGTCGCAAATGGTATGCGACCGGCACCGCCTTTGCCGATTTCGGCACCTTCAGCGCCATTGGCGATGACGAGCAGCCGATCGGCGTGCTCATTCCGCTTGATCGCGCAGGCATCACCATTCTCGACGACTGGGACAGCATGGGCCAGCGCATGACGGCGAGCGGCGGTGTGCTGCTTGAGAATGTCGAGGTGCTGCCGCATGAGCTGACGACCCGCAAGCTCGGTACCCAGATCGGCCGTCACAGTTCTGCGATGCGGCAGTTGCATCTCGCCGCGTCCGCTGCCGGCGCCGTTCAGGGCGCGCTGAATGACGGCGTGGAGTATGTTCTGCGTCAGGCACGCACAACGCTTCACAGCAGCGCCGAAACCGCCAATCAGGACCCCTTCGTGCAGAAAATCCTCGGCGAAATCAGCGCCGGCGCCTTCGCGGTGAAAACCCTGATCCGCGAAGCTGCTCGAACACTCGACCGCACCGCCGCCGCCTTCGCCACCGGCGATGAAGAGGCGATCGAAGCGGCCCTGCTGGAAGGTTCTCTGGCCACCGCCCGAACCCAGATCATCGCTTCACAGCTTTCGCTCACGGTCGCCACCAATCTCTATGAACTCGGCGGCGGCTCGGCGACATCGAGCGACCGGAATTTCGACCGCCACTGGCGCAATATCCGCACGGTCTACAATCACAATCCGCTTGCCCACAAGGCGCGCGTCATCGGTGACTATTACCTGAACGGCACCACGACGCATCTCAGAGAAGGCCGGGTGTTCTGACCGTGTGAAAGATGCAGGCGGCAAAGGAGGAACAGCAATGAGAACGGAATTTGCCGCTCCCGCCGCGAGCCGGGCGGCTTTTCGCCTGCCCACACTTTCCCGGCTGCCGCCGCTGACGGCCCTGCGCGCCTTTGTCGTGGCCGCCCGCCATGCCAGCTTTTCGCGGGCGGCGGAGGAACTACATGTCTCGACCGCCGCCATCGGCCAGCAGGTCCGCATTCTCGAAACCCATCTCGGCCAACCGCTCTTCAGCCGCCAGCGCGGTGAATTGCTGCTGACAGACGCTGGCAGCGCGCTTTATCCCGGTCTTGCCGATGCTTTCGAGACCATGATCGGCAGTCTTTCCGATCTGATGGTTTCGAACGCCCGGCCGCAGCTTAAGGTACTGGCCGAGGGCTGTTTTGCGGCCCGCTGGCTGGCGCCACGGCTGGGCAGCATCGTTCCGGCGCTCGGAGACGTTGAGCTTTCCATCGAATCCCTCGAAAGCGAAACCATCGACCTCACCCATTTCGATGCCGATTGCGCCATCGTTGCAACCCACACGCAAATTCCGGGCTTCATTCACGAGCCGCTTTTCGCCGATACCGTCAGCGCCGTCTGCACTCCGGAATTCGCAGCCCGCCATGCGCTTGCAGGCGAGCCCGCCCAATTGCGGGATCTCGGTTTTACGATGTTGCGCGGCAATGGCCTGGACCCGGCCTTCGAATGGGCAAACTGGCTGCGTGCCTGCCGCATTCCGCTCCGGCTTTCAGCGACAGGCCCGCGTTTTTCACGGCAGACGGCGTTGATAGAAGCAATCTCATCCGGCCACGGCATCGGTCTCGCGCGCCATTCGCTGATTTCGGAAGAACTGAAAAACGGCCGCCTGATCGCTCCCTTTGGCGCACCGCAGCCGACCGCCAGCCGTTACCACCTGCTGACCAGTCCTGACAGGCGGCGGCTGCCGGAAGTCGCATCTCTACTCGCTTTGTTGCGCGAGGATATGCGCTCTCTCGTGGCCGCCGCCTGAACACGCCCGTCCCACCTCAGGCGCGTTCCCTTTGCAACTCTCTGGCCGCGTAGATATTGTCCGGTCGTGGCAGGCCATAATGGTCGCGCAGCGTATCGCCTTCGTAATCCTCACGGAACAGGCCGCGCCGTCTCAGGATCGGCACCACCTCGTCCACGAAGATATCGAACCCGCCGTTCAGCCATGGCGGCATGATGTTGAACCCGTCGGCCGCGCCCTCGCGGAACCAGGTCTCGATCCAGTCTGCCACCTGTTCCGGCGTTCCGGAAATCACCTTGTGGCCACGCCCGCCGGCAAGCCGGTGTAGCAATTGCCGGATCGTCGGGTTTTCCCGGTCGATGACATCGAGGACCAGCTGATGACGGCTGCTATCCGCCTGCGCCCGCGTCGCTTCAACGGCCTCCTGCGGCAGTGGCTGGTCGAGATCGGCCGATGACAGGTCTATGCCGGTGATGCGCTGCAATTGCCCGAGCGAAAAGGCCGGCTGGATGAGATCGTTGAAGGACGCTTCCAGCCTGCGTGCCTCCTCTTCCGTGGAAGCGATGAATGGACTGATGCCCGGCAGGATTTTCACATGGGCGGGATTGCGCCCTGTGGCCGCCACGCGCCGCTTGATATCGGAATAAAAAGACCGCGCACTCTCCAGAGTCTGATGCGCGGTAAAGATCGCCTCGGCATATTGGGCGGCAAAGCCGCGCCCCTCCTCCGAGGAGCCGGCCTGAACATAGACCGGCCGGCCCTGCGGTGAACGCGGCACGTTCAGCGCGCCGCGCACCCGATAAAACTCGCCGTCGTGATTGGCGGGATGGATGCGGTCGGTCTCGGCAAACAGACCGCTTTCCTTGTCTGCGATGATGGCGTCATCTTCCCAGCTATCCCAGAGCTTCGTCACCACATCGACGAATTCGATCGCCTGACGGTAACGGTCGGCATGCGGCGGGTGCTTCTGGAGATTGAAGTTGCCGGCCGCCGCATCGGCCGAAGTCGTGACGATGTTCCAGCCCACCCGGCCGCCGCTGATGTGATCGACGGAAGCGAACAGCCGCGCGAGATTATAAGGCTCGTAATAGGTGGTGGAAGCCGTGGCGATGAAACCGATCTTTTCCGTGACGGCGGCAAGCGCCGCCAGCATGGTGATTGGTTCCAGCCGGTGGCGGGCGGCATAGCGGATATTGGCATCCAGCACCGGTGCGTCGGCAAAGAAGATGGCATCCAGCTTCGCCGCTTCGGCCTTGCGGGCAATATCCTGATACAGCTTTATATCGGTGACGCGATGCGGCTCCGAATCCCGATGCCGCCAGGCTGCCTCATGATGTCCGCCCGGATAAATGAAGGCGTTGAGAACCAGCTTTTCGGATTTTCTGCTCATGGAAATGACCTCTTCTTCGCTCTGACGCGCTTGAACCCGAAAGTGAGGAGGCTCACGCCTCCTTCGTCACCCAGGCCTTGGCGAGATTGCCGCTGAGCCCCTCCGCGCCGGTCGCATAATCCTTGATGCGCACGCTGCCGACGACCGGCTGGATGGGAGAGACGAGATTGATGACGGGAAGATCCTTGGCGACGACGGCCTGAAATTCCTTGAAGAAGGCGGCGCGTTTTTCGATATCCGGCTCCACCGCCGCCGCTTCCAGCAGCCGGTCGACCTCCGGATTTGAATAGTGGCTGGCATTGGAGAAGGGCAGGCCGATCTTGAAGTTCTTGCTCCAGTAGACACGCTGCACACCCGCGGTCGGGTCGAAGGTGTTGGAAAGGGATTCCACCGAAAGGTCCCAGGCACGGTCGGTATAGACCACCTTCACATAGGTGCCGAAATCGAATTTCTGGATATCCGCCTCGATGCCGATCTTCGAAAGCGCCTGCGCGATGAAATCCGAATAGGTCTGCGGATTGAACGGGTTGGTGGTGACGCGGAGCTTGAAGCGCTTACCGCCGTCCTTGCGCGGGAAGCCCGCCTCATCCAGCAATTTTTCCGCCTGCGCGACGTCGAACTTGGCAAAACCGATATCCGCATTGTGGAACTTCGCAAGACCGGGACTGATCGGCGTCGGCGATGGTACGGCATAACCGTAAAGCACGGTATCGATGAGCGCCGGAACATCGATGGCGTGGGCGATGGCCTGCCTGACCTTCAATTCCTTGAGATATTCGTTCTCCAGATTGATCACCAGCTGGTTCTGCTGGCCGGCATAGGCATAGATGCGGTCATCCACCTTCAGTGTGGGGATGGATTTCAGCCGTTCCAGATCGGCAAGAGCGACCGGGTTGGGGCCAATGTCGCCTTCGCTGGTTTCCAGCGCGGCCGCACGGGCGCCCGCATCGTTGATGAGGCGGATGATGACGCGGTCGAGATAAGGGCGCGGCGCGTCCCAGTAATCCGCATTTTTCTCCAGCAGGATATGGCTACCGGGCACCCATTCCTTCAGCACGAAGGGGCCGCTGCCGATGATCTGGGCGGGTTTGGGATTATCGGTCGGCTTGAAGGTCTCGAAAATGTGTTTTGGCACAACAGGCGATTCCGAGGAGGCCAGCGCAGTGATAAGGCCCGGCGCGGGTTTGGAGAGCTTCACCTTCGCGACCAGCAGATCGGAGGTATCGACACTCTCGACATTCGCGAACGTCGCCCGGCCGCGCGGATGGGCCTCCTTCAGCCGCAGGATCGAAAACTCCACATCCGCCGATGTCACCGGTTTGCCGTCATGGAATTTCGCATTCGGCTGCAGATGGAAGACATATTCCAGCCCGTCGGCCGAAACGCTCCATTCTTTCGCAAGGCTCGACTTGGGTGAAAGCTCGTAATCATAGGTCAAAAGCCCATCGTAAATCTTCGAACCAATGAACTGCGGGCCGCCAGCACTGGTGTTGATGGCCACGAGCTGCGTCGGTTCGGGGAAATAAACGATCTTGAGCGTGCCGCCCGAGACGGGTTCTTCGGCAGCGGCAAAAGAACCGCCCGGCAGCGCCACGAAAGCGCCGGCGGCGAGGGCAATTTTATGAAACTGGCGTCTGGAACGGGTCATGTCTGTCTCCGAAAAAATCCGATGTGCGGGTGCGGCAGCTCAATGCAGCTGCGGGAACCCGTGGCGCTCGGCGAGGATTTGCAAAATGCGTTGGGTGTCCTGAATGAAGTGGGTGTCGCCTTGGGTTGCCGCATCGGCGGGCGCATCGCTGGCAAAGATGAAGAGCGGCAGCGACTGGTTTTCCTCCCCCACGGCGGCAATGACCGCCTCACGCGGGCGCTGAAAACTGACACGGTGAACATCAATACCGGCGGCAAGATCCGGAAAGGCGGCGAGCAGGCCTTCGATCTGGTTACAATGCGGGCAGACGAACCGGACACCGGGGTGCTTGGGGTCCTCAAAACCGGGGGCGATCAAAAAAAGCGTATCCTTGGCCATGGCATCCATCATTTGCAGGTGAGATTTCCAGCTCACAGTGCAGGCGGCCAAAGCGTGGGTCCAGAAAGCAATTCTTGCTTTGAAGCGAAGAAATGCTTTGCGTTAAATTATTGATGAAACTGAATTTTTCAGAATTCAGCCAACAGGGACCACTGTTCTGAGCGACTTGTCTCACGAGCAATGTTTTTCCCGAAAACGAGCTTGGCGCGCGAAGGCACAAAACGGGCTGGCGGCCGTTTCAACAATAAAAAAACCGGCAGAATTGCCGGTTTTGTGTTGGTTCTGGCGGAGCTCTCCTCCGTCATGCCGGCTTTGAGCCGGCATCCAGCCACGGCGCGTCTGCACCGTGAAAAAAGTCGCTCGCGATCAAGTCCTTGATCGCACTGGACCCCGGATCTAGTCCGGGGTGACGGGGGCGTAAATTACACCGCTTTGCCAAATACTCACTCGCTTTTCCACGCCGTCGCCAGATCACCATAGGCAATATCGATAGTCGTCACGAGGGACTTCAAACTGGTGTTGCGCAGGATAACGGTCGGCAAAGCGACGATCGAGAAATTCGGCAGGTCATCGCCGACGACTTTCTGGATTTCGTGGAACTGCCCTGCCCGTTTCTTTTCATCCACCTCGATGGCAGCCGCACGGAAAAGATCGTCAACTTTCGGATTGTTGTAATGCGCGGCGTTGACATAGGGGGCCGGGTTTTTGATACCATCGGACCAATAGAGGCGCTGTACGCCTGCCGTCGGATCGAACAGCCGGCTGATGCCGTTCACCGTCAGGTCAAAACCACGCTCCGTATAGACGCGCTTGATGAAGGTGGCGAGATCGCCTTCGACGATATCCACCTTCACGCCGAGCTTGCCGAAGGAAGAGCGCAGATATTCAGCGGTCTTGCGGAAGACATCGGATGGCAGAAAGGCCAGTCGCAGCGAAAAACGGGTGCCATCGGCGCCTTTCGGATAACCGGCCTTGTCCAGAAGTTCGTCCGCCTTGGCGAGATCGAAGGGATAGGTGAATGACTTTTCGTCATTATAGGCGGTGAAGACCGCTGGAATGTTCGAGCCGGCGGGTTTGGCCGTGCCGAAGAAGATGGCGTCGTTGATGAAATCCCGGTCGATGGCATGGGCCAGCGCATGGCGGACCTCTTTCTTCGCCAGGATCGGGTTCTCCAGATTGAACTCGAATATCGCGGCATTGTTGAGATAGGCGTCGGTATAGACCTCCACCGCGAGCTTCGGATTTTGCCGGAGACGCTCCAGATCGCTGTAGGAAACATCGGCGGTATAATCCGCCTCCCCCGTTTCAACCGAAATGGTGGTGGAGGCCGCGTCCGCAACAAAGCGCGCCACGAAACCGTCGAGATAGGGCAGATCGGCCTGCCAGTAATTGGGGTTCTTCTTCAGCTTCACATAGCTGCCGCGTTTCCATTCCTCGAAGACGAAGGGGCCGGTGCCGATGGGGGCGTTGCCGTTCGGGCTCTCATTGAAGTTCTCCGAAGGATAGGCGTGGGCCGGCAGGATCGGTGTCTCGCCGCCGGTCAGCGCCCGCAGAAGATAGGGTGCGGGCTTGGAAAGCACCACCACCGCCGTCAATGGATCGGGCGTTTCGATATCGGCGATATTGGCGAAAGTGATGCGCCCGCGCGGGCCGGCCTTCTTAAAGGCGAGCAGCGAAAATTTCACGTCCTGCGAGGTGAAATCCTTGCCGTCGTGCCATTTAACACCCTTGCGCAGTCTGAATGTGTGGCGCAGCCCGTCGGCAGAGGTCTCCCAGCTTTCAGCGAGAACCGGATGCGGTTTGAACTCGCTGTCGAACCGCACCAGCCCTTCGAGGATTTTCGTGGAAATGGCACGGGTGCGCGTGTTGGAGTCTGAAAGCGGCACCAGCGTCGTCGGTTCGCCAAGACCCGCAAGGGTGACGATGCCGCCCTTCTTGGGCGTTTCCGATGCCAGAGCGGGCATTGACGGCAACAGCATGGCCCCGGCCAGGGCAGCACTCAAAAGCAATGTCTTACGTCTTGTAATATCCATGGATGTTTCCCTTTGCGAATTTGTTTTCAAATACTCAGGCAGCCTTCAGCCGGGTTTCCACCAGACGGGCAAACAGGGTTGCGCCAACCGGAAGGATGGCGTCGTCAACGATAAAACCGGGATTATGGGCCGGAACGGTGCCGGAATGGCCGAGCGTGAAAAATGCGCCGGGCGCATGTTTCAGGAGATCGGCGAAATCCTCGCTGCCCATGAAGCGGCCGGGCTCAGTGGAAACGCGCTCGTCTCCGAGAACCTCGCGCGCTACTCCGGCAACGATATCCACCGATGCATCATCGTTGGTCAGAACCGAGAATATGTCGCGAATATCCACCTCGGCGGTCAGGCCATGGGCGGCGGCAATGTGATCGGAAATCGTGCGGATGCGCTCCCGGATGGTTTCACGCACGCTGTCGGAAAAGGCCCGCACTGTTCCGGCAATCGCAGCCGTTTCCGGGATGACGTTATAGGCAGATCCCGCCTCAATGCGGGTGATCGACAGCACGGCGGGATCGGTTGGTAACACGTTGCGGCTGACGATGGTCTGCAAGGCCTGGATGAGTTCCCCCGTCGCCGGCACCGGGTCGCGCGAGACATCCGGATGGGCGGCGTGTGCGCCCCGGCCCTTCAGCCGGACATCGAAGAAATCCGCCCCCGCCAGAATGGTGCCGGGCGAAACCTTCAGATGATTGGGCGCGGCGTGGGTGGAATTGTGCAGCCCATAAATCTCGTCAACCGGAAAATCCCTGAACAGCCCGTCGGCAATCATGGCGCGCGCGCCGCCGAGACCTTCCTCGGCCGGCTGGAAAATGAACACCACCGTACCGGCAAAATCACGGGTTTCGGCCAGATAACGGGCGGTGCCGAGCAGGATGGTGGTGTGCACATCATGCCCACAGCCATGGAATTTGCCAGGATAGACCGACGCATAGGGCAACCCGGTCTCCTCGGGCATCGGCAGGGCATCCATATCGGCCCGCAGCCCGATGGAGCGATTGCCCGCATGTCGGCCGTGCAGCACGCCGACCACACCGGTCTTGCCGTAACCGCGATGCACCTCGATGCCCCAGGAGGCGAGTTTTTCGGCGACGATGCCGGACGTGCGCACTTCCTCGAAACCGATTTCCGGATGCTGGTGCAGATCGTGGCGGATGGAGACGAGTTCGGGAACATAGGTCCCGATCCGGTCGATGATTTGAGGTGCTGGTGTTTTGACGGGATCGACGGCGATATTCACGGTATCTCCTCAAGGCAAAGAACATCGTTTTCGCAATCGGGCGATTGCGAAGGGCGGGTTTCGGGGCTGGAAAATGCGGCAGGAAAGGCGTCAGAGCCTCAGGCCCGCCTCCTTCATCAAGGGTAGAATGCGTTCGGCGAAATAATCGAGGTCTTCGCGGAAATCGTAGAAATTCAGCTGCACGCCATCGATGCCGGCCTTCTTCAAACCGACAAGCTGCTCAACCACCTGTTCCGGTGAGCCGATGATTTCGATATTGCCGCCAAGATTGCGCCCCTGCTTGTGACGCGCATCACCGCGGCCGCGCCAGGCATGGGCGTCGCTGTCGTAATTATTGGTGGCGAAAGCGCGCGTGCCGGGCTGCGGTTTTCCAGCCTCGATGGCATCGGCATAAGCGATCGCTTCCTTCTCCGTATCGCGGCTGACGATGATCGGGTTGATGAGCGTCTTCACCTGCCGGCCATAGGCCTTGGCGCGGTTCTTGATGGTGGCGATATGATCGGGCAGCGTTTCCAGCGCGCTGTCTATATGCGCGCCGCCGGGCGAGGTGACAAAAACCAGATCGGAATGGCGGGCGGCGAAATCGATACCGGCGGGCGAACCGGTCGCCGTCACCAGCGGCGGGCGGCCAAAGGCGGGCTTGGGCGTGATCCAGCCATTGTTGATCGCCCACGGGTTGAGCTTGCCCTCATAGGAAAAATTCTCAGTCTCGCCCCAAAGGCGGTGAAGCACATCGAACAATTCCCCGGCCATATCGTAACGCTTGTCATGATCGATCCGCTGCCAGCCGAACATTTCATGCTCGATGGCGCGGTGGCCGGTGACGATGTTGATGCCCCAGCGCCCCTTGGCGATATGGTCCAGCGTCGCGCCATATTTGGCGAGATGCAAAGGGTGCAGGGGCCCATAAAGCACATGGATGGTGGAGATCAGCAGAATGCTCTTCGTAACCGCCGCCATCGCGCCAAGCGCGATGAAACTGTCGAGAGAGGATTCCCCGTCATAACCGCCCTTGGGCAGCCACTGTGTACGGCTGAAGGCGATTTCGAAACCAAGCTCCTCCGCACGCTTCACGAGTTCAACATTGTAATCAAAGGTCCAGCTATTGCTGGTCGGCAGGCTGGAAAAATTGATATCCTGCAGATTGAGGAACAGGCCCAGCATCAACGGCTGTCTTGCCGCCCGGCTGAGCGGGCTTTCCGCGAAATCGGCAGGGCCTCGCAGCTCGAGCCCATCGGGCAAAGCAACGGTCAGCGCCATGTCTTTTCTCCTTCGGAATGATCGCCCTGCGGGGCGGCGGCCAACCGGGCGCGCAGATAATTCTCCACGCTGCGGGGCGGGCGGCCGATAATCTGTTGAACAGCACCTGTGGTGGACGCCGCGAGACCTTCGCCGATCAGCTGCCCGAATTCGGCGATGGCCTTCTGTTCGAACGCGCCGATATGCGCCGGAAAGGTCGAAGCAACCTTGTGCGAAACTCCGACCGGGCGATGCAGGATACGGGCCGCGATGCGGGCGATTTCCAGCACCGCCAGAGCTTCGCCGCCGGTCAGCACCAAGGGACCGGCAGGCGGCGCGCCGGCAGTCAGCGCCTGAACCGCGACATCGGCGATATCATCGGCATCGAGGAAGGAGACGGCGGCATTTCCGAAACGGGCGGGCACATCCTCGCCGTTGCGCAAGGCGGCAACAACGGGCTCCAGCGCCACCTGCATCCAGGCATTCGGTCGTAGCACGGTATGGGCTATGCCGCTTTCCGCCAGATGCTTTTCCACCGCGGCATGGGCGGCACCCGAGATCGAGCGTACCGCATTTTTAATGGTCCAGTCTGAGCCGGATATTTTCACGAGCCGCGAAACACCGGCGGAGAGAGCCGCGTCAATAACCGCATTCTGGTCCGCCGCCAGCGTTTCGCCGATGGGGGAAAGCAGGAAGACCCTGTCTATACCGCGTGAGGCCTCTTTCAGGCTCGCCGGATCGGAGAAATTTCCCTCGGCAATATCGACCCTGTCGCCCCAGAGCTTCAGCGCATCCTCGCGCCTGCGGGTCAGTACCCGAACCTTTGCCTGTTTCTGCAAAAGACGGTTGACGACACGCTGACCAAGCTTGCCGGTTGCGCCCGTTACGAGAATGGTGGTTGTCATGGCACCCTCACTTTCCCGCATCGTCTTGTGCGGCATCTTGCAATGAAGAAAGGGCGCGTGGATCGGCCCAGTCCCGCACATCGAAATCTTCGGGGATGAATTTCCATTCCAGCAGGAAATCCTTGAAATGGCTGAGCGCATCCAGCTCGGCCGGATCGAGGTCGAGCCTCAGATTGCGGTGCACATCCGCGCCATTGGCGGCAAGAACCGCCTCCTCGCTGACGCCAATTTCACGCGCGATGAAACGCACGGCTTCCGCCGGATTGTCATTCGCCCATCGGGCAACCCGCTGGACCGTGGCCACCAGTTCAGCAACCAGATCGGGCCGCTCATCGGCAAAGGTGGCGTCCACCGTCAAGGGACGCGGCGTGCCATTATTAATGCGGATTTTCGGATCGGGGTGAAACCCCGTCGACACAACGACCTGCGCACCGATCAGGTTGGCGACCGTCACACCTTCCGCACCCTTGACGAAAAACGCATCGATCTGCCCCCGGTGCAGTGCTGCAATTTCCTCGCCATAGGGAAGTCGCCGGCGCAGACCATGGAACCGCTCGTCCTTCGGGCCAAGCAGCACCGGCTCTCTTGCCGTCAGATCGACAAGCTCGACATCTGTAACGGAGAGGCCCGAGACGGTGAGCGCCGACACGATGCCCTTGAGCGATGTCGCCCGCTGGAAATCGATGGTTTCATTCGGCCGTTTCGGCAGGCCGATGCGCCGCCCCTTCAGATCGCCGCCCTTGCTTATGCCGCTTGCGGGCAGCGCTATGACCGCCTGAAACTCATCGGTCCTCGTCAGCCCCACCAGCCGCGTTTGCCGGCCACCGGATTTCGCCCAGATGGGGGGAATATTGCCGCCCTGGCGGAACGACCAGTCCAGCCGGTGATCGAAATGGCTTTGCCTGATGGCCGGATCGGCGGAATCACGAATGGAGGAAACGGAAATACCATGGCCGGCGAAACGCTCCTCTATCCAGCCGAGCTGCACCGCGACGGAAAGCGGCGTCGGCGCCGGGCAGCGTGTGTACCACAGGGTTACCGGTTGGGTTACCTGGCGAAGGGCAGCATCGGCCATAGTGTTCGTCCTCGAAATTGCGATCTGGACGGCACGCTACACGCCATAGGATATTTTCTATAGATAAAGTGTACTATTTGAGACGCGATTGAGGAAATTCGTTTCCATCCAGCTATCGCCTGAGCGTGGTGACGGAATTTCCTTTCGAGAACTGCGGGATTTTGGGTCGGATCGTCACCCTCAATTCTTATCGCCTCCTCCATTCGGCTGCGCATCGCACTGAAAGTTTTTCTTCTCCGGACAGCAAGGATTTTTAACTCGCGACCGCAACCCCGGCTGTTAGGTTTTCGGACAATTGCACCGGCCGCAGGCCGGAGATCCCACGCGGACCGAAAAGAAAAGTAGAAGCATGAGCAAGACCAGACGCCGGCTCAATCTCAATGTCGGAATCAACACGACGGGATATCTTCCCAATGCCTGGAAATACAGGAGCGGAGACCGGCACGATATCAATGATATCGGCTATTACCGGCGGCTGACGGAACTGGCCCACAAGGGCCGGTTCGACGCTGTTTTCCTGTCCGATCACCCCGCACTGCTGACCGATCCGGCCAGCCGTCCGTTTCACACCATCGATCCGCTCATCCTCTCCACGTCGCTTGCGGCGCAGGTGCCGGATATCGGTTTTGTGGCGACGGTGTCTTCCACCTATAATTCGCCCTATAATTTTGCGCGACGGACGCAATCCATCGACGTGGTCACGGGCGGCCGGCTGATCGTCAACATCGTCTCCTCCTTCAATCCCAATGTCGCGGCCAATTTCGGCAACGACCCGCTGCCGCCGCGCAGCGAAAGATACGCCAAGGCCACCGAATTTCTCGATGTCGCGAAAAAGCTCTGGTCGAGCTGGGATCTGCGCCGGGAGGGCGAGGTGCCGGAAAACCGTTTCTGGGATGCGGCGACGGCCGAAACCATCGACCATGAAGGAGAGTATTTTCACGTCAAAGGCCCGCTCAACGTTCCGCGCGGGCCGCAGGGACATCCCGTCATCGCGCAGGCAGGCGCATCCGAAGGCGGCATTGATCTCGCCGCGCGCCATGGCGAGATCATCTATTGCAACATCCTCTCCCGCCCGGCAGGTCAGGCCTTCGGCAAAAAGGTGCGTGACCGCGCCGTCTCTTTCGGTCGCGATCCCTCCGGCATCCGCATCGTTCCCGGCCTTGTCGTCATTCTCGGAGAGACCCGCGAAGAAGCGCTGCGCAAACATGAACTCTACAGCGGAACCAGCTCGGAAGACGGCCTTCTGGCGCGTTTCGCCAAAGAGAATGGCATCGATCCGCGCGATTTCGACCCCGATGCGAAACTCGAAGGCGAACGCTTCATTCCCGACCAGAACCGGCAATGGGCGGTTGGCATGGGGCTCGGCCTTTCCGAGCTGCTGACCCATGAAAAGCTCACGGCCCGCGAGGCGGTGCGCCGCTCGGAGGGGCACCACCGGCTGCTGCTTGGCACACCGGAAGAAGTGGCGGATGGTATCATCGATCTCTGGCAGGATGGCACGGTGGATGGCTACACCCTGCAGCCACCGCGCGCGCCCGACGATATTGCCGAATTTGTCGAAAAGGTCGTGCCGGTACTGCAGGATCGCGGCGTTTATCCACGTGAATACGAAGGCGCGACGATCCGCGACCGTTATGGTCTGCCTTATCCCGATTGAACCGCAGATATGACGCAATTGAAGGGCAGCGAATCCCTCCCCCGCAATTTCCCACTACATATGGGAGTAACGGGCGTCAGGCATATTATTGACCCGTCGCCGCTTTCCAAGGGTACGCCCCGTTCCAGATGATGCTGGCGAACCCAGGCGCTATGATAACCCCCCGCCTCCCCGGTTTCGAAAAGCTGCCGGGTCTCCTCCATTCCCCGTTCAGGGTCGTCATCGTGATAATTGCCGGGAACCAGAAAGGTGAGCGGCTGTCCTCCTGTGTGGCCCGGCATGGCCTCTTATAGTGCCGGCGATTGTTGAAAGATCGTTGCGCAGCTCATTCCGCGACGGTTGACATTGTTCATGCGCCTCCTCTCCCTTGATGTGAAGCCGCCCCTCGCCCGGCCAAGGACGCACGCTCCCAACAAGGACGTCATATCGCGTTCCGAGCAAATACCCTTGATTTCTCCACTAAACATGTAATACAGATTATCATACATGTTGACAAATAGTGCAAACATGTATGACATTGCAGCAACCATGAATGCTGCGACATCCGCATGAGGGAGAAATTATGATCATCACCGACGTTGAGGTCCGTGTTTTCCGCACGACGACCCGTCGGCACTCGGACAGTGCCGGGCACGCGCATCCGGGGCCGGCGCATCAGGTGGAACAGGCCATGCTGACCATTCGCACCGAAGATGGGCAGGAAGGTCACTCCTTCACCGCACCGGAGATCGTTCGCCCGCATGTGATCGAGAAATTCGTCAAGAAGGTCCTGATCGGCGAGGACCATCGGGACCGGGAACGCCTGTGGCAGGACCTTGCCCACTGGCAGCGCGGTTCAGCCGCGCAATTGACGGATCGCACGCTGGCGGTGGTGGATTGCGCGCTGTGGGACCTTGCCGGACGCTCGCTGAATCAACCTGTATACAAGTTGATCGGCGGTTACCGCGACAAGGTGCTGGCCTATGGCTCCATCATGTGCGGCGACGAGCTGGAAGGTGGGCTGGCGACGCCTGAAGATTACGGCCGCTTTGCCGAAACGCTCGTGAAGCGTGGTTACAAGGGCATCAAGCTGCACACCTGGATGCCGCCGGTCAGCTGGGCGCCGGACGTGAAGATGGACCTCAAGGCCTGCGCGGCTGTGCGTGAAGCGGTCGGCCCCGATATTCGTCTGATGATCGACGCCTTCCACTGGTATTCCCGCACCGATGCATTGGCGCTGGGGCGTGGCCTCGAAAAACTCGGTTTCGACTGGATCGAAGAGCCGATGGATGAACAATCACTGTCCTCCTACAAATGGCTTTCTGACAATCTCGATATTCCCGTCGTCGGCCCGGAAAGTGCGGCCGGCAAACATTGGCACCGTGCCGAATGGATCAAGGCCGGTGCCTGCGATATTCTACGCACCGGCGTCAATGATGTCGGCGGCATCACCCCGGCGTTGAAGACCATGCATCTGGCCGAAGCCTTCGGCATGGAGTGCGAAGTGCATGGCAATACCGCCATGAACCTGCATGTGGTTGCCGCCACCAAAAATTGCCGCTGGTATGAGCGCGGGCTCTTGCACCCCTTCCTCGAATATGATGACGGCCACGATTATCTGAAGTCGCTGTCCGACCCGATGGATCGCGACGGTTTCGTCCATGTTCCTGATCGGCCGGGTCTTGGCGAGGACATCGATTTTACCTTCATCGACAACAACCGGGTGAGGTAACGGGCGATGAAAACGGTGCTCGCCTTCGGAGACAGCCTCACCTGGGGTGCCGACCCGGCCACGGGTCTGAGGCACCCGGTCGAGCATCGCTGGCCGGAAGTGCTGGAGGCCGAGCTTGCCGGAAAGGCAAAGGTCCACCCCGAAGGGCTCGGCGGGCGCACCACCTGTTACGACGACCATGCCGGCCCCGCCTGCCGCAATGGCGCACGGGCGCTTGAAATCGCGCTGTCCTGCCACATGCCGCTCGATCTCGTCATCGTCATGCTCGGCACCAACGATATCAAACCGGTGCATGGCGGGCGCGCGGAAGCCGCGGTTTCCGGCATGCGGCGGCTGGCGCAGATTGTCGAAACCTTCATCTACAAACCGCGAGAGGCAGTGCCGAAGCTGCTGATCGTCGCGCCGCCGCCCTGCGTTGTTGGTCCTGGCGGAGAACCGGCGGGCGGGCGGGATATCGGGCAATCGCTCAGGCTTGCGCCGCTTTACCGCAAACTCGCGGCAGAACTCGGGCATGCCTTTTTCGATGCCGGATCGATCGCCAGCGCCTCACCGGTGGATGGCGTGCATCTGGATGCGCCGGCAACGGCGGCAATCGGCCGGGCGCTTACAGCACCGGTCAGAGACATTCTTGGCTGATCACGCGCAGCCTGAGGAGGAACCAGGCGCGTGGATCAAAACGTGGAAAGGCCGTATGAAGCGGCCCTATTGGGAGGAAAGATGAAACATTTTCTTGCAACCGCAGCGCTTGGCGCGCTGCTGATCGGCGCCATGCCGCTCAGCAGCTTCGCGGAAACGCCGAAGGACCAGCTCATCGTCGCCACGACCATGAGCAACATCCTGACCCTCGATCCCGCCGCCATCACCGGCCGCGAGACCGTGCAGGTTCTGAACAACGTCTATGACACGCTGGTTGTGCTTTCACCGAAAGATCGCAGCGTCCAGCCGCGCCTTGCCGAACGCTGGGAGATCGCAGAGGACCGGAAATCGATCCGCTTCCATCTGCGCGGTGATGCCAAATTTGCTTCTGGCAATCCCGTGACGGCAAAGGATGTGGCGTGGACCCTGAAGCGCCTGCTTGCCCGCAATCTGGCGCAATCGTCTTTCCTGAAAACCCGTGGTTTCAAGCTGGAAGAGGCCGACAAGCTCTTCGTCGCCGAAAATGATCAGACCTTCGTGCTGAATATTCCAAAGCCCGATGACCCCAACCTGCTGCTGATGATCCTTGCGCAGAACGGCCCTGGCTCGATCATCGACAGCAAGACCGCGCTTGAGAATGAAAAAGACGGCGATCTGGGCGGCGCATGGCTGACGCTGAATTCCGCCGGCTCCGGCCCCTTCAAGCTGACACAATGGAAGTCCAACGAATATATCATCCTCACCCGCAATGACGACTATTGGGGTGAGAAGGCCAAGATGAAACGCATCCTGATGCGCCATCTGCCGGAATCGCAATCGCAGCGCCTGATGCTGGAAAAGGGCGATATCGATGTTGCCTATTCCCTGCAGGCGCCGGACCTGAAATCGCTTGAGGCCGACAAGGCCGTCACCATTGAATCCACCCCCGGCTCCGGTTTTTATTACCTCAGCGTTTCGATGAAGGACGAGAAATTCGCGAACAAGAAGGTGCGCGAGGCGCTGCGTTACCTGATCGACTACGAAGGTCTCGACAAGGCGGTCATGCCCTATTACGGCAAGCTGCATCAGCGCTCCCTCAGCACGGGCGTGATGGGATCGTTGCCGGATCAGGGCTACAAGCTCGATGTGGCTAAAGCCAAGGCGCTTCTGGCTGAGGCCGGTTATCCCAACGGCTTCAAGACGACGCTGCGCGTGCTTTCGGAAGACCCCTTCATGAAGGCGGCAACGGCGATCCAGAACACGCTGGCGCAGGCCGGTATTCAGGCCGAACTGATCAGCGGCTCCGGCGACCAGATTTACGGCGCGATGCGCGAGCGGAACTTCGAACTGCTGCTCGGCCGCGGCGGCGGCGGCCAGCAGCCGCATCCGGACAACAACCTGCGTTCCATCGCCTATAATCCCAATAATGCTGATGACGCCAAGCTCACCAATTACCAGAGCTGGCGCACCAGTTTCTTCGATGAAAAGCTGAACAAGATGATCGAGGCAGCGCTGGTAGAGCGCGACGTGGCGAAACAGACGAAGCTTTATGAGGACTTGCAGGGCTATATGGACGAGATCGTCATGTCGATCCAGCCCTTCTCCGAAGTCATCGATACGGCCGCCTTCCGCAGCGATATCAAGGGCATGATCGTCAGCCCCTGGCTTTCGCGATTTGAAGAGGTGAGCAAGGAGCGGTGATGCATCCCGTATCCCGTCATCCTCGGGCTTGACCCGAGGATCCATGGCTTCAACCGCTTATGGATCCTCGCCTCAAGGGCGAGGATGACGGCGGGGGAAGCGAATATGGTAGTGGAATTTCGTCTGTAATCCCTGAGGCGCGGCTAACCCCGCGCCTTTTCTTTTTCTACCAACGCTCGGCATCATCACAAAAAAATGCCCGGCAGGGAGGCCGGGCAAGCAAGGAGGATGTTATTATCCGCAACGCCCCGGAGTAGGACGCTCACGTTTGGGAGCCGTCATACGCCTTCATATTCCAGCGAGGCGCCGATCAGTTCGCGCGCATAGGCATGCGTCGCGCCATTGCCGGCGATGGCCTCGCGCGGCAGGATTTCGGTGATTTCACCGCGCAGCATCACCGCGAAGCGGTCGCACATGTGATCGACTACGGCGAGATCATGCGTCACCATGATATAGGTGAAGCCGCGCTCTTCGCGCAGGCGCTGCAACAGATTGAGAATTTCCGCCTGCACCGAAACGTCGAGCGCCGAGGTCGGCTCATCGAGCAGAAGCAGCGACGGTTCGAGGATCAGCGCCCTCGCAATCGCCACGCGCTGCCGCTGGCCGCCGGAAAGCTGATGCGGAAAGCGGTCCAGAAACGACACGGGCAGGCCGACATCGGTGATGACCTTGCGCATACGCTCTTCACGGTCGTCGAGCCTGTGGATCGCAAGCGATTCCGAAAGCACGGTGCGCACCGACTGGCGCGGATGCAGCGAACCATAGGGGTCCTGAAACACCATCTGCAGCGTGCGGCACCGCTCGATCAGCGGCATGTCACGCACCGACCTGCCGTCGATGAGGATGTCGCCCGTCCAGAAATCATTGAGCATGGAGACGCAGCGAAGCACGGTGGATTTGCCCGAGCCGCTTTCGCCGACCAGACCGAAACATTCGCCCGGCTCGACGCGGAAGGATACCGAAGGCAGCACTTTCAGCGCCGTATGGCCGCTGCCGAAGGTGATGGAGAGATCGCGGGTTTCGACGGAAACGGCCATTATACGTTCTCCTCCAGCCATTCGGGGCGGCGATCCAGCACCGCAAGCGGCGCGCGTGTGCCGCCGATACGCGGCTGCGCCGCCAGAAGGCCGCGCGTATAGGGATGCTGCGCCTGATCGAGATCACGCGCCGCCAGCGTTTCCACCACCCGGCCGGAATACATGATGAGCACCCGGTCGCAGAAATTCCGCACCAGATTAAGGTCGTGGCTGATCATGATGAGGCCGATGCCGCGATCACGCACCAGACCATCGAGAATATTCAGTACCTGCAACCGCACCGTCACATCCAGCGCCGAGGTCGGTTCATCGGCAATGACAAGATCGGGATCGGCAAGCAGCATCATCGCGATCATGACACGCTGGCCCATGCCGCCGGAGATTTCATGCGGATATTGCTCATAGACACGCTCCGCATCGCGGATTTTCACCGCATCGAGCATGGCCAGCGCCTTTTCCCGGGCTTCGGTCTTCGAAACCTTGAAGTGGCGCAGATAGGTTTCCGCCACCTGATCGCCGACACGGCGGATGGGATTGAGGGAGAATTTCGGATCCTGAAGGATCATCGACATGCGCCGGCCGCGAACCTTCAGCATCTCCTTCTCATCGAGGGAGAGAAGATCGAGGCCATCGAAATCCAGCCTGTCCGCAGTGATCGTCGCCGATGGCAGGAGGCGCAGCAGCGCGCGACCGACAGTGGATTTTCCCGAACCGCTTTCACCGACGATGCCGAGCCGTTCCCGGCCAAGCGTGAAGGAGATGCCGCGCACGGCCTCGGTGGGCGAGCCACCATAACGGATGCGAAGATTTTCGACGTCAAGGATTGGTTTTTCCATGGTCCTATCTCCGGTTCATCTGCTTCGGATCGAGCGCATCCCGCAACCCATCGCCTAAAAGGTTGAAGGCAAGGCTGACGGAGAGGATCGCGATGCCGGGGAAGGTCACCAGCCACCAACTGTCCAGCATGTAACGCCGGCCGGTGGCGATCATCGCCCCCCATTCCGGCAGCGGCGGCTGCGCGCCGAGACCGAGGAAACCGAGGCCGGCGGCGGTGAGGATGACGGTCGCCATGTTCAGCGTCAGGCGAATGAGAACCGATGGCAGGCACATGGGCATGATCGATTTGACGATGATGCGCAGCGGCGACGCCCCCTGAAGCCGTGCGGCGGCAATGTAATCCGCTTTGCGGAAGGTCATGGCTTCGGCGCGGGCAAGACGCGCGATCGGCGGCCAGGAGGTGAGCGCAATGGCGATGATCGCATTGTTGAGGCTCGGCCCGAGTGCTGCGACGAAGGCGAGCGACAGGATGAGGCTGGGGAAAGACAGGAAGATATCCGTGATGCGCATCATCACCGTATCGAACTTGCCGCCGAGATAACCGGATGCCGTGCCGACCAGAAGGCCGACGGGGCCAACGATGATTGATACCAGCGAGATGATGGTGAGCGTGATGCGTGCGCCCCAGAGAAGGCGGCTGTAGATATCGCGTCCCAGCTCATCCGTGCCGAAGACGTGGCCATTACCCGGCGCCTTCAGCGTGTTGGCGAGATCCTGCGCATAGGGGTCGTGCGTCGCAAGCCAGGGCGCGAAAATCGCGGCGATGACGAGGAGCAGCAGGACAGCCAGGCCGAAAGCCGATGTCGGGCTTTTCAGCAGAAAGACAATGATGTTCTTCAGCGCGTTCAGGGGCACCGGAAGGCGGAAGGAGGTTTCTGCACGAGCCGTCATCAGCGGGTCCTCGGATCGAAAAAGCGGTAGAGAATGTCGGACAGGAGATTGAGCCCGATGAAGATGACACCGACGATGAGCACGCAGGTCATCACGGCATTCATATCCCCAATGATAAGATTGCTGGTGAGATATTGCCCGAAACCCGGCCAGGCGAAGACGGTCTCAATAAGCACCGCCCCTTCCAGCAGCGAACCATAGGCAAGGGCGATGATGGTGACGAGCTGCACGCGGATATTGCCGAAAGCATGCAGCCACACCGTCTGCCGCTGCGACAGACCCTTGACGCGGGCGGTCGTCACATATTCCTGGCCGAGCTGGTCCAGCATGAAGCTGCGCGTCATGCGGGTGATATAGGCCGAGGAGGAATAACCGAGCAGGGCGGCGGGAAGGATGAGGTGGTTGATGGCCGACCAGAACACTTCCATATCGCCGGCAAGCAGGCTGTCGATCAGCAGAAAACCAGTCCGCTCCTCCACCAGACCGATATAGAACTGGTCCATGCGGCCGCCCCCGCCGACAAGGCCGAGATGGGCGTAAAAAACGATCAGCGCGATCATGCCGGTCCAGAAGATCGGCATGGAATGGCCGAACAGGCTGAGCACGCGCACCAGATGGTCCTGCCAGCGGTCTTTGTTCACGGCGGCATAAACGCCCATGGGAATGCCGAGGCCGGCGCCGATCAGGATGGCGAAGGTCGCAAGTTCCATCGTGGCCGGCATAACCCGGATGATATCCTCGATAACCGGACGGCCGGTGCGGATCGAGGTTCCGAAATCGCCGGTGAAGACATCACCGAGATAATAGATGAACTGCTGCCACAGCGGCCGATCGAAACCGAGCGCATGATAGACCTGTTCATAGGTTTCGCGGGTTGCGTCCTCGCCGACGATAGCCCGCACCGGATCGGCGGGCATCAGGCGACCGATAAAAAAGGTCAGCAGCAGCAATCCAAGCAGCGTAACCGCAATGCTTCCGATCTGGCCGGAGAGGCCATACAGCGAAAGGCGTCTTCTTGACATGATTCCTCCCTTGCCAGAGATCGACTGCGCAAGTGATGAAGGCACAATCCTGTCTGACAACTATTCGCAAGTTGTCACAGGTGTTGGAGGCTGTCAAGCATGTGCCGCCAAAATCGATAGTGCCAGTGGCAGCGAAATGCATGCACCGCGCTGTTTCGGGCCGCGGTTGCGGCACCCTTGTTTCACAGAAAAATCACCCGCATTGCCGCAAATCGAAAAGCCTGTATTCTCCCGCTTCACAAGAGGCGGACATGGAAGCTTGCGGCGATAATGTCAGCCACCTCGGGGGGGGAGGAAAATATGATCGACGTGACACTTCTGGCCTTTGCCGTGGTCGCCTTTATCGGCATTGCGACACCCGGCCCCACCGTTTTGCTCGCGCTTGCCAATGGCTCGAAATTCGGCGTGCGTCGCGCCATGATCGGCATGGCTGGCGCTGTCCTTTCCGATTTCGTCCTGATCGGCGCGGTTGCGCTGGGATTGGGGGCTCTCCTCGCCGCCTCGGAATTCTGGTTCGGCGTCGTCAAATGGGTGGGTGTTTGTTACCTGGTTTTCCTCGGCATCATGCTTTTGCGCTCAAGAGGAACGCTTGACGGCGCTCTTGGCTCGGCAGAAGTGAACGGGGCCGCATCGGCGCGCTCGATCTTTCTGAAAAGCTTTCTCGTCGCCGTGACCAACCCCAAGGGATATCTGTTCTTTTCAGCCTTCCTGCCGCAATTCATCGATCCCGCCGCGCCGCAAATCCAGCAATATGCCGTGCTTGCGCTGGTCTTTGCCGGCATCGATTTCATGGTGATGTTCGGATACGCGCTGCTGGGTGCGCAGGCGGTCAGGATTTTGCGCAAGTCCGGCGCCCTGTGGCTCGACCGCATCTGCGGCGGCGCGTTGCTGACGCTCGCCGCTTCCCTTGCCCTTTACCGACGGGCCAGCGCATAAGCCATTGCCGTTTCTGCTATTTCCGCCTCACTCGGCCGTGGTGCGGGAACGCAGGAGCACCTTGTAGCGTTCAAGACTGCCGCGCAGATGCGCCGCCATATGTTGACGCGCAGCATCCGCGTCCCCCTCGATGATGGCATCGACGATCCTCGCATGCTCCTCCTGGAGATGCAGATTGTAGTCCTTGGGACGCGATCCGGGTGCAGCACCCTGCAATTCGCCACGGGGAATGATGCCGGAGCGGATAAGCTGGAGAAACTCAGGAAACCGCCGGTTCTGGGTCGCCTGCGCAATGGCCAGGTGGAATTCGAAATCCGCGTCCCGCGTCGGCAAACCTGCGGAAAGACAGTCCCCCACGCGCCGATGCGCATCGACAATCGCTTCCACCTGCACGGCGGAACGGCGCGAGGCCGCAAGGCCGGCGGATTCGACCTCAAACACCGTGCGCAATTCCAGGAGTTCGATGACAGAGGAAATCCGCCCCACCGCCAGATCGTTGAAAGGCACTTCCTTGGCCGGTTTCGCCTCCACGGCAAAAACCCCTGCCCCCTTGCGGGCTTCCACCAGGCCATCGGCGCGAAGAATGGCGATGGCCTCGCGCACAACCGTGCGGCTAACGGAATATTCCCGCGTCAATTCGCTTTCGCTCGGAAGCCGGTCACCGGGGCGGAACACACCTTCCGCCAGATCCCGCCGCAAGGCCGAACTGATTTTCGCCGCAAGCGATACTTGCTTGGTGCTGCTTTCAACGTCCATTCCGGCCCACCTGTTTCAAACCTGTCTGGCATGTTAGCAAACACCCGCCACATTGCAAGGGCCAGCGTCGGCGTCGGCGCTGTCGAAGCCGCGGGTGAGGCTCAGGCAGCCGCCATGGCCGAGCTGCTGGAAAAGCGGCTTCTATATTCACCTGGCGAAAGCCCGAGAATGCGGTGAAACACGCGACGGAAGGCCGCCGCATCCTCATAACCCACCGACCAGGCGATCTGGTCGACCGAACGGCGGGTGAATTCCAGAAGTTCCCTCGCCTTGCCGACCCGCAGATGCTGGACATATTCGATGGGCTTCATGTTGGTCGCCGCCTTGAAGCGACGCAGGAAGGTTCGCTCCTCCAGCCCGGCATGGCCGGCCATGTCGGTCACACTCGTCGCACGCCCGGCACGTGCCTGCAACCAGTGCTGCACTTTCAGGATCGGCTCGTCGCCATGCGTCAGCCTCGGTGCGAAACTGCTATAATGGCGCTGTTCCCGCCCGGAAGGGTCGATCAGCAGGAATTTACCGGTCTCGATCATGACCGAAGGGCCGAGCAGCCGGTCGACAATGCGCAGGCCAAGATCGGTCCATGCCATCAGCCCGCCGGCGGTGATGATGTCGCCGTCTTCGATGACGATCTTGTCTATTTCCAGCCGCACATCGGGAAAACGCTCGCGAAACCGTTCGGCAAACAGCCAGTGGGTCGTGGCCGGGCGGGTGGCCAGAAGCCCGGTCGCGGCGATCATGAAGGAGCCGCCGCAACTGGCGGCCAGCGTCGCGCCCTGCGCATGCCTGTCCAGCAGCCAGCGGGCATAAGGCTCGGCCTCCTCGATTTCGGCGGGTCCGGTCAAACGGCCGGGCACAACGAAGATATCGGGCTGCCCCGGACCTGGATCGGTATCATGACAGCGGGAGAATTCACCGCCCTCGCCCATGCTCCAGTGGCTGACCCGCAATTTCGGCCCGCCGCGATCCTGCGAAAATACCGATGCGATGGCGAAAAGATCGGTAATGCCATGCACCATGGCCACCTGACAGTCCCGATAGAGAACCAGACCGACTTCCAGCGCACTTCCCGTTACACCCGCCATGCCCATTCCCCTGTTTTGTCAGTTTTGGCTCGTTTTCTGTCAGAAGCGCCAATCCAGCCCCGGCTGCCTCCAGAGTATCTCTATTCCCACGGGACGCAAGCAAGCTCCCTGCAACAGGAGAGAGAGCCATGACAACGATCACCACCAGAGACGGAACACATATCTTCTACAAGGACTGGGGCCCGAAGGACGGCCAGCCCATCATCTTTTCCCATGGCTGGCCGCTCAGCGCCGATACCTGGGATGCGCAGATGGTGTTCTTCGCCAATCACGGTTTCCGCACCATCGCCCATGATCGCCGCAGCCATGGCCGCTCCGATCAGGTCTGGCACAACAATACCATGGATCAATATGCCGACGACCTGGCAGAGCTGATCGAACAGCTCGATCTTCACGACATTATTCTGGTCGGCCATTCCACCGGCGGTGGCGAAGTCACCCGTTATGTTGGCCGCCACGGCACGGCCCGCGTTGCCAAGATCGCCCTCATCGGTGCGGTGCCACCGCTGATGCTGAAGACGGAAAGCAATACAATCGGCCTGCCGATCGATGTCTTCGATGGCATCCGCAAGGGCACCTATGACAATCGCAGCCAGTTCTTCAAGGACCTGACCATTCCCTTCTACGGCTACAACCGCGAAGGTGCGGTGATTTCGGAAGGCATTCGTGAGGAATTCTGGCGGGAGGGCATGATGGGCGGTCTCAAGGGCCAGCTCGACAGCATTCGCGCCTTCTCGGAAAGCGATTTTCACCAGGACCTGAAGGCCTTCGACAAGCCGACGCTGGTGCTGCATGGCGATGACGACCAGATCGTGCCGGTCGGCGCTTCAGCGCTCTCCACGGTCAAGATCGTCAAACACGCCGTCCTCAAAATCTACGAGGGCGCCGACCATGGCCTGACGCAAACCCATCAGGACCGGTTCAACGCTGACCTCCTCACCTTCATCAACGCCTGAAACCAAGAGATAGCGGAGCCAAGGACATGACACAGAATACGTTTCTCATCACCGGCGCATCCGATGGTATCGGTGCCGTTTATGCCGAACGCCTCGCAAGGCGCGGCCACGATCTCATCCTCGTGGCGCGGCGCGCCGAGAAGCTGAAGGCATTGGCAGCGCAGTTGGAAAAGGACCACGGCATCGCTGTCGAGGTTCTCAGTGCCGATCTTTCCAGGGCGGAGGACCTCGAAAAGGTCGAGGCCCGGCTGCGCGACGACCGGCACATCACCGGCCTTGTCAACAACGCCGGCATTGCCGGGGAAGGTGGGATCACGGCGCTGGACCCGGCCTATGTGACGACGATGATCAACCTCAACATTCTTGCCGTCACCCGGCTTGCGGCGGCCATCGCGCCCCGCCTTGCCGTCGAAGGCAAAGGTACGATCATCAACATCACCTCGGTCACGGCACTGATGCCGGCGGCGTTTACCGCCGTCTATCCGGCCACAAAGGCCTTCGTGCTCGCCTTCACCGAGGCGCTGCAGGCGCAACTTTCGCCTTCCGGCGTGCGGGTTCAGGCCGTCCTGCCCGGCATCACCCGCACGGCAATCTGGGAAGAGGAAAGGCTCGAGGCCATTCCGGCGGCTATGGTCATGGATGTTCACGAGATGGTGGATGCGGCCCTTGCCGGCCTCGATCTTGGCGAGACGCTGACCATTCCTTCCCTGCCGGATACGGCCGATCTCGAAAATTTCCTTGCAGCGCGCGCGGCGTTGAGGCCCAATCTGTCGCATGCACTTGCCGCCAGCCGGTATCGTGCAGGCAAAACCGAATAGAGGGACGTATCATGATCCTTGGACTGACCATTCCCCAATTCACGGCACTGCATGTGGGCCTGAGCTTCATCGGCATTGCAACCGGACTGATCGCCCTGCCCGCTTATGCGGCGGGGCGGTGGATGCCGCGCATGATGGCGGTTTTTCTCGTCACCACGCTCGCCACCACACTCACCGGCTTCCTGTTTCCCATCGGGAATTTCACCCCGGCACTTGGTGTCGGCATCATCTCGACCCTCGTTCTGGCGATCGCGCTGGTCGCGCTTTACGGATATGGCCTCAACGGCAGGGCGCGCATCATTTATACGATCACCGCCACGATCAGCCTTTATCTCAACATGTTCGTGCTGATCGTTCAGGCCTTCCTCAAGGTCGAAACCCTCAACAACCTTGCCCCGAACGGCAACGAACCGCCCTTCGTCGTCGCCCAGACGGTCCTGCTTATTGCGGCAATCTGTCTTGGCTGGAAGGCCACCCGCCGCAGGCTGGCCGTCTGAAGCACGCCGGAATTCGCGCCGGCTTCCGGGAAAACGCCTTGTGCCAGAATAGTTTCGGGCACAAGGCGTCTTTGCGTGCCAGGCAGAAGGCCATTCGGCACAAAACGCTCTCCACCCCTTGCGGGAAAACAATATACATTATATAATATTATATATTAATTTACAACAACAGGAGATGCTGATGAATGCCGTGAAGATCAACGAGCATCTGACAGTCGCGGGCCAGCCGGCGATTGCCGATTTCCCATCGCTCTCCGCTCAGGGCTTTAAAAGCATCATCAATGCCCGACCCGATGGCGAAGAGCCCGACCAACCGGGCAATGCGCAGGAAAAAAGCGCCGCCGGCGCTGCCGATATGGATTACGGCTTCATCCCGGTCAGTGGCCCCACCATCACCGAGGCCGATATCCGCGCCTTTCAGCAGAAGATGGCCGAGGCCAAAGGTCCCGTTTTCGCTCATTGCAAGGGCGGCACCCGGGCATTGACGCTTTATGTTCTCGGCGAAGCGCTCGACGGGCGCGTGCAGCCGGAGGATATCGAGGCTTTCGGCAAGACACATGGTTTTGACCTTTCCGGCGCCACGCGCTGGCTGGCACGGCGGGCCGCGGCCGTGCCACACGTCAAGGCATTCTTCGATCCACGCACCTGGAGCGTGCAATATGTCGTTTCCGACCCCGCGACCGGCGGCTGCGCCATCATCGATCCGGTTTATGATTTCGATGAAAAATCCGGCGCGACCGGAACGATGAATGCCGATGCCATTCTGGATTATGTGAAGAGCCGGGGGCTTTCGGTGGAATGGATACTCGATACCCATCCCCATGCCGACCATTTTTCCGCCGCCCATTATCTGAAGCAGAAGACTGGCGCAAAGACGGCCATCGGCGCCAGGGTCACGGGCGTGCAGAAGCTCTGGCAGGAAAAATACAATTGGCCTGATCTCGAGACCGACGGTTCGCAATGGGACCGGTTGTTCGAGGCCGGCGATCGGTTCAGCATCGGTTCGCTGGAGGCCCGCGTGCTGTTTTCACCCGGCCATACGCTGGCTTCCGTGACCTATGTGGTGGGTGATGCCGCCTTTGTGCACGATACGCTTTTCATGCCGGACTCCGGCACCGCTCGCGCCGATTTCCCGGGTGGCAGCGCCAGAGAGCTTTGGGCATCGCTTCAGGACATTCTCGCCCTTCCCGACGATACACGGCTTTTCACCGGCCATGATTATCAGCCCGGCGGCCGCGCCCCGAAATGGGAAAGCACGGTGGGCGAACAAAAGCGCAGCAATCCGCATCTGGCCGGCATGACGGAGGAGGGCTTCATCCGTCTCAGGGAAGCGCGGGATCGCACACTGCCCATGCCGAAGCTCATTCTCCACGCCCTGCAGGTCAATATTCGCGGCGGCCGCCTGCCGGAGCCGGAGGCGAACGGCAAGCGCTATCTGAAATTCCCGCTCGATGTGCTGGAGGGCAGCATATGGTGAGGGAGAACACGCTGGAAAAAGCACCGCATGTCAGCGAAATTCCCCTTCCCGCCATGGAAGAGCGCGCCGTCGAAGTTGCTATACTTTTAAAGACGCTGGCCCATCCCGCCCGGCTGATGCTCGCCTGCACGCTGGCGCAGGGGGAATTTTCCGTCGGCGAATTGGAAGCCAAGCTGGATATCCGCCAGCCGACGCTCTCCCAGCAACTCGGTGTGTTGCGGGAAGCCGGCGTCGTCGAAACGCGGCGCGAGGCCAAACAAATCTTCTACCGGCTGGCGGAAGACAAGGCGGCGCGGCTGATAGAGGCTCTTTATGCCATTTTCTGCGCGCCGGAGGAAAACCCATGACGCTCTACTGGCCTTCTCTTTTCGGCGGCATGCTGCTCGGTCTCGCCAGCATTCTGCTGTTCCTGTTCAACGGCCGCATCGCCGGCATCAGCGGCATTCTGGGCAAGGCGCTCGGCAGGGAGCGGCGCCTGGCCGATCTCGCTTTCGTGGTCGGCTTGCTGGCCGGACCTTACCTTTATGCCGTCGCCTTCGGCCGGCTTCCCGCCGTCACCATGGCAACGTCATGGCCGCTGGTCGTCATTGCCGGGCTATTGGTGGGTTTCGGCACACGCATGGGCTCCGGTTGCACATCCGGTCACGGCATCATGGGGCTGGCGCGATTTTCCCACCGCTCGATCGCCGCCACGGCGACCTTCCTGATCACCGGCATTTGTGCCGCAACGATAATGGGAGCCCTGTCATGAAACATCCGGTCATGGCGCGCCTTATCCTGGCGCTCGCCGCCGGGGCGCTGTTCGGCTTCGGCCTCTCGCTCTCCGGCATGGTCGATCCGGCCCGCGTTTCAGGTTTTCTCGATGTGGCGAGCGGCCATTGGGATCCGAGCCTGATCTTCGTTCTCGGCGGCGCGATCATGGTGGCCGTGCCGGGCGTCCTGCTCAGCCGTTTGCTAACCAGACCGATCCTCGCCGAAGATTTCAGCCTGCCCGCGAAAACCCGCATCGACCGGCCGCTCATCGTCGGTTCGGCGATTTTCGGCCTGGGCTGGGGGCTTGCCGGTTTCTGCCCCGGCCCGGCACTCTCGGCTTTCGCCCTAGGGCTTATGCCCGTCATCCTCTTCGTCTGCGCCATGATCGCCGGCATGCTCGTTCACGACCGGCTCTACGCAAAAGAGCCATAACGCCGACGCTTGCTCGATGGACAAAACGAACGGTCGCGCGGGCAAAACATCCGCGCGACCGCGTTTGATTACAGGTCGATCAGGCTCTTGCCCGTCATTTCCGGGGGCAACGGCACATTCATCAATTGCAGCAGGGTGGGCGCCACATCGGCGAGAATGCCGTCATGCACCTTTGCGCCTTCCGGGCCACCAAACAGGATGACCGGTACCGGGTTGGTCGTGTGGGCCGTGTGCGGGCCGCCGGTGACGGGGTCGACCATGGTTTCGCAATTGCCGTGGTCGGCAATCACCAGCATCGCGCCGCCCACTTTCTCCAGAGCGGCAACGACCGCAGCAAGCCCGCGATCCACGGCTTCGCAGGCCTTGATCGCCGCCTGCAGATCGCCAGTATGGCCGACCATGTCAGGATTGGCGTAATTGGTGACAATCAGGTCATAACCCTTGCCGATCACCTCGACGAATTTTTCCGTGACCTCGGCAGCGCTCATTTCCGGCTGCAGGTCATAGGTCGCGACCTTTGGCGATTTCGGCATGAAGCGGTCTTCACCCACTTCCGGCTCTTCCTTGCCACCATTCAGGAAGAAGGTGACATGCGGATATTTTTCCGTTTCGGCGAGGCGGAACTGCGTGAGCCCCTGCTTCGCCACCCAGGCGCCGAGCGTATTGACGATATCGCGCTTGGGGTAAGCCGTTGTCATGAAATCATTGTGGCGAGTGGAATATTCCACCATGCCCAGCAGCGCCGAAAGGACGGGCTTTTCACGCGCAAAACCGTCAAAATCATTCGCGCCGATGGCGAGCAGGATTTCACGCGCACGGTCGGCGCGGAAATTCAGGCAGAACAGCCCATCACCGGCCTTGAACCCTTCATAACCATCGATCACCGTCGGCAGGATGAATTCATCGGTGACGTTGTTTTTATAGCTCTGCGCAACGGCACTCACCGCATCCCGCGCGTGTTCGCCTTTCGCCAGAACCATGGCATCATAGGCTTTCTCGACACGCTCCCAGCGATTGTCGCGGTCCATCGCATAATAACGGCCGATCACCGTGCCGATGCTTGCCCCCTGCGGCAGGCTTGCCACCAGTGCCGCCACAAAATCTTCAGCCGATTGCGGCGCGACATCACGGCCATCGGTGATGGCATGCACGATAACTTTCAGCCCATGGCTGATCATCAGCCTCACCGCCGCCTGGCCGTGAAGAATATGGCCATGGACGCCGCCATCGGACACGACACACATCAGATGCGCCACGCCGCCCGCAGCCTTTACCTTGGCAGCGAAATCGAGCATCGCGGCATTGCGGAAAAAGCTGCCATCCTCGATTGCCAGATCGATCTGGCCGAGATCCATCGCGACGATGCGGCCGGCGCCGATATTGGTGTGGCCGACTTCGGAATTGCCCATCTGCCCGGTGGGCAGACCGACTTTCGGGCCGAATGTGGTCAGCCTCGCATTCGGGCAGGTGGCGAAAAGCCGGTCCATGGTGGGCGTGTTCGCCAGCACCGGCGCATTGCTGGATGTATCCTCACTCAGCCCCCAGCCATCGAGAATAGTCAGGACAACGGGTTTGGGAGTGCGCATGGGAGGACCTTCTTCATTCGGTTGCCGGCGGACAGCGGACCGCCGGGCACCGGAGCGCCCTCGTCCGCCACTATGATCATGATGAGAAAACATGCTTCTCGTTCTTCTCTTCTATACCCGAAGATGACGAACGCAAGCCTATACCGACAGCGAAACAGTTCCATGAAGGTCGAAAACGACCATCATCCGCTCGATGCTCCACCTCCCCCATTCCTGTGTTTGTCACGGGAATGAGGGCATTAAGCGCATCGATCAAGAACGGCCTCTCACTCGATGAAAATCAGCGCCGGCTTCTCCAGCAACGCCTTGACGGCCTGAATGAAGACCGCCGCATCCCAGCCATCGACGACCCGGTGATCGAAGCTCGACGACAGGTTCATCATCTTGCGCGGCACGAAACGCGTGCCGTCCCAGACCGGCCGCGTCACGATCTTGTTGACACCGATGATCGCCACCTCCGGATGGTTGATGATCGGCGTCGAAACGACACCGCCCAAAGCGCCCAGCGAACTGATGGTGATGGTGGAGCCCATCAATTCTTCCCTATGGGCTGTGCCGGTGCGGGCGGCTTCCGCGACGCGCGCAACCTCCTCCGCACAGTCCCAGAGACCGAGCGTTTCCGTGTGGCGCACGACCGGAACCGTCAGGCCCGCCGGCGTTTGCGTGGCGATGCCGATATGAACCGCTTCATAGTGGCTGACGATGCCCTTGTCGTCATCGAAGGTGGCATTCATGCCGGGATGATCGGCCACGGCTTTCACCAGCGCCCGCATCAAAAACGGCAGGATCGTCAGCTTCGGCTGTCCGGAACGGCGGTTGCCGTTCATCGTCGCGCGCAGATCCTCCAGATCCGTCACGTCGATTTCCTCGACATAGGTGATGTGGGGAATCCGGGAAGCGGAAAGCACCATCTTCTCGGCGATCTTGCGCCGCAGCCCCGTTACCTTCACTTCCTCGACCGCGCTATCGTGGGACACGATAGTCTCGGGACGTTCGGGCCGGCCCCGCACGGTTAAAAACCCGTCGAGATCCGCATGGGTGACATGGCCGTCCGGCCCGGTCCCCTTGACCTTGGTGAGATCGATATCGAGATCGTCGGCGCGCTGGCGGACGGCGGGGGATGCCAGCGGTTTATGGTGCAGCTCCGCTGCGGGCGTCGGCGGGGCCTTCTCGGCCGGGCGCGCCGCCGGCTGGGTTTCAACGGGTGGCGGCGCGTCCGTCATGTCGGCGGGCGCTTCCGCTTCCGGCATCTGGGTAGGGGCTTCCGCCTCCGGCACGCTGCCATTGAGAACGACGGCCGCGGCAGCGGCATCGGTTTCGATACGGACCAGCGGTGCTTTGACCGGCACCGTGTTTCCGACCGTCACGGCCAGCCAGGTGACGACACCCGCCACCGGCGAGGGGATTTCCACCGTCGCCTTGTCCGTCATCACCGCGGCGAGCACCATGTCTTCGTGGACGATATCGCCCGGTTTGACGTTCCATTCCACCAGTTCGGCTTCCGCCACACCTTCACCGACATCAGGCATGGTAAGAACATATTCCGCCATGATCAGGCCTCCATGACTTCGACAAGGGCACGCCCGACGCGGGCGGGTCCCGGAAAATAGTCCCATTCCTGCGCATGGGGATAAGGCGTATCCCAACCCGCGACGCGGACGACGGGAGCCTCGAGGTGATAAAAACAATGTTCCTGCACCAGCGACACGACTTCCGCCCCGAAGCCGGAGGTCAGTGTCGCCTCGTGCACCATGACACAACGGCCGGTCTTGGAGACGGACTTCACGATGGTATCGAGATCGAGCGGCAGCAGGCTGCGCAGGTCGATGATCTCGGCGTCCACGCCGGTCTCTTCCGCCGCAGCCAGCGCCACATGCACCATGGTGCCATAAGCGATGACGGTGACATCGTTTCCCGGGCGGCGGATTTCAGCCTTGCCGATGGGGATGGTGTAGTGCCCTTCCGGCACCTCGCCCATCTCGTGTTTGGACCAGGGCGTGACCGGCCGGTCGTGATGGCCGTCGAAAGGGCCGTTATAAAGCCGCTTCGGCTCCAGGAACATCACGGGATCCGGGTCTTCGATGGAGGCGATCAGCAGCCCCTTGGCATCATAGGGGTTGGAGGGAACCACCACCTTCAGCCCGCAGACATGGGTAAAAAGCGCCTCCGGGCTCTGGCTATGCGTCTGCCCGCCAAAAATGCCGCCGCCGGTCGGCATTCTGAGAACGATAGGGCAGGTGAAATCGCCGTTGGAGCGATAACGGATGCGCGCCGCCTCCTGGGTGATCTGGTCATAAGCGGGATACATATAATCGGCGAACTGGATTTCGACACAGGGGCGCAGCCCATAAGCGGCCATGCCGATGGCCGCGCCGACAATGCCGGATTCACTGATCGGCGCGTCGAAACAGCGGGTCTTGCCATATTTCCCCTGCAGCCCCTGCGTGGCGCGGAAGACGCCGCCGAAATAACCCACGTCCTCGCCGAACACCACGACATCGTCGCTGCGTTCCATGGAGACATCCATGGCGCTGCGGACGGCTTCGATCATCGTCATTCTTGTCATGTCTTACCACCCTGCCTTCTGGCGCTGGCGGGCGAGATGCGGCGGCATCTCGGCGTAGACGCCCTCGAAAATATCCTTTTTCGGCGGCTTGCCACCCTCATGCAGCGTGCCGTGGCTTTCCGCCTCGCGTTGCGCTTCCAGCACCTCGTCAGCAATTTCCGCCTCCGCCTGCCGGTGCCGTTCCTCCGACCAGACACCGCGCAGGATGAGGTGTTTCTTGAGCCTCAGGACCGGATCGCCCAAAGGCCATGCCTCGGACTCGGTCTTGGGCCGGTAAGCGCTCGGATCATCGGAGGTGGAATGGGCACCGACACGGTAGGTGACATATTCGATCAGCGTCGGCCCGAGATTGCGGCGCGCCCGCTCCACCGCCCAGCGGGCCACGGCATAAACGGCGAGATAATCATTGCCATCGACCCGAAGCGCCGGAATGCCGAAACCAAGCCCGCGTGCTGCAAAAGTGCCGGAACCACCACGCGCAATGCCCTGAAAGGTGGAAATGGCCCATTGGTTGTTGACGATATTAAGAACGACCGGAGCCTTGTAGGTGGAGGCGAAGACCATCGCCGAGTGAAAATCCGACTCCGCCGTCGAACCGTCGCCGATCCAGGCGGCCGCGATCTTCGTATCGCCCTTGATGGCTGAGGCCATCGCCCAGCCGACCGCCTGCACATATTGCGTGGCAAGGTTGCCGGAGACGGTGAAGAAGCCATGTTCCTTCGAGGAATAAAGCACCGGCAATTGCCGCCCATGCAGCGGGTCGAGCTCGTTGGAATAGATCTGGTTCATCATGGTGACGAGCGGATAATCATCGGCGATCAAAAGACCCGCCTGCCGGTAGGTCGGGAAATTCATGTCCCCCTTGGAGAGCGCCTTGCGGAAGGCGCAACTGACAGCCTCTTCTCCCAGATGCTGCATGTAAAACGAGGTCTTGCCCTGCCGCTGCGCCATCAACATGCGGGCATCGAAAGCCCGAAGCCGCATCATGTTTTTCAGGCCGACCAGCAAATCCTCATCCGAAAGCAGCCCCGCCCATGGCCCCACAGCCTCGCCCTGATGATTGAGCACGCGGATGATCGAATAGGCGAGATCGCGCATGCTTTCCGGCGCTGCATCCACATCGGGGCGCGGCACGGAACCGGCCTTGGGTATCTTCACATTGGAGAAATCCGGCTCCCCGCCGGGCCGCACCGCAGGTTCCGGAACATGCAGGCTGAGATGTGGCGTTTCGGTTATATCCATTCTACTCCTCCCGTCACGATCTCCTCCAGACCGTGAAACAACTCTCAAAGGTTCCGCGCGATCACCATCCGCTGGACATCGCTGGTTCCCTCGTAAATCTGGCAGATGCGCACATCGCGATAGATCCGCTCCACCGGATAATCCGCCATGTAGCCGTAACCGCCGTGAATCTGGATGGCGTCCGAGCAGACGCGCTCGGCCATTTCGGACGCAAAGAGCTTCGCCATAGAGGCTTCCGAAAGACAGGGCTCGCCCGCCTCCTTCAACGCCGCCGCATGCAGCACCAGTTGCCGCGCTGCCTCAATACGCGTCGCCATATCCGCCAGCCGGAACGCTACCGCCTGATGTTCGATGATTGCCTGACCGAAAGCCTTGCGCTCGCGGGCATAATCCCGTGCCACCTCGAAAGCGGCCTGTGCCATGCCGACGGCCTGCGCGGCGATGCCGATGCGGCCACCTTCCAGATTGGCAAGCGCGATACGATAACCCTGCCCCTCTTCGCCAAGCCGCAGTTCGGCTGGAACGGCCATGTCGGTAAAGGCGATCTGGCAGGTATCGGACGAATGCAGACCAAGTTTTTCCTCGACCCTTATGACCTCGTAACCGGGCGTATCCGTCGGCACGATGAAAGCGCTAATGCCCTTCTTGCCCGCCGCTGCATCGGTAACGGCGAAAACGATGACGACATCACCGTTCTTGCCTGAAGTGATGAACTGCTTCGCGCCGTCGAGAATATAGCGGTCGCCATCCCGCCGCGCCCGGGTCTTGAGATTGGAAGCATCGGAACCGGCCTGCGGTTCTGTCAGCGCAAAACCGCCGATCCATTCGCCGGAGGCCAGTTTCGGCAGGAAGCGTTGCTTCTGGTCTTCGGTGCCGAATTTCAGGATCGGCACGCAGCCGACCGAATTATGCACGCTCATGATGGTGGAACAGGCGCCGTCACCGGCGGCGATTTCCTCCAGCGCCAGGGCATAAGCAACGGCACCGGTTTCCGACCCGCCATAGTCCTCGGAAACCAGCATGCCGAGGAAACCGAGTTCGCCCATTTCCTTCAATTCGTCTTTCGGGAACCGGCTTTCCCGGTCACGCGCAGCAGCGCCGGGGGCGAGCCTTTCCCGGGCGAAATCACGGGCCATGTCCCTGATCTGCTGCTGGGCTTCGTTCAGGATCATCGCCGCCTCCCCTTAATGCCGCTCGATGCCGAGCGCGGTTGCTTCGCCGCCGCCGATGCAGACGGCGGCCACGCCGCGTTTCAGCCCATGACGTTGCAGGGCGGCCAGCAATGTGACGACGATCCTTGCGCCGGAAGCGCCGATCGGATGGCCAAGCGCGCAGGCGCCGCCATGCACATTCACCTTCTCATGCGGCAGATCGAGATCGCGCATCGCCGCCATGGCCACCACGGCAAAGGCCTCGTTGATTTCGAACAGATCGACATCCTTCGCCGCCCAGCCGGTCTTATCGAACAGCTTCTTCATCGCGCCGATGGGAGCCGTTGGATATCCGGCGGGTGCATCCGCATGGGAGGCCTGACCGATAATGGTTGCCAGTGGTGAAAGGCCGCGCTTTTCCGCTTCGGAGCGGCGCATGAGAACGAGAGCGGCCGCACCATCGGAAATGGAACTGGAATTGGCCGCCGTCACCGTTCCGCCATCGCGAAAGGCGGGCTTCAGCTGCGGTATTTTTTCAGGCTTCGCCTTGCCCGGCTGCTCGTCTACGGAAATATCGCCGACGGGCGTGATTTCCGCGTCGAAGGCACCTTCTGTTATGGCGCGCCGCGCCCGTTCCAGTGAGGCGAGTGCAAAATCATCCTGCATGGCACGGGTAAATTGGTAGGCTTCAGCACAATCCTCCGCGAACGTGCCCATCAGCCGGCCCTTTTCATAGGCGTCTTCGAGGCCGTCGAGAAACATGTGATCGGTGAGCTTGCCGTGGCCGAGACGATAGCCGTTGCGGGCGCGGTCCAGCAGATAGGGCGCGTTGCTCATGCTTTCCATGCCGCCCGCAAGCACGATGGAAGAGCTTCCCGCTGCAATCTGGTCGTGCGCCAGCATGATCGCCTTCATGCCCGAGCCGCACATCTTGTTGACGGTTGTCGCGCCGATCGAATTGGGAATGCCGGCGGCAATGGCCGCCTGCCTGGCCGGAGCTTGCCCCTGTCCGGCCGTGAGCACACAGCCCATCAGCACATCCTCGATGTCGGAAAACGGAACCTCGGCCCTTTCGACGGCTGCACGGATCGCCGCCGCCCCGAGATCGGGCGCGGCCACCGATTTGAATTCGCCCTGGAACCCACCCATAGCAGTACGGGCAGCCCCGACGATCACGACAGGGTCATGCACAGCCAAATTCACCTCCCTTTAGTCGCCCTCCCGCTTGAGAAAACGACCATCGCCGCGATCTCCTCCAGACCGCGACTGATGTGAACGCTATCACTATCTCGAATTCATTTCAAAGCTATTTTGATTGACAGTTTTTTGATTGGCGATATCTTTGATCCAACAAATAGTCATATCATAGAGCAAATGATCCATGATTGAGCTCGACAGTTTCGACCGGAAGATTCTGCATGTGCTCGGCGATGACGGGCGGGTGAGCTGGCGCGATCTCGCGGCCCGCATCGGCCTTTCCTTCACGCCGACGCTGCGGCGTGTGCGCAAGCTGGAAGAGGAAGGCATCATTCGCGGTTATACCGCCGTGTTCGATGAGAACCGGCTGCTCGGCAATATGGGCGTCTTCATCTCCGTCACGCTGGAACGGCAGATCAAGGAAGCGCTGACGACCTTCGAGCACCATGTCGCCTCCATTCCCGAAGTGGTGGGCGGTTACCAGACGAGCGGCAGTTCCGATTACCTGATCCACGCCATGGTTCGGGATCTGCCGCATTATCAGGAGCTTCTGGATTTTCTGACCACGGTTCCCGGCGTGTCGCGCATCCAGTCCAATTTTGCCATCAAGACATTCGTGCGCCGTTCCGCCGCCTTCACCGGAGGTGACGCGCCATAATCATGGGTTGCCGGCGCGGAGGAGGCGCCGGCTGCTGACAAAAGGGACGGTAGCTGTTGCCGTCCGGAGGAGGAGACGCGATGAGTTTGAACCTCGCCGCCATTTTCGATGCCGATCTCGGTCCGGAAATCGCAGCATTGCGCGACAGCGCAAGAGCATTCGCCGACGATAAAATTGCCCCGCTGGCCGCCGAAATCGACCGCGATGACCGGTTCCCACGAAAGCTCTGGCCGGAAATGGGCCAGCTCGGCCTGCATGGCATCACCGTATCGGAGGAATTCGGCGGTGCCGACATGGGTTATCTCGCCCATTGCGTGGCGATGGAGGAGATGAGCCGGGCTTCCGCTTCCATCGGCCTTTCCTATGGCGCTCATTCCAATCTCTGCATCAACCAGATTTATCGCTGGGGAACGCAAGAACAGAAAAGCAGATATCTGCCAAAGCTCATTTCGGGCGAACATGTCGGCTCGCTCGCCATGAGCGAGACGGAAGCCGGGTCGGATGTCGTGTCGATGCGGCTGAAAGCGGAACGCAGGGGCGACCGCTATGTGCTGAACGGCGCGAAAATGTGGATCACCAATGGCCACGAGGCCGATACGCTGGTGGTCTATGCCAAGACGGATCCCTCTGTCGGCCCACGCGGTATCACCGCCTTTCTGATCGAAAAGGGCTTCAAGGGGTTTCGCCCGGCCCAGAAACTCGACAAGCTCGGCATGCGCGGCTCGCCCACCTCGGAACTGGTGTTCGAGGATTGCGAGGTGCCGGAGGAAAACATTCTCGGACGTCTCAATGATGGCGTGACGGTGCTGATGAGCGGGCTGGATTACGAGCGTGCCGTACTGGCCGCCGGCCCTGTTGGCATCATGCAGGCGGCAATCGATCTGGTTTTGCCCTATGCCCGCGAACGCAAGCAGTTCGGCAAGCCAATCGGCGAATTCCAGCTGGTGCAGGGCAAGCTTGCCGATATCTATTCGGCCATGAATGCGTCGCGCGCCTATGTCTATGCCGTGGCGCGGGCCTGCGACAATGGCCGTATCACGAGACAGGACGCGGCGGGCGCGATTTTGTTTGCCGCCGAGCGGGCGACACAGGTGGCGCTGGATGCGATCCAGCTTCTTGGCGGCTCCGGCTACGTCAATGAAAGCCCGGCCGGACGGCTGCTGCGCGACGCCAAGCTTTATGAAATCGGCGCAGGCACCAGCGAAATCCGCCGGATGCTGATCGGCCGCGAACTCGTCAAGGGCAACGGGTGAGGAATGCGATGAAGCTTACATCCAGTCTGAACCGCGATCCAACCTTTGCCGCCAATGTGGAATTCATGTCGGATCTGGTGGATGACCTGCGGCAGCACGTCGAAAAAATCTCCAGAGGCGGCGGCGAAAAGGCCCGCGAACGGCATCTTTCCCGCGGCAAATTGCTGGCGCGCGACCGCATCGAAGCACTTCTCGATTCCGGCAGTCCATTCCTCGAATTTTCGCAATTTGCAGCTTACGACGTCTATGACGAACCCGTTCCTGCCGCCGGCATCGTCACCGGCATCGGTCGGGTCTCGGGCCGCGAGTGCGTGATCGTCGCCAATGATGCGACGGTGAAGGGCGGAACCTATTATCCGCTGACGGTGAAGAAGCATCTGCGTGCGCAGGAGATCGCCACGGAGAACCGCCTGCCCTGCATTTACCTCGTGGATTCCGGCGGCGCGAACCTGCCCAATCAGGACGAAGTCTTTCCCGACCGGGATCATTTCGGCCGTATCTTCTATAATCAGGCCAATATGTCCGCCGCCGGCATTGCCCAGATCGCCGTGGTGATGGGCAGTTGCACCGCGGGCGGGGCCTATGTGCCGGCCATGAGCGATCAGTCCGTCATCGTCAAAAATCAGGGCACGATCTTTCTCGGTGGCCCACCGCTGGTGAAGGCAGCGACCGGCGAGGTGGTGAGCGCGGAGGATCTCGGCGGCGCGGATGTGCATTCCCGCCAATCCGGCGTTACCGATCATTATGCCCGCGACGACCGCCACGCGCTGGCGCTGACCCGGCGGATCGTCTCCACCCTCAACCGCCGCAAACAGGTGCAGCTGGATATCCGCGAACCGGCAGAACCGCTTTACCCGCCCGACGAGCTTTACGGCATCGTTCCCGCCGATACGCGAAAACCCTTCGAGGTGCGGGAAATCATCGCGCGTCTGGTCGACGGTTCGGAATTCGATGAGTTCAAGGCACTTTACGGCACAACGCTGGTCTGTGGTTTCGCCCATATTCACGGCTATCCCGTCGGCATCATCGCCAATAATGGCATTCTCTTTTCGGAATCGGCGCTGAAGGGCGCGCATTTCATCGAACTCTGCTGCCAGCGCGGCATTCCGCTGGTATTCCTGCAGAACATCACTGGCTTCATGGTCGGCAAGGCCTATGAGGCGGGTGGCATCGCCAAGGATGGTGCCAAGCTCGTCACTGCCGTCGCATCGGCAAAAGTGCCGAAATTCACCGTCATCATCGGCGGCTCTTTCGGGGCCGGCAATTACGGCATGTGCGGCCGCGCCTACTCACCGCGCTTCCTGTGGATGTGGCCGAATGCCCGCATTTCCGTCATGGGCGGCGAACAGGCCGCCTCGGTTCTTGCGCAGATCCGCCGCGACGGCATCGAGGCTGATGGCCGCCACTGGTCGAAGGAAGGCGAAGAGGCGTTCAAGCAGCCGATCCGGGAAAAATACGAACGGGAAGGCCATCCCTATTATGCCAGCGCGAGACTCTGGGATGACGGCATCATCGATCCGAAAGATACCCGTCTGGTGCTCGGCCTTGGTCTTTCCGCCGCGCTTAACGCACCGATAGAACCCACCCGTTTTGGCATATTCAGGATGTGAGGCGACGATGTTCTCGAAAATACTGATCGCCAACAGGGGCGAAATCGCCTGCCGCATCATCCGCACCGCCGCCAAGATGGGCATCCGCACAGTGGCGGTCTATTCGGATGCCGACCGAAACGCCATGCATGTGGCGCTGGCCGATGAGGCCATCGGCATCGGCCCCGCGCCGGCGCGGGCCTCCTATCTCGATGCGGAAAAAATCATCGCGGCGGCAAAAACAACCGGCGCGGAGGCGATCCATCCGGGTTACGGCTTTCTCTCCGAGAACGCCGCTTTCGCCGAAGCCTGTGCCGCCGCAGGGTTCGTTTTCATCGGCCCGCCGCCACAAGCAATCCGCGCCATGGGCGGAAAGAGCGAGGCGAAGGCGCTGATGGCGAAGGCTGGCGTTCCCGTCGTGCCGGGTTATCACGGCGATGAGCAGGCGGAGAAACGGCTGGCAAGCGAGGCCGACAAGATCGGTTATCCGGTGCTGCTCAAGGCGTCTGCCGGCGGCGGCGGCAAGGGCATGCGTGTCGTCCGGCAGAAGAGCGGCTTTGCGGCGGAGCTTGTCGGTGCCAAACGCGAAGCGCTGGCCGCCTTCGGCAATGACCGCATGCTGATCGAAAAATATCTGGAGCGGCCACGCCATGTGGAAGTGCAGGTCTTTGCCGATGGCCATGGCACCTGTGTTTCGCTTTTCGAGCGCGACTGCTCGATCCAGCGCCGGCACCAGAAGGTGATAGAGGAGGCCCCCGCCCCCGGCCTGCCGGACGGGCTTCGGCAGCGCATGTATGAGGCAGCGGTCGCCGCCGCCCGCGCCATCGATTATCGCGGCGCGGGAACGGTGGAATTCCTGCTCGACCCGTCCGGCGATTTCTATTTCATGGAAATGAATACCAGGCTTCAGGTCGAACATCCGGTGACGGAATATATTACCGGCCTCGATCTGGTCGAATGGCAGATCCGTGTCGCCAATGGCGAAGCGCTGCCGGAAGACTGGGCCGACCTCCGCATCAATGGCCACGCCATCGAGGCCCGCATCTATGCCGAAGACCCGGCACATGATTTCCTGCCGTCTATCGGCACGGTCAGCCATCTCGTCTTTCCGGATGAAAGCCCTCATATCAGGATAGACAGCGGCATTCGTGCCGGCGACGCCATCACCGTGCATTACGATCCGATGATCGCCAAGCTGATCGTCTGGGACACGGACCGCCCCTCCGCCGTGCGACGGCTGCGGCTCGCGCTGGAAAAACTGGCGATCTGCGGCGTGACCAGCAATGCCGCCTTCCTGACGCGGCTTGCCGGGCTCGATGCCTTTGCCGCCGCCGATCTCGATACCGGCTTCATAACCCGCAACGAGGCAGCGCTTTTTGCCTCCGCCGCCACGGATGAGAACCGGATCGCCATGGCCGCGCTCGGCCTGCTGCTGTCGCGGCGGAAAACCGGCAATATCCATTCCCGACCACCGGCCGATCCCCATAGCCCATGGAACACCACCAACGCCTTTCGCCTCAACGCACCGGCGCGGGAGAACCTGCATTTTATATTCGATCACCAGCCGCACGAGGTCCGGGTCTCGCATGAGGCGGACGGTTTTTCACTGGAGATCGGCGCGCGGACCATCCGCGCCTGTGGCAAGCTCTCGGACGACGGTGAATTACAGGCGACCGTGGGCGACGGGAAAAGGCAGGGCCATTTCTTTGCCGAAGGTAACAGCCACGCGCTTTTTCTGGGTGGCGAGCACTATCGCATCAGCCAGCCGGACCCCGTCGATATTGCGGATTCCTCCACTCATACCGGTGGTCTGGAAGCGCCCATGCCCGGCGTCATCCGCGCATTGCTGAGCGAGAACGGAGCGGCGGTTGAAGCCGGCGCGGCGCTGGTGGTGATGGAGGCGATGAAAATGGAGCACACGATCCGCGCGCCGGCGAAAGGCATCGTCACTGCCATCAATTGCGCCGAAGGCGATATGGTCGCGGCTGGCGCGGTGCTGGTGGATTTCGAGCCGGAGGGCGCATGAGATGAACTGGCCCCACAGCGTGAAGATCGTCGAGGTGGGCGCGCGTGACGGCCTGCAGAACGAAAGCGCCGAGATTTCCACCGCCATCAGGATCGAGCTGATCGAGCGGCTGGCCACGGCGGGGTTGCCGGCGGTCGAGGCGGGCGCCTTCGTGTCGCCGAAAAAGGTTCCGCAAATGGCGGATTCGGCGGCGGTGTTTCGGGGTCTCCAACGACAACCCGGCACTGCCTATCCGGCACTCGTTCCCAATATGAAAGGTTTCGAAGCCGCCCTTGAGGCTGGCGTGACGGAAATCGCCGTTTTCGTCTCCGCATCCGAAGGCTTCAGCCGACATAATATCGGCTGCTCGCGCGCCGAAAGCCTTGAACGCCTGCGTGATGTCGCGGAGGCAGCAGCTGGCAGAAACATCCTTATGCGCGGTTACGTCTCCTGCATCGCAGGCTGCCCCTATGACGGCGCGGTGGCACCCGACGAGGTGGCCGCGATGGCTGAGGCGCTTGTCGCCATGGGCTGTTACGAAATTTCCCTCGGCGATACGATCGGCGTCGGCACGGCCGGCCTGATCCGCAAGGTCATCGAACGGGTGTCTGCCCGCACCCCGCGCGAAAAAATCGCCATGCATTTTCATGACACCTATGGGCAGGGCGTCGCCAATGTGCTGGCCTCGCTTGAGGAAGGCATAATCGTCTTTGACAGTTCCGTGGCCGGGCTCGGCGGCTGCCCCTTCGCGCCGGGCGCTAGCGGCAATGTCGCGACCGAAGATGCCGTTTATCTCCTGCAGGGGCTTGGCATCGAAACCGGTGTCGACCTGATGGCAGTGGCGAAGACCGGGGACTGGATCAGCCGGCATCTGGGCAGGCCGAATGCGGCGCGCGCCGGCAAGGCCCTGCTTGCCGCAAAGAGGGAGGGAAATGCGCATGGCGAATGAGTTGTTGAGCGAGACACACCAGGATGTTCTGTGGCTGACGCTCAACCGGCCAGAGGTGCACAACGCCCTGAATGCCGCAATGACGGATGCGTTGACCGCCGCAATCCGGAAAGCATCCGGCGACGGCGGCCTGCGCGCCGTGGTGATAACCGCGGCAGGCGACCGCAGCTTCTGCTCCGGGGCCGACCTGAAGGAGAGCGCGGGCGGCATGTTCCTTTCACGGGACGGAACGAACCCCATCGCCGACGTGATGCGCGCCATCGAGGGCTGTGACAAGCCCGTCATTGCCCGCATCAATGGCCGGGTTCTGGCCGGCGGGCTCGGCCTTGTCGCCGCCTGCGACCTTGCCTATGCCGCCGATCATGCGGAATTCGGCCTGCCGGAAGTGCGGGTCGGGCTTTTCCCGGCCATGGTGGCGGCGCAGCTTCTGGCGAAAATACCCATGAACCGGCTTCAGGAAATGGCCTATCTCGGCCTGCCGATCACCGCTGTCGAAGCCCACCGCCTTGGTCTCATCAATCGCGTCGTGCCATCGGCTGAACTCGACGGCGTGGTCGAGGCGGTTCTCGCCCTCCTGCGGCAGAATGCGCCGGGCGCCATCGCAGCCGGAAAGACGGCCCTGCAGACGATGCGCCGCATGCCATCCCGCGAGCGGCTCGCTTTTGCCGAAGGCGTCATTGCAACGATCAGCGGCAGCGACGAGGCGCAGGAGGGGCGGCTCGCCTTTGCCGAAAAAAGGAAACCGCTCTGGGTGAAATGACTACCGCGCTTTTCGAACGCCGCCATCGGCTCAATCGATATAAATCCGATGCGTCCGTTGACCCCGTTCAGCAAATCGCGTTCTATCCAGCACCTTTCGCCGGACGGCGATCGGGGAGCCGGAGGAGACCCTATGCGCCTTGTTAAAACCGTCGCCGAATTGCGGGATGCGATTGCCGCCTTTCGCCGCGAGGACAAGACGATCGGCTTCGTACCGACCATGGGTTTTCTCCATATCGGCCACCTCACACTGGTTGCCAAAGCCAAGGCGGAAAACGACGTCACGGTGGTCTCGATCTTCGTCAACCCGCTGCAATTCGGGGCGAATGAAGATCTGGCCCGTTATCCGCGCAACCTCGCCCGCGACAGCGCGCTTTTAGAGGAAGCGGGCGTCGATATTCTCTTCGCGCCCGAAGTCTCGGAAATGTATCCACGCCCGATGTCGACGGTTGTGGATGTGCCCGAACTGGGCAGCCAGCTGGAAGGCGCGGTGCGACCGGGGCACTTTGCCGGTGTCACAACGGTCGTGACCAAGCTTTTTAATCTCGTCCAGCCGGATGCCGCCTATTTTGGCGAAAAGGACTATCAGCAGGTGACGCTGATCCGCCGCATGGTCGAAGACCTTGCCCAGCCGGTGCGGGTCGTGCCCGTCGCCACGGTGCGGGAGGCGGATGGGCTCGCCTGTTCTTCGCGCAATGTCTATCTGAGCCCCGAGGAACGCGCCGCCGCCGTCATCGTGCCGCGCGCACTCGAAGAGGCGGAACGGCTTTATAATGAGGGCCTCGACAACCCGGCAGCCTTCGAAGCGGCAATAGAAAAATTCATCGCCGCCGAGCCGCTGGCATCGCCGGAAGTGGTCGCGGTGCGCGATCCCGATACGCTCGCCCCCCTCGCTTCATTGCAGGCGGGCGCCGTGCTTGTGGCGCTGTTCGTGCGGGTCGGCAGCACGAGGCTTCTCGACAACCGCGTCATCAGGCGCGACAGGATCGGTCAACGGGAGGCTGCCCCATGAGCGCCCATGGAAAACACAAGCGGCTGACGACGGCCTCCATCCGCCAGATGAAAGGCGAGGCGCGCATCGTCTGCCTCACCGCCTATACGACGCCGATCGCCCGGCTGCTCGATCCGCATTGCGACCTGCTGCTGGTGGGCGATTCCGTGGGCATGGTGCTTTACGGCATGGAGACGACGGTCGGCGTCACACTGGACATGATGATCGCCCATGGCCGGGCCGTCATGCGCGGCGTCGAACATGCCTGCGTCATTGTCGATCTTCCCTTCGGAACCTACCAGGAATCCAAGGAACAGGCCTTCCGCAACGCGGTGCGGCTGATGCAGGAGACTGGCTGCGATGGCGTGAAGCTGGAGGGTGGCGAAGAAATGGCCGAGACCATCGCCTTTCTCGTCGCGCGTGGCATTCCCGTCTTCGGCCATGTCGGGCTGATGCCCCAGCTCGTCCACACCGCCGGCGGCTTCCGCTCGCTCGGCCATTCGGATGCGGAAACGCAGAAAATCTGGCGCGACGCGATTGCGGTCGATCAGGCCGGCGCCTTCGCCATCGTCGTGGAAGGCACAGTCGAGCCGCTTGCGCGCGAACTGACCGAAAAACTCGCAGCCCCCACCATCGGCATCGGCGCATCGCCGGCCTGTGACGGGCAGGTGCTGGTTTCCGACGATATGCTCGGGCTGTTTTCCGATTTCAAACCGAAATTCGTGAAGCGTTACGCCGATCTCGGCACGGCGGCTTCAGAAGCCGCAGCGGCTTATGCCGATGAGGTGCGCTCCGGCGCGTTTCCGGGGCCGGAGCATACGTTTCAGGTGCGCCGGCGGTCGCCTTCGGGGGAGTGAAGAAGCAGGGCTGAAGAGTTGCTGAAGTGACAAGGAATATCTGAGACATTTCTGTCGTCATGCCGGACCTGATCCGGCATCCAGCCACGGCGCGTCTGCGCCGTGAGAAGCAAGTCTTTCGTGATCAAAGACTTGATCGCGCCGGATCCCGGCATAAGGCCAGGATGACGGATGCGGGAATGTCATCCTACCCCTAAACGATACCCCCGCTACCGCCAACCGAAGCCGGACGTTCCGCCGCCACCCGCTTGCGATAACCGCTCGCCCGGTAAGTCGCGACCGGATCGATCGCGCCGCCGGCCAGTTGCCGGGCCTGCGCAAGGATCGGCTCGACATCGGTACGGTAGGCCCGCTTCAGCGTATCGGAAGCCATCAGCGCATCATTGTCCTGCTGGTAGCCATCGAGAGCCGCGCGATCCACCAGCAAGGCCTGCGCATAGGCGCGGCGGATTTCATTGGCGCTGGAGATCAGGCTTTCGATCGGATCGGTCACATTGTGCGACTGGTCGATCATATGGGCCGGATGGAAACCCTTCACGCCGCGATGTTCGGCATCCACCAGCTCGTTGAAAACCAGGAACAGGCGGTAAGGCTCGATCGAGCCGGCATCCAGATCGTCATCGCCATATTTGCTGTCGTTGAAATGGAAGCCGCCAAGCTTGCCGAACTGGATGAGCCGGGCGACGATCATCTCGATATTGGTGTTCGGCGCATGGTGGCCGAGATCGACGAGGCAGAAGGCCTTTTCGCCCAGCGTATTGGCGATCAGGTAATTGGTGCCCCAATCCTGCACGACGGTGGAATAAAAGGCCGGCTCATACATCTTGTGTTCGGAAAAGATGCGCCAGTCATCCGGCAGCGCCTTGTAGATATCGGCCATGCCGGCGAGATAACGCTCGAAACTTCTGGTGAAGTTGCTCTGGCCGGGGAAGTTCGAACCATCGCCCACCCACACCGTCAGCGCCTTGGAGCCGATGGCGTTACCGATTTCGATACATTCGATGTTGTGCTCAACCGCCTGCCTGCGCGTGGCGGCGTCCGTGTGGCTGAGCGAACCATATTTGTAGGAATTGCTCTGGCCCGGCGCATCCGAAAAGGTGTTGGAGTTCATGGCGTCGAAGCCGAGACCCAGCGCATCGGCATGGGCTTTCAATCGCTTCGGGTCTTCCTTGTCCCACGGAATATGCAGGGAGACGTTGGGCGTTGCCCGCGTCAGCTGGTTGATGACGGCGCAATCGTCCAGCTTGTCGAAAATGCCGCGTGGCTCCCCCGTGCCCGGAAAGCGGGCAAAGCGCGTGCCGCCCGTGCCGACGCCCCACGAAGGCACGGCGACGAAAAATTCCGCCACCTTGGCGGTGATCGCGTCAATATCGATCTTGCGACGGGCGAGCTGGTTGCCCAACGCCTGATAATCGTCCTTCTGTGCGCCGGCGCGCTTTTCGTTTTCGTCCGTGATTACATCGGCGGCGATTTTCGTCTCGGTCATCTCTTCCTCCCCGGTCATCCCGGCGGTGCCCCGCCTGTCACCGTCCCCTATTATCGCGTAAAACTCTGCGCATTACCGGCATCGACATTGATGATGTTACCGGTGGACTTGGCGGAAGCGTCGGACGCCAGGAAGTAGATCGCTTCGGCGATATCTTCCGGAAACACATTGAGCTTCAGCATCGAGCGCTTGCGGTAATGTTCCTCAAGATCAGTCACCTCGATCTTGGAGGAGGCCGCGCGCTGTTCACGCCACTCGCCGCTCCAGATTTTCGAGCCGCGCAGCACGGCGTCGGGATTGACGGTGTTGACGCGAATGCCGGCTTCCGCCCCTTCGAGCGCAAGGCAACGGGCGAGATGAATTTCCGCAGCCTTGGCCGTGCAATAGGCCGATGCATTGGGCGAAGAAGCAAGGCCGTTCTTGGAAGCGACGAAGACGACGTTGCCACCGAGATTCTGCCGCCGCAGCAGCCGGAACGCTTCTCGCGAGACGAGGAAATAACCGGTGGCGAGAATGTCGATATTCTTGTTCCACATGGCAAGCGTCGTATCTTCCACCGGAGCGGAAGAAGCGATGCCGGCATTGGAAACGAGAATATCCACGCCGCCGAATTCCACGCTCGCTTCCGCGAAAGCGGAAATGACCGCATCTTCCTGCGTCACGTCAAGCTTGACGGTGCGCACCGCGTCAGTGCTGTAGCGCTTGGCAAAATCGCCCCTGGCAGCCTCCAGCGCGGCTTCGTCAATATCGGCCAGAACCACGCAGGCGCCCTCGCCCGCCAACCGTTCCGCCGTTGCCCGGCCGATGCCACCTGCGCCGCCGGTGACGAAGGCCACCCGGCCGGCAAGGCTTTTTGGCTTCGGCATGCGCTGCAGCTTTGCTTCTTCCAGCAGCCAATATTCGATATCGAAGGCTTCCTGCTCCGGCAGGCCCTGATAGTCCGACACGGTGGATGCACCGCGCATGACGTTGATCGCGTTCACGTAGAATTCGCCGGCGATGCGGGCGGTGGCCTTGTCCTTGGCAAAGGACAACATGCCGACACCGGGGATCAGGAAGATCACCGGGTTCGGATCGCGCATTTTTGGCGAGTTATCGTGGCGGCAGGCCTCGTAATAGCGGCTGTAGTCGGCGCGGTAAGCCTCAAGCGCTTTGTCCAGACCAGCCGTCAGCGCGTCCACATCGGGTTTCGCGGTATCGAGATCGAGGATCAGCGGACGGATTTTTGTGCGCAGGAAATGGTCGGGGCAGGATGTGCCGAGGTTCCCAAGCGGCTTCAGGTCCTTCGAATTGACGAATTCCAGAACTGCATCCTGATCGTCGAAATGACCGAGCTTGCGCTCCTCGCGGCCGATGCGGCCACGGATTTCCGGCATCAGCCGGGCGGCAATGGCGCGGCGTTCGGCCACCGGCAGGCTTTTGGCCACCGCACCACCGAAAATTACCTTGCCTTCGGTCTTCGCCGCAAACCATTCGATCGCCCTGTTGATGATGGCAAGCGTCAGTTCGTAGCAGGCCTTGGCGTCATTATCCCAGGTGAAGAGACCGTGGCTTTCCAGCACGACGCCCTTGGCCTTGGGGTTGGCCTTGACGAAAGCCTCCAGATCGAGCCCCAGCTGGAAACCGGGACGACGCCAGGGCAGCCAGCCGATCTCATCGCCGAAAATCTGCTGCGTCAGCTCCTTCGAGTTCTTCGAAGCGGCAATCGCGATGATCGCGTCCGGATGCATGTGATCGACATGATCATAAGGCACGAAACCATGCAGCGGCGTATCGATGGAGGCGGCGCGCGGGTTGAGATTGAAGGTGCAGTGCGGCAGGAAACCAACCATGCGGTCTTCATCCTCGACACCCTTGTAGATGCCCTTCAACGCTTCCAGCTTGTCGAGATAAAGCGTGGCGAAACCGTCCAGCTTGATGGTACCGACATCGCCGCCGGACCCCTTCACCCACATGACGCGGACCTTCTCGCCGGTCAGCGGATCGGCCTCCAGCACCTTTGTGGAGGTGTTGCCGCCACCGTAATTGGTGATGCGCTTATCGGCGCCCAGCAGATTGGAACGGTAAAGCAGCTTGCCAGGCTCATCGAGCGTTTTGGCGTAAGCATCGTCCCAACGGCTTTCGAGAAGGCGGGATTTACCCGTCATGTCTTCCTCCCACATCTATGTGCATTCGCGGAGCCGACACCGGCCCGCCTCCTTTGATGGCAGGTATCGCGCATCCAAAAGCACAATGTCAATCAAAAACGATCATAAATTTTCATGTTGCAGCGCGATATTGATTAATTTGATCGTTCTTGATTGACAACGTAAAGAGATTGCGAATAAATCACGGTCAGGAGGACCCCATGCACGAACGCGAACGCCATCGCATCATCTTGAGCGCCACACAGGAAAAAGCTGTCGTGACGGTGCAAGATATTGCCGAACTGACGGATGCGTCGGAAGCGACGATCCGCAGGGATATCGCGTCCTTGCACGTTCAGGGAAAGTTGCGGCGTGTGCGTGGCGGGGCGGAGGCGGTGCATCCGCCGCAGCTCGGCAATCTCGCCGCACGCCCCTTCCGCGTGTCCGAATCAGTCAACATCGACAAGAAACGCGCAATTGCGCGCAAGGCGGTTGATCTCTGCAATGATGGTGACGCGATCATCCTGAATGGCGGCACGACGACATTTCAGATGGTGCATTACATGGCGGCGCGCCGCCTGCAGGTGATGACCAATTCCTTCGCCATTGCCGAGCATCTCGTCAAACATTCCAAATGCAACGTCAATGTGCCGGGCGGCGCGATCTATCGCGATCAGAGCCTCATCCTCTCGCCCTTCGAGAACGACGCAATCCGCAATTTTTATGCGCGACGGATCTTTCTCGGCGCGCAGGGCGTGGGCGCGCTCGGCATCATGGAATCCGACGCGCTGGTGATCCAGAGCGAGCAGAAGCTGATGCGGCAGGCCGAGGAGCTGATCGTCATGGTCGATTCCTCGAAATTCAGGAAACGATCCAGCCTCATTCTCTGCCCGCTCGAAAACGTCTCGACCATCATCACCGATGACGGGATTTCGGATGAGGCGGCGAAAATGGTCGAAAATGCCGGTGTCGAATTGCTGATCGCCGGTGCGGTGGGGGATGGCAAGATCGCCGGCCCGCCGGATGAGGAGGATTCCTCTTCGGTTGCCTGAGGAGCGCCGAAGGGAAGAACAGGTTTCAAAACGGGAGGAAAAAGGGTCATGAAACTTACACGCAGAACATTGACGAGCGCTCTTGCGCTCAGCGCTGCTCTTTCTGTCGCAGGACTTGGCAGCGTTGCCCAGGCCGCCGACGTCAAGATCGCACTGGTGGTCAAATCGCTCGGCAACGGCTTTTTCGAAGCCGCCAACAAGGGTGCCGAAGAGGCCGCGAAGGACCTTGGCGGCGTGAAGATCATCTATACGGGTCCGACCAGCACCACGGCGGAAGGCCAGATCGAAGTCATCAATTCGCTGATCGCACAGGGCGTCGATGCCATCGCCATTTCCGCCAACGACCCCGACGCGGTCGTTCCGGCGCTCAAGAAGGCCACCCAGCGCGGCATCAAAGTCATTTCCTGGGATTCCGGCGTGGCGCCTGAAGGCCGTATTCTCCAGCTCAATCCGTCCTCCAACGCGCTGATCGGCAAGATGTGCCTGCAGCTCGCCGCAGCCCATCTGGAAGGCGGCAAGGGCGACTTCGCCATCCTTTCCGCCACCACCACCTCCACGAACCAGAATGTCTGGATCGGCGAGATGAAGAAGCAGCTGAAGGATTTCCCCGGCCTCAACCTCGTGACCACCGTTTATGGTGACGACCTGGCCGACAAGAGCTACCGCGAAGCGCAGGGACTGCTCTCCTCTCAGCCGAACGTGAAGGTCATCGTCGCTCCGACGACGGTCGGCGTTCTCGCCGCTTCGCAGGCCGTGAAGGATGCGGGCAAGATCGGCCAGGTCTTCGTGACCGGCCTTGGCCTGCCGTCCGAAATGGCCGGCGCCATCAAGTCGGGCGCCACCAAGGAATTCGCCATCTGGAACCCGATCGACCTCGGTTATTCCGCCACCCAGATCGCCTATCGCCTCGTGAAGGGCGAAACCGATGGCAAGCCGGGCTCGGAAATCGAAGCCGGCCGCATGGGCAAGATCAAGGTTGGCGAAAACAGCGAAGCGGCCATGGCCGATCCGTTCATCTACGACGCGAAGAATATCGATCAGTTCTCGAAGATTTTCTGATCTGAGAAGTGACGGCAGTGCGTGGAGGGCACCCCCCTCTGCCCTGCCGGACATCTCCCCCTCAAAGGGGGAGATCGATATGCGGCACTCGCTCGTTCCATAGGGCGAGGTGCTATCCGCTTGCCGATCTCCCCCCTTGAGGGGGAGATGCCCGGCAGGACAGAGGGGGGTGCCCCTCGCCGTTTCAATCAAATAGACCGGTAAGACGGAATGATGCGTGCTGAAACCCAGACCATAAACATGACAGAGGCTTCCAGCCCCACGCCCATTCTGGAAATGCGCGGCATCAGCCAGATATTCCCCGGCGTCAAGGCGCTGGATGGCGTCGATATCGCGCTTTATCCCGGCAAGGTCACCGCGCTGATCGGCGAGAACGGCGCGGGCAAATCCACGCTGGTCAAGATCCTCACCGGCATCTACCGCCCGAACGAGGGCGAAATCATGCTGGATGGCAAGGCCGTCCACTTCCACAGCGCACAGGACGCCATCGATGCCGGCGTCACCGCCATTCATCAGGAAACCGTGCTGTTCGACGAGCTCTCGGTCGGCGAAAACATCTTCCTCGGCCATGCCCCCAAAGGCCGTTTCGGCCTGATCGACTGGAAGACCATCAATACGCGCGCCAGAATTCTGCTGGAACAACTGGAAAGCACCATCGATCCTACCATCCGGCTGAAAGACCTGTCGATCGCCCAGCGCCATCTGGTCGCCATCGCCCGGGCACTATCGGTCGAGGCCCGCATCGTCATCATGGACGAGCCGACCGCCGCTCTCTCCCGCAAGGAGATCGACGATCTCTTCCGCATCGTCGAAAACCTGAAGCGGCAGGGCAAGGCGATCCTCTTCATCAGCCACAAGTTTGATGAAGTCTATGAAATAGCCGAGAATTATGCCGTCTTCCGTGACGGGAAAATGGTCGGCGCCGGCACGCTTGCCACCACCCCGCAGGATGAAATCGTGCGGCTTATGGTTGGCCGCGACGTGACGAATGCCTTCCCGAAGCAGGCCGTCACCCTTGGTCCGACGGTACTTTCAGTCCACAACTATTCGCACCAGACGGAATTCCGCGACATCTCCCTTGAGCTGCGCAAGGGCGAAATTCTCGGCCTTTACGGGCTGATCGGCGCCGGACGCTCCGAACTCTGCCAGTCGCTGTTCGGCATCACCCGGCCGGCGTCCGGGCAGGTGACGCTGGACGGCCAGCCGCTCACCATCCGTTCGCCGGAAGATGCGATCCGCGCCGGCATCGTCTACGTGCCGGAGGAGCGCGGCCGCCACGGGCTGGCGCTGGATATGCCGATCTATCAGAACATGTCGTTGCCCTCCCTCACCCGCACATCGCGCAAGGGGTTTCTGACCGCAGCCAATGAATTCGCACTGGCGCGCAAATATGCCGCGCGGCTCGATCTGCGCGCGGCTGCGCTTTCGGTGCCGGTCGGCACGCTTTCGGGCGGCAACCAGCAGAAAGTGGTGATCGGCAAGTGGCTTGCCACGAAACCGAAGGTCATCATTCTCGACGAGCCCACCAAGGGTATCGATATCGGCTCCAAGGCTGCCGTGCATGGCTTCATCAGCGAGCTTGCGGCCGAAGGCCTATCGATCATCATGATTTCATCCGAACTTCCCGAAATCCTCGGCATGTCCGACCGCGCCATCGTCATGCGCGAAGGTCTGATGGCGGGCCAGTTCGAACGTGCCGATTTTTCTCCGGAAAAGCTGGTGCGCGCCGCCACCGGCAATGCCTGAGAGGGGCCACGAACATGCAACGTCTACTCAAAAATCGCGAATGGCTGCTGGCGGGCATCATCCTCATCATGATCGCCGGCTTTGCGCTGCGCGCGCCCGGCTTCGGCCGGCCCGGCAATCTCGTCAATATCTTCAATGACACGTCCATCCTCATCATTCTGGCGCTTGGCCAGATGGCGGTCATTCTCACCAAATCCATCGACCTTTCAGTCGCCGCCAATCTCGCTTTTACCGGCATGGCGGTGGCGATGACCAATGCCGCCTTTCCGGGCGTGCCCCTGCCGCTGCTCATCGTCATGGCGGTCGGCATCGGTGCGTTTCTGGGTTCGCTCAACGGCGTGCTGGTCTGGTGGCTCGGCATTCCGCCCATTGTCGTGACGCTCGGCACGCTCACCATCTATCGCGGCATGGCTTTCGTGCTGTCGGGCGGCGGCTGGGTGAATGCACATCAGTTTTCGCCGACCTTCCTTAATGTGCCGCGCACGATGATCCTCGGCATGCCGGTTCTGTCCTGGGTCGCCATTCTCATCATCGCCGGGGCCTGGCTGGTGCTTACCCGCAGTTCCTTCGGCCGCTCCGCTTACGCTTCCGGCGGCAATCCCAGTGCTGCCGTCTATGCGGGCATCGATGTCGGCCGCACCCGCTTCTTCGCCTTCGTGCTGTCGGGCGCTTTGGCCGGTCTCGCCAGCTATCTCTGGGTGTCGCGTTACGCCGTCGCCTATGTGGATATCGCCGCCGGTTTCGAGCTGGACAGCGTCGCGGCCAATGTGATCGGCGGCATCTCGATTGCCGGCGGCATCGGCTCCGTGGCTGGTGCGGTACTCGGCGCGCTGTTCCTCGGCGTCATCAAGAACGCGCTGCCCGTCATCGGCATCTCGCCCTTCGCGCAGATGGCGATTTCCGGCGTGGTCATCGTGCTCGCCGTCGTCTTCAACGCCCGCGCCGAGGCCAGAAAAGGCCGCATCATCCTGCGTGACCGCGCCGCGGCAGATCATGGCAAGGAAGCATCTGCATGAGCACGAATTCCCAACCCTCACAGGCATCGCGCATCATTCCCGACAAACTCGGCACACCGCTCAGCCGTATCATGGCCAGCTGGGAAGTGTTGCTGCTTGGCGTCGCGATCCTCATCTTCATCGCCAATTCGCTCGCCTCGCCCTATTTCCTTAACGCCTGGAACCTCTCCGACGCGACCTTCAACTTCACCGAAAAGGCGATCATCGCCTTTGCCATGGCGCTGCTGATCATCGCCGGCGAAATCGACCTGTCGGTCGCCGCCATCATTGCACTGGCCTCCACCGCCATGGGTGCGGCGGCGCAGATGGGGATCGGCACGCCCGGCCTCGTCGCCATCGGCATCGGCACCGGGCTTTTCTGCGGCGCCTTCAACGGCTTTCTGGTCGCGGTGCTGAAACTGCCCTCCATCGTCGTCACCATCGGCACGATGAGCCTGTTTCGCGGTATTTCCTACATGGTGCTGGGGGATCAGGCCTATGGAAAATATCCGTCGGATTTCGCCTATTTCGGTCAAGGCTATGTGTTCTGGGTGATCTCCTTCGAATTCGTGCTGTTCATCGCCATGGCCGTCCTCTTCGCCATTCTGCTGCATGCCACCAATTTCGGCCGGCAGGTCTATGTCATCGGCACCAATCCCTTCGCCGCACGCTTTTCCGGCATTCCCGTCGAGCGCGTGAAGTTCATCCTCTTCCTGCTCACCGGCCTGATGAGCGGCATCGCCGCCGTCTGCCTCACCTCGCGGCTGGGCTCCACGCGCCCGTCAATCGCGCAAGGCTGGGAACTTGAGGTGGTGACCATGGTGGTGCTGGGTGGCGTCTCCATTCTCGGCGGCTCCGGCACCATCGCGGGCGTCGTCATCGCCGCCTTCGTCATGGGCCTCGTCACTTTCGGGCTGGGGCTTCTGAACGTGCCCGGCATCGTCATGTCGATCTTCGTCGGCCTGCTGCTGATCATTACCATTGCCATCCCCATCGTCGTTCGTCGCCTTCGTGCCATGAGAGGCTGAGCCATGCCGGAACTTGAAAAACACGCCTTCAAGATGAAGCTCTTCGCCGGCAAAGAGGCCGAATATAAAAAACGCCACGACGAGATATGGCCGGAGCTGATAGCACTGCTGCACGAGGCGGGTGTGAGCGATTACTCCATCCATCTTGACCCGGAAACCAACATTCTTTTCGGCGTGCTGACCCGGCCAAAAGTCCACGGCATGGCGGCTTTACCCGAACATCCCGTGATGAAAAAATGGTGGGCGCATATGGCTGATATCATGGAGAGCAATCCCGACAACTCGCCCGTCGCAAAAGACCTGGTAACGGTGTTCCATCTGCCATGAGCGACAGCATCAAACCGGGCCGCGTCGCGGTCATCGATATCGGCAAGACCAATGCCAAGGTGGTCGTCATCGATACTGGCAACGGCGAGGAAATCGCCGGCGAGAAGCGGACGAACCCCGTTCTTCGCGATGGCCCCTACCCGCATTACGATGTGGAGATGCTCTGGAACTTCATTCTTGACGCACTTGCACGGTTTGGTCACGAGCCGGGTTTCGACGCGATTTCCATCACCACTCATGGCGCTTCAGCAGCACTTCTCGATGCAAACGGCGACCTCGCCATGCCGGTGCTCGATTACGAGCATATCTACCCCGAACCGGTTCAAGAGGCCTATCGCGGCCTCAGGCCCGATTTCGCCGAAACAGGTTCACCGCAGCTCCCCGCGGGACTGAACCTCGGGGCGCAGATCCACTTTCAGAAAACCATGTTTCCAGACGATTTCGCCAGGGTGCGCAGCATCGTCACCTATCCGCAATATTGGGCGGGACGGCTGACCGGGGTGCAGGCAACCGAAACGACCTCGCTCGGGTGTCATACCGACCTGTGGAACCCGCGCCGGAAAAGCTTCTCTTCGCTGGTCGGGCGTCTCGGCATCGAGCGTCTGATGGCGCCGGTCCGTTCCGCTTTCGATGTGCTGGGAACGATCCGCCCATCGCTGGCGCAGGAAACCGGGCTGTCACCGGATATGCCGGTCTATTGCGGCATCCATGATTCCAATGCGTCGCTCCTGCCGCACCTCCTTCGCCGCGATGGAGATTTTTCCGTCGTCTCCACCGGCACCTGGGTGGTGAATTTCGCCATTGGCGGCAAGGCGGATGCGCTGGATCCCGCCCGCGATACGCTTTTGAATGTCGATGCGCTTGGACGACCCGTTCCCTCCTCCCGCTTCATGGGCGGCAGGGAATATGAGATGCTGGCGCAGCAATTCGGACCAGCAACAAGCGACGAAATCGAAGTCGCGCTCGGCGGGGTTATCGAAAAAGGCATGATGCTACTGCCGAGCGTGGTCAGCGGCTCAGGCCCCTTTCCGGGAAACGAGGCGCGCTGGATCGCCGATAACGACGCAACAGGGGTGGAGCGACATGCGGCTGCCTCGCTTTATCTCGCCCTGATGACGGAATTCTGTCTTTCGCTCGTTGAGCGGAGAGGGCCGGTTGTCGTCGAGGGTCCCTTCGCTGGAAACACGCTGTATTTGAAGGCACTCGCCGCTTTCGCCGCAACCGACGTCATTGCCATGGAAGGTTCGACGGGAACCAGTGCGGGCGCGGCACTCCTCACCGGCATCAAGCCGGTTGCCGGTCGCGAGCGTCATTTCACGGCTGGGGATATGGCGGCGCTGACTTCCTATCGCACCAACTGGCGGGGTCATCTGACCTGATCCGCATAAAAATGCGGCCGAACAATCGGCCGCATTTCGGCTCTGCAGAAGGTTCAGCCCTTGATGAAGGCCAGCAGATCGGCGTTCAGCGCATCGGCATTGACGGTGAGCATGCCGTGCGAGAAGCCGGGATAGGTCTTCAGCGTGCCGTTTTTCAGCAGCTTGACCGACTTATGAGCCGAGTCGGCGATTGGAACGATCTGGTCGTCTTCACCGTGCAGAACCAGCGTCGGAACGCTGATGGCCTTCAGGTCTTCGGTCTGGTCGGTTTCGGAGAAAGCCTTGATGCCATCGTAATGGGCCTTTGCGCCGCCCATCATGCCCTGCCGCCACCAGTTCTGGATAACGCCTTCATGCACGGTCGCACCATCGCGGTTGAAGCCATAGAACGGGCCGGCCGGCACATCGCGGAAGAACTGCGCGCGGTTTGCGGCGAGCGCTGAGCGGAAGCCGTCAAAAACCTCCATCGGCAGGCCTTCCGGATTGGCTTCGGTCTTGAGCATCAGCGGCGGCACGGCGGAAACGAGAACGGCCTTGGCAACGCGGCCAGCGGGTTCGCCATGCTTGGCGACGTAACGGGCGACTTCGCCACCGCCGGTGGAATGGCCGATATGGACTGCATTCTTCAGATCGAGCGCCTCGACAACGGCGAAGGCATCGGCGGCGTAGTGGTCCATATCGTGACCATCGGCAACCTGGGCGGAACGGCCGTGACCACGGCGGTCATGGGCGACAACGCGAAAACCCTTGGAAACGAAGAACAGCATCTGCGCATCCCAGTCATCGGAGGAGAGCGGCCAGCCATGGTGGAACATGATCGGCTGGGCATCCTTCGGGCCCCAGTCCTTGTAGAAGATTTCGGTTCCGTCTGTCGTCTTAACAAAGCCCATGATCGTTTCTCCTTTGGTTGCGGTGGCATCTTCCAGCGCAGCCTCTGTTGTGCGCCGGTTTGATGGAGGGATAATGACGCAGCAAAACAGCCCCAACAATTACAATAATAATTCGGAATGAATTGCGTTTTTAGCAATAATGATGGAGCCGCCCGCTGCCTGCCGGATTCCGGTATCGGCGCTAAACGGCACCAAGCCGCAAAGGTTGCGACAGATGGCGCAAACGGGTCATAAAAAAATTGCAGGCAGAGCGCTCCGCGCCCTGCCCTCAGTTTAAAGCAAACTCTCCAACACCGTCTCTCGGGGCGGCGTGGCCAGAGCTTTCAATCCACCTCGGGATCGTATTCCCTCGGGCTGTCATCCTTCGAGAACAGCACGCAAGGACCGCGTGAACCGCGCGGATCATAAGCGTAGCCCTTGGCCGTCAGCGCCTGCATGATATCGCGAACGCCTGCAAGGCCATAAAGGTGATCGTGCAGCTCGACGAATATACGTTCCACTCCGGAAAGATCGGCCCTGCCGAGCAGATCGCGCTCGGCGCCTTCAATATCCATCACGAGCGCCGTGATGCCCTTGCTGGCAACGAATTCATCGATATTGGCGGAGGAGATTTCGATACGCTGCTCATAGGGGCCCTGATTTTCGTCCATGGACGACATCCAGAGATCCTTGCGGACGTAGAAAGGATAGGAACGCGGTTGGTCGGCGGTGAGAAGCCCCTGTGAAAACACGACATTGCCGCGGCAATTGGCCTTGATGACCCGCTCCGCCAGCGCCGCCGTCGCAGGGTTGGCCTCGAAAGCCCAGACGGAAACATCCTCTATGCCGGCGATGATGGAAGTGATGATGCCGATGCCGGAGCCCAGCTCCAGAACACGGTCACCCGGCTTGATGGCTTTCAGGACGCTGCGGGCCTCTTTGGCCTCATAGCTGCCGTCGGTCAGCGCCTGCCAGATGACGGGCGATACCTCATCGGAAGAAAGAGGCAGGGCAACTCCATGCACGTCCAGTATTTCCATGTCTCAAGCCTTTTCGCAAAACCCGGTCGCTTCGTCCGAATGATCCATATCGACCGGGAATGCTCTACAACATCGGCGCCGTGACCGATATCGGTTTTAGCAGGCAATGATATATCGGTTAAGAATTCGCCACGCTCCCAATGCCGCAAAACGGGCCTGTTTCAGACGGAGCTCCAGGCCACCAGCTCCTTGGCCGGCAAAGGCCTGCTGATCAAATATCCCTGCACCTGATCGCATCCGAGACGCCGGACACATTCATATTGCTCTTCCGTCTCGATACCTTCCGCAATCGTCGTCATTCGCAGGCTGCGACCAACGCCGACGACGAATTCCACGATGGCCAACGCATCGCGGTCGCTGGTGATATCGCGCAGGAAGGACCGGTCGATCTTGATCTTGTCGAAAGGCACGCCGCGCAGATTGGCAAGCGAGGAATAACCGGTGCCGAAATCATCCATGGCGATCTGGATGCCGACGGCCTTCAGCCGGGACAGCGTGTTGATCGTCTGGTCGCTCTTGTTGAGCAGGATCGATTCAGTGATTTCAAGCTCGAGCCGGCTCGGCTCCAACCCGCTTTTCTCAAGCGCGCCCATCACGTTCTGGATGAGACTGGTGCTGTGGAACTGAACCGGCGAGAGATTGACCGCCACCTTCATGTCCTCGTCCCAGCCCATCGCCTCGCGGCAGGCCGTCTCCATCACCCATTTTCCGAGCGAATGGATGAGGCCCGTTCTTTCCGCCACGGGAATGAACACGCTGGGCGGCACATCGCCCCTGACCGGATGTTTCCAGCGCAGCAGCGCTTCGAAACCGCAGAGTTTGCGGGTCTGCGTCGCCACCTGCGGCTGGTAATAGACTTCCATCTCGTCATTCTGCAGTGCCGTCTGCAGATCGGCCTCGAAGGATTTCTTCTCGGTCAGCTGCTTCTGCATGCGGACCTTGAAGACGCTTGCCCGGCCCGGGCCAATGGCCTTCGCCTCGTAAAGAGCCAGATCCGCACGCTTGAACAATTCATCGGCATCGACGGCGCCATGCGAGATGGCGATGCCGATGCAGGTGCCGATTTTGACCTCCTGCTCACCCAGCTGATAGGTGCGGCTGATCTGATCGATGAGCTTGGTGGAAAGGCGGCGGGCGGCATCCTCGTTCAGATCGTCGGAGACGACGGCAAATTCGTCGCCGCCCAGACGGCAGACCATGTCATAATCGCCGCCGATGGCCGAAAGGCGCTGCGCCACGGCCTGAAGCAGCGCATCACCCGCATCGTGGCCGAGCGTGTCGTTCACGTCCTTGAACCCGTCGAGATCAAGCAGGAGGATGGCCGTCGTTCCGGTGCCGCCGAAGGAGCGGCGCAACCTCTCGATCAATTCCTGCCGGAACAGCGCACGGTTCGGCAGCCCCGTCAGCGCATCGTGATAGGCATCATGCTCAAGCCGGACGTTCTTCGCCTGCAATTCGAGCGTCGCGGCGCGCAGATCGTCCGTCAGGCCGCGCATGCTTTTCTGCGCCCGGTTCAGGAGATCGTTCTGGCGAAGCAGCAATATGACAAGGGCTATACCGCACAGGATCAGGCCGCCGGCCAGCGCGGTATAAACGATATGCAGCTTGCGCACATCCTCATGGGCCGTGTCGATCAGATTGACGTCATAAGCGACGGAGGAAGAGGCAAGCGTCGTCATCGGCGCATCGAGCGCGCTCATCGCCGAGAGCAGATCCGGAACTTCGGCGGGATCAAGGGTGTTCACCTCCTGCTCCAGCCGCTCCAGAATGGCATCGAGGCGGGTTACAAGATCCCGCCACTGCTGTTTCTCATTGATGAAGGCCCCGAGGTTGCCCTGCTTCAGAAGCTCAAGCCGGCTCAGCATGATGTCCAGACGCAGCTGCAACTCGTCCCGGTCTATCTTGCCGGGATTGAGCGCGAAGACGGCCAGCTTGTTCTGCAGGCGCAGATATTCCGCCACCGTCTGGCTGACGGCCCAGGAATCATTGTAGCGGGCGAATTTCTGCAGAGCGGTCTGCCGCTCGGCAATCACGAAAGCGATATAGCCCGTTGCCAGGACAAAGCAACAGATGATCACCGCCACAAGTTTTCGCAAACGGCACCTTTATTCCACGTTCAGTTTGGCAACTTGCCATGCGGACCGCGAATAATAGGTCTGCTTCTGCAGCTCCGGGTCGCTGTCATAGGGATAGATGACGAACAACGGGCCTTTTTCGCGAACTGTCATGTAATTGCCATCCAGCTTGATCGCGAGGATAACGTTAAATTTCTTAAAATCTTCAATCGGTATCGTGCTGACATAATCGTTGAGGGCGACGGCCGTGACGCTTGTGCCCTTTGCCCCGACGACATCCATCAGTTTCGCCAGCGACACGCCCTCGAAACGAACGCGGCCATCGTGCCATGGCGTCGTCGTCTCCACCGTCTCCATGCCGAGCGCTTCCAGCATGTCGCGGTCAAACTGCGCCGCACCCTCAGCATTCGTGTTGGTGATGTTTCCGGATATGGTTAATATCGGCTTGCCTTGCGGTTTGGCGATCTCTGCGGCCCCGGCACAGGAAAGCCACACGAGCGACAGGAACGCACTGAGAAGTACCCGGGCGAAACTCATACTTTTTCTCCATCGATAACGTTCAGGTCGAGGGTTTTCGCCAACCTCTGAAGGTCAAGGGAACCGACACTCGCAATATATATCAGGAACCAATATTATATCCTCACTGAGATTTTATCCGTATTTTCTCTAGGTTTTGAGTAAACCCTTTTGATAATTTTTCCGTCCCATTGTAGTTTTTTAGGCTTGGCGCCCTGTTATGAGGCAAACGACAGGCGCTAAAAACTTCTGTCGACAATCCGTCCGGTGCGACAAAGGCCGAATTGTGGCGAGACCTGTTCCGCCCTCGGACAGAACCGCCTGATTCGCGCGCAAGGCGACTGGCCGATCGTTACCTCTTCGGATGCAGAACCGGAATGACAAAGACAGGTTCCCCGCCGCAGAAAAATCATGGCGATTGCCGGGACGCATGGTTGAAACATACCGCCTGGAACTTAATATAAAGGCTGTCATTTCCGTTTCCGGCCATCTCGGATGCCGGAAATATCCAGACACCCGTTCCGCGCAGCGCAAGCCGCGACGCCGGATACGTCCGGTCAGGACAATTCTGTTCACGTCTCCGGGCCGGACGGCACCCGCCGTATCGGCCGCATCATGAAGGTAGCCCCTATGCACACCTATCCCGACATCAAACTTCTCATTGATGGCGAATGGCGAGACGCCGTTTCCGGCAAGACGATCGCCGTATCCGATCCGGCAACCGACGAGATCATCGGCGCGATCGCCCATGCCGAGAAGGAAGACCTCGATCTGGCGCTTGCCGCCGCCGAACGCGGTTTCAAGCTGTGGCGCGACACCTCGCCCTTCGAGCGTTCCAAGATCATGCGCAAGGCTGCCGACATCCTGCGCGAGCGCAAGGACAAGATCGCCTACATCATGACCCGCGAGCAGGGTAAGCCGCTGGCGCAATCCGGTACCGAAATCATGGGCGCCGCCGATACCATCGACTGGTTCGCGGAAGAAGCGCGCCGCACCTATGGCCAGGTCATCCCCGCGCGCGCCACCGGCGTTTCGCAGCTTGCCATCAAGGTGCCGGTCGGCCCCGTTGCGGCGTTCACGCCCTGGAACTTCCCGCTCAACCAGATCGTCCGCAAGCTTTCCGCAGCGCTCGCCACCGGCTGCTCCATCATCGTCAAGGCGCCGGAGGAAACACCGGCATCACCGGCGGAACTCATCCGCGCCTTCGTGGATGCGGGCGTGCCGGCAGGCGTCATCGGCCTCGTTTACGGTGTCCCGTCAGAGATTTCGGAATATCTGATCCCGCACCCGGTCATCCGCAAGATTTCCTTCACCGGCTCCACACCCATTGGCAAACATCTGGCGGCTTTGGCCGGCAAGCACATGAAGCGCGCCACGATGGAACTGGGCGGCCATGCGCCTGTCATGATCTTCGACGATGCCGATATCGAAAAGGCGATCGAGGTGACGTCGCTTGCCAAGTTCCGCAATGCCGGCCAGGTCTGCGTCGCCCCCACCCGCTTCCTCGTGCAGGACGGCGTGGCGGATCGCTTCCTCGAAGGTTTCGTAGAAGCAACCAAAGCCATCAAGGTCGGTAACGGTCTCGAAGAGGGCGTTATCATGGGCCCGCTTGCCAATGAACGCCGCATTCCCGCGCTGGAAGGCCTCATCAACGACGCGGTTTCCCATGGCGCGGAACTGAAAACCGGCGGCCGCCGCATCGGCAACAAGGGCAATTTCTTCGAGCCGACGGTTCTCGCCAATGTGCCGGTGACCGCCAAGATCATGAATGACGAGCCCTTCGGTCCGGTCGCGATCATCAACCGCTTCTCGAGCTTCAATGACGCCATCACCGAAGCCAACCGCCTGCCCTTCGGCCTTGCATCCTATGCCTTCACCGGCTCGGTCAAGACCGCGCATGCGCTCGGCCAACAGGTCGAGGCCGGCATGCTGACCATCAACCATAACGGCCTTGCGCTTCCCGAAGTCCCCTTCGGCGGCATCAAGGATTCCGGTTATGGCACGGAAGGCGGCTCGGAAGCGGTTCAGGCCTATCTGGAGACCAAATTCGTCAGCCAGATGAGCTAAATGCTATCGAAATTTCTTCTCCCCGCCGGGGAGAAGATGCCCGAAGGGCAGATGAGGGGGGGGCAAGCTCTCCGTATATCTCTAACGTCGCCCCCTCATCCCGCTGCCGCGACCTTCTCCCCCTCGGGGGAGAAGATGAAAGTCGCACCCGCTCGATCCATCCTTACCTCTGAAAATTGCTCAGCCTTATCTTGCCTCCAACCCCATTATCGCCTAAAAGAACAAAGAGTGAACTTTGGGGGGGGGGATTACATGAGCGACACGGCGGCACCGGCACTGAAGGAAATCTTCAACCGCGAAAAACTGCAGCATATCGCCGATCAGACCAAGGCCGTTCATCCGCCCTTTGACGTTTCCGCCTTCATGGCGCACGCCACGACAAATCTCGAGGCGCTGGGCATCATGCAACGCATGCGGCAGGTGGCGACGAGCTTGCATGCCACGCTGCCCGGCGACTATGCCCGCAACATCGAAATCCTGACCGCCGCAGCGCCCGGCATCGGCAACGGTTTTGCCTCCATTTCACTGCCGGAATATGTGGCCCTTTACGGTCTCGATGATTTCGATCTTTCCATGCAGGCCTTGTCCTATTTCACCAGTTTCGGTTCCTCGGAATTCGCCATTCGCCATTTCCTGCAAAAGGACTTGAGCGCCACGCTCGCCGTGATGGAGACATGGTCACGGCATGAAAACGAGCATGTGCGGCGACTGGCGAGCGAAGGCTGCCGGCCCCGCCTGCCCTGGTCGTTCCAGCTGAAACCGCTGATTGACGATCCCTCCCCGGTCACCGCGATCCTCGACACCATGAAAGCCGATGATGCACTTTATGTGCGCAAATCCGTCGCCAATCACCTGAACGACATCACCAAAGACAATCCCGCCTTTGTGCTGGCGCTGATAGAGACATGGCCGAAGGACAACCCGCATACGCGCTGGATCACACGGCAGGCCTTGCGCACCCTCATCAAGAAGGGTGATGCCGCAGCGCTTGCCCATCTCGGCGCCCATGAGGAAGCGCAGATTGCGCTTGCGGCGTTTCAGGTATCACCCGAGACGGTCGCACTCGGTAATCCGGTGCGGATTTCCGCCTCTTTCGCCTCAACGGCGAAGAGCCCGCAGAAGTTGGTGATCGACTACGCCGTGCATTACGTGAAGAAGAGCGGCGATGCCTCCGCCAAGGTCTTCAAATGGAAAGAAGTCGAGCTTCAGCCCGGCGAAACCTGCGCGCTGTCGATCAGCCGCGCCATGCGCGATTTCACCACCCGCAAGCACTATGCCGGTATTCACAGGGTCGACCTGATGATCAACGGCAGGCTGGCGGCGGAAAGCGCCTTCGAGCTTCTGATCTGAAGCCGGTCAGCGTCCCGCCCTATCTCACGCCGTCGGAAAAATCTTCGCCCGGCGGATGATGACCGAGCCGCGATCTCCGGCGGCTACGTCGTTTTCCGGCGGTACGTCGAATTCCAGGCGGTCGCCGCCATCGGTGCTGGCGATCACCCGGCGCTCGCCGGCGCGGTCGAGAACACGCTCCACCGAGGCCGGAATGCCCTCATGCAGATCCTCCCATTCGAGATCGCCTGGGCGGGCATAGATATCGACGGCGCCATCGCCCTGGGCATAGGAGAAGGGCAGCTCATTATCGCCGACATAGACCTTACCGCCGCGCGCCACGCCGGACACCCGGTTGGCATCGCCGAGAAAACGCATGACGAAAGAACTGTTGGGCTGTCGGCACACCTCTTTCGGCGTGCCCTGCTGCACGATTTCGCCCTGATTGAGAATGACCACGCGGTCGGCCAGATCGAGCGCTTCTTCCTGGTCATGGGTCACGAAAATCGTGGTGATGCCAAGCGAATCGTGAATTTCCCGCAGCCAGCGGCGCAGGTCGCGACGCACATTGGCATCCAGCGCCCCGAAAGGTTCGTCCAGCAGCAGCACCTTGGGATCGACCGAAAGCGCACGCGCCAGCGCCACGCGCTGCCGCTGCCCGCCGGAAATCTGCGCCGGAAAACGGTCGCCGAGGCCATCGAGCTTCACCAGCCGCAGCAGTTCCTCGACGCGGGCGTCAATCGCCGCCCTGTCGCGCTTCACCTTGGACACCTTCATGCCGAAGGCAATGTTTTCACGCAGCGTCATATGCGGGAACAGCGCATAATGCTGGAACACGAAACCGACGCCGCGGTCTCGCACCGGAATATTGGTGGCGTCCTCGTCCCCGAAAAAGATGCGGCCGCCATCGCTATATTCGAGACCGGCGACCATGCGCAGAATCGTCGTCTTGCCGGAGCCGGAAGGACCGAGCAACGCCAGAAGCTCGCCGCTTTCGATATCCAGCGAAACATCGCGCACGGCGCGGAAGGTATCGAAGGTCTTCACCACATTTTCGAGGCGGATTTTCATGGGGATCAGGTCTCCGTGGCGATGGCGGCATCGCCGTTGGTCTTTTTGGCACCGCGCCCGGCGCCGCGCCGTTCCAGCGCCACCTTGGCGATGATAGTGACCACGGCAAGCAAAGCGAGGATGGAGGCCGACGCAAAGGCGCCTGCCGTCTGGTAGTCATGATAAAGCAGCTCGATATGCAGCGGCAGCGTATTGGTCTGGCCACGAATATTGCCCGATACGACCGATACCGCGCCGAATTCGCCCATCACGCGGGCATTGCACAGCACGACACCGTAAAGCAGCGCCCATTTGATATTCGGCAGCGTCACCGAAAAGAAGGTGCGCCAACCGGATGCGCCAAGCGACGTCGCAGCCTCCTCGAGATCACGGCCCTGCGCCTGCATCAGCGGGATGAGTTCACGCGCCACGAAAGGTGCGGTCACGAACATCGAGGCGATGACGATGCCGGGCAGAGCAAAAAGAATCTTGATGTCATGCGCATCGAGGAACGGCCCGAACAACCCCTGCAGACCATACACGAAGAGATAGGCGACACCGGCGACGATCGGGGAAATCGAGAAGGGTATCTCGATCAGCACCAGCAGGAAACGCCGGCCGGGAAAATCGAACTTGGTGATGGCCCAGGCCGCAGCAACTCCGAAGGCCGTATTGACCGGCACGGCGATCAGCGCCGTCAGCACCGTCAGCATGATGGCGTGGCGGGTGTCGGGATGGGTAATGGTGGCCGAGTAGGCCTTCCAGCCCTGCGAAAAGGCTTCGACACCGATGATGATGAGCGGCGCCACGACCAGCAGCGCACCGATGATGAGCACGAAGGCGATCAGGCTGCGGCGAACGAGAGGCGCGTCGCCGACGCGCGGCGGCTTGCGGTGTCGGGAAACGGTGCTCATGCCTCAGCTCCTCACCGTATAACGCAACGCCCGCGCCTGAAGATAGTTGGTGACCGCCAGCATCACGAAGGCGGTGATGAGCAGCACGGAGGCAATGGCGGCGGCGGCCTGATAATCATATTCCTCCAGCCGGATGAAGATCAGCAGGGCGGTGATTTCCGTCGAGAACGGCTGGTTGCCGGCAATGAAGATGATTGCCCCGAATTCGCCAAGGCTGCGGGCGAAGGAAAGCGAAAGACCGGCCAAAAGCGCCGGTGTCAACAGCGGCAGGATGACCTTGCGGAAAATTTCGAGATCGGAGCCGCCGAGCGACTGCGCCGCTTCTTCCAGCGCCGGATCGAGATCTTCCAGAACCGGCTGCACGGTGCGCACGATAAAGGGCAGGCTGGTAAAGGCCATCGCCACCATGATGCCGAGCGGCGTATAGGCCACCTTGATGCCGAATTGCGAAAGCACCGAGCCGAACCAGCCATTGCCCGCAAACAGCGTCGTCAGCGCAATGCCGGCAACGGCAGTGGGCAGTGCAAAAGGCAGATCGACAATGGCATCAACGATACGCCAACCGGGAAAGCGGTAACGCGTCAAAACCCAGGCAAGCGCCAGCCCGAAAATCACGTTGAACAGCGTGGCAGCCAGTGCGCAAAGCACGGTGACGCGGTAGCTGGCAACCGCGCGCGGCGAAGAGATGATCGACCAATATTCGGAAGGACCAAGGCTCGCCGCCTTGAACACCAGGGCCGAAAGCGGCAGCAGCACGATGATGGCGACGTAAGTGAGGGTAACGCCAAGGGACAATTTCAGCCCCGGCAGAACATTCCGCTTCAAACCCCGCCCCCATTTCATCAAAAAGCGACCCGGCAGTTTCCCGCCGGGCCTTTTACCTGTCGTATATCGTCGTGATTAACGGCTGCCGTAAAGCGTATCAAGCGTCGCGCCGGATGCAAAATGCTCTTTCTGGATTTTGTCCCAGCCGCCGAAAACATCATCGACGTTGACGAGACGAATGGCCGGGAACTTGTCCTTGAACTCGCCGACGACCTTTTCATCATGAACGCGGTGACCGAATTCGGCGGCGATGCGCTGGCCTTCTTCGGTATAGAGGAAATCGAGATAGCTCTTCGCCAGATCGCGCGAACCGCGCTTGTCGACGACCTTGTCCACCACGGCTACCGGGAATTCGGCGAGCAGGCTGACGGAGGGCACGACGCCTTCCACCTTTTCGGCGCCATATTGCTTGGCAATGCCGCGGGTCTCGGCTTCGAAGGTGATCAGCACGTCGCCGATTTCGCGCTCAACGAAGGTGGTGGTGGCGGCGCGGCCTCCGGTGTCGAAGACCGGTGTGTTATCGAAGATTTTCTTGACGAATTCCTGAACCTTCTTCTCGTCGCCGTTGAACTTCTCCTTGGCGTAAGCGGTGGCGGCGAGATAGGTGTAACGGGCGTTACCCGAGGTCTTCGGATTGGGGAAAACCACCTTCACGTCATCGCGGGCAAGATCGTCCCAGTCCTTGATACCCTTGGGGTTGCCAGCGCGCACCAGGAAGGACGGGAAGGAATAGAACGGCGAAGCGTCGTTCGGGAAATCCTTTTTCCAGTCGGCGGAAACGAAACCCTGCTTCACCAGAAAATCAACGTCGGTGACCTGATTGAAGGTGACCACATCAGCTTCCAGTCCCTCGACAATGGCGCGCGCCTGCTTGGAAGTGCCGGCATGCGACTGATCGACCGTGACACCCGGATGCTGCTTGATGAACGCCTCGTTCTCGGCCGCAAAAACTTCGCGGGCAACATCATAGGACGCGTTGAGAATGGTGGTCGGAGACTGCGCCTGCGCCGCACCTGCAAAAAGAGCGGCAATGGCAGTACCGATAATGAGAAGACGTTTCATGAATACCCCCGGCAATTCGAATGGTGCTCAACATAGCGGGCGGCGGCTATAGCGACGAGAAACAGCCGTGCTTTGCGGAGGCACGGATTGGAAATTTCGCCCAAAGAATTTGAGTTCAAAAGGCGATGATTTCATATGGCGCAGGAAGCCGGATTTCTTTTGCGCCGGGCTAAAGACGATGCTCGGGAAACAGATTGCCGGAATGCGCGGCAAGATAAGGTGCAAGGTCCTCCTCACGCACCTCTTCCAGCTGCGCCGGTCGCCAGCGGGGATTGCGGTCCTTGTCGACCAGAGCCGCACGCACGCCTTCGTAAAAATCGTGCTGCCGCAATATCTCCGTGCCGGCGGCGAATTCTCGCTCCAGGCACTCGATCAGGCTCGCGCTTTCCCGGCCGAGGCGCAGCAACTTCAGGGTCAGTTTCAGACTGGTGGGAGAGCGTTTGCGCAGGACTTCGAGGGTCTCGCGTGAAAAAGCATCATCACGCGCCGAAAGCGCGGCGAAGATTTCCTCGACCGTGTCGAAGCGGAATGTCGCATCAATGATATCCCGGTTTGCGGCCAACACACCTTCGCCCGCATCAATGGCAGAGGAGGTTATCGCCGCCTCGACACCTTCGATATCAGCAGCCTGCGACAGAGCCCGCACCAGCGCATCGAGACGTTCGGAGGGTATGCAATAATCGGCAAAGCCGGCATAGACGGCATCGGCGGCGGTGACCGTGTTGCCGGTCAGCCCCAGCCAGGTGCCGCATTCGCCGGGCGCTCTCGGCAGAAGCCATGAACCGCCGACATCGGGAAAATAACCGATACCCGTTTCCGGCATGGCGAGCCTTGTCCGCTCGGTAACGATGCGGTGGCTGCCATGGGCGGAAATGCCAACACCGCCGCCCATGACGATGCCGTCCATCAAGGCCACATAGGGCTTGCCGAAACGGGCGATGCGATAGTTGAGCGGAAATTCCTCCCGCCAGAAATCCAGCACCTGCGGGTCACCGGCCTTGCCGAGATCATGGATGATACGGACATCGCCGCCGGCGCAAAGCCCTCTTTCGCCTTCTCCCCTCAACACCACGCAGGGAATGGCCGGATCGTCCTCGAAACGCTGAAGTGCCTGAAACAGGGCGCGTACCATCGGCAGCGTGAGGCTGTTGATGGCCTTCGGTCGGTTGAGGCTGATGATGCCGGCCGCTCCTCCTGTCTCGACGATGACCTCAGTTTCCACTTCCCTTGCCAGTTCCAAGACCGCCTCCTCCGCTGCCATGCATCCGCCCATCTTGGCGGCCTTGGCGCAATCACGCAACGTTGATCTTGTGTTGCGGGAACGTCTTTCGCCAAAACGGCTTTGAAGGGGAGAAAATGCCGGAAATCCTCTTTCGCAATGCAGCATGTTTGCTTGACGCCCGGAAGATCATGGCATGTAATGGGCTCTGGAAATGCCGGCATTGATTCCTGTCGAGCGTGTGCCGGACCAAGCGGAATGTCGCCTTCTCAAAGGCGCTGTAAACAGCAACGGGAGACGAGCATGCAGGTTTCGGAACACGAATGGATCAGCAAACGGGCATATACACTCTGGGAAAAGGAAGGCCACCCCCATGGGCGCGACGCGCAGCATTGGGAACAGGCCAGGCATGAATTTTCGCTGCTGAAGACATCAGAAGCGACGAAACCCGCCACGCGCAAGAAGGCTGCTCCCAAGGCCGCTGATGCTGACGCCGCCGCACCCGACGCGGAAGTCCCGGCGAAACCCAAGACCCGCACCCGCAAGGCCGCCGCGAAATAAAAGGCTCGCAAACCTGAGCTGAAGCCGCGAATGAAAAAAGCCCGACGAAATCTCGCCGGGCTTTGCCTGTTTAGCGGGGGTCGCAACCCGGATCACCGATCCGGCAGCCGTCCCGAAGATTTTCCGAAGCCGGCGCGCGACGTGGGTCATCCCATTGCCGACGCTCTGGAGGAAGCCGACCACCTTCAGTCTGATTCTGCTGACGATCACGATTGCGGTCGCGGTTTTCATCTTCCCAACGGCGGCGGTCGTCATCGCGACGCGGCCTGTCCTGATTTCGGTCACCCTGGTTCCAGTCGCCGTAACGACGTTCCCAGCGCCCGTCATTCGGGCCACCCTGACGCGGGTCGCGCCATTCATCACGGCGCCCGTCACGCCAGTCGTCCCGGCGACCATCACGCCATTCGTCGCGCGGACGCGGGCGATCCCAGCCGGCACTCGGGGGTGGTGCGTTCCAGTAACCGCCGGACGGCGGCGGACGACGCCAGCGGTCACGCTCGCGGTAAAAGTCGCGGTCGCGATAATAACGGTCCCAATAACGACCGGCTTCAAAGGTGATCACGGGAACGCCGAGATCGCGATAGTAACGCGGCTCGACGTAGACCCGGTTTTGCCGGAATGTCGTCTGGATGTAACGACCGGCGACCCAACCGCGACCATTGACAAAAGAGACGTCGCACCACGGCGTATCGGACAGGCAGCCGTGCACCGTCAACGGTGCACCAACCGGGATCACGACAACAGCCGGATAGGCGGTGCTCGGGCCGGAGCGCATATTCACATTCGCGGTGGCGAAACCGCGTGTCGCAGCTTCGGCAAGTGCCGGCGCAGCGAGCATCGCCACCAGCGCAATTGCGCCAAATAGTTTTTTCTTCACTTCTTTCTCCTCAAGCAAAGGCCCGCTTTGCCCTTGTCGGCATCCATCGTATTCGATGGACGAGCATGCATTCCGCATACTGCCACGATCGGAAAATACGCGTTCCTCCATGAACGCAGCATGAAACAAATGAGGTGCCGTATCAGTTCCACCTGCGGCAATGAGCCCCCGACAATTTGCCGCCGGAATGGTCCGCCGGTCTTGACTTCGGGGGGCAATCATCCGACTTCAATGCAACAGCAATATGGAGCAGAACCATGCGCGAAACCGCACAGACGACCGTCGACCAGAGCGAGGTGGATCGCTTCTCCGCGATGGCTGCGGAATGGTGGAGCCCGACCGGCAAGTTCCGCCCGCTGCACAAGTTCAACCCGGTGCGCCTTGAATATATCCGCAACCGCATCTGCGAGAATTTCGGCCGTGACTCGAAAGCACACCGCCCGCTGGAGGGATTGCGCGTGCTGGATATCGGCTGCGGCGGCGGCCTTCTGTCCGAACCCGTCGCCCGCATGGGCGCCACCGTGGTGGGCGCCGATCCCTCGGAGAAAAACATCGGCATCGCCTCCACCCATGCGCGGGAAAGCGGGGTCAGCGTCGATTACCGCGCCGTGACCGCCGAACAGTTGCAGGAAGCCGGCGAGACCTTCGACGTCATCCTCAACATGGAGGTGGTGGAGCATGTGGCCAATGTCGATTTCTTCGTCACCACCTGCGCGAAAATGGTGCGCCCCGGCGGGCTGATGTTCGCCGCCACCATCAACCGCACCCTGAAGGCACGGGCACTGGCAATCTTCGCCGCCGAAAACGTGCTGCGTTGGCTGCCGCGCGGCACCCATCAATATGAAAAGCTGGTCCGCCCGGAAGAGCTCGAGCGGCCGCTGGTGGCCAGCGGCATGGATATCATCCACCGCACCGGCGTCTTCTACAACGTGCTGCAGGATCGCTGGAATCTCTCGCCAGACATGGATGTCAATTACATGATGCTGGCGAAACGCGCGCCGTAACAATCCTCGTATATTCTTCTGACCTGTTCTTGCGGATGATCCTTGTCGAGCAATTATTGACCGTAAGTCAAAAATTGACTATAAGTCAATTCCACCATAACGGGTCGGCAAAATGAGCGGCACTTCGAGAAAACAGCGCGAATTCGTCAGGCGGGAACAGGATATTCTCGACACTGCGCTGCGATTGTTTGATCAGGAGAATTGGCAGGCGGTCAGCATTGAAACGATCGCGAACACCTTGGGCATCGCAAAGGGCACGATCTACAACCACTTCGACAGTAAAGACGAGATATATGCCCGTCTGGCGCTCACTTTTTTCCAGATGGAAAACGCCAAGCTGCAACATTTGCGTCACCGAAACGCGGACCCCGTTGCTCAAGTGAAGGACATCCTCCGGATATTTTGGGAACGTGTCGACGCGCCGCCGCAAATGCAGCGTCTCGTCCAATATGTCTGGCGCAAGGACTTTCTGGAACGCCTCCGTCCCGAGACCCACGCTTTGCTGCAGGAGACGGACCATGTCGTAAACCAGACCATTGCCGCTATTGCGGCCGAGGGCGTCAAGGCCGGTATGTTCCTTGATAAACCCCTGCCGCTATTGCTTTTTCCAGCACAGGCCACGCTTGCGGGCGCCCTGCAGCTCGCCTTTAATGGATATATTCCAGACAACGACAAAAACGCGGCGCTGGAAGCGTTAACCGACGCAGTCCTAGCCGGACTGACCTGCAGTCAAACAACAACGGATTGAGCGGCAGAGGGATTTCATGACTTTGGCGATAAACCGTAACCGATTTTTGATGGCAGGTTCCGTCGCCGGACTGGCGCTGAATGGCATGAACATGCTCAAAAATGCGATCGTTCCAGCTTTTGGTAACCGTTGGGCTGCTGCATTGGAACATCTGGGAATTGATCTACCAGGCCAGATGCAAAACCCGGTTTCGCTCATCCTGTTTCTGGCGATCAGTACCGTCTACGGTTTTTTTGCAGCATGGCTTTACGCCGCGGCAGTGCCGCGCTTTGGAGAGGGCCTGCCAACCGCCCTTCGCATCGGCGTGGCATTGTGGATGATCGGTTATCTCGCACCGATGGCAGGCTATGCGTTGCTGGGATTGTTTCCAATCTCCCTTGTCCTGTTCAGCGCACCGTTCAGTCTTGTCGAATTCTCACTATGTGCCATCCTTGTCAGCATGATCTACCGTGATCATCCACAACCAACGAGATTCTAAAACTCAATTGACATCATCAGGCAGCGTCGGCAGCGGCGCGATCTCGATACCCTCGTCCAGCAAGGCCTTGGCTTCCTGCGCCGAGGCATTGCCGATGATGCCGCGTTCATCCGCCTCGCCATAATGGATCTTGCGGGCTTCCTCGGGAAACTTGTCGCCGACATCTTCCGCGTTGGCGCGAATATTGGCGACGGCGTCGCGGATTTTCGCAAGCGCTTCTTTTCTGGCGGCATCCATGGCCAGCGTCTGGCGTTCGTCTTTCTTGCGGGCGGTGGAGACCGAAGGCGCCATCAGGAGCTTGGAGACCTGCAGGGAATTGCAGACCGGGCAGGACAGGAAACCGCGCTGCAACTGATTGTCGAAATCGTCGCTCCCGGAAAACCAGCCTTCAAACTCATGGCCCTTTTCACAGGCCAGCGCATAACGGATCACGCCGCCTCACCTCCGGCAGGTTTCAGGGGAATAACGGTGTCCAGCCCAAACTCGCGGGCATTGCGGAGATTGGGGATTTTGCCGCGCGCAGTCGCCACCAGTGCGGTATCGATGTCGGCGAAGATGATCTCTTCCCCGGCACCGCCGGCAATCGCCAGAACCCTGCCCCATGGGTCGATAATGATGGAATGGCCGTAGGTCTCGCGCCCGTCCTCATGCACGCCGGCCTGAGCGGCGGCGATGACGAAAGCACCGTTTTCAATGGCGCGGGCGCGCAGCAGAATTTCCCAATGGGCTTCCCCGGTCTGGCGGGTGAAGGCGGCGGGAACCGTCAGGATTTCGGCACCGGCGAGTGCTTCCGCCCGGAAAAGCTGCGGGAAACGCACATCGTAACAAATCGCGAAGCCGAACTTCGCCAGCGGAATTTCCGCAACGCGGGCCGCGGCACCCGGTTCATAAGCGGCGCTTTCACGCCAGCTCTCGCCATTGTCGAGATCAACGTCGAACATGTGAATCTTGTCATAGCTGCAGATGCGCGAGCCGTCCGGTGCAAAGAAAAATCCGCGATTGGCGATCTTGCCATCCGGCCGGGCAATTGCAGTCGAGCCCACATGCACATGAATGCCGAGTTCGCGCGCCAGCCGCGCGGCGGTCGCAACGATGATATCGCCATCATCGTCACGCAACTGGGCACGAAGCGCCTGCCTGTCCTTCTGGATCGCGCCTGTCATTTCCGGGGTCTGAACGTAGACAGCCCCTTTGGCCGCGGCGGCACGCACCAGCCGTTCCATATCGGCGGCGTTCTTCGCCGGATCGACACCGGAGCGCATCTGAATGGCCGCAGCCTTGAAACTCATCACGTCCTCCATAAATCGGGCCGATCAGGCAGCCAGCATCGCATCCAGTTTGCCGGCGCGTTCGAGCGCGTGCAGATCATCACAACCGCCCACATGCTGGCCATTGATGAAGATCTGCGGGAAGGTCGTCCCGCCGGATTTTTCCATCATTTCCTGCCGGTATTCCGGCGTGGTGGTGGCGTTATATTCGGCATAATCCACGCCCTTGCTGTCCAGCAGTGCCTTGGCGCGTGCGCAATAACCACAAAAATCCCGCGTATAGATCGTCACCGGTACCATGTTTTCAAAACCTCGCAAACGTGCGGTAAAACGCACGATAAAGTCATGTCATTCAGGTTTCATATAGGGCCGGAAATGGCCATTGCAAAGGTCAAAACTGTCACATCCACGGCACCCGCCTTGCGCAGGGCGCGGCTTGCCGCGCCGACCGTTGCGCCGGTGGTATAGACATCATCCACCAGCACCACGCGCTTGCCGTAAACATCGGCCTCGCGGCCGGGTGTCAGGGAGAACGCGCCCCGCACATTGTCCCGCCGGGCGAGCGCCGAAAGCCCCACCTGCCGTTCGGTCGGCTTCACGCGCAGCAGCGTGCCGGCGAGCAGCGGCTTGCCGGCGGCCCTGGAAAGATGCCGCGCCAGCTCGGCGGACTGGTTGAAGCAGCGGCGCAGGAAACGGTTGCGATGCAGGGGAACCGGCACGATGCAATCGCATGCTGCGACCGTTCCGTCACTTGCCCGCAGCATCCACAGCGCCATCAGCCGGGCAAGATCGGTCCGGTCCTGATATTTCAGCCGGTGCACCAGCTTGCGGGCGGTGCCCTCGTGGCTGGCGACGGCGCGCAGGCGGTCAAACGGCGGTGGTTCGGCAATGGCCTGCGCGCTCACGACACCTTCCCCGTGATCCCGTGCGAAGGGAATGCCCAGAACCTCGCAAAAAGGGCGATCGATAAAGGCCACATCCCGCCAGCAATCGGGACACAAAGCCCCCTCGCCGCCGGTCAGGCGATTGCAGCCCGCGCAGGTCGGCGGGTAAACCAGCCGGAAGATCGGGCGCAGCATGTCACGCGCCGCCGCCGGTACGACGGCAGACTTCGACAGCAACCCCGAAAACAGATCGTCACCAGCACCCATGAGGTTGACTTTAGCGTCGAACGGGTGCCTTTGCGAGGGCGATACCTTCCGGCCCGATGCCGGAAAAACAATGCCCGAAGCGGCATGACAGCAACGATACGGCCCGCCCATTCCGAAGGCACAGAGGCCGAGCAGGCAAGACGATGGATATTCTCTTTGACGAGGCCCTGATCGAACAAAACCGGCGCCGGGCATGGAACCGGCGCGATGACAAGGCCCTGTTTCTTCTCGACATGGCAGCCGAAGAACTGGCCGACCGGCTCGCCATCGTCGAGCGCAAATTCGAGACGGCCATCGAACTGCACGGCGGAACGGGCGTTACCGCCCGGCGGCTGGCGGAGACCGGCAAGGTGGATGCCATCCACCGTATCGAAACCGACCGCGGTTTTGCAACGGATGAGAACATTCCCGAAGCGGCCTCCATGGAGCATCTGCCGCTTGAGGAAGCCTCCGCCAATCTCATCGTTTCGCCGCTTGCCCTGCACCTGACCAATGACACGCCCGGTGCGCTGATCCAGATACGGCGGGCATTGAAGCCGGACGGCCTGTTTCTCGGTGCCATTCCCGGCAACGGCACCCTGCAGGAGCTGCGTGACGTGCTGCTGACCGCAGAGGCGGAGTTGACCGGCGGTGCAAGCCCGCGCGTCATTCCCTTTGCCGATGTGCGCGATGTCGGCGCGCTTTTGCAGCGTGCAGGTTTTGCACTTCCCGTTACCGATGCGGAAACTTACACGGTGCGTTACGACTCGATTTTTCCGCTGATGCGCGACCTGCGCGCCATGGGCATGGCCAATCCGCTGGCAAGCCGCAGCCGCAAACCGCTCAACCGCGCCTTTTTCCTGCGGGCGGCAGAGCTTTACGCCGAGCGTTATTCCGATCCGGACGGGCGAATAAGGGCGACATTTTCCATCATTTATGTGTCGGGCTGGGCGCCGCATGAGAGCCAGCAGAAACCGCTGAAGCCCGGCTCGGCCAAGGTGCGCCTTGCCGACGCCTTGAAGACCACCGAGGTGAAACTGTCCTGATCTTCAGAGCCCGTGGCTTCAGAAGTCGGCGAGAGTATCGGCGATGAACTGAAAGGCGGTGTTGATATTGCCGCTGATCGCGCTTGCGCCGCCGATAATGGCGGCGGAAATCAGGCCGATGATCAGGCCATATTCAATGGCGGTCGCACCGTCTTCATTGTTGCAAAATCTGATAAAGGAATGCAGCACGATAATATGTCCAATCCGCCATCCGTTGCGTTCCGGCAGCCGGCATCGGCTTGTTAAAACCAGTTCCATCCTAAGTGGCCAATGTGAGAAATCCGTTACCCGCGATGGTAAACGATCAGCAACCGCTCTCGTTGCTGTAACCCGTGACCACGCAGGGCATCTCCGGCATCGGCTGGGTGATGCTGCGGCGGATGGAATAGGTCTTGCCGACATCGGTCTTCTTGATGGAGCCGGTGCTGATCATGTCGTAATTGTCTGGAAACTGCGCCACGCGTGTGGAGGATTTCCCGGCAAGCATGGGGGTGATGATCAGGGAGAGCGCGATGACCGCCGTGCCGAACAGCAGCGCCACATTGAGCGCGCCGGTGCGACGGGATTTGTTGGAATACAAATGACGACCTTCCACCGTCTTCCAGAAATCCTCGTTCATGACCAACCTCGTATCGCGCAGTTTACCGCTTCTTTAGCTTAACAATCTGCCAGAGGGTGCTGAACGATCTCTTAACGAAGCCCCGTTTTGGCACGGCAAAGCAGTGGAAGAAGGGCGTTTTCACGAAGCTGTGACGGGGACAGGCGGGATGGCCCGAAGGGCCCTCCCGATTTTACAGCAAATCCTGAAGGAAGGGGATGAGCGGCTCATCGGCCGGCGGCATGGGATAATCGCGCAGCGCCTGGGGTTTGACCCATTTCAGCGCCTGCCCTTCCCGGCCATGGGCGATGCCCTCATAACGGCGGCACACATAAAGCGGCATCAGGAGATGGAAGGTTTCATAGGTGTGGCTGGCAAATGTCAGCGGCGCGAGGCAGGCGACCTTGGTTTTGACGCCCAGTTCCTCGTCCAGTTCACGGACAAGGGTTTCCTCGGGCGTCTCGCCATGCTCCACCTTGCCGCCGGGAAACTCCCACAGCCCCGCAAGCGACTTGCCTTCCGGCCGCTGTGCCAGAAGAATACGGCCATCCTGATCGAGAAGCGCGCAGGCGGCGACCAGCAGAATTTTTTTGCCCGCCTCGCTCATTTTTCAGCACCCTTGCGCCAGTAGCGGTAACGATAGGCTTCGGTGAAACCGAATTTCTCATAAAGCGCGATCGCCGGCACATTGGTGGAAACGACCTGCAACCAGGCGGTTTTTGCGCCGCTGATCCTCGCCCAGCGCAACGCCGACGAGAGAATCTGCGTAGCAAGACCCTTCTTGCGCTGTGACTTTTCGACATCGAGCGAAATGATGCCGGCAAGATCATTATCCTGCACGCAGATCACGGTGGCGAGCGGGCTGCCCTCCACTTCCTCATTGATGAAGAGGCCAAGCGTCGGCTTGATGGAACTGACGATTTCCGCGATTGCCGGGCGCAGCGCCGGATCGCCATCGCTGACCTTGATGCTCGCTTCGACAAAACGACCGATATCATGGCTTGGCAGGCTGACCAGCGTTTCCGGCAGTTCCATGCTGGAGAGATCGGCCGTCATGACCTTGACCTCTTCGAACACGGACCAGCCATCCTCGACCAGGAAATCCATAAGCTGTGGCGGCATCAGCGTCGTTTCACGCACCACCAGCGGCCGGCCGAAATCCTCGAAACGCTTGCGCGCCTTTTCCAGCCGCACCGCGCTGTTGCCGTAATCGGAGGGATCGAGCGGCACCACGCAGTTGATGCGCTTGGAGGGATGCGAACCCGTGAGGCGGATCTGCCAGCTGCCGTCATAGATCACTGATGAGGCAGGCCATGCCCGGAAGCTGACGGCTTCCAGACGGCGAACCAGCGGCAGATTGACGGCACTTTTTTCCTGCATTCTCTTCGGCTCCAACGGTCAGCTCCGGTAGTCGCCGTTGATCGCAACATATTCCTTGGTCAGATCGCAGGTCCAGACCGTGGCCGTGCCATTGCCGAGACCAATATCGACCTTCACCGGAATGTCTTCCAGACGCATCACCGCGCTGGTCTCCGCTTCGGAATAGTCCGGGTCGCGCTCACCATTCACGGCCACGCGCACGCCGCCGAACCAGATGGCGAGACGGTCGCGGTCGGCCATTTCACCGGATTTGCCGACGGCCATGACGACGCGACCCCAATTGGCGTCTTCGCCGGCAACGGCAGTCTTCACCAGCGGCGAATTGGCGATGGAAAGGGCGATCTTCTTGGCGGCGGTATCATTTTCCGCACCGGTGACGGTGACTTCCACCATCTTGCGCGCGCCTTCGCCGTCACGGACCACCTGCAAGGCAAGGTCTTTCAAAAGATCGTTCAGCGCAGCGCGGAAGGAGGAAAGGCGCTCGTCGTCGGCGCTCGTCACCTTCACCTGGCCGTCTTCAGCGGCAGCACCGGTCGCAAACAGCATCAGTGTATCGGACGTGGAAGTGTCACTATCGACCGTCACGGAATTGAAGGTCGGGCCGACACCGGCCGAAAGCAGGGACTGCAGGGCGGCAGGCGCAATATCGGCGTCCGTCACCACGAAGGAGAGCATCGTCGCCATGTCGGGTGCGATCATGCCCGCACCCTTGGAAATACCGTTGATCGTGACGACCACGCCGCCGATCTCGGCGGTGCGGGTCGCGACCTTCGGATAGGTGTCGGTCGTCATGATCGCCTTGGCGGCTTCCTGCCAGAAATCGGCTTCCGCCCGAACGTTCATATCGCCGAGAACACCGGCAAACTTGCTGGCATCCAGCGGCTCACCGATCACGCCGGTCGATGCCAGGAAGACCTCGCCTTCGAAGCAGCCGACAGCAGCGGCGGCGGATTTCGCCGTCAGCTCGGTCGCGGCCTTGCCCTTGAGGCCGGTAAAGGCGTTCGCGTTGCCGGAATTGACCACCACCGCACGCGCCGCGCCGCCGCCGAGATTGGCGCGGCAGAAATCGACCGGGGCAGACGGGCATTTCGACTTGGTGAAGACGCCAGCGACACTCGCCGGCTTGTCGAACACCATCAGGAGAACATCCGTGCGGTTCTTGTACTTGATGCCGGCGGCGGCCGTCGCCATGCGCACACCGCGCAGCGCGGGCATGTCGGGATAGGATTTCGGAGCGAGCGGGGAAACGGCAACGGACATGGGAAGCGCCTGAAATTCTGGAAAGGGAGGGTCTGGGAATGCCTGAGATGAAACGGGGCGGCCCATAGCCGCCCCGTAACCTGAATTTTTACTGCTGCGGCTGAGCCTGCTGTTCCTTCGTGGCTTCGTCGTAGCCCTTCTTCAGCGTCTCATCCATGATTTCGATCTTCTGGTCAGCCTTTGCCTTCTCGATGAGGGCAACGTATTTGTCACGCATGACAAGCTGACGAACCTGCGGTTCGACCTGCTCGAAAGCCGGCGGCGGAGCGATACGCTTGTCTTCCAGCTTGATGACGTGGAAGCCGAACTGGGTCTTCACCGGGGTCTTGGTGTAGGCGCCCTTTTCGAGGCCGAAAGCGGCTTCTTCGAATTCCGGCACCATGCGGCCCTTGCCGAACCAGCCGAGATCGCCGCCATCATCCTTGTTGGAATCGGTCGACTTTTCCTTGGCGAGTGCGGCGAAATCCTTGCCCGAATCAAGCTGCTTGATGATGTCCTTGGCTTCGTCCTCGCTGGCGACGAGGATATGCGCGGCCTTGATTTCTTCTTCCTGCGGCAGGGCTGCGACTTCCTTGTCGTAGCGGGCCTTCACCTCGTCATTGGTGACGGCATCGACCACATGCTTGCGGAAATAGGCGTTGTGCAGCTCACGGTCCTTGATGAATTCCATGCGCTTCTTGAAATCTTCGGTCTTTTCCAGGCCTTCGGCGCCGGCGTTCTTCACCAGAAGCTTGACGTCGATCGCGCCGGAAAGGGCAGCGACCTTCTTCTGCTCGTCGGGAAGCTGCGCGAGCTGCGGGTCGAGATTGCTCATGGCGAGGTCGAGTTCGGACTGGTGGATTTCCAGATCGCCGACCTTGGCGACAACCTTGTCTTCCTGCGCGAAAGCCGGAAGCTGGAGGCCGAGCGTGGCCACAATCACCGCAGCCGCAATTTTATTATAGCGCAACATTTTGAACCTTTCGGGGGCAATGCCGGCTCCAGACATGGTTTCCGGCTCTGAAAAAACTTCCAAACACCGGATTGTGGCCATTCTGTAACGGGCAGAACCGTTGACATCATTTGCCCCCCCTCTTATCTGTCACGCAACCTCGCGTCCAGATACGTTGAAGGGCGAAGTCCGTCATTTGTGCTGAAAACAGCGTGACGGAGAAAAGCGCCCGGCATAACGGAATTTCAGAAAGGGCCAGTAAGATGGTCAGTCTCGGCGGAATAGCCCGCAAGTTGTTCGGTTCGGCAAATGATCGCCGCGTCCGCTCCTATAAAAGCAAGATCGCAGCCATCAATGCGCTGGAAGAGGCCACCAAGGCGCTCTCCGACGAGGCGCTGGCGGCCAAGACCGCCGAGTTCCGCCAGCAGCTGGCAGATGGCAAGTCGCTGGACGACATTCTGATCCCGGCTTTCGCCGTCGCCCGCGAAGCCTCGCGCCGCGTGCTGCACATGCGCCCCTTCGACGTACAGCTGACCGGCGCGATGATTCTACATGGCGGCGCCATCGCCGAAATGAAGACCGGTGAAGGCAAGACGCTGGTGGCGACCCTTGCGGTCTACCTCAATGCGCTCGCCGGCAAGGGCGTGCATGTCGTCACCGTCAACGACTATCTCGCCAAGCGCGACGCCGCCACGATGAGCAGGCTCTACGGCTTCCTCGGTCTCTCGACCGGCGTTATCGTCCACGGTCTCGACGACGACCAGCGCCGCGAGGCCTATGCCTGCGACATCACCTACGCAACGAACAACGAACTCGGCTTCGATTATCTGCGCGACAACATGAAATACGACCGCGCCCAGATGGTGCAGCGCGGCCATAACTACGCGATCGTCGACGAAGTCGACTCGATCCTGGTCGATGAGGCGCGCACGCCGCTCATCATTTCCGGCCCGCTGGACGACCGTTCCGACCTTTACAACACCATCGACGCCTTCATTCCGCTGCTGACGCCGGAAGATTACGAAATCGATGAAAAGCAGCGCTCGGCCAACTTCTCCGAAGACGGCACCGAAAAGCTCGAAAACCTGCTGCGGCAGGCGGGCCTTCTGAAGGGCGAATCGCTTTACGACGTCGAAAACGTCGCCATCGTCCACCACATCAACAACGCGCTGAAGGCCCACAAGCTCTTCACCCGCGACAAGGACTACATCGTCCGCAACGACGAAATCGTCATCATCGACGAGTTCACCGGCCGCATGATGCCGGGTCGCCGTTATTCGGAAGGCCAGCACCAGGCTCTCGAAGCCAAGGAAAAGGTGCAGATCCAGCCGGAAAACCAGACGCTGTCCTCCGTCACCTTCCAGAACTATTTCCGCATGTATGAAAAGCTGGCCGGCATGACCGGTACGGCGGCGACGGAAGCGGAAGAATTCGGCAACATCTACGGCCTCGACGTCATCGAGGTGCCGACCAACCTGCCGATCCAGCGTATCGACGAGGACGACGAGGTTTACCGCACCGGCGAGGAGAAGTTCCAGGCGATCATCACCGAGATCAAGGCGGCGCATGAGCGCGGCCAGCCGGTTCTCGTCGGCACGACCTCGATCGAAAAATCGGAATTGCTGGCCAATCTGCTGCGCCAGACCGGCTTCACCGATTTCCAGGTTCTGAACGCCCGTTACCACGAGCAGGAAGCCTATATCGTTTCGCAGGCCGGGGTTCCCGGCGCCGTCACCATCGCCACCAACATGGCCGGCCGCGGCACCGACATCCAGCTCGGCGGCAACATCGACATGCGTCTGGAGCGTGAGTTGGAAGGCATGGAGCCGGGTCCTGAGCTTGACGCAAGGGAGCAGGCCATCCGCGCCGAAATCAAGGTGCTGAAGGAAAAGGCGCTTGCCGCCGGCGGTCTTTACGTCATCGCCACCGAACGCCACGAAAGCCGCCGTATCGACAACCAGCTGCGCGGCCGTTCCGGCCGTCAGGGCGACCCCGGCCGTTCGAAATTCTACCTCTCGCTTCAGGATGACCTGATGCGCATCTTCGGCTCCGAGCGCATGGACTCGATGCTGCAGAAGCTCGGCCTGAAGGAAGGCGAAGCCATCGTCCATCCGTGGATCAACAAGGCTCTGGAACGCGCCCAGAAGAAGGTCGAAGCCCGCAACTTCGAGACCCGCAAGAACCTTCTGAAATATGACGACGTGCTGAACGACCAGCGCAAGGTGATCTTCGAGCAGCGCCTCGAGCTGATGGAAGCCGACAATATCGGCGAGACCGCAGCCGATATGCGTAACGAAGTGATCGAAACCCTCGTCACCAAGCATATTCCCGAAAATGCCTATGCCGAACAGTGGGACATTGCGGGCCTGAAGGCCGGCATCGCCCAGTTCCTGAACCTCGACCTGCCGGTGGAGGAATGGGCCAAGGAAGAAGGCATCGCCGAGGACGACATTCTTCAGCGCGTCACCGAGGCGGCCGACAAATATGCCGCCGAACGCGCGGAACGTTTCGGCCCCGAGATCATGACCTATGTCGAACGCTCTGTCATTCTCCAGACGATCGACCATCTGTGGCGCGAACATATCGTCAACCTCGATCACCTTCGTTCCGTCGTCGGTTTCCGCGGTTACGCCCAGCGCGATCCGCTGCAGGAATACAAGGCCGAAGCCTTCGAACTCTTCCAGGCGCTGCTCGCCAATCTGCGCGAGGCCGTCACCGCCCAGCTGATGCGTGTGGAACTGGTGCAGCAGGAACCGCAGCAGCCGGAACTGCCGGAAATGACCGCGCATCACCTCGACCCCAACACGGGTGAGGACGAGATGGCACAGGGCATGCAGGCCGCGCCCGTCGCTTTCGTGCCGGCCGAGGAACGCGACCCGAACGACCCCGCCACCTGGGGCCGTATCGGCCGCAATGAAATGTGCCCATGCGGCTCCGGCAAGAAATACAAGCACTGCCACGGCGTCTACGAACAGGCCTGAGCTGTTCCGGACAGATAAAATGGATCGCCCGCACCTTTGGTTGCGGGCGATTTTCTTTGCACCCCTTGATCGCTGTTGACGGATATCGGCAATTTCCAATAAGGGAGCCTGATCGTCTTCCGGAAAATGCTTTCATGGCCCCTCGCGATCTTGCCGCTTATCTCTTTCTCGCGCTTGCGTGGGGAATGTCCTTCCTGCTGCTTTTGCATGTCGTCGAGGCCTTTGGCTGGATCGGCGCGGTCACGCTTCGCTCGCTCGTCACCGCCGTCACTCTTTTCCTCATCGCACGGGCAGTGCGGCGGAAGCTTGCATTTTCCGCAAGCTGGAAGGCCTTTACAGTCGTCGGGGCGACGACGGTCGCGGGGCAGCTGATCGGTCTTTCCTATGCGACACCGCTGATCGGCACCGCCATGGCCGCCATTCTGGTGGCCACCATCCCGCTTTTTTCCATGCTCATCTCGCAGGTCTGGGGGCTTGAACACCTTACGAGACAGGGCTTTGCCGGCCTCGCCATCGGCTTCGGTGGCATCGTCCTGCTTGTCGGCTTTCCGGCCGTTCCCGTCACGACCGGTTTCATCATCGGCTGCGCCGCCGCCGTCGCCGCCTGCATCTGCGCCGCCTATGGCAGCAATTATGCCAGCCGCCATCTCAAGGGCGTAGGATCCTGGGAAATCACCATCGGCTCCTTCCTGACGGGCGGCCTGATGACGTTTCCGCTGCTTCTGGTCGTGCCCGTTCCCGCAACGCCCCGCCTCATCGATTATGGTTATCTTCTGATCCAGGCGGTGGTGATGAGCGGGCTGACCTACATCACCTATTTCCGCCTCGTTTCCGTCATCGGTGCAACGAGGACGATCAGCGTCGAATTCGCCGTGACCGTGGTGGCGGTGCTCGTCGGCGCGCTGGTGCTGGATGAGCCGCTTTCGCTTCCCCAGCTCTTCGGCGCCGGCATCATCATTTTCGGCTGCGCACTGGTTCTCGACCTTCTGCCCAAGAAAAAGGCCCCGCCCACCCCTTCCGGGGCGTGAAGGTTTTATTAGCGTTTTCCACCAATAGTCGTGTCGGTCGTCATGAAGCACGCGGGATCGCGTTTTCGGCGCGGGGGGAAAATGCAACCGGGTAAGTCAGCCTACGAGCATTACTGGGATCCGCTGAGAGCTCTCCTCATGCTGCTTGGTATCCCCTATCACGCCTCCCTGCTCTACAGCCACGTGCTGCCCTGGGATATCAAGGATTTCGAAACCAGCACGTTTCTGAGCATGCTCGGCGCCGCACTCGCCACCTTCCGCATGCCGGCGTTTTTTCTGGTGGCCGGATATTTCTCCACCATGGTCATCGGCAGGAAAGGCAAGATGCGCTGGCTGAGGCAGCGCTTCCTGCGCCTCGGCGTGCCCTTCATCGTGGCCCTGCTCCTGCTCGGGCCATTGCAGCTTTTCCTGCTGCAACTGGCCAGCGTCGCCAAAGGCGATATTCCCGCCAACCGGCTGTTTGAGAGCCTGCCCGATTTGCTGCGTCCGAGCGAACAGTGGATCATGCATCTATGGTTCCTGCCAGCCCTCATCGCCTATTCGGTCCTGCTTGCCGGTCTGTTGTTTCTCGCGGAACGCCGGCCATTGGCCTATGTGAGCAATTGGTTCGACAGCCTGCGGCAGCGGCATGCGACGCTGTTTTTCATCGCGCTCTGCGCCCTGCCGGTTTTGTGGGAGCTGATGACGTATGGTTCCGGCCTGCTTGCCGCCAAAAGCGGAAGCCGCCTCTTTCTTCTCTATGAACGTGCCTCCGACCCCTATGCGCGCTACCTGCCGTATTTCCTTATCGGTGCCTTGCTGCACCGGGATCGCGCTCTCTTTCACCGTTTTCGCCAGGCGGGTCTTCCCACGGCCATCGTGGCGGCGGCGGCCATCGCAACGGCAGTGGCGCTGCGGCTGCAACATCCCTTTTCGAACTCCGCCCTGCTGGTGCTGGTTTCGGCGATTGCCGCAGTGGCGGCGAGCCGCCTGCTGATCGACCTCGCCTGCCGCTATTTCGACAGGCCGAGCCGGTTTGCCAGGCGGATGACGGATGCCTCCTTCACCATCTATCTGTTTCATCACCCGTTGATTTATCTCCTCGGCACGCTCTTTATCCTGATCGCGCTACCGCCGGTCCTGGAATTCGCCGTCATCGTCGCGGCCACCACGGCAACGGCCTATTTGCTGCACCAGATGATACGCCTGAGCCCGCGCGCCCTTTTCCTGTTCAACGGCATCCGTAAACCGCCGGCGGCAAGCGATGTCGGGACACAGCTCCCCACCTCCCAAACCCTTCGTTAAGGATAAGGCGCTTACAATCCGGCTGCCTATTCAACTGGAAATGATGGCGTGTGGATCATGGCTATCCTCAACACGGCGGAAAAAGCCTTACCCGCAGGCCTGCGCGCGAAGCTTTCGCCGCTGGGAACGAAAATCGCCGTCCTTCTGTCCGGAAGGGATGAAGTTTCCCGCGCGCAGCGCATGGCGCTCGTCACCTTCGCAGTGCGCATCATCAGCGCCGGCATCGCCTTCATTTCCCAGATCATTCTCGCCCGGCTGATGGGCGAATTCGAATATGGCCTTTTCGCCTTTGTCTGGGTTCTGGTGATCCTGTTCGGCAACCTCTCCTGCCTCGGTTTCCATACCACCGTCATCCGTTTTTTACCCGGCTACCGTCTGGAGGACGCCCATGACAAGATCATGGGGCTCACCTCGACCGCACGCATCTTCGCCATGCTGTCGGCCAGCGCGCTTGCGGTTTTCGGCTTCGTTTTCTTATATTTCTTCGGCGAGCATATCGCCTCCTATTACCTTATTCCCGTTTCGCTGGCGCTCTTCACCCTGCCTATGGTGGCGCTTGGCGACGTGCTGAACGGCACCGCGCGCGCCAATGGCTGGGCGGTCACCGCGCTCAGCCCTACCTATATCGTCCGTCCGGTGCTGATCCTGCTGTTCATGCTGGCGGCAATCGCTCTCGGTGCGGAAAAAACCGCAACGACAGCCATGCTCACCGCCCTTCTTGCCACCTATGTCACCACGCTTTTCCATTTCGCCTTCATGAACCGCCGGCTTAACCGGAATTTCCGCAACTCGGCCCGCAGGGTTCATTTCCGCCACTGGATAAGGTTCGCCTTCCCGATGTTCCTGATCGACGGCATCGGCTTCCTGATGACCAATTCCGATGTGGTGATCGTTGGCCTTTACCTGCCGCCCGATCAGGTCGGCATCTATTTTGCCGCGGCAAAGACCATCGTATTGATGCAATTCGTGTTTTTCTCCGTGCAGGCGGCAGCCGCGCCGCGCCTTGCCGCCCTGATGTCGGCCAATGACCGGCAGGGGCTTGCCGGTTTCGCCAGCCAGGCCGCGCGCTGGGCGTTCTGGCCGTCGCTCGCCGTCGGCAGCGTGGTGCTTCTGGCCGGTCCGTTCCTGCTGTCGCTGTTCGGCCCCGGCTTCGTCCAGGGGTATGAGCTGATGTTCTTCCTTTTTGCGGGCTTCCTCGCAAAAGCGGTGATCGGCCCGGGAGAGACGCTGCTGAATATGGCCGGCAAACAAAAATTGTGCGTTGCGCTCTATATTATCATCTTCGGTTGCAACATTGCACTCAACATGGCGCTCATTCCGGTCTATGGTCTGGCAGGGGCCGCGGCAGCGGTGGCGATAGCCATGTGCATAGAAGCTGTGCTATTGCATATTGCCATTCGCCGTACACTCGGGATCGTCCTTTTTGCCTTCAACGATCCCCGGGCGGGTCAAGACACTGGGAAGGCGGTGTAACATAAGCATGTCCAGCGACCCAAAGAATCCGGATTTTCAGGACCCGCGCATCGCTGCGCTGATGGCGTCCGCGGAGCGTGACCGGCCGGTGGCCGACAGCAGCCGGCGCGTGGGGCGCGACGGCCGGGAATTCTGTATCTATCCGGGACAGCTCGGTTACGACATGCAGGAAGAGCTCGACTTCCTGTCCAACCGCGTCATGGAGGCGAACGTCTTCTTCACCGGGCGGCTTCTCGCACCCGCCATGCCGCGCATCGATGACAAGTCCGTGCGTTTCGCGCTCATCCGCGACGAGAACGGCGCCAGAAGCCGCATGCGCTTTCTGATGCCCTTTACCGTGGAAAAGCCGGGCTTTTCCATCGGCCCTTCCATCGTTCGCGTCTGGGCCAATCCATTCGGACCGCTCGGCACGCCGCTGGTCGACACCGAGGGGGCGGCCGAAACCCTCGATAATCTTTTTGACGCGCTTTCCGACCGGGACATGCGCCTGCCGAATGTTCTGGTACTGCCGGATGTGCGACTGGAGGGACCCTTCGCCCGCATGTTCAGGGCCATCGCGCTCAGCCGCAACCTGCCGGTGACAACGACGGGCCATTATCATCGACCGATGCTGGAAAGTCTCCTCGATGGCAGGGCCTATCTACGAAATGCCCTTGCCCCGCACCACTTGCGCGAAATGAGCAGGCAATGGCGCCAGCTCGAAAAACTTGGCCCCCTCTCCTACACCGTGACCCGGCAGCCACAGGACGTGCGCTACCGCATGGAAGAGTTTCTGGCGCTGGAGGCGAGTGGCTGGAAAGGCCGCAAACGCACCGCGCTGGTCAATGACCGATATCGCGCCGCCTTCGCCCGCGAGGCGATCACCAATCTTGCAGAAGCGGATGCGGTGCGTATCCACACCATCGATCTCAATGGCAGCGCCATCGCATCCATGGTTGTCTTCATCACGGCCGGCGAGGCCTATACGTGGAAGACCGCCTTCGACGAAAACTATTCGCAATATTCGCCCGGCAAGCTGCTGGTGCAGAAACTGACCGACTGGCACCTGGATGACGCCAATATTCTGCGCAGCGACAGTTGCGCCGTGCCAGATCATCCGATCATGAGCCGCTTCTGGCAGGAACGGCAGGAAATGGGCACGCTGGTCGTCGGCCTGACTCAAAACAGCGACCGCGACGTGCGGCAGGTTTCCACGCAGGTGGACATGTACCGCAACACCCGCAACCTCGCCCGCAGCCTGCGGCAGAAAATCCTGTCCTTCGGACGCAAGGGCAATTGATCCGAAGGACGCCGGGCGCCCTTCGGATTGACCCGGCAAGTGAAGCCCCTTTTCAGCGCGACGCCGTCCGGATCATCTTGCACAATTGCGTCAAGGCCGCATCGTATCCGCCACCCAGAATGTCGATGCAGCGGCGGGCGAGCTTGATCTGCTCGGTCCGCGACATGTCGTTATAGGCCTGCAAGGCGTTGCGCACAGCGCCGGGCGACACCGTGCCCGAGCCGCCGGGATTGGAAGGACTGCCACCCGGATTTCCGGGTGTGCCGGTTGAGCCCGAGCCGCCGATGCCAACCCCGACACCGAGGCCAAGTCCGCCCGATCCACCGACATTCGCCCCGACATTGGCATTGATGCCATCAGAGCCGCCAACGGAAGCGTTCACACCCGCATTGACGCCGCTGGAACCGCCGACGGATGCATTGACATCCGCATTGACCCCGTTGCTGCCGCCAACCGAAGCGTTGACATCCGCCCCCAGGCCGCCGCTCCTGCCGCCGACATCGGCGCTGGCATTGACACCACCGCTGCCACCAACGGAGGCATCAACCCCGAGCCCGCCGCTGCCATTGTCACCCACACTGGCATTGACCCCATTTTCGCCGCCAAGGCCGATATCCAGCGCATGGGCATAGACCGGCAAGATCAGGCAGGCAGACAATAATAAATTGCGAGAAAGCGCCCTCATAATTTCCTCCCTATGAGTTTGGCCATTCCCGCCCCGCGTGGAAATTCCACCCTGACATCATAATTCAATTAGTAATTGCGTATATTCTAATTTATTAGAGGTCCCTAATATTACCCTAATGCCGCGACCGTGGGCGTAGTGAACCGGCACAGTCACCGCCCGCGACATTTTGATTGGCAGCACGTCAAAGACGGAAAACCGCGCGCGCAAACACGCGCAATTCAGAAGGATAAGTCAGCTTTGGGGTTGCACGCATGGTCTTGCCCATGATAGACGCCGTGGCATTACCACCGTTGCCCCAATGGCGGAATTGGTAGACGCGCCGCACTCAAAATGCGGTTCCGAAAGGAGTGCTGGTTCGATCCCGGCTTGGGGTACCATTTCCGAACAGAACTGACTTCCTTATTTTGTCCAGCGCATTCCCGTGGCCACTTCAATGGCCCTGCGCCACCGGCAAGCTCACGAAACTTTGCTTACACATCCCCCGAACATTGCCGGGCTTTCATTTGCCAGATGCGGCGGACTGGATTAGACGAATCCCGTTACACCCCGTGAAGACCGGCGACTTAATTTCGCCATCACGCCCGCCTTTTTGAAAGCCCGTCCGGGATATCTGCTTCTTCGTGAAGTTTGAGGAAAACAACATGGCCAATGCGACCACCGCCGACAATAGCCGCACGCTCGCCGCTCTCGGCGTCACGGCGGGAATGATCTTCACCGTCGGCTCCGCCCTCGGTTTCCAGCATATTGGCGGTTATACGCCCTGCGCACTGTGCCTCTTGCAGCGCGATCCCTATTATTACGCCATTCCGCTGGGCATTTTGGCCGTTGCGGCCAGCATCTTCAAGCTGCCGGTGCAGATCACCCGGCTGCTCCTCGCCCTCATCGGCGTGGCGATGCTGATCGGCGCTGGGCTTGGCGTCTATCACGCCGGCGTGGAATGGGGTTTCTGGGCAGGCCCGATCACCTGTGCGACCGGTGCTCCTTCCATCACCACCAATGCCGGCGACCTGTTGGGCAATCTGAACGCCATCAAGGCGCCCTCCTGCAACGACGCCGCCCTTCGGGTGCTCGGCCTTTCTTTTGCGGGCTGGAATGTCATCGCAAGCGTTGCACTTGCGGCAGTCGCCTTTTTTGGCGCGAGCCGTAAAAGCCGGTAAGCGGAAAAACCATGTTGCAGTCCTGAAGGATCAGGGCTGCAGCTCGGTATCCCAGTAAAGATAGTCCATCCAGCTTTCGTGCAGATAGTTGGGCGGGAACAGACGCCCGTTATTGTGCAAATCCTGAACCGTCGGCTGGAAGGGCTTCTGGGCCGGGAACATGCCCGCCTGTTTGGGAAGCTTGCTGCCTTTTTTGAGGTTGCAGGGAGAGCACGCCGCGACGACGTTGTGCCAGGTGGTTTCACCGCCATGCGCGCGGGGAATCACGTGGTCGAAGGTCAATTCGTCCCGCGTGCCGCAATACTGGCATTCGAACTTGTCCCGAAGGAAAACGTTGAAGCGCGTGAAAGCGGGGTTGCGGGTTGGCTGCACGTAAGTCTTGAGGCTGACGACACTCGGCAGCCGCATGGAAAAGCTGGGGGACGACACCGCGTGATCATATTCTGCAATGATGTTCACACGGTCTAGAAAGACAGCCTTGATCGCGTCCTGCCAGGACCATAACGACAAGGGGTAATAACTCAGTGGCCTGTAGTCTGCGTTCAGAACGAGCGCCGGCAGGGCCTGTGGTGAAACTGCAATCGTCAAGGGCTTCTCCTGAGCGATTCGGCATCTGCACTTGTATATTAGGTCCGTTGTTACAGGATTGTGAAGCCTATAAATGCAGCGACGAAGAGCTTAATTTTTGAGCCGCAGAAAGGTCATTTTTGCATTGCTGGCGATCGTGCCGCCCGGCCGCACCCGGTAGCCACACGACATCTTCGGCCGAAGCAGCAGGCAGGTGATTCGCCCGCCGGCCGGCACAAATCCTTCTCACGCCGGACGCAATATCGGTGATATGATGATCCCGACCAGCGATTGGAAATGAATGCGCGCCGGCCGTGGCAAATATGCGGCGGAGGCATCCATCGTTGCATCAATGGAGGAAACGGCCATGATCTTGCGCAGACGGCAAGCGACGAGGTTGCGGCACAGCCTGGCGGCCGGGGCCTTCACCCTCATGATCGGCCTTGCCACGAGCGCCCATGCCCAGCAATACCAGAATTTCGAAGTGACGCCGGATCGCCGGGGCGGCGCGCAGGGAACGATCGGCGGGCATAATTTCGAAATCTACCGAAATTACGACCGGCCACCGGCAGGCCGCAGCGCCTCGCCCGATACGCGGCGGGAGCTCAGACGGGCCGTTCCGCAACAGAGCTGCATTGTCGACGCCGAGGGCCGCACCCGCTGCAAGTGAGGGCCGCTGCCGGTTTCCTGCCTGTTCCCGTCACGCGGCAGCAAAATTAGATTTCATTAAAATGCAATCTATCGACTTAAACGGCCCGCAACAAAGGGCCGCTATGGTGCCAGGCACAAGGAAAAGCAACTGTGCAGGGGCAAGGACATGGCGAATAAGGCAATCCGTCTGGCAAGGGTTTTTGCCATCGCTGCCAGCGTGACGGCAGGCATGGCAACAACGGCATCGGCGGTCCAGCTTGGCGGCCTGACCCACAAGCCTGCCACACCGCGGCCCGGCCAGTTCATGACGACGACCCGCTCCACCATCGCACCCATCGCCTTTGCGAAATTTTGCGAGGATGCCGCCGACCAGTGCATCCGCATCGGCGATCGCGACACGGTGGAACTGACCAAAGAGAACCGCGCGGAACTCCAGCGCATCAATTACGAGATCAATACGTCGATCAGCTATGCCGGTGAACGGGACGGTGAAGACGACTGGAAGCTGAACCCGGCAAGCGGCGACTGCGAGGATTTCGCGGTGACCAAGAGACAGCGCCTCCTGCGCGCCGGCTGGCCTTCCGGCGCCCTGCGCATCGCCACCGCCCGCACCACGGAAGGTATAGGTCACGCCGTTCTGATCGTCAGCACCAGCCAGGGCGATATGGTGCTGGATAACCGCACCAATGTCGTCAAACCGTGGAAAGCGGTCGATCTGAAATGGATCAAGATCCAGTCGCACGAAAACCCGCGTGTCTGGCTGAAACTCTAGGGCATTTGTCTTCCGAAGCCGCTGCGCGGTTTCGGGCGGCGGGCACGGATCACGGGTTAAAAACCACCTGTCTTTCGAACACCGGAGAGGGTATTTTATCCCCCGAAAACCTTTGCATCCTGCCTTCCTGAGCCGCTTTTGGTTGCTTCATTCGGCAGGGCTTCGGTGGATGGTCGCGCATTGCCTCAGCTGCGCTTCGGCGGGTGATGCGGCGGCGGCCTTCAACGCTCTTGACCTTGTGCGGGAGAGACAGTATCGCCAATTATGCCCAAGGTGCTCAACTGGATTCGCGGTCGTAAACAACCACCCCCCCGCGACGACCGGAGGCGGCGCAGATTGGACCTTGGCGACAAACCGGCCTCATTCCCGATCTACGCCATTGGTGACGTGCATGGCACTCTCGACCTGTTGTTGCAGGCGGAGCGGAAAATCCTTGCGGACCTGGCTCCCGACCCCTCTCCTGCACTGGTCGTTCTCCTTGGTGACTACGTTGATCGCGGCCGCGATTCCTGCGGGGTTCTGGAACATTTGCTGCAGGCGCCGCCGGCACCGCTGCGCCGTATCGCGCTTTGCGGCAACCATGAGCAACTCTTCAACGATTTTCTTGAAAACCCGCAGGACAACATGCATTGGCTGGATTTTGGCGGCCGCCAGACGCTTTTGTCCTACGGCGTCGATATCGATTATTTCCTGCACAGGGGACGCCTGAGACTGCAGCCATTCAAGGACGCCCTGCTGGGCGCTATTCCGCAAGCCCACCGCCAGCTTTTATCCAGCCTGCCCATCAGCGCCCGTATAGGGCCTTATATCTTCGTGCATGCCGGTTTGAGGCCAGGCGTGCCGCTGGAAGCGCAGACCGATGAGGACATGTTGTGGATCAGGGAGCCATTCCTCTCGCAAGGCGCAGGCCTGGATCTCCTCGTCGTCCATGGCCACACGCCGGTCGCCGAACCCGAAACCGGCCCGCAGCGGATCGGCATCGACACCGGCGCCTTTACAACGGGCAGGCTCACCGTCCTCAAACTTTCGGATGCGGGCTTGCAGCTGCTGAGCTGAGGTGAGCAATCGGCTCATTATCCCGAAAGACGGCCGTCATGCGTGTGCGAGAGGCCGTAACGAATTGCGGGTTCTCACGCGCTCTTGAATTGCCGTTTCCAGGTTTCGATTGCGTCCACCGGCAACTTTATCGGTGGCACGTCGCTCCCGGAAATCCAGTTCGACATTCTGTCGAAATCCTTGCGATCCATTGTCGGCAAACCGGTATCCTTGGAAATTTCCGTGGCCCGGTTATCGACTTTGACGATCAGGGCGCGGCGAAATTTCTGCATCGCGCGAATGCCGCCATGCAGGCGCGTGCCCACAAAATCCACATCCTCATTATCAAGAAAGTGATTATAGGCCGCGAGAGTCGGATCGATGAACTTCAACCCGGAAATATTCATCGAAGCGAGATAGGCCGTATCCTCGCGTTGCTGCGGCCAGAAATAGACGGTGTCGTAACGATCCTTCAGAATTTCGATCATCTTTTTGTCCTCCTCCTGCCGATTGAGGTAGAAGGTCAGCGTGGTGACGACGGAAGAAGCCTTGCCTGTGGGAATGGATTTGCAATGGTCCGGGCCAAGACCCCACATGGTCGGGCATGAGGTGTTCAGAACCTGTTTCCCCATGGATCGGAGTTTTTCGGCGGTGTAGTTGTCACGCACCGCATGTATGAATTTATCCGACAGGATTTTCTTCAAAATCCAGCGCGAATAGGCATTTGGCTGTTTCATGTAGTTCATCCAGCCGCAGCCAAGAAGAACGGTGTCGCGGAAGGCGAATGCATCCCATGGCAGCAGCTTCCACAACACGCGGGCTTCCATGTTCGACGCGAGAATATTCGTGCCGGCCACGAAGGCGGCTTCGCTCTGGCGCAGCAGCGACTTCGAGACATTCGTCATATATTCATGGGTCGCCACATGATAGGGATAGGCTTGCGGAACGACCTCAAGCAACACGCCCTTGACGGCATCAAGAATGATCTGATCGCCAAGATTGTCCGAGGCTACGGTTGTATCGAGAATGGTAATCGTCTTCATTAGAACCTCGTCCTGAAATTAAGCCGTTCTGCAATTTCATTTTCGTGAAAGAAGCGCTCTGGCCTCCCTGAGCACACCCCTTATGTCCCGGGGCATGGTGACAAAAAGCAGAGCCGGATAGATCACCGCCCCTGCCGAAACCAGCAGGCACAGCGTTACCGGCTTGGAGAAACGTTCGCCCATTATCCAGGAGAGGCCGCTCACCAGAACAGCCATGGCGACGGCCGCGATGAGCGGCGGCATGCAGGTGCGAAACGTACCGCCTATCGATATGCCTGCACTGTTCCTGACACTGACCAAGGCGACCGGCCACGTCAGATAGGCCCTTACCACATGGGCCAGAGTAACCGGCAGCAAGCCGAAAGGTGCGGCGGCAAGACCAAGACCGCAACCGATCACGACCTGCAGAAACGACAGAAAGAGGGTTTTGCCACCCTGCCTGATGGCGGTCAGAAGCGGCCAGACGAATGAATTGGCGACAAACGGCAGAGCCGTCAGACATAATAATTGCGTGACCGGCGCGGCGGCTGCCCAGTTTTCGCCGAAGGCGACGGGAACAAGAACCGGCGCCGTGGCTGCAAGGCCCAGGAAACACGGGAAAGCGATGACACCCGACAGCCGGATGAAACCGAAATAGGCATTTTCGAGCGATTTGTTCTCGGCATTGATGCGGGCATAACTCGTCAACGCCACCGATGTCAGGGGAATGACAGCCAGCTGACTGACGAGGTCGATGCACCGCCATGACAACCGGATGTAGCCCACGGCCGCAGTCGAGAGAAAAGTCGCGGCGATCAGCTCCTGCAGGCGGACATTGAGACCCATCAGAAAATTTGCGGCGAAGATGCGCGACCCGAAACTCCACTGATCGGCCACATAGGCGCGCACGAAACGCAGGCGTGGCACCCATCCGCTGGCAATCCAGTTCATAACCGTCGTCACGAGACTGGCGATCAACCGTTGAACGACCATTGCCCATACGCCCCAACCATTCAGGGCAAGGGCGATTGCGATCACACCGGCAAGAAAATTGGACAGGAGCGCGCGTATGGCTAGCTTGCGAAAGGCGAACTCGCGCTGCAGCCTGGCCTCATGGATGGTGCCGGCGCCCATGATGAAGAGAACGGTGGAAAGCGCCATCAAGACCGGGCTGAGTTCGGCAATCCCGAACAGGCCCGCAAGGAAAGGCGCCGCCAGCGAAAGCAGGGCACACAACACCGCTCCCCACAGGAGTGAAAACCAGAAGGCGGTGTCGGCATAGTCTTCGTCCAGCTTGGGCCGCTGCAACACTGCCTCCGGCAAGCCGCCGCGGGCAATGACGAGGATAATATCCACGAAAACCGTCGCTATGGCGACAAGCCCAAACTCGTCCGGCGCCAAGAGGCGCGCCAGAATAAGAAAGACAATGAAGGACAAAAACACATTGCCATAGCTGCCAACCGCACTCCACAAGGCGCTTGTGATCGAGCGCTTTTCCAGACGGGGAGAGCTGTCGTCCAACCTCACCATTTGCAAAGCCCCGGCCCACTGGATCGCGCCTCGCCAGAGGCTGCGGGATCAGGGTTTGGCCACAGCAGGCTCATCATGCAGCCGCAGCCTTGCTTTTCGCCAGCACGTCCTCATAGAGTTTCACATAATTTTCACCGACCCGGCGCGAGGTGGATTCCTCGACGATGTTTCCGAAATCTGCCTCCGTCGGCAGTTCCTCGCGCGAAAGCGTCAGCACCCGGCGGATGCGCGCGGCAAGGTCGGTGGCGTTGCCCGGCTCGAACAGCCAGTCATGGTTTGTCTCGCCGATCAGCTCCGGAATGCCGCCCGAGGCCGCGCCAATGACCGGCACGCCCATGGCATAAGCCTCGTAGATCGTGCGCGGCGAAGGCTCGGCCCAGAAGGAGGGAACGATGAGCACGTCGATCTCCTCGAAAAACTCCTTCGGTTTTGCCCAGCCGATAAATTCGATCGGCAGATCGCCCGCCTGTGCCGTGAACCGTTCGATGGAATCATCCATCGCCTGGCCGGCCACCAGACAGCGCCAGTTGCCGTGACCGATTTGCCTGAAGGCATCGACCATGTTGCCGACGCCCTTTTCGGTATTGATACGGCCGATGTAACCGAAGGTCAGCGGCCGGCCCGTGCGGTCGATCTTGCGGCGTGCGACAGGATCGCCTTCCGGAACCGTGCAGGAATAGAAGATGACGCGGCGCAGACTTTCCGGAATATGATGGAAAAGCCCGTGATTGACATGCGTCTTGAGGATTTCCGTGCCGACGCTTGCCACCGCGCCAATATAACGCTGCGTGAATTTCTTTGTGAAGTTCACCACCTGACAGCCGAGATGGATGTGTTCGCAGGGCTTGCCGCCCTTGAACATGGCGGCGTTGCCGCACAGAAGATCATATTCACAGATCGTGTGGACAATCGGAATGCCGCGCTTATGCGCCGCCCGCCACACCAGCGTCGTCACATCCAGCAGCGAATGGGTGTTGAGGACATCCGGCCGGAAATCGTCGAGAACGGCCTCGAACTGCTTTTCGACATCGAAATTCCACTGCTGCTTGAGCTTCTGCACACGCCGCTGCTGCGGCGTATATTGCGGCCAGTCCTCAAGCCAGAAATCGTTGTTGTGGAACATGCGGTAAACGGTGACGCCGTTGCGCACCGTTTTCGGTTCGGCCTGCCGCTCTATGCAGGCGGCGCCGACCGTATGTCCCATGGAGACGAGTTCCTCGGCAAGATGTTCGACCGAGCGTTCGCATCCCCCGACAATATGCGGCGGATAAAGGCTGCTGAGATGGAGAATACGCATGCGGATACGCTCTGTTTTCCTTCATCGAAAATTTATGGCATCCGCCCCGGCCCCGCCTGAAATTCCCAAATATTACGGGAGCGACAGGGCATCAGAAAATACAAAACCGGGACAGATTTAACGTTAGAAAATATGAATACAAAAAATCCGCTCTCAAAAAGCACGGGATTTACCGGCATTTCAAGTGATTTTTTCGCGACGCGACAAAAACCATCCCGTGTTGCGAAAAGAACTGGTCTCGGTTATCCTGATATCCGCAGGCAAATCGTCCGGGACCAACATTTGAAACTCCGCTGCCTCCCGGAATTATATTAATGATTTATAACATTATTTCGTTTCGAACTTGTGAATTTGGATGACGGTCTCATTGCCGGAAGTTTTCAGGACAATCTGATCTCGACGTTCAAGAGGCATCTTCGCCGTTTTACACGGTGATGTCCGCATGATGGCGGGCATCCATCATTTTTGCCATGTTGCCGGGAGGCGCAGATGAATGGAAACCAGCCGATCGCGATGGGCCGACTGACACGCCGCGGCCTGCTTTCAGTGCCCTTCGCACTGGCGGTCGCTTCAGGCGCACGCCCCGTCACCGCACAGGCCCAGACCGTTGTTTCCGCCGATACGGAAACCTTTCTGGACAGTATTGGCGTCTGCAGTCACTTCGCCCGCACGAAAGGCGTCTATCCAGAATATTTCGACCGCATCCTGCCGGAAATGGAGGCACTCGGTATTCGCCATCTGCGCGATGAAGGCATCATCACCGCGAAGGACAACCGCGACAGCGCCGTCTTCCAGCGTCTGCGCCGGATTGTTGCGGCCGGCATGCGCCTCACCATCATCTGTTATGACGATCTCAACCCCTATTTCGCGACACCGCTCGATAAGATCGCGGATTTTTACGACTGGTGCGATGGCGGTATCGATCTTTTCGAGGGCAGCAATGAGCCGGTGCTGATCAAGGACCCGCAAAACGCGCCACGCATCTCTGCGCAGCATCAGTTTGCGCTGCACCAGACGATCCGCTCCCAGCCGCGCCTGAACGCTGTCGGCATAGTCGCACCTAGCTATATTCAGGGGAACGTACCGCTGGCGCAGAGCCTCGGAGAGGTGTGCGACTACGGCAATATTCATGCCTATGTGGGAATGGAGAACCCAGAAACGACCGGGCCGGAAGAACTGTCAAAATTTGTCGCCGCATCGGCGCATGTAGTGACGGGCCGACCCGTTCTCGCCACCGAAATCGGCTATCATACCGCGCTGAAGACCAAGACCTTTCATCTGCCTGTCACGGAAGGCATCAAGGCGCGTTATATGCCGCGCACGCTGTTATGGTCTTTCATCACCGGCATCCGCAGGACCTATATTTATGAAATGGTGTCGAGTTTCGCCCTGGACGAAACGAACCCGGAATCGTCCTTTGGCCTGCTGCGTCACGATCTGAGCCGCACACCCGCTTATGATGCCGTTCGTGGCCTTCTTTCGCTCTGCACGGCAAGGCAGGAGACGGCGCCGGCGGAACGCAGGCTCGATTTCCTCGAAAACGCTTCCGACTGCGTTTCCCTGCGGCTGACAAGGCCCGATGGCGCGCTGCTGGTGCCCGTGTGGCTGGCGATCCGAGCCTGGCGATGGCCGGCGCAGATCGAAAACCCGCCGGCCGAACGGCCCATGGCCTTTACCGTGGCCGGCTCCCATAGCGAGGTCATCGCGCACCGCTTCCTCGATGACGGTTCGGTGAGCCGACAGAGGCTTTCGCAGGAAGGGGGGCAATACCAGCTTTCCGCCAGCGATCAGCTCACGGTTCTGGAAGTTTTTTGAAGGGCGGTGTCCCGGCGTTAAGGATAGGAGGAAGTCCCTGCCCGAAGCCTATTTTAGCACTTGATCCTACGCTTGGTCTGTGCGATTTAAGAGCAGATTTTTAGATGTTGAGTAACCATACTCGATATTTTCGTACTTAAATTTGTATTTTAATAATTTGGAGAGATGTGATGTCTCGGCTTCGTAACGGCTCAATGCTTGCTGGCGCGATGTTGGTTGCCAGCATCGGTTTTATTTCCACGGTCGCCAACGCACAGGACGCAACAACCGCGGCTGCGAGTGCAGTAACCGGTGCGCCCGTTAAGGCCGCTGATGAAAGCACCGCCGCGTTTCTGGCCCGTGTCAATGGCGTAAGCCCGGACACGGTTTCGATGACCGCCGCGGAACTGTTCAAACAGTCTCCCACACAGGGCACGATCAGGGATTTGATCTCCATCGCTTCCAGCACGGATGCGGCAGCTGCCGACGTGACCGGCAAAGTGACGAGCGGGTTTCCGATCATCGCCGTTTCCACCAGCGCGGCACAGTTCTCCGAACAGCTTTCGGCACTTATCCTGAGCGATTCGAGTGAATTGCCCGCCATCGTCGCGCTGGCTCAGAAAGTCGGCAACAAGGACTTTTCGGAAGTCGTCGGTGAAGGCCTCGCCCTCACCCACGCCGCCGCGATGCGGAGCGGCAATACGATACTTGCAGCCGCCATCCAGTTGCAGACAAAGGCTACCAGCGTACCTTCCGATCTTCTCATAGCCTTTAGCGAGAATATAGCGGGAACGGCGGCTGCGCCTGCGGCAGCTGCTGCCGCAGCAGCGCCCGCATCGCCGATCGGTGGCGCCGGCTCCACCCCCGCCAGCGCCAACAGCATTGGCGGCTCGGGAACCGATGCCGGCAGCACCGGTACCGCACAGGCTGGCGGCGGAAGCGCCCCGGTCGGCGGCGGCGGTATTGGCGGAACGGCCGGCAGCACAGGCACATCGTCCGCGCTTTCAACCGGCAGCACCAGCACCCCTACCAGTACAAGTCCCGTTTGAGTTTGGCTTTGCGGCCTTTCCCAGGGAAAGGCTGCCGCCGGTTCTGTGACATAACCGCGATTCGGCAGGCGCCACGCCCGCCGAAAAACAGCGAGGCTGACAGTTGTTGCAAAGGCACGATCCCCTGACGACGGCCGACTACGATAAAAGCGGCTTTTCGAGCGACTTTATCGACATCGACGCCGTTCTTGCGATAACCCGCCGGCAGTGGCGCGTCGTATTCGCCGCAATCGCGGTTGCCGGGGCCATCGGTCTCGCCTTCGCCGCAACGACCGTTCCGATCTATTCAGCCACGGCAACCCTGCTGATCGACCGCAACAACAGCCAGGTCGTCGAGCAGCTTTCCACGATCGGCGGTGTTGTCGAGGACGAGGTTTCCATTCTCAGCCAGGTCGAGGTCCTGCAATCGGAAACCATCGGGCTTGCCGTCGTCAACAGTCTCAATCTTACGGAAAATCAGGAATTCAATGCCACAAGGGCATCGTTTCTGAGTTCAGTGCTGGGCACCGTCCGCTCGCTCGTGAACGTATCGCAATGGTTCTCGTCAAAGAAAAAAGCGACTGTTGTCGATGATGAAACGCTGAAGAGGGAGCTGTCGGATCGGCTGCTCGGCGACCTCAGCGTCAAGCGCATCGGCCGGACCTATGCGCTGGAACTCACCTACAATTCGACATCACCGGTTCTCGCTGCCCAGATCGTCAACGCCGTGGCTTCAGCCTATCTGGTGGACAAGCTGAATTCCAAATATGAAGCGACGAGGCGCGCCAGCGACTGGTTGTCCGACCGTATTTCGGAACTGCGCCAGCGGGCACTCGACACCGATCTGGCCGTGCAGAAATTTCGCGCCGAACATAATCTGATTTCGACCGGCAATAATGGCCTGCTTTCCGATCAGCAACTGGCCGAATCCAACAGCGCGCTGATTTTGGCACAATCGGAAACGGCCAAGGCGCGGGCGCGGGTGCAGCGCATCGAGCACATTCTCGCCACCGGAGATGACGATGCCGTCGTTACCGATATTCTCGACAGTTCCGTCGCAAACGAGCTGCGTAAAAAATACCTCGAAGCCTCGAAGATCGAGTCGGAGATAGCAAGCCGGCTTGGTCGCAACCACGTTCAGGCGGTGCGTCTGCGCAACGAAATGCAGGAATACCGGCGGCTGATGTTCCAGGAAATCAATCGCGTCGCGCAAAGTTACAAAAGCGATCTGGAGGTTTCGGAGGCAAAGGAAAAATCGCTGGCGGAAAGCGTCGTCAGAGCCACGGATATCAGCAACTCGGCCGGCGAGACACAGGTTCAGCTGCGTGAATTGCAGCGTGAGGCTGAAACCTACAAGAACATGTACCAGACTTTCCTGCAGCGCCATCAGGAGGCGATGCAGCAACAATCCTTCCCCGTGACGGAAGCGCGCGTGATTTCCAAGGCGATGCCGCCCAAGGTTCCGAGCAAGCCGAACAAGGCTTTGATTCTGGCGATGTTCATGATCATGGGTGGCGCAGCCGGCGGCGGCATCGCCGCGTTCCGCGAGTTCCGTGACCGCTTTTTCCGGACGGGAGAACAGGTCCGCGACGTTCTCGGACTGGAATTCCTCGGCAATACCCCGCTCATCCCGAACAAGCAGGCCCTGGATTCCCCGCCGACGGGACAGGAAAACGCTGCCGGCATCACGCGCCCTTCCGGCGTCGCGCGTTATGCGGTCGACCACCCGCTCTCCTCCTTCTCCGAAACGCTGCGCAGCACCAGACTGGCCATCGATCTTGGCATTCCCGCCAAAAGCGGGGCACGGATCGTGGGCGTCGTGTCGACCCTGCCCAGCGAAGGTAAATCCACCATCTCCATCAACCTCGCGCAGCTCCTTGCGGAGCAGGGCGCGCGGGTGCTGTTGCTGGATGCCGATATTCGCAACCCCGGCGCCACGCGCGCCATGGCGCGTCATGCCGGCGAGGGCCTGCTCGAAGTCCTGCTGGAGGGCCGCAGCCTGCGGGAGGTGCTGCTTCGCGACGAAAAGACCGGGCTTGCATTCCTGCCCACAGTGATCAAGCAGCGCGTGCCCCATTCCTCCGAACTGCTGACTTCGATGCAAATGCACAAGCTGCTGGCCGAAGCGAGCAACGCTTTCGACTACATCATCGTCGACCTGCCACCACTTGGGCCGGTGGTCGATGCGCGGGCGATGGCCGGGCGGATAGACGGTTTCATCTTCGTCACGGAATGGGGCAAAACGGCCCGCAGGGCGGTGCGAAACACCGTGGAGAATGAGGTCCATGTCCGCAAGAAGTGCCTTGGCGTCATCCTCAACAAGGTGGATACCGAAAAGCTGAAGCTTTACCGGGCCTATGGTTCCAGCGAATATTATCATTCACGTTACACGCGATATTACCATGACTAGGCGTGACGGCGTGATGCGCCTGCGGACAATCCTCGCGGTCGTGCCGGTCCTCGTCATTTCCATCTTCGTCCTGTCCGTCGCGGCACAGGCATTTTCGCAAAGCCGGCGGTTTTCCGATGTTGTCGCCATGGCGAGGATCGCTGACGATGGCAACGGCCTTGCGCCGGATCTGCTTGCGAAAACGGTCGAGGATCTTCGCCCCGTCGTTACCGAAAAAATCTGTCGTTCGGATATCGTCAAAGCCGGGCTGAGGCTTGTTCTGGCCGATCTCGATGCAAATGGCAGTGATTTGGCATCCGTTTCCGGCCTGGAGCGTCTCGGTTTTGCCGAAACCTATATTCGCCACGCGCTGTTTTGTTTTCCCGCCAATGGCGATGTATGGCTGCGTCTTGCCATGGTTCGTTCGCTGCGCAACGCCTCACCCATGGAAATCGCGGTATTGATGAATTTTTCCCAGCTCTACGGGCCGGCCGATGCCAATCTGATCCGTGGGCGTTTCGTGATGTGGCGGCAATTTCCAAAGGAAACCTTGCCACAGGCCGAGACAGCCCGTGAGGCGGATACAGCCGTGGTCTGCGGCAGGCAAGGAGAAATCCTGCGCTGGACGCTTGCCGATATCTGCCCAAAACCGCCGCTGTCAGGCGCGAAACGCGCGACGCCGCTGTCATGATCCAACATGGCGAAAGGGCCATGCCATACCCCCGTTCGCACATAACCACCACAAATAGCACCGATAAAGCCAAAAAATGTCGCTTACCGAAGCCCGATCAGAACCGCTCTCTTCACCGCAGCCTCGGCCGGTGGCATTTCTGAGCTATCTCCGGCAGGTCGCAATAATCGTGCTCTGGGCCATTTTTCTGCTCGCACTTCTCAATCGAGGTGCGACGGAAATCGAAAGCCGCATCGTTGTCACGGCCGCCATCTATCTGCTGCTGGTGCCGGCGATCCTTCTGTTCGGCCCGCCCAGGGCGGGTGCCGGCAAGGTGCTTGTCGCTGCCTGCTTTTTATTGGCGGCACTCATCGTGCAGATGTTGCTGCAGGCCTCGTCCATGCCGGCAATTGCAGCCCCCAACCCGGCCTGGTCCGTCGCCACCATGTTCACGCAGATTGCGCCGGTCGCCACGATCTCACTGACGCCCGCAGATGACCGGCTCGGGCTGATGAGCGCCGCCCTGCCCTTCGGCGCTTTTATGGCCGGTCTCGTGATTTTCGATACCGATGAGCTGGCGGCGAAAACATTGCGATGGTTCGCAATCGCCGGCGGCTGGCTCGCGCTGTTTTCGATCCTGCAATTTGTGCTTTTTCCCGAAGCACTCGGCGTGGTTCAAAAGCGCGCCTATCTCGGCAGCCTGACCGGCCTTTTCGTCAACCGCAATACTGCCGCGACATTTTTCGGCCTCATCCTTCTTACGCTCCTTGTTTTATTACACAAAAGGCTTCTGGCCCCGGACTGGGGAAGGGTGAAGGCGCTGGTGGCAAATCGTCTGACCGTGCCGGACGACCAGAAACGCCTTGTCCTCCAGGCCGCCTTCATCGGCGCGCTCACCGCCTTCTGCTTCATCGCATTGATGCTGACCGGATCGCGGGCAGGGATCATGTCAAGCTTCGCGGCACTGGTCGTCCTGATCCTGCTGACCATCTTCAACTCTCCTGCCAGGATCGGGCGAAATACGGCTTCCCCCCGGCGCAGGCGGCGCGGGTCGAGACGTTGGGCCGCGCTGATGATCGCGGTCGCCATCGCCCTCTTCTCGCTTTTCGCCAACCGGGTGGCGCTGCGCATGGAAACGCGTATGGAAGACGATATGCGCTTCTGCTACATGCCGGGCATCACCCGTGCCATCGCCGACAATTGGCCGCTCGGGTCGGGCCTTGCAAGCTTTGCGGAAATTTATGCACCCTATCACCTGGCGCGATGCGGCGTGGACGCAGTCGTCACCCATGCCCACAATGTCTATGCCGAGGGCTTGTTGACGGTCGGCGCCGCCTTCCCCTTCTACGCGGCTTTTTTTATTGTCGCCCAATTGCTGATTTTCATTCGCGGGGCGCGCAAACGCAAAAACTATCGTTATGCGTCTCATCTCGGCCTTGCCGGGCTGCTGCTTGTCCTGTTGCATTCGACGCTTGATTTTTCGCTGCAGATTCCCGGCTTCGCCATGACCTACGCCGTTTTCCTCGCACCCGTCGTCACGCTCTGCCTCAATCCGCCAGGAGTGGAACGGGGCGGGCGCAGAAGGCGGATGCAATTTCCCGGGAGTGAAGGGCCTGCGAAAGATGCGGCGCATCTGCCCGGAGGGCTAGGTTCGGCATAGATTTCGCAAATGTTTTATTGATTGGAAAATTTGGACGCAGGAATTTGGGTATGCGGATATTGCAGGTAACCTCGCTATTTTCTCCCGACCGCGTGGGCGGGGCCGAAATATTCGTGGAAGACCTCGCCCGTGGGCTGGCCGACAAGGGACACAAGGTTGCCGTGGCCGCCATTTCCCGCGAACGGCAGGCGGCAGAGCAGCGCGACGGTTTCGCCATTCACCGCCTCGGGCATACCACGCCGTTTTTTATCGGCGACTGGGCGCGACAACCGGAGTGGAAGCGAAAATATTATAAAGTCGCCGTGCAGCTGGATCCGCGCCTCGTTCGCCGGCTCGCGCACATCATCGATAATTTCCAGCCCGACGTGGTCAACACCCATTCGCTCTCGGAACTGACGCCGCTGATCTGGCCGATGATCCGCAAGCGCGGCATTCCGCTTGTCCATTCGCTGCATGATTTCACCAGCATGTGCACCAACGGTTCCCTGTTCCACGACGGGCATATCTGCGATGGCAGCAGCAAAAAATGCCGCGCCTTTTCCTATCTGCACCGGCGTTGCCAATGTGCGGTCGATGCCGTAGCCGGTGTCGGTCGCGATATCGTCGAACGCCATGTGCGGGCAGGCTTTTTTACCCATGTGCCCGAAAGCCGCCGCGCGGTGATCTGGAACGCCATCTCACCGCCGGGTGAGCCAGAGCCGCGCATTGCCCGCGCGCCGGGAGAACCGCTCGTTTTCGGTTATCTCGGCCGCATCGAGGCACCCAAGGGGGCGGATCTGCTGATCGAAGCATTGCGGCTTCTGCCATCGCAGGGCTGGCGATTGGTCATGGCGGGCCGGGCGCCGGAAGGCATCGAGGCCTATCAGCAAAAGACAGCCGGTCTCCCGGTCGAATTTCCGGGCTATGTGGAGGCCGATCGTTTCTTTGCCGGCATAGATTGCCTCATCGTGCCGCCCTTGTGGCCGGAAGCTTTTGGACGCACCGTCGCGGAAGCCATCCTGCGCGGTATACCCGTCATCGGCGCCAATCTTGCCGGCGTTGCCGAACAGATCGGCCCGGACAGGCCGGAACGCCTGTTTGCACCGGGCAACGCCGCCGAACTCGCAGCACGCATGGCGGACGCCATGCGCAATCCCACCCTGCTTGCGGAGACGCCGGAAACCAGAGAGAGAATTTCGCAGAGCGTCGCACCCGAACGGGTGGTTGCGGCCTATGAAAAGCTCTATTCGGATGTGCGCAAGGCGTGAGCCCCCAGTTTCGGGACAGGACGGGCCTCCATACTCCCCGGCCCAAGCCGTCCATTCCGGGAATGAGGAAGTGACGGGTATCGGCCGCGCTTACGGCGTTCCCTTCCGGGTGTCGGGCCTTTGCCGGAAAAGCTGGGCATAGCTCTCCGCCGCCTTCTGCCATGAATAGAGCTTGCGGTTTTCATATCCCGCCTGGCGAAGATCGCCTGCCAGTTCGGGATCCGCCAAAAGCCGCTCAAGCGCGGAAACAAGGCTTTCAGCATCAGCCGGATCGAAGGTGAGCGCACCCTTGCCCGCGATCTCAGGCGTTGCCGAACGATTGGAACAGACAACCGGGCATCCCAGTTGCTGCGCCTCCAGCACCGGCAGGCAGAACCCCTCATAGGTGGAAGGCACGCACAGGCAGGCGGCGTGGCGGTAAAGCTCGATGAGTTGCCGGTCTTCTATGCCGGAAAGCCGGATCAGCCGGGTCTTCAACTCCGGATCATCCAGCATACCGGCGATTTCCTCGGCCTCATCACGGCCCACATGCACGAGATGCAGATCCGGCCGGTTTTTACCGACTGTGGCAAAGGCTTTGCCCAGCAGGCCGAAATTTTTATTGGAGGTCGCGTTTCCGACCGCCAGTATATAGGGCCCGGCAACGGGCGGCACGGCTTCAAAGGCCTCAGGATCAACATTCAGCGTGCTGTCGGAGTGGATGGTGAGGCTTTTGCCGGCAGCGGCGGGGAAAAATCGCGCCAGATCCTTCTGCGTCGCTTCGGACACGCAGGCGACCCGGTCCGATCCGGCCAGCATCAGGCGGAAGATGAAATCGGTCGTCAGGGCCGCCCGCCAGCCGATCTGTTCGGGAATGGTTTTGAAATAAAGATCGTGAACAAGGGTGACCCGACGTTTGCCGCCAAAAGGGCTCCCGAAGGGATCGGCATTAAACAGCACGTCGATGCCGTGCCGACGGCAAAGCGCAGGCAGCACCGCAGCCTGGCGCAACACGTCGAAAACCATAATGCGCGGCCGGGGCGTTTCGATGAGCTGAAGCCGGCTGTCGCGCAGGTTTTCGGGCAGTTGCGTCCGCGTCCAGGGAGAGCGCAGGATGTAGTCGTCATCCGTCTGCTCCAGCAGCCGCTCCAGCAGGCTGAAGGCCACACGAGCAACACCGGAGGCCTTGCCGCCATATTGGCTCGGCATGTTTACGAGAATGCGCATCCTTACCCTTCCGCCTGCCGACACTGCCTGCCACACTGGATCACCCGGCGGAACATCACGCCGCTTCCTTCAACAGCGCGGAAACGGACCGGCAGGTCTCCTCCAGCGAGAAACGCCGGCTCACATCCTCACGCCCCTTCTGCGCCAACCTTGCCGCCAAGGCCGGTTGCGACAGGATGCAGCCGAGTGCTGCGGCCAGCGCCGATGCATCCCCCGGCGGCACGAGCAGGCCCGTTTCGCCATCGCGAATGATTTCGGTAACCCCACCGCCACGCGTGGCGACAACCGGCCGCCCGCACATCATCGCCTCGACCACCACCCGGCCGAAGGGTTCGGCGACAATCGAGGTGTGGGCAACCACATCCATGGCCGCCATCAGTTCCGGCACGTCCGAGCGGAAACCGAGGAAGCGGACGCGATCATCAAGACCAAGACGGCTCGCCTGTTCGCGGATACGCGCCTCATAGGCCTCCTGTCCGAAAAGCGCGCCGCCGACGATGACCGCCTGCACGCCCTCCATCGCGGCAATCGCCTCCAGGAACACATGCTGCCCCTTCCATTCGCTCAGCCTGCCGAACAGGCCGACAAGCGGCTGCGGACCAAGGCCCAGTTCCGCGCGCAGCCGCGCGGCCGTGCCGGGTTCGTGAACACTTGCCCTGGCAGGATCGAAACCGTTGTAAACGATGCGCACTTTACCGGCCTCACCGCCGGCCTCGATGAAAGCCCGGCCCGTTTCCTCGGAATTGACGGCCACCAGCCTGGCGAAAAGGCGCGCAAATGCCAGCGAAGCCCGGCGGTTGACGGCACTGAAGGCGGGATCGGTGACGATATCGTGCAGAACCCAGACGAGCGGACGGCCGCTGAGTTTCGCCGCCAGCGCACAGACGAAAAGCGCCTTTTGCGAATTGGCGCAGATCACATCGTAATGTTTCGCCTCCCGGCTCAATTGCCAGGCAACCGCCATCACATCGGCCGCGCCGCGAAGCAATGCGCCGAATGACGAATCGCGACGGATTGACAGCATTTTTTCTCCGGCGGACAACATCACCGCAGGCCGCCCGGCATCCGCCAGATCAGCGGCGGCAGCACCGCCGCTGAGAAAACAGGCACGCCAGGAATGCGGCCCGGCCTTGACGAGGTCCGTCAGGAAAAGTTCGGCACCGCCCTTCTCGCCGGTATGGCTGACAAAAAGCGCGGATGTCATGGCATCACCCCTGCCGGATGAAAGCAATCAACGCATCCTTGTCCGCAATTGCGGGCATGAACGGACGTCCCATGAAAAAAAGGAGCCTGTTCGTCACCGACAGCGGTATCTTCAACGGGATAGGACGCCGCAGAGCGACACCGGGTGCTTAAGACTAAAAAAGATGTCATTCAAACCTGTGCGTGAATTAAAAATCCAATAGAGCAAATACAAAAGAAAATTATTCTGTTTTTATACTTTAGAAAATATCGAAGAAAAATTCGCGACGTTCAGCTTTTTGAGTCAATCGCCGTTTCGTTCCCGGCATGTTTTCCCCGTGCCCCATGGCGGAGTTATCCTGAGGCCAGACAGGAGAACGAACGATGACACCGCTCGAACACAACATATGCATATATATGGCGCGAACGGAAGAGGTGGCGGCATGATCGGCGTAGCGCTCGGCCTTCTTCCCCGCACCCTGGGCAGCATGAGACCCTCCTTAAACGCGTTCTCCCCCTTACGCGCCCGGCTGACGGCGGGTCGGAATGCCACGATCTTCGTGAACGGCGACAGCACCGCTTATCCCGAAGCCGGGCCATTTCAGCAATTCGCGACGCTGCTCGGCGATCTGCACGATGCGAAAGTGGTGCTGTATCGATGGGCGGAATGGCAGACAAGCGCCCCCACCGGGCCAAAGGCCTATGCGGATCCGGTCACGCTGCACGCCGGCACGGGTGCGACGCTGACCATCTATCTCGCAACGCTGCCGGGTGCCGTGGCCGGCAATATGTTCGCCGAACAGCGCGCGGCGGCGCTGAAGATTCCCCGTCCCGATCTGTGCATCCTGCATCAGGGCCACAATATGCAAAGCTTCGAGACCCCCGGTGGCATATTGAGCGCCGGGCGAGCCACGCTGCTCGGTCCGCTGGGCATGACCGAATGGCAATGGCCGGGCGTTCCGCAACTCATCACCACCCAGAACCCCTGGCGTGATGGGACGGATTACGACAAGGTCCACCAGGCAATTCTCGATCTGGCGCGAACGCACCCGAACCTCACACTGGTGGATACGCATGCCGCCTTTCTGGCCAAGGGCAAGGATGCCGGCCTTTACCGGGACAATATTCACCCAAACGAAGCTGGCTTCCGGCTCGTCGCCCGGGCCCTGTTCGATTCCTATCTGGCTTCCGCGTCCGATAGTGGTTTCCAGACGCCTTGCTGGCCGAAACTCCCCGCCGATAATCTCATCGGCAATGGCGATTTCACCGATTGGTCCGGCTCACTTCCCAGCGGCTGGACTTCGTCCTCCTCGGGTTCCGCCGCCAAAAGCGGGGATGTCGTCTTTTCCCCATCCTTCACCCACAGCCTCGCCGTCTATGCGAATGGAAACCAGACAGCCGGGCTTCTTCGGCACTTTCGCAATGCCGAAGCCGCGGCAATGATCGGCCGGACCGTTTCTTTCGCCCTGTTATATAAAAACAGCGAAAAGCAACGTTTTCCCTATATTACACTGAATGTGAAAAGCGGCGGGACAATCCGGACGATCACCTGCTCTTCCCTGCAATTCAGCAACGCCAACACCACCGGTAGTAGCGGCTGGATGTGGGCCACGGCCAACGGGATCGCCATAGATTCCGATATCAGCCCGGCCGGATATAATTTCTATCTCAGAATCCTCCCGGCATTCGGCAGCAGCGCCCCCGCCTCGAACGAGCCTGTTTACGTTCAACGGATCATTGCAGTCGAAGGGGACCTGCCGAAAGGCAACCTGGTCGGTTGAAAAATGGAGAATATCTTGCACGGCAATGCCATCGCGCAGGACTTGCCCTCGCCAGCGCCCCAGCGGAACGCTTCAGGCGACCTCGATGATTTCAATCTCCCCGCCGCCCAGGCTGGCCAGATCGCCAACCGTTTTTCCCATCAGTACCCGCGCAACCGGAGAGACATAGGAAATCGTTCCCGCGGCAGGGTCGGCCTCATCCTCACCGACGATCCGGAAACGCTGCGTTCGCCCGTCATCACGGCTGAATGTCACCAGACTGCCGAAGGCAACGACACCCTTCGCCTGTGGATCGAGCATCAGCTGTGCCGTGCGGACCCGCTCCGCGAAATATCGCATGTCCCGCAACGGGCCGGCGGCGATGCGCCGTCTTTCATTGATATCTTCGATAACATTGGCGGCCTCGCAGGCTTCGCGCGCCTGTTGCAATTGTCGTTCCAGCGCCTTTAGCCCGGCCTGCGTCACCAGATTGGGATGCGGAGAGATCACCCGGTCCGGCAATACGGTTTCGGCTGCGGTTTCCGCACTGTCTTCCTTGGTAAAGGCTACGCTCAATCCTGATACTCCACTCCCGAGACGCCGCGTTAGACGTCTGCAATTCGACCCAATCTTGCCATCGCCCACAGGCGCTGGGCAAGAGCGCGCTCCGCCGGTTCAAAAACGGACATGTAACAGGCGGACGCGGCCGATGACAACGCGCCCGTTTAACAGCGCGATACAACCACAAGGGAAGATACCCCTCATATTTCGGCCTAACGGGAGGCTTTTTGCCCTGTTAGGGTGTACCGCAGGAGGAGTGAGGGAGCCAACGCCAACGGACAGGAGACGGTTCATGGCCCGGACAGTAGTGAATGCGCTTGGAGACACACTCTATTACAGCGGCAGTTCCACCGGATTTTTTTCCGCCACGGGCTCCGGCCCGCTGCTCACCGGCACCGCCGGCAATGATTCCATGTGGGGCGACAGCTCCGTGAACGTGACGATGGCGGGCGGCACGGGCGACGATATTTATTATCTTTATTCCAGCATCAACCGCGCCGCCGAAAACGCCGGTGAGGGCATCGATACCATCGATACCTGGATGAGTTATACCCTGCCGGACAATTTCGAGAACCTGCGGGTAACGGGTGACGGGCGTTACGCCTTCGGCAATTCGCTCGACAATATCATCACCGGCGGATCGGGCCGCCAGACAATCGATGGCGGGGCCGGCAACGACGTGTTGATCGGTGGTGGCGGGGCCGACACCTTCGTCTTCACCAGCGGCAACGGCACCGATCTGATCACGGATTTCAGCGCCAATGACACGATCCGGCTCAATGGTTACGGCATCACATCCTTCGACCAGCTTGTCGGCAATGCCACGCAGCAGGGCAGCGATCTGTGGCTGAATTTTTCGAATGGTGAAGCCATCGTTCTCGCCGGAACGACCGTAGACGATCTTCAGGCGGGTCAGTTCGAACTCAGCCTCGACCGGTCGTCCCTCACCCAGACCTTCGCCGACGACTTCAACACGCTGTCGCTACGCAGCGGCGATCAGGGAACCTGGGATGCCAAATATTGGTGGGCGCCGGAAAAGGGAAGCTCGCTGACAACGAATGGTGAGGCGCAATGGTATATCAACCCCGCTTATGCCGGCACCTCGCAGGTCAATCCGTTCAGCATCGACAACGGCGTGCTGACCATCACCGCCGAAGAGACCGCGCCGTCGATCGCCGATGAAGTCGAGGGTTACGACTATACGTCGGGCATGCTGAATACCTATTCCTCTTTCAGCCAGACCTATGGTTATTTCGAAATACGCGCGGACATGCCGACCGATCGGGGCGCCTGGCCCGCCTTCTGGCTTTTGCCGGAAAACGGCTCCTGGCCGCCGGAACTCGACGTCATCGAAATGCGCGGCCAGAATCCCAATACGCTCATCATGTCCGCCCATTCCAACGCGACCGGCACGCAGACCTCGGTCATCAACAATGTCAGCGTACCGAGCACGGACGGGTTCCACACCTATGGCGTATTGTGGGATGCGGAACATATCACCTGGTATTTCGACGATGTCGCCGTCGCCCAGACGGATACGCCGGACGACATGCACGACCCCATGTATATGGTCGTCAATCTGGCCGTCGGCGGAACGGCGGGAACGCCATCGGCCAGTGATTTCAGCGACGGTTCGCAGATGATGATCGATTACATCAGGGCCTATTCGCTCTCCGACTGGGCCGCCTGAAAAAACGCCGGCAGCCTTCAGGGCTGCCGGCATTCTAAATATCAGCCTATCTGAGCTGTAACCCGTCCAGGCCCGTCATTCTGCCGCAAGCTGCGTGCGTGCGGCGTTAAGCGACATCAGATGCCTTGCGGTTTGAAGGCTTGCGGGCTGCTCGGCGCGGTAACGGCGGCCGATTTCCATCATCAGCACGGTATCCGGCAGAAAGCTGAGTTCCGAGAAGATGTCCTGCCAGTCGATATCGCCCCAACCGAGCGGCATATGCAGGTCGCCGATGCCGAGTGCTGTGCTTTCCTGCGGGAAATAGGCCTCATAAAAGCCCTGCGGGCGACCGAAGGAATCGTGCACGTGCAGATGGCCGGCAACCGACGCCATGGCGCGAAGCTCGGCGCGGAAATCGAGGCCACGATAGGTGGATTCGAGATAGGCATGGCTGAAATCGATCAGCGCCACGACATTGTCGTGACCGACGGCCTTCACGGTCGCCGCAACCTCGGCCGGTGTCTGGCGATACTGGCCAGGTTCGGTGGAGAAGATGTTCTCAAGGGCGATACGCACGCCATAGGGCTTGCAGAATTCCGCGAGTTCGAAAAGGGCTTCCCGCTCACGGGCATCGGCATCGGCCCGTTCGGCGATCTGGTCTGCACGCAGCGCGCCGCTGTGCTGAACCAGAATGCCGGCGCCGATCCGATCGCAGAGAACGGCAAGCGCCTTGGCCGCGTCGATCTGGTAACGGCACGTCACCGGATCCATGAAATTGGACGACACCAGACCGTGCACGGTGTAACGGAAGTCGAACTGCTTGGCGAGCGCCACGAAACGCTCCGCGCGTTCCTCGATGATACGGCCGCCGGCGATCAGATCGAGGCTCGTCACGGCGATTTCCACGGTGTCGCAGCCAATATCGGCAAGCGCCGCCAGATCGCTTTCCAGCGTGGCCAGTTCGCCGTCATCCGAACTGGCGTTGAATCCGGTACCTATAAGATTGCTCACTTCGTCATCTCCAGGGCTAAAAAAGATCATGCGAATTCGTGCGGCAGCGCAGCGCGCCATGCCGCATCGAAGAGGTCCGGGCGGTCGACGTAGATGTGCTCTACCCCGGCCGATACGACGTCATAAGGAAAGTCCACGGTCGTCGCCCGTAAAGAAGCTGGACCATGGTGATGCGTTTCCGTTGAAACCGATCACTCAATTAAGTTTCTTCATTTACAGCTTTATGACATTTCCGCGGGGCGAGGCTCGGAGGAGCGGCATCGTGAACGAATGCGCGGGAGGCCGGCGGTGGCTGGATTATGGACGCTGGGGTCCATTCAAGGGCGCATTATGGCCGCAAATTCTGTCGCCCGAAATGGCTGCGAACCCTGCCGGAACGCTCAAAAACGGGGTCTTCCGGCGAGAGGCGCTAACCGAGATTATGCACCATGAAGTAGATCAGCCAGCAATGTGCGATCGCCAGTATCGCCCAGGCCCATTTCGCGACCCTGATATCGGCATCGACAACCCCGTTGCGAATATCGGCCCTGCCGGGGTTATCTTCCCCGACGCGTTGGTCCGGGGCGGGAGACGCGGGCGATGCACTGGAAGCCGGCTCGCTGACAACATACAGCCTGTCGTTGCGCACGGGCGGATGCAGCTCATCGACAACGCTCTCCACCTCGGAAAGCGCATCCTCGCCGGAAGCGCAGTTCACCGCCATAAGCCGCGATGACACCCCCCTGTTACGCATGTTACCTTGATTGGGCATCATAATTTTCCAAACAATAAAAATAAAAAATTCCCCAGTCTCTCCCGATAAAGCAGTGCTTTGCCGGCCATGCCGCAACAGGCGCGGTTCCGCCGCGCTCATCGCTCATTCCCCATGCCTTCGCGCGTCCTGACGCAAAGGGCCCCGCTCTCAGGGCGTCAGAACACCCGGCAAATCACGCTTGCCCGCGTAAGGTTTCGCCTCCCGCTGGATCAGGAAGACGGATTTTTCCACCGGCAGCGGCTCGATTGTCCGGTAACGCTGAAACCTTCTGGAATATTCGAAGCGGATGAGCCTGTCGTCGAACTTCCCTGCCAGAACGCGATAGCCGTTGACGAACTCGTTGAGGATTTCCAGCTCTTCTCCCCATACCCAGCCGCCATAAGACGTCCCTTCATTCGAACGCAGCACGATCTCGAAAAAATGCCCGCCCGCCACCAGCGGCATGCGAAAGAGAATATCGAGATTGTCCTCGTCTTCCTCGTCACCTTTCTCCACCGACAGCCTGGCATGGGCGACCTTCGCGTGGACCAGCGCCGAAACCGGATAAAAGGGCCGGCCCTTGAACCACATGAATTCGCTGACCGCGTATCCGACATCATCGGCACGCTGGTAAGGTTCGATACGCGGCTCGAACGCCATGTAGCTTCCGTTAAACGCTATCACTGTCGAAAATTCCCGATGCCTGCCCACCGCATGTCCGCTGTTTTCCGCCCGTCATTCATGCTTCTGTTTCCGACAATAGGCAGGACCGCGTCACACCAGCGTCAAATGGAACGCTATGATGACTTTCAATTTTCCGGGCACGTTGTTAGATGATGATTCATGAGGGGATGAACGTGGCTGGGAACGCTGAACTGATACCGATCCGGCTTTTTGGCACCCCGCGCTGTGATGCGGTGCGGGAAGCGTTTTTCCCGTCCAAGGGCTTTGCCCTCACCGCCGCCCTGATCCTTGCCCCGAACCAGTCGCTTTCCCGCCAGCACGCCGCATCGCTGCTGTGGGAAAATGTCGAGCAGAAGCGGGCTCTCGGCAATTTGCGGCAGCTCATCCTGCGCCTGCAGAAACTTCCCAATGAGGACGAGGCTATCCTTCTGACCGAAGGAAACGATCTGAAGGCCGGAAAGCTGGCACAGCGCACCGATCTTGCCATCTTCCTTGCCGGCGCACGAGCCGAAGACCCGATGCAGCGGCTCAACGCGCTACTCGAATTCGGCGGCGATCTGCTGGAGGGGCTGGAGGCCGGGCAGGATCACCTTTACCTGTGGCTGCTTTCGGAACGCCGCCGTCTGAAAGACCTGTTCTTTTCAAGCTATACCCAGCTTCTGGAGGAATTGACGCGGTTCGGCCGCGCGAGTTCCAACGACATAGCCAGACTGGCCGAATGCGCCTGCAAGATCGAGCCGGAGCGCGAGGAAACCTACCGCGCGGCCATGGCCGCCTATGCGCGAATAGGCAACATCAGCGCCTGCGAAGGCATGTACCAGCTTCTGATGGAACAGCTTCGCCAGGAGGCCCGCGCACCCGAGCCGGAAACCGTGGCCCTGAGGCGACGCATACAAAGCCTGGCCGCAACGATAGCAACCCCCGCCGAGCCGGAGGAAGGCAGCCGCCGAAAAACCCTGACAAAACCGCGCGTCGCATTCGTGCGCCCGGCCAGGGTCGATGGGCAGCCGGTCTCGCCGGTGATGCATGCCTTCGTCGAGGATGTCGCCAACAGCCTCGTCCGATACCGCACCTTCACCGTGCTTTCGCCGCACAGCACCTTTGCCCTGGCGCATGACCGGGCCGACGACAGCTACGCCATGCTGCGGGCCGATTACCGCATCATGTCAGCCGTGTTTGATGACACCCGCATGTCGGTTGCGCTGATCGAGGAGGCGAGCGGTGAAATCGTCTGGTCGCTGGAGGCGGTCCTGACCGAGCGGCAGATTCACGCCGCCTTCCGACTGCTGTCCAAACAGGTGGCGGCAGCACTTGCCCGCGAAATCGAGCGGCTTCAGGTGGAGCCCGACCGTAACCATAGCGGCGAGGCCTACCGGCAATTGCTGGAGGGCCAGCAGCTTCTGCGCGGCAAATGCGACCTGCCGCTTCTCAGAAGAGCCCGTTCGATGTTCCGCAAGGCCGTCGACCTCGACCACAGCATGGCGGTCGCCCGCGCCCGGGTGGCGCAGAGCCTGCAGCTGGAATGGCTGATGCTGGGGGGCAATGATCCTCACCTGTTGCACCGCGCCAAGGCGGAGGCCGATGCCTCCGTCGAGATCGATCCGGCGCTTGGCGTCGGCCACTGGATGTGCGCGGTGGTGGCGCTCTACCAGCGGGATTTTGACATATCCGCCGAAAAATTCTTCGAGGCGGAGGCGCTGGCGCCCAACTCCGCCGATCTGCTGCTTCAGCATGCCGATGCGCTTGCCCATTTCGGCGAGGCGGAAATCGCCTGGGAGAAGTTTCAGCAGGCCATCGACCTCAACCCGCTGGCCCCGGATATCTATTGGTGGGCCGGCGCCAGCATCGCGTTCAAGCGTCAGGATTACGGCACGGCGGTGGAACTGTGCGGGCGAATGGAAAATGACGAGCCTGCGCTGCGTGTCCTGACCGCAAGCCACGCCCTGCATGGAGATTTGGCCGCCGCCCGGGAAAGTGGCAGCAGGCTTCAGGAAAACTATCCGGGCATGACGGCGAGGGAGATCAGCAGCCTGTCTCCGGACCGCGACCCGATAGCGAATGAAAAATTTTATCACGCACTTCGATTAGCTGGGATCAAATAGGAGACACTATGTCCTCGCATTTCTTTATCGTCGGAAAAAAGGGTTTTGGCGTTCTTTTCATTCGTACGGCGCCGCTTCGGGTCGCGTCGGTATCGCATGAGACGATTGCCGCCTATGAAGCCAACCATCCGGGCGTGGATGGCTATGCCCGTGTGGCCGCAGCCGCAAAATCCATGCTCGTTCGCCAGGACGGCCAGCCCGAGGCGGAACTGGATCAGGTGCAGATCCAGGGCATCGAGGCTCTCGTCGCCGGTGGCGCCGTGGTTTCCGAAGCCGATTTTGCCTTCATCGGCGAAGTGGTCGACGCCGGCTGGGATTTCAACCGCATGGTGCAGGCGCCGATCGAAGCGGCCCTGAAGGCTGTCGGTCCGGCGGGTTCCGTCACCGGCGAGCTGTTCGACGCCATCCTTGCCGACGACAGCAACACGGCACGCTGATCGCGGTCCCGCTGCCTTGACCGGCGCCGATGCTCCCATGTCAGCGCCGCCGGCAAGGCGTGCAGACGCTTCATTCTTCGATCCCGGACTGCTTCGGCGGTTCGGGATTACCCGCGTCGGCGATGTGACCGGTCTCGATATTATCGGCATCCCCGTCTGGTTCGCGGTCCGGCCCAATTCGCGCGGTTTGTCGGTATCGCAGGGCAAGGGCCTTTTTGCGGAACAGGCCAGGCTATCGGCGATCATGGAGGCGATCGAAGGTGCCGTCGCCGAAGACACCCGCAGGCATATCGCCGCTTTCGGCTCCATCGACGAGATGCGCAACAAGGGCGCTCCCCTCATTCCCTTCGAAACCGTCGGTCGGATCGATCCCGATGCTCTGGATCAACTGAAGGAGCGCGCCTGGGTGAAGGGAACTTCCGTTCGCCGCCAGCAGGAGGTCCTTGCCCCTTACGAACTCGTCGGCATGGATTTCCGCGCGGATTTCCCGTGGGATCGGCAGGCTTTCCGCATGAGCTCCCAGGGCCTCGCGGCCGGGTTCGACCATGACCATGCGGTTTTCCATGCGCTGCTCGAACTCATCGAAAACGATGCCTGCTTTCTCGTCGATACCTTCGAGACCCGCGCCCTCGCACCACAACCGCTTGTCCTTGCGGCGGGCGTCGACCCATCCTTCGACGACCTCATTCAGCGCCTTTCGGATATCGGCCTGCCGCCCTCCTTTTTCGACCTGACGAATGCACTCGGCGTGCCGGTGGTGATGGCGAGCCTGCCACGGTCGCTTCAGGCTGAAGACGGGCCGGCCACCCGCAGCGCCGCGGGCGCCGCCTGCCGTCCAAGCACCCATGCCGCCGCTATGGCTGCGCTGCTGGAGGCGATCCAGTCGCGGCTGACCGATATCAGCGGCGCAAGGGACGATCTCTCCCCGCTCCGTTACCGGCGGGATATGTTTGCGGCACGGCCTGCCGCCGCCGGCTTGCGGCCGGCGGAACCACCCCCGCTCGGCCTCGACTTTACGGCGCCCGGCAATATGTCCCTGCCGTCCTGGCACCGGCTTGCGGAGCACCTCTTCGCCTGCGGTATCGAGGATGTCTATGTCTTTCCGCTGGAAACGGAGGTCTCTGGCCTGCATGTCGTGCGGGTTCTGGCAAGCGGCCTCGCCCCGGCGGGTGGCGGCCTGCAACACATCTCGCCGCGCACGCTCGATCATCTGCTGAACCTTGGGGGTACTCGATGAAACCGGTGGTTTTTGCAGGCCCCTCCATCCACGGTGAACATATATCCGGTCTCGATCTTCGCGGACCGGCTGCCTGCGGCGATATTTTCGATGCGGTCCGGCAAGGCGTCCCGGCAATCGGGCTGATCGACGGTCTTTATGGCGATTGCGCCGCCGTCTGGCATAAAGAAATCCTGTTTGCGCTGTCGAGCGGCGTCACCGTTTTCGGTGCCGCCAGCATGGGTGCGCTGAGGGCGGCGGAATGCGCCGCCTTCGGCATGATCGGCATCGGCGATATCTTCGAGGCCTATCGCGACGGGCGCCGGTTTTCCGATGCCGATGTGGCGGTGAGCCACGCACCCGGCGAGCTCGGCTACCGCCCGCTGACAATCGCACTGGTCGATGCCGAGGCGACGCTCGCCGCCTGCCGTGGCTTGGTCACGCCCGAAGAATTCGACGCGCTCTCGCTTGCCGCCGGCACCCTGCATTTTACCCGCAGGACATGGCGCGCCATCGCCGTCGAAGCGGGTCTCGGCCCTGCGACGGCCAATCTGCTCGCCGCGCATGCCGTGTCCGCCAAACGAAAGGATGCGGCCAGACTTCTGGCGGCGCTGTCAGGCGAGACAGCACCATCCACGCCGCCGCAATCATGGAAGCTGCAGAACACCATGTTTTTCCAGCAACTGGCCACGCGGCGGATGGCCGGGGAAAAAACCTCTTGAGCGTCGCCGGTCCCCTGCCGCTGGTGCCCGATTGCGGCGGGCCGATCCGCACGATCGCACTCGCATTGCCAGCCGCTTTTTTTGCGGAAAGCCGAACGGATGACACTGTTTCACCGCTCATTCCAATCGGAAACCTGCTCTCGGCCCTGCCATCAGATGTCACCGCCGCCATTGTGATCGATCACGCCAGTTTTGCCACGGCGCAAGACTGGCTCGACAGCATGCAGGTTCCCTGCACGACCACGCTGGTTCCCTTGGCTGAAGGTGACAGTGTCCCGCATCCGTGGATACAGGACATGTTCCATGTGCGGACCGGCGATCAGGAGGAGGGCACCGCGGCAGAATTTGTCTCAGTCGCGCAAAGCGCCCTCAGCGTGACCCTGGCCGAACACCTCGGAGCGACAGTTACGCATCTGGATGTGGCCCTGGCGGGCGGCAACCAGCTCGTCGGGCCGGATTTTCGGCTGGTGGGCCATTCCAGCCTGGTGGATGACAGGGGCTTCGGAAAAGCTGCGGCCGCCCCCTCGCAGCGGTGGCGAAAAGTGCAGGCTCTCGATGGCAGACGCGTGCACAGTTTCGGATATCGGCCGGAAGACCTCGGCAAGGTCCCGGTCGCCTTCGATCTTTCCACAACGCGAATTTGCAAACCGGTAATAGCTGGCGGGAAAATGCACCAATGCGGCTTCCATGTTGACCAGTTCGTTTCCGTCACCGGTCTCAAACGAGGGGACCGGCCGTTGCTACTCGTTGCCGATCCGGTCGCCCATGGCGAATGCGATGCCCGCGCAGCAATCGATTTGAAACGAAAACTGGACGCCTCCGCCCTCTCGCTTGCTCGGCAAGGTTTTGCGATCGAGCGAAATCCCATTCCGGTCTCGCCCGCCATCGATACCAACAAATGCCTGCCCAGGCTTTACAACAATGTCCTTCTTGAAAATGTCACACGGCCCGGTCAAAAACGACCATCCGTCTGGCTTCCGCATTTCGGCGACAGGGAGGCACTTGAGGCATTCGACGTGGTCAATCGGCAAATTTGGGACGGACTTGGTTTTCAGGCTATCGGCGTGGCTGGCTGGAGCCATCTTTCCAGCCGCAACGGGGCGTTGCGATGCGCAATAAAAGTGATAAATCGCGAGAGGAACACAAAGTTATGAACAGAAAACTGTATTACTTTGTCAAAAAAGCATCATAATACCCGTGGAAATTGTGTTGAATACATACCTTCAACAATATTAATTGATAATGATCGAATTTAATAACCTCACACAGGAGGAATTTGTAATGCAGGCCAAACTACCCAGCCCGATCGACGTACATGTCGGCGCACAAATCAGAATGCGCCGCAAGTCGCTCGGCATGAGTCAGAGTGCGCTGGCCGGGCGATTGGGCATCACCTTCCAGCAGGTCCAGAAATATGAAAAGGGCGCCAACCGCGTCGGCGCTTCGCGTCTGCAGGCCATTGCGTCGATTCTCGGCGTTGAGGTCAGCTCCCTTTTCGCCAATGCCACACCCGATGGCGGCGCCGCCAACCCGGCGCTGGGCACGATCAATGCCATGCAGACCTTCGTGGCCTCGAATGAAGGTTTTTCGCTGAACCAGGCCTTTTCGCGCATCAAGAGTGCAGCCGTGCGTCGGAGCATCGTGGCTCTCGTCACATCGCTCGCAGCAACCGAAGCGGCGGAAAATGCCGGCGCAGCAACGGACAAGAGCGACGATTGACGCAGGTGTGACGCTCGCGTGACGCTCGATGTGGTCAAAAATGAACAACGCGGGATCAACGCGTTTTCATACTGTCGACTGTCGAGAGGGAATCATGGTGGCGTCTACCTCAGCAATACTTGAACAGGATAATGCAGACGAGATTTTGGCACTCGGGCGGATGGTCTCCTATCTTTGCCAGCGTTCGAAATCCCTGGAACTGGGCATGTCGACCTATTTCCTGGAAATGGCGTTGTTGTCGCTGGCCCAGGATATCAATCAGCAGGGTCTGCCGCCCGCGGAGCTGAATGCCAGCGCCTTCGCATCGACAGATCTGCACTGAGCACTTCTGCAACGGCATAGACAGGCAGGATTGAGCGTTTCCATTCCGACCTCCAGTCGTGAAAACCGGGGACGTTTTTCTTCTCCCTATGCCCTCCCCGTTTTTCTCGGCGAAAGCCATGACAGAGGCCCGGTTTTACCGGGCCTCTGTCATATCAGGGCGCTGCGCGGCGAAGTTCGGCCGCCGCGGCGACCATATTGACCAGCGCCGGCCTCACCTCTTCCCATTTGCGGGTTTTCAGGCCGCAATCCGGGTTGATCCAGAGCTGCCGGTCATCGAGCCTTTCCCGCGCCAAAGCCAGAAGATCGACCATTTCCGCGACTGCCGGCACGCGCGGCGAATGGATATCGTAAACGCCGGGGCCGATCTGGTTCGGATATTTGTAGGTCCGGAAGGCATCCAGCAGTTCCATCTTCGAACGCGAGGTCTCGATGGAGATCACGTCGGCATCCATCGCCGCAATCGCGTCGATGATCTGGTTGAATTCGGAATAGCACATGTGAGTGTGCACCTGCGTCCGGTCGCCCACGCCGCTGGAGCAAATGCGGAAGCAATCCACCGCCCAGCCGAGATAATCCTGCCAGTCCCGGTGCCGAAGCGGCAGGCCTTCACGCAATGCCGCCTCATCGATCTGGATCATCTGCGCGCCGGCTGCCTCGAGATCATTGACCTCATCGCGGATGGCGAGCGCGATCTGCCGGCAGGTCAGGCTTCTGGCGATATCGTCACGGACGAAGGACCAGTTGAGGATCGTCACCGGCCCGGTCAGCATGCCTTTAACGGGCTTTTCGGTGAGCGACTGGGAATAGTCCCACCAGCGAACCGTCATCGGCTTCGGACGCGACACATCGCCGAAGATGATCGGTGGGCGCACGTAACGCGAACCGTAGCTCTGCACCCATGCATGTTGGGTGAAGGCGAAGCCGGAAAGCTGCTCGCCGAAATATTGCACCATGTCGTTACGCTCGAACTCGCCGTGGACGAGAACGTCGAGGCCGATTTCCTCCTGCCAGCGGATCGTCGCTTCGGTTTCCTTCCGCAGGAAGTTTTCATATTGCGCGTCGGTCAGGGCGCCCTTGGAATGCGCGGAGCGAGCTTTCCTCACCTCCGGCGTCTGCGGGAAAGAGCCGATGGTCGTCGTCGGGAAAAGCGGCAGGGCGATGGCCTGCGATTGCAGCTTCTGCCGCTCGGCAAAGGCGCTTGCCCGTTGCCTGTCGGCGGCGCCGATCGTCGCGATGCGTTTTTGAACGGTGGTATCCGTTACCTTTGGCGAGGATGCGCGTGCGGCGACCGCCCGCGAGGCCGCTTCCAGTTCCGGCGCAACAGTGGCCCTGCCCTCACCCAAAGCCCGGCCGAGCGTGGCAAGCTCGCCGAGCTTCTGGGTGGCAAAAGACAGCCAGCTCTTCAGATCGGCATCGAGGCCGGTTTCCAGTTCGAGGTCAACCGGAACATGCAGCAGCGAGCAGGACGGCGCGATTTGAAAGGTCGCCGCACCCCGTTCGGCAATCGCGGTTTCCAGCTTGCCGATGATCGCGGCGAGATCGGCACGCCAGATATTGCGGCCATCAATGACGCCGAGCGACAGGACGCGGTTTGCGGGCAAGACCTTCAATGCCGCCTCCAACGCTTCGGGCGCGCGCACCAGATCGAGATGAAGACCCGCGACCGGAAGCGCCGCGACGGCCTGCAAATTATCCTCAAGACCGCCGAAATAGGTGGCGATGAGGATTTTGAGATCAGGCGCGGCCTTTGACAGAGCCTGATAAGCGACGGCGAGCGCATGGCGTTCGCCCTCTGAAAGATCCAGCACGGCCACCGGCTCGTCGATCTGCACCCAGTCCGCCCCGGCGGCGCGGAGACGACGCAGCAGTTCTTCATAAACGGGCAGTAGCTTCGCCAGAAGATCGAGCGGCTTGAAGGCCGCCTCTCGCGCCTTGGCAAGCTTCAGAAACGTGACCGGGCCGAGGATGACGGGTCGTGTGTGAATGCCGAGCGCTTTCGCCTCGAGGAAATGGTCGACCGGTTTTTGCGAGGTGAGCACGAAATGCTGCTCCTCGGAAACCTCCGGCACCATGTAATGATAATTGGTGTCGAACCACTTGGTCATTTCCAGTGCCGGAACGCCCTGGCCGTGATGCGCATGTCCTTCATGAACGTGGTCGCAGCCGGCATGGGCCTCACTCTGACTTCCGCGCGCCATGGCGAAATAGGTCGACAGGGAGACATCCCCGCCCGTCCATCCGTAGATCGACGGAATGGCCCCCACCATCACGGCCGTGTCGAGCACGTGATCATAGAGAGAGAAATCATTGGAGGGGATAAGGCTGATCCCCTTTTCCCACTGAAGCGCCCAGTTTTCGGCGCGCAGCCTGCCGGCGGTTTCGAGAAGGTCCGTTTCGGAGATCTTTCCGGACCAGAAGCCTTCAAGCGCGAACTTCAATTCACGATGACGGCCGATCCTCGGAAAACCGAGCGATGCGACTGGAATGGTCTTGTCTGGCATTGTCATACCCCATTTGGTTGGGGGGCATGGGTAAAGCGGACGCGTGCAGGCCCGGCCTTGCCGAACCATTGCGCAACCACCGGGACACCCCGCCCGTGGACGTTATTTTGTCCTGGCAGGTCTCCTGGCTCGCGGGTCGTCGCCTTTGCCCGTCTTCCCGGGGCTTTCACCCCAGTGACGTTGTGGACAAAGACTCGCCGCTTACAGTTGCGGGGGCAGCTCCGGTCTTGCCGATCTTCGGCGCACCGGATTCCCTCTTAGCTCCGGGCTGAAACAATCACCCCGGAGAACCATGACACCCGCCATTCTCAACAGGGGCGTCACAATGTCAATAGACATAAAGAAATCTTTATATCTTTATTTGATTGAGGCCAACGATCTCAGAATGTGACCGCGCCCGGTCCCGGCACCGCGCCCGATGGGACCTTGCCCAGAATGATCATGCCGAGAACCTCGTCCTTGGTCACATCCTGCGTGCGGGCATGGCCGACCACCTTGCCATTCTTCATCACGAAAACCCGGTCGGCCAGATCGAAGACATCGTGAATATCGTGGCTGATGAGGAAGATGCCGATGCCCTGCCGTTTCAGCTCCTTGACGAGATCGCCCACCTGCGCCGTTTCCTGCGGCCCGAGCGCTGCCGTCGGCTCGTCCATGATGAGGATGCGGGCATCGAACAGAATGGCACGGGCGATCGCGACGGATTGCCGCTGGCCGCCCGAAAGCGCTTTCACCGGCTCCTTGAACCGCCGGAAATTGGGGTTGAGGCGGCCCATGACCTCACGCGCCGAGGCTTCCATGGCAACATCGTCCAACGTGCCCCATTTCGTCTTCAGCTCGCGGCCAAGATAAAGATTGGCCGCCGCATCGACATTATCCGCCACGGCCAGCGTCTGGTAGATGGTCTCGATGCCGTATTTCTTGGCATCGCGGGGATTGCGGATATCGGCATCCTCGCCATTGATGAGGATATCGCCGCCATCGCGCCGGTAAGCGCCGGAAAGTATCTTGATGAGCGTCGATTTGCCGGCGCCATTATGGCCGAGAAGGGCAACCACCTCACCGGGGAAAAGATCGACAGAGGCGTTTTCCACCGCGTGGATGCCGCCGAAGGAAATGGAAATATTGCGCATTTCCACGAGGGGCGTGACTTGGTCCGTCATAGGAGTTCTCCTCGGTTCTTACTTGGCGCGGGCGCGGTAGATGGTGTCGAGCCAGACGGCGACGACCAGGACCACACCGACGACGATGCGCTGGAAGGGCGTATCGATACCCACCAGCACCATGCCGGATTGCAGCGACTGCATCACCAGCGCACCGAGCATTGCGCCCGCTACGGTTCCGACACCGCCGGCGAGCGAGGTGCCGCCGATGACAGCCGCCGCGATGGTGTAAAGTTCGTCCAACTCACCCTGGGCATTGGTGGCGGCGTTGAGGCGGGCGGTCGAAATCGCCGCGGCGATGGCGCACAGAACGCCCATCAGCGTGAAGATCTTCACCGTGACCCAGCGGGTCTTGATACCGGCCAGTTCCGCCGCTTCCGGATTGCCACCGATGGCGAAGACATAACGTCCGAAGCGCAGCCTTGTCGCGATGAAGGTCATGACCGCGCCGACCGCGAGCGCCATGAGCACCGGAATGGCGATGCCATGCGCGATGAACAATCCGCCTTCCGGCCAGGCAATGCCATTGGCGTCGGCATAGTTGCGGGCAATGTTCACCGGCCAGGGATAGCTGTTGACCACGGCCACGAAACCGACGACGACGAGGCAGCCGAGCGCCACCAGAAAATATTCCGCCCAGACGGGCCGCAGCGGAAAGCCGAAACGGCGGCGCTGGCGGCGGGAATTCAGGATTGCCGCAACGATGGCGACGCAGGCAATGGCGGCCGCGATCCAGCTCCATGTCGCGCCAATCGAGCCGCTGGTACCGCCGCCCATCAGGCGGAAGGTGGAATCCATCGGCGCCACGGTGCGACCGCTGGTGATGAACCAGGTGCCACCGCGCCAGACCAGAAGCCCGCCGAGCGTGACGATGAAGGAAGGCACATTCAGGAAGGCGACGATCGAGCCCTGCAGCATACCGATCGCGCCACCGACGAGAATACCGACCAGAAGCGTGACGATCCATGTGGCCCAATGTTCGAATCCCAGGATCTGCGGCAGGATTTCCGCCTGCATGACGCCCATGATCATGCCGGAAAAACCGAGGATCGACCCGACCGACAGATCGATATTGCGGGTGACGATGACAAGCACCATGCCCGTCGCCATGACTGCCACGGAAGCAGTCTGCACGGAAAGGTTCCAGAGATTTCGCGGCGTCAGGAAGAGGCCGCCGGACAGGATATGAAATCCGATCCAGATCAGAAGAAGCGCGCCGACCATGCCGAGAAGGCGGGTATCCAGCTCAGTAGCGCTGATGAAACGCGTAATCGAGCCTGTCTTTTCCGTCTTGGCGGGCGCTGTGGAATTGGATTGGGTCATGTCGGCCATGAACTGCCGGTGCTCCTCACATCTTGGATCGTTTTGGCTTTTCTTCGAATCGCCAGAACGATCCAAGTTTTTGTTCTTACGCATTGTCCGGATGAAAGCCGTTCCGCTTCCCCTGAAAATGCTCTAAAGGGCGCCCCGCCATGAACCATGGCGCGGCGCCCAACCGGGACCTATTCGATCAATTGCAGGCCTTGACGGATCCGGCCTTCACACCCTGGCAGGCCGTTTCCTTCTTGATCCAGCCGGCATCGATGACAGTGCCGAGATTGTCCTTGGTGATGGCGATCGGCTTGAGGAAGACCGACTGCATCTTCACCTTCTTCGGGCCGCCATCAAAGGTGGTGACGCCCTTGATCTCGGTCATCTTCTTGCCGCCGGCGAGTGCAAGCGCAATGCCGGCCGCTTCCTTGCCGAGTTCACGGCTGTCCTTCCAGACCGACACCGTCTGCGTGCCGAGCGCAACGCGGTTCAGCGCGGCGAAATCGGCATCCTGACCGGAGACGGGAACCGAACCGGCCATGCCCTGCGCCGCGAGAGCGGCAATCGCGCCACCGGCGGTACCGTCATTCGAAGCGACGACCGCGTCGACCTTGTTGTTATTCTTGGTCAGGAACTGTTCCATGTTCTTCTGGGCGTTTTCCGGCTTCCAGCCATCGGTATAGGCTTCGCCGACATTCTTGATCTTGCCGCCATCAATGGCAGCCTTCAGCACTTCCTGCTGGCCGGCGAACAGGAAGTCCGCATTCGGATCGGAAGAGGAGCCCTTGATGAAGACGTAATTGCCTTCCGGCTTGACCTTGAAGACTTCAGCAGCCTGAAGACGGCCCACTTCCTTGTTGTCGAAGGTGATGTAGAAGGCGCTCTGGTTTTCGATCAGGCGGTCATAACCAACAACCGGAATACCTTCGGCAACGGCCTTTTCAACAGCCGGGCCAATCGCATCGCTGTCCTGCGCCAGGATGATCAGCGCATTGGCGCCCTGGGAGATCAGCGATTCCACGTCGGTCAGCTGTTTTGCGGCAGACGATTGCGCATCGGCGGAAATGTATTTCGCACCGGCCTTGTCGAGCGCAGCCTTGATTGCCGCCTCATCCGTCTTCCAGCGTTCTTCCTGGAAATTCGACCAGGAAACGCCAACGACGAGATCGGCCGCAATGGCGGCGGTATGCAGGGAAACGAGTACGGCCGTACCCGCCAAAAGCTTGGCAAAAGAATTCATGATGTCCTCCCGGTAAGGGCGCAGCCTGCACCTCCATGCAGGGAAAACGCCCGGAAAAAGCTGCCGGTCTCTGTGATTTCACAATTTTCTCGACAGTCGAGAAAATTAATGTCAGAGATTCCCCATGCTGTCAACAACGGCTGCGGGCAGCATCCGGGTGCCTTGATCTTCTCTGTGGCATGGGCCATCAGACAGGGTCAGCACGACAGGAAAAAGCCGTTCAGGGAGCAGGCCCCAGCCCATGTCCGCCATTGCAAGTACGGAACTGGTGCGCCAGAAAAACAGCCTGTCGGTGATGGCGGCGCTGCGCCTTCACGGCAGCCTTTCCCATACCGAAGTGTCGTCTTTCACCGGGCTTGCCTCCGCCACCGTCTCCGCCATCACCACGGAACTGGAGCGGGCCGGCCTCATCTTGCGAAAAGAGCAGCTTGCCACCGCCGGCCGCGGCCGGCCGCGCATTCTCTTTGGGCCGCGCGGTGCTTTCTGCCACGTCGCCATCGTCATCATTTCCTCCGACAGCGTGCAATATTCGCTGGTCGATTATTCCGGCAAGCTGGTGGACCGTTTCACGGAACAGCGGGTCACAGCCGAAAAAGGCGCGTTCGGCGGCGTCATCCTTGCCGGCCTCGCAAGGCTTGCCGATCGCTCACGCCTCGATCGGAACGATATTCTTCAGGTCTCGATCAGCAGCAAGGGGCTGGTGGACGCGCCGGCGGCAACGCTGCTCTGGTCGCCGGTTCTCGGCGATGAAAGGATTGATTTCCAGCGACTGGTTTCCGAAGACGGCCGCATCCGCGTGACGCTGAACAATGAAACCCTGCTTGCCGCCAAGGCCATCTGGATGCGGGAGCAGGCAAAAGAAGGTCCCGCGCCGGAAGCGCTCGTCACCCTGTCGCTCGGCCACAGCATCGGTCTTGGCATTGCCCGCTCCACCGGCGGCGCAATCGAGGTCAGCGCCCCCAACTTCGGCCATATGCTGCATCTGGCCGATGGCGCCCTGTGCCGTTGCGGCACCAGAGGCTGTATCGAGGCCTATTCCGGCTTCTACGCCATCCTGCGCTCGGCCTTCGAAGCGCCGCCGCAGGCGGAACCGGCAAAATTCGTGCCGATTGCGGAGGTGGACAAGATCGCCGCTTCGGCCCGCGCCGGCGCCCGCATGGCACGGTTCGCCTTCCGCACCGCCGGTCTGGCGCTCGGCAACGGCCTTTCGCGCCTCTTCAGCCTGCACGGCCACATGCCGGTTTTCGTTACCGGCCCCGGCACGCGCTATTTCGATCTTCTGGAAAGCGGCCTGCGCGACGGGCTTGCACAATCGCAGGCAGTGCGTTTCGGCGGCATGCCGAAAATCGCCATAGCACCCAACGAACCGGAACTGGTGTTCGAAGGACACATGGAACACGCGCTGTCCGCCGCCGACGACTATATATTAAGCGCCGACAGCCCTGAGAGACCTGTGAGGAATTCGTGGGGCTAGCTGCTACCAAACGCACGCGCGCAATGCGACGAGCCATTCGCCGCACTCCTAAAGGCGGCGCAGGCCTTCGCGAGGCATCATATTTTCCGGTAGTTTAACCGCACTGGCAATCCCAAGCCACATCAGCAATTGGATGAAATTCCAACCTAAATCGATTTGTCCCCTCTCGAGTCCAAGCCGGGCCGAGCCCGGAAAAGCGTGATGATTCCCATGAAAGGATTCGCCGAAAGTAACCACTGCTGCTTTGGGAATATTGTAGCCCTGTACAGCGACATTATCGACTGCCCATCCCTGATGCCCCCCACGATGAGCAAAGTGGCCGATAAGCCAATGCCCGGTTAGAGAAACCGAAATACGCACCGCAGTACCCCATACCACCCAACCCCAGCCACCCAAAAGATAGAACAACAGCATCCAGGGTAGTTGCTGCGCCATCCAGGTTCGCTCCAGGAAGCGGTAAAATCCATCGTTCGCAACCTCCGGCTCGATGACGAACGCTGGGGGATGTTTAAGTGCAACAGCGCAATGCATCTGCCACCAAGCATCCACGAAGAAAGAGCGCCGATGCGCATACAAGTCATGACATATCGTCTGTCTTTGGGCCCAATCGCGAATGTCATATGCGTAAATCATACCAAAAGGCCCGGCCATGCCGACCAGCGTGCCAAGATAAACCAACACGCGCTCGACCAACTTGCTGGTACGGAACGAGCGGTGGATCAGCAGCCGGTGCATTCCCACCGAATGTCCGGCACAAATGGTGATCGCGGTCGTGATGACGAACAAAGTGAAACCACTCCAGGAAAATGTCAGCGGGCCGAACACCAAAGCGACCGCCATCATCACTCCTGCCCAGATCGATTTTGCCGGCCTCCAGCACACTTGGCCTTCGTTTGCATTGCCAAAGGGATGCGAGATCATACGTCCTGTGGAAATTGTCGTCATTCATCACGCCCTTTCCATACCCTACCCGGACGCAATCTTGCGCCAGCAACCAACAGATGATATTCATTTAGGCAATAAGCTAATTACCTTTGTAACCCATTTCCAAAATTAGGCAATTAGTTAATTAACTTAATATCTGATATTTTTTGCTTCATCGGCGAAAGAAGGGCAATGTGATAGATAAAGAGAACGATTCCGAGAGGCTGGCGGAGCAAGTGACGACTCCGCTTATGCAGTTGGTTTTTGAGGCATTGGCCTCTGCCCCACGCCGTAAAATCCTGGCCTATCTCGCCCACACTGACCTTACGGCCGGCGAAATCGCAGCCCGCTTCGAAATGTCGAAACCCTCCATCTCGCAGCATCTGAATGTGTTGGAAACCGCCGGCTTGATCTCAGGCAAGCGCGAGGGTCAATTCATTCGCTACTCGCTGGCGCCGAATAAATTGGTAAATACGCTCAACAATTTTGTTCAAGACGTCTGCCCCGTCGGCCGGCCGCTTAAGAAAGAAAGCAAGGCATTAGCCGAGTTCAAGTCCAGCACAAAGAAGTGAGAGTGATGCGTTAGGCACCATGCTTTTGATCGGGAAGCACTGTCTGCGAGGGGCGCATGGAACAAGCATTCGGCCGACAGCTACACGTTGAGCGCCGACAGCGCACGGAAATCCCGTGAAGAATTCGGGAAGCGGAGAGGGCAGTCGACCGTTCTTCAGGCCCGCTGCGCCATGGCCTCGGGCTTTTCCCCGGCACCGGTCAGCAGCGTCACGAATTCGTCGAGAGCGACGGCCTCATCCTTGCTCAAACGCAGGCCCTGTTTCGTGCGCCGCCACAGAATATCCTCGGCAGAAAACGCCCATTCGCGCTCCACCAGCCAGCGCACCTCGCATTCGTAAAGCGTGCCGCCGAAATGACGGCCGAGGCCCGATGCATCGGTGGCGCTACCCAGCAGTTGCGCAGCCTTCGTGCCATAGTTTCTGACGAGCCGCCCGGCATGGCCTTGATCGAGGAAGCCATAACGCGAGACGAGCGCCCTCACCTGAGCCTCGTATCTCTCTGCGCCGAAATCGCCGCCCGGCAGGTGGGATCCCGCCGTCCATGGCTTGCCCTTCTCACCAATCGCCGCGCCGATCTTTTCCAGCGCATGTTCCGCCAGCCGCCTGTAGGTGGTGAGCTTGCCGCCGAAAATATTGAGGAGCGGCGCTTCGCCTTCGGTTTGTTCGATCTTCAGCACGTAATCGCGGGTGGCTTCCTGGGCTTTCGATGCACCGTCATCAAAAAGCGGCCGCACGCCGGCATAGGTCCAGACGATATCTTCGGGTCGAACCGGCTCGCTGAAATATTCGCTGGCCGCGTTGCAGAGATAGGAAATTTCATCCTCGGAGATACGCACCTTGGCCGGATCGCCCTGATAGTCGCGATCCGTGGTGCCGATCAGCGTAAAATCGCGCTCATAGGGAATGGCGAAGATGATGCGGTTATCCGGGTTCTGGAAGAAATAAGCGCGCGGATCGGAAAACTTCCTGCGCACGATGATGTGGCTGCCCTGCACGAGGCGGACATTGCGGACATCGTTGCGGCCGAAGACACCCGAAAGCACCTTGTCGACCCAGGGACCGGCGGCATTCACCAGCATGCGCGCCCTGTGCGTGGCCGGCCGTCCGGTTTTTTCGTCCAGCGTCTCGATGAGCCAGATTCCGGCCTCACGCCGCGCGGAGACGACCCGCGTGCGGTTCATGATCATTGCGCCGCGGTCCGCCGCGTCCCGCGCATTGAGAACCACGAAGCGGGCATCATCCACCCAGCCATCGGAATATTCGAAAGCCCTGGCGAAGACGGGCTTCAGCGGTTTGCCGGCCGGGTCTTGCCTGAGATCGAGCGTGCGGGTCGGCGGCAGGAGCTTGCGGCCACCAAGATTGTCATAAAGAAACAGGCCGAGCCGGACCATCCATGACGGACGCACGCCGCCCTTCTGCATGGGCAGAACAAAACGCATGGGCCAGATGACATGCGGCGCCATGGCCCACAGGATTTCCCGCTCCATCAGGGCTTCGCGCACCAGGCGAAATTCGTAATGCTCAAGATAACGCAAGCCGCCGTGAATGAGCTTGGTGGCTGCCGAAGAGGTGCCGGAAGCGAAATCGCCCTTTTCCGCAAGCGCCACGGAATAACCCCTGCCCACCGCATCACGGGCGATGCCGCAGCCATTGACGCCACCACCGATGACAAAAAGATCGAAAATATTCTCGCCGGACATAGGGGCTCCACGACAGCGCCGGGGGATCGCCTCCCCCATTATTGAAAGACAATTGCTATAAAAGCGAAAATAAAACGAATGTCAAAAGAAAACAAACGAAACACGTTCCCGCGAGGCGAGCGATCGCCGCTCACCGTCCGCCGCATGGCCAGCGTCTTGCGGGGTCTGTGTTTCAGCCGTGTGTCGGGAGAACCTGCTCAAGCTCGTAAAGCACGCCGCCCATGTCCTTCGGATGCAGGAAGAGAACGGGGTTGCCGTGCGCGCCGATCTTCGGTTCGCCATCGCCCAGGATACGGATACCTTTTCTGACGAGATCGTCGCGGGCCAAGATAATATCCGGCACCTCGAAGCAGAGATGATGCGTGCCGCCACCCGGATTTCTTTCGAGAAAAGCAGCAATCGGTGACTTTTCCCCGAGCGGATGGAGAAGTTCGATCTTGGTGTTTTCCGCCTGAATGAAAACGACCGTCACCCCGTGTTCAGGCAGCGATTGCGGTTCGGAAACCTGCGCGCCGAGCGCCCGGTAACGGGCGACGGCGGCGTCGAGATCGGGCACCGCAATGGCGACGTGGTTCAATCGTCCGAACATGGTCGTCTTTCCCTCAAGCGTTTCGCCGGATGCCTTCCAGCAGGTCCAGCACCTTGTTGGCCGCATCCATGACATTGGTGCCTGGTCCGAAGATGGCCGAAACGCCATGGTCGAGCAGGAACTGGTAATCCTGACGCGGAATGACGCCACCGACAACGACGATGATGTCGTCCGCGCCCTTCTGTTTCAGTGCCTCGACCAGCTGTGGCGCAAGCGTCTTGTGTCCTGCCGCAAGCGACGACATGCCGACCACATGCACCCTGTTTTGAACCGCAAGATCGGCGGCCTCGGCCGGCGTCTGGAACAGGGGACCGGCCAGCACATCAAAACCGATATCGCCAAAGGCCGAGGCAATGACCTTCGCGCCGCGATCATGCCCATCCTGCCCGAGCTTGGCGACCATGATGCGCGGTTTGGTGCCGATCCTTTCCGCGACGCCGGAAAGGCGGGCGGCGAGCGTGGCAAGCTCCGGCTCATCCTTATAGGCCTCGCCGTAAATATCGCTCACCACCTCCGGCACGGCGGCATGGTCGCCGAAGGCCGCACGCAGCGCATCAGAAATCTCTCCCACCGTGGCGCGGGCGCGGGCGGCAACAACCGCGGCTTCGAGAATATTGCCCTTGCCGCTGCGGGCCACTTCCGAAAGCGCCTCCAGAGCCAGGGTCACTTCCCTGCTATCACGGCGGCGGCGTGTCTCTTCGATGCGGCGGATTTGCGCGGCGCGCACGGCGGCATTGTCGATATCGAGAACATCGATATCCTCTTCATTTTCGAGGCGGTAACGGTTGACGCCGACGATGACCTCCTCGCCCTTGTCCACCGCCGCCTGCCGGCGCGTCGCCGCTTCCTCGATCAGCCGTTTCGGCAGGCCTTCGGCCACCGCTTTGGTCATGCCGCCAAGCGTCTCGACTTCCTCGATCAGCGCCCAGGCCTTCTCGGCCAACTCGTCCGTCAGGCTCTCGACATAATAGGAGCCCGCAAGTGGATCGACGACTTTCGTCACACCGGTTTCGTGTTGCAGGATAAGCTGGGTGTTGCGGGCAATGCGGGCGGAAAATTCCGTCGGCAGCGCAATCGCCTCATCGAAGGAATTGGTGTGCAGCGATTGCGTGCCGCCAAGCACGGCGGACATGGCCTCGAAGGCGGTGCGGACGATATTGTTGTAGGGGTCCTGTTCCTGCAACGAGACACCGGACGTCTGGCAATGGGTGCGCAGCATCAGCGACGAGGCGTTTTGCGGCTTGAATTCCTGCATGATGCGCGACCAGAGCAGGCGCGCGGCGCGCAGCTTTGCCGCTTCCATGAAAAAATTCATGCCGATGGCGAAGAAGAACGACAGGCGGCCGGCAAAATCATCGACATTCAGCCCCTTGGCCAGCGCCGCCCGCACATATTCCCGGCCATCCGCCAGGGTGAAGGCCAATTCCTGCACCAGCGTCGCGCCGGCTTCCTGCATGTGATAGCCGGAAATGGAAATGGAGTTGAATTTCGGCATCTCCTTCGCCGTATATTCGATGATGTCGGCGATGATCCGCATCGAGGGTTCGGGCGGATAGATATAGGTGTTGCGGACCATGAACTCCTTGAGGATATCGTTCTGGATGGTTCCGGAAAGCGCCGCGCGGGGCACACCCTGCTCTTCCCCCGCAACGATGAAACTGGCGAGCACCGGAATAACGGCACCGTTCATGGTCATCGAGACCGAGACTTTTTCGAGCGGAATGCCATCGAACAGGATTTTCATGTCCTCGACGCTGTCGATCGCCACACCCGCCTTGCCGACATCGCCCTCCACGCGCGGATGATCGCTGTCATAACCGCGATGGGTGGCGAGATCGAAGGCCACGGAAACGCCCTGCTGACCGGCGGCGAGCGCCTTGCGATAAAAGGCATTCGAGGCTTCGGCCGTGGAAAAACCGGCATATTGGCGGATGGTCCAGGGCCGCCCGGCATACATGGTGGCGCGCGGGCCGCGCGTGAAAGGCGCAAAGCCCGGCAGGCTGTTCAGGTGAGACATGTCTTGCAGGTCGTCGGCCGTGTAGAGCGGCTTAACCTCGATACCCTCGGGCGTGTGCCAGACAAGCGTTTCCGGTGAACGCTTCAGCTCTTTTTCGGCAAGCTGCAGCCAATCCCGCACCGTTTTTTCACCCGACATGCATCTCTCCCCTTCTGCATTTCATTTTAGCACTGTGACGGGCAATCGTGACGAAAATCGAATGGCTCACCAGTGCCCGTAAATCGCTCCGGCCCACATGCGTTCCGAAGAAACGGCAGCGGCGTCACTCGAATTCGAGGATGACTTCGTCCACCGCGAGGCTGTCGCCCGGTTTTGCCGCCACTCTGGCGACGCGGCCGCGTTTTTCCGCGCGCAGGATGTTTTCCATCTTCATGGCCTCCACCGTCGCCAGTGCCTGACCTGCCTCCACCTCGTCACCCTCACCCACCGAGATGCCGGTAATGACGCCCGGCATGGGGCAGAGCAGCAGTTTCGACATATCCGGCGGCAATTTTTCCGGCATCAGCAGCGCCAGCTCCGCAACGCGCGGGCTGCGCACGCGGGCAAGAATATCCATGCCGCACCAGCGCAGGCGAACCGCCGACCCGGCAAGATCGACCTTGGCGGCAATGACCTCACCCGCCACCGTGAACAGGCCAAGGCTCTGGCCCGGACGCCAACCGGTATCGACGGTCAAGGCCGTCCCGTCCTCAAAACGGACCGCCGTGCCATCCGCACCGGTTTCAACACTGACCCCGTGGCGGACTGCGCCAAACGAAACCACCCAGTCTTGACCGACGATGCGGCGGTGATTGCCGATGGTGCCGGAAATTTCGACGGCGCGGTTCTGCAAGCGCTGATTGACGATGGCGGCGATGGCGGAAAGCCTGCGTGCGGCGGCCTCATCCGGCTCGACCCCGGAAAACCCTTCCGGAAACTCTTCCGCGATAAAGCCCGTCGTCAGCCTGCCAGAGCGAAAACGCTCATGCTGCATGACGGCCGACAGGAACGGCAGATTGTGGCCGATGCCCTCCACCTCGAAACGGTCCAACGCCTGTCCCATGGCATTGATGGCGGTTTCGCGATCCTTGCCCCAGCTGCACAGCTTGGCGATCATCGGATCGTAATACATCGAGATTTCACCGCCTTCGAACACGCCGGTATCGTTGCGGATGACGGTGCCACCTTCCTGTGCGCCTTCTGATGGCGGGCGATAGCGCGTGAGCCGGCCGATGGAGGGCAGGAAGTTGCGATAGGGGTCTTCAGCATAAAGCCGGCTTTCGATCGCCCAGCCGTTCAACTTCACATCCGCCTGTCCGAAGGAAAGTTTCTCACCGGCGGCAACGCGGATCATCTGCTCGACCAGATCGATACCGGTGACGAGTTCCGTCACCGGGTGCTCCACCTGCAGACGGGTGTTCATTTCAAGGAAATAGAAGTTGCGGTCGCCATCGACGATGAATTCCACGGTGCCGGCCGAATGATAGCCGACTGCCCTTGCGAGCGCCACAGCCTGCTCGCCCATGGCATGCCGCGTCGCCTCGTCCAGAAAGGGCGATGGCGCTTCCTCGATGACTTTCTGGTTGCGGCGCTGGATCGAGCATTCACGCTCGCCGAGATAAAGAATCGTGCCGTGCTTGTCACCCAGCACCTGAATTTCGATATGGCGCGGCTGCGTGACGAATTTCTCGATGAAGATGCGGTCATCACCAAAGGAGGATTTCGCCTCATTTTTCGACGACTGGAAGCCTTCCCGCGCCTCGGCATCGTTGAAGGCGATGCGCATTCCCTTGCCGCCGCCACCGGCAGACGCCTTGATCATGACGGGATAACCGATCTGCGACGCGATCTTCACCGCCTCATCCGCATCCTCGATCAGCCCCATATGGCCGGGCACGGTGGAAACACCCGCTTTGGCCGCCAGTTTCTTCGAGGTGATCTTGTCACCCATGGCCTGAATGGCACCAACAGGCGGGCCGATGAAGACGACGCCCGCTTTTTCCAGCGCCTCGGCGAAGGCGGCATTTTCAGAGAGGAAACCATAACCGGGATGCACCGCATCCGCCCCGGTCTTCCTGATCGCATCGAGGATTTTATCGATGACGATATAGGACTGCGACGAAGGCGCCGGACCGATATGGACGGCCTCATCCGCCATTTTCACATGCAGCGCATTGGCATCCGCATCCGAATAGACCGCGACGGTGGCAATGCCCATCTTCTTCGCGGTCTTGATGACCCGGCAGGCGATCTCGCCACGATTGGCGATGAGGATTTTCTTGATCATGCGGTTATTCTCCCCTCGCATCGTCATCGTCGTCGCGGAATTTCTTTTCATAGGGCATCATCAGGATCGCCGAGGCGGTGGCGGCCGCGCCGAACAGGGATGCGATGGGCATGACCACCAGCAGCACCGGCACGACGGGATTTGCAGCACGGCCGATACGCGCGCCGATGCCGCCGATATCAAGAAGGATCAGTCCCGCACCAACGCAGATGCCAATCAAGACGCCGACGGCCGCATTGACCGCCATGAAGCGCAGCATCTGGCGGTGATCGTGCCGCGCGGCTTCCGGCGTCATCCTGGGTTTGAGGCTGCGGTTGCCGGGCGATTTACGGGCACCGCCACTACGCCGCGAGTTCAACCAGCGATGCAGCCAATCCATGTCGATCTGAAATATACCGGCATCCATTTCGCCTCCCTCCTCCATTCTCAACCCTCAGCCCGTCATCCGCCGCTTTCCGCGGAGGGGTCCTCGAACAGGGTCAGATAGGAAAAAGGCACCGCGTCGGTCAGCCAAACGCCATTATCGGCTCTGTAGAAACTGTAACCGTCCGTAAACATCAGACGGGCATCGACAATCAGGACCACAGGCTTTCCATGCCGTTGTCCGACGGCAGTCGCGGTCGCCCGGTCAGCGGAAAGATGAACCTGTTGCCTTTCCCCCGGGCGCAAGCCTTCCCGCAGGATGGGTTCGAGGAAACGGGTCGCCGTACCGTGAAACAATTGCAGCGGCGGCTCGACTGGCGGCTGGCCAAGATCGACCTTCACGGAGTGTCCCTGAGCCGCCCGGATGCGGCGGCCATCATCCGACAGCGTGAAGCGTTTCTTGTCGCTTTCTGCAACGACGGCAAAGAGGCCTGCCTCATCGAGCGACGTGCCGCTCGCATTCGCTTTTGCCAACAGATCTGCGACATCCGCCCAACCCTGAGCATCCAGGGTCAGGCCGATACTCTCGGGTGCATGGCGCAGAACATAACTCAGGAATTTGCTGGTCGCTGTCGACATCGAATTTCATTCCCCGTTGGCAGATGACAGCACACTCAAATCTCGAAGAAATTCTCGAAGGATTCCGGGAAATTCTGCCGGGCGACACGCTCGTCGATGACCAGCATCGCCTGATAGGAAAGCGGATCGAAGTTCTTTTCCGCCGCCACGACCTCGCGGCCAAACAGCAGGTTGAGGCGGGCAGCATCGAGATTGCCACGCTCGAACGGTTCCGGACCGAAATGGTGCCAGAGCGAGTGCAGGAAGGCGGCATCGATACGATGCTCCTTGGAATCGTCGCGCGCCCGGCGGGGTATCATCTTGATGGGCGTTACCCCTTTGGGGTTGGCGCGACGGATGGTGAACTGGACGCCCGTGCTCGGCATGCCGGAGGGAAATCCCTTGTGTTTGGTCATTTCGGGCAGGTTCGCCATCTTTTGTCCTTCCAGAACATTTCCAGTAAAAGCAGCCCTGCTTTTACGTCCGGAAATGCCTCAATTCAAATAGTTAGAGCGCTTTTGGCGCTCTAATCCTTTTCTTATGCCTTGCCGATCTTATCCTGCGTCTTCGTGTCGAAGTCGGAGGCATCGTGGCGTTCATGCAATTGTTCGGACGGATCGCCCGAGGTCTTATTGACGATAACGCCGCGCTTGACCGCCGGGCGTTCGCCGATTTCCAGCGTCCAACGCATGACGTTCTTGTAACCGTCGGCTTCAAGGAAAGCACCGGCATCACCATAGGCCTGGCCGAGCGCGATCTTGCCATACCACGGCCAGACGGCCATATCGGCGATCGTATATTCCGAACCTGCCAGATAACGGTTATCGGCCAGATGTCGATCCAGCACGTCCAGCTGGCGTTTGACTTCCATGGCGTAGCGGTCGATCGCATATTTGATCTTGATCGGTGCATAGGCATAAAAATGGCCAAAACCGCCGCCGAGGAAGGGCGCGGAACCCATCTGCCAGAACAGCCAGTTCAGCGCCTGCGTGCGGGCATTGCCCTCTTTCGGCAGGAAAGCGCCGAATTTTTCCGCTAGATAAACGAGGATCGAGCCGCTCTCGAAAACCCGCGTCGGCTCAGGCGTCGAATGATCCATCAGCGCCGGAATCTTGGAATTCGGATTGACGCCGACAAAACCGGAACCGAACTGGTCGCCTTCGCCGATCTTGATCAGCCAGGCATCATAGTCTGCGCCCTTGTGGCCGGCGGCCAGCAATTCTTCCAGCATGATGGTGACCTTCTGGCCGTTCGGTGTCGCCAGCGAATAAAGCTGCAGCGGGTGCTTGCCGACGGGCAGTTCCTTTTCATGGGTGGGACCGGCGATCGGGCGGTTGATATTGGCGAACTGGCCGCCATTGCCCTTGTCCCAGGTCCAGACCCTGGGCACTTCATATCCGGCGGGGAAATTATCTGCGGAGGAATTTTCGGCCATCAAAAATTGTCCTTGTTCGTTTCGGGAGGACATCCGGACATCCGGGCGCCTGAACATCCATATAGTAAGGTGGCCGAAGCATTTTTCCAGCCCCGCAGCGGGTCAGAGCGGAATAGTATCGTGTTTCTTCCAGCGGGTTTCGACGCTCTTGTTGCGCAGTGAGGCAAACGCACGGGCGATGCGGCGGCGCGAGGAATGCGGCATGATGACCTCATCGATGAAACCGCGCTCCGCCGCCACGAAGGGATTGGCAAAACGTTCCTCATATTCCTTCGTGCGCGCAGCGATCTTCTCGGGATCGGCAAGCTCTGAACGATAGAGGATTTCCGCCGCCCCCTTGGCGCCCATGACGGCGATTTCCGCCGTCGGCCAGGCGTAATTCACATCCGCACCTATGTGCTTGGAGGCCATCACGTCATAAGCACCGCCATAGGCCTTGCGGGTAATCAGCGTCACCATCGGCACCGTCGCTTCCGAATAGGCGAAGAGAAGTTTCGCGCCGTGCTTGATGACGCCGCCATATTCCTGCGCCGTTCCGGGCAGGAAACCCGGCACATCCACCAGCGTTAGCAGCGGAATGTTGAAGGCATCGCAGAAGCGAACGAAACGGGCGGCCTTGCGCGAGGCGTCGATATCGAGGCAGCCGGCCAGCACCATAGGCTGGTTGGCGACAACCCCCACCGTCTGGCCTTCGAGACGGATGAAGCCGGTGATGATGTTGCGGGCAAAGGCCTCCTGCAGCTCGAAGAAATCACCCTCATCGGCCAGCGCGTGGATCAGTTCCTTCATGTCGTATGGCTTGTTGGAACTATCAGGGATCAGCGTATCGAGCCGCGCTTCCAGCCGCGCCGGATCGTCGTGGAACGGCCGCACCGGCGGCTTTTCGCGGTTGTTGAGCGGCAGGAAATCGAACAGCAGCCGCACATGCTCCAGCGTCTCGATGTCGTTTTCATAAGCGCCATCGGCGACGGAGGACTTTTTCGTATGGGTGGAGGCCCCGCCCAGCTCTTCCGCCGTGACGATTTCGTTGGTGACGGTCTTCACCACATCCGGCCCGGTCACGAACATGTAGGAGGTATCGCGCACCATGAAGATGAAGTCGGTCATGGCCGGCGAATAGACCGCACCGCCCGCACAAGGGCCCATGATAACCGAGATTTGCGGCACGACGCCGGAAGCGACGACATTGCGCTTGAACACATCGGCATAACCGCCGAGCGAAGCCACGCCTTCCTGAATGCGCGCGCCGCCGCTGTCATTGAGGCCAATTACCGGCGCGCCGTTCCTGACCGCCATATCCATGATCTTGCAGATCTTCTGGGCATGGGTTTCCGACAGCGAACCGCCAAGCACGGTGAAATCCTGGGAAAACACGTAGACCTGCCGGCCGTTGATGGTGCCCCAGCCGGTGACGACACCGTCACCCGCCACCTTCTGCTCCGCCATGCCGAAATCCACCGCCCGGTGGGTGACATACATGTCGTATTCTTCGAAGGAACCTTCATCCAGGAGCACGTCGATGCGCTCGCGCGCCGTCAGCTTGCCCTTGGCATGCTGCGCCTCGATGCGCTTGACGCCGCCGCCGAGCCGCGCCTCTTCCCGCCGCGCTTCCAATTGCTCCAGAATGCCAAGCATGTTTCCTCCATGCGTTTCCTCAAAATCAATAGCTTAGAAAACATTCGCCTAGAAGCCTTGATCGTGCGCGTATGCGTGCCATAAATATTTGCAATGTTTAATTTTGCAAAGTTGCAACATGGCGACGGAAAAACTCTTCATCGGCCGCAAGGTGCGTGGCCTCCGCGAAAATGCCCGCGCCACGCAGGCGCAATTTGCCGAACGGCTGGGCATCTCCGCAAGTTATTTGAACCAGATCGAAAACAATCAGCGCCCGGTTTCGGCCAGCGTTCTCGTGACGCTGGTGGAAAAATTCCAGCTCGATATGGCGGAACTGGCGACAGGCGAAAGCGACCGGCTGGTTTCCGCCGTACGCGAGGCGCTGAAAGACCCGCTCTTCATGAATTACGAGCCGGGGCTTCAGGAACTGAAGCTGATCGCCCAGAATGCGCCGGGTTTTGCCCATGCGTTGCTGCGCGCCCATCAGGCCTATCGCCAGAACAGCGAGCAGCTGGTGCAGCTGGATGACCGGCTGGGGCGCGGAACCGCGCAGGTGGAAAGAACCCCCTATGAGGAGGTGCGCGACTTCTTCCACTTCGTCGATAACTACGTCGCCGAGATCGATCTTCTGGCCGAGGAACTGGCGGAAGAACTGGAGATAGAAGGCGGTGAGACCTACGGCATTCTCGCGACGCATCTCAGGAGCCGTTACGGCATCCATATCACCCGAAGCGAGGCGGCGGGTGGACTGATCCGGCATTTCGACCCTGCCGGAAAAACGCTCGCCCTCAGCTCCTACATGGCGGCTTCGACCCGCTGTTTTCAGCTTGCGTTGCAGATCGCCCAGCTTCACGCCGGCGCGACGGTGGACAAAGTGCTTTCCGGCGCCGGTTTCCGCCATGTGGAAGCGGCGGAAATCTGTCGCATCGGGCTGCATAATTATTTCGCCGCAGCCCTCATCCTGCCCTATGGTCGTTTTCACCGGGCGGCACAGGAACTGCGCCACGATCTCGAACTTCTGGCCGTGCGTTTTGGCGCGAGCCTCGAGCAGGTGGCGCACCGGCTGAGCACCTTGCAGCGGCCGGGCATGAAGGGGGTGCCGATCTTTTTCGCCAAGATCGACCGCGCCGGCAACATCACCAAACGCCACAGCGCCACGCGGCTGCAATTTGCCCGTTTCGGCGCGGCCTGTCCGCTGTGGAATATCCATCAGGCTTTCGAAAGCTCCGACAGGATCGTGCGGCAGCTGGCGGAAACGCCGGATGGCGTGCGCTATCTTTCCATCGCCACCCAGATCGAAAAGGCCGGTGGCGGTTTCAATATGGAGAGACCGCGTTACGCCATCGCGCTCGGCTGCGAAATTTCCCATGCGCAGAATTTCGTTTATGCCGATACGCTCGATCTCGGCAATGCGGCCTCCTTCAAACCGATCGGCATTTCCTGTCGGGTCTGCGAGAGGGTGGATTGCGTGCAGCGCGCCGTGCCGCCGCTGAAACGCAAGCTGCATTTCGATCATCTTTCGCGCGGCGCATTGCCCTACAGGATCGCCGATTTTTAGCCCCGCGCAGCCCGCTTCAAGGCAGGGGCACCATGGCACGCCGCATGATGTTGGCATAATAACCCCAGAAAAGCCGGGCGGCGACGGAGCGCCACGGCGACCAGAGTGTCGCCCGCTCCGCCAGCCATTTCGCATCCGGCCTGACCTCCAGATCAAGCGCATGCGCCACCGCTGATCTCAGCGCCACATCGCCCACCGGAAAAATATCCGGGTGCCCGCCACAAAACATCAGATAGACCTCCGCCGTCCACGGGCCGATACCGCGAAGCGCAACCAGCTCGGAAAGGGCGGCGTCCGCCTCCTTGCGCACCACGCCGTCAAGATCGATCTGCCCTTCCGTGACGGCGCGCGCCAGCCCTTCCAGCGTCGTCGCCTTGGCACGCGAAAGCCCGAAGGTGGCGCGCAATTCTTCCGGAGCGCCGAGATAATTTTCCGCCGTGACCACGCCGCCCGTGCCGGCAAGGATACGCGCCCATATGGCATTGGCGCTGGCGCGGGACACCATCTGCGCGACAACGATATGGGCAAGGCCGGCAAAGCCGGGCTCGTGAATGCGTAACTCCAGCGGACCGGCTTTTTCGATGGTGAGGCTGAGAGCCGGGTCGAGGCGGGCGAGATGTTCCAGCCCTTCGCTGATGTCATCCATCCCGGTAATGATTTTCATATCCGTCATTCCATATGCCGCAAGCCCGCTGGTGGGGCGCTTTAAAACATGGCAGAAGAAACCATGCCTTCGTCTCTCCGTCAAAAGCCGGTTTACCGTTTTGCGCCAAGCCCCAACGGCCCGCTGCATCTCGGCCACGCGCTTTCCGCCTTCCTGAACCACGATATGGCGCGGGACAATGGCGGCCACTTTCTGCTGCGCATCGAGGACATCGACCAGACGCGCTGCACACCGGCGCTGGAGCAGGCGATTTATGATGATCTCGGCTGGCTGGGTCTCGACTGGGAAAGACCGGTCAGGCGGCAATCGGAGCATTTCGATGAGTACCGGGTGGCGCTGGACAGGCTGATCGACGCGGGCCTCGCCTATCCGGCTTTTCTCAGCCGTGGAGAAACCAAGGCCATCGTTCGTATTTTTGAGGCGGGCGGAGGCGTGTGGCCTCGCGATCCGGACGGCGCGCCGCTTTATCCGGCTGTCGACCGGCAGAGACCTGAGGCAGAACGGGCCGCCCTTCTCGCCTCCGGCCGGCAGCATGCCTGGCGGCTCGACATGGAAAAGGCGATCCGCGCCGTCGGCGTTCCCCTGTTCTGGCAGGAGGGCGGCGATGGCGAGAGGGGACGGATCGAGGCCCTTCCCGCACTCTGGGGCGATGTGGTGCTGTCGCGTTCCGATGCGCCTTCGAGCTATCATCTTTCTGTCGTGGTGGATGATGCGCTGCAGGGCATAACCCATGTGGTGCGCGGCCTGGATCTCTTCCATGCAACCGCCATCCACCGGCTGCTGCAACACCTGCTGGACCTGCCGCAGCCCGTCTATCACCACCATCGGCTGATCCTCGGTGCGGACGGGCGCAAGCTTTCGAAAAGCGAAGGCAGCACCGGCCTCTCCGCCCTCCATGCAGAAGGTGCTGCGCCCTCAGATATCCGTCGGCTTGTCGGCCTCCTCTAGCGCCCGTTCCCGCCGCGCGCCGCTGCCGCCGATATTGCGGCGGATGATCTGCCGGACCTTGTATTTCATCAGCGCGGCGTTCACCTCGGCACCGAGCATGAAGATGACGCCAACCATATAAAGGAAGACCAGAACCACCATGACAGAGGCAAGGCCGGCATAGGTGGCGGCATAATTGGCGAAGGTGGAAAGATAATAGGCGAAAATCGCCGCGCCGATCACCCAGAAGATCATCGTCAGAAGAATGCCGGGCCAGACATCCCAGATGCGGCGCTTGCCGGCGGGCAACCAAAGATGCGCTGCCACCAGTCCCGCCGTCAGCACCACGATCGCGCCGTAAAGGCCGAGGCTGGAGACAGTGTTCAGCACATCCGTCAGCCACGGGAACCGTCGCTCGGCAAAGGACATGGCGACGGGCACGGCAACGAGTACGATGCTGATGCCGGCAAGGACCACGACGGCGATCAGCACATAAAGCAGGCTGAGCAGGCGGGTGACATACCACCAGCGCGTCTCGGTGACGCGGTAGGCGCGGTTCAGTGAAATCCTGAGCGCTTCGACACCGTTGGAGGCGAAGTAAGCGGCGGCCAGCACCGAAATCGTCAGCAGCCCGCCGCGCGGAATGGTCAGCACCTGCTGCACCTGCGCCGCCAATGGCCCGGCAATCGCCTCCGGCCAGGTATCGAAAATCAGATGCACCGTCGTTTCGGAAAACTGGTCTGCGCCGAGAAAACCGGCGAGCGCCGTGCCGAAGATCAGGAAGGGAAACAGCGCCAGCAGGATGGAAAGCGCCATATGGCTCGCCATCGCCCAGCCGTCATCCTCGGCGAAATGGGAATAGGCATCGAAGGCAACCTTGCCTGCCAGGCGCACTGCGGCAACCATGTCACCTCCATTCATCGGCATTTCATTTGTAACTTCGCCCCGAATATGGGAAATCAGCTTCGTTTTGTACAGCGCGCAAGCCCGCCTTTCGGTTCCCGTCCGGACACGGATTTCGCGCATTGCGATTTTCAGGGGCCGGACCATCGGGCCAGAGCGATATTCGGTTTCCCGGAGCGGCAGATGTCTGAAAAACCCGTCATCATCATTACCGGATGCTCCTCGGGCATCGGCGCCTATTGCGCCGGCGCGCTGCACCGGGACGGCTGGCGGGTCTTTGCCACCGTGCGCCGCATCACCGACATGGCTGCGCTGGAAAATCAGGGCATAGAAACCCTGATCATGGATTACACCAAACCGGAGACCATCGCCGCGGTGATGGAGACGGTGACGACCAGAACCGGAGGCCGCATTGACGCGCTCTTCAACAACGGCGCCTATGGCCAGCCGGGTGCTGTGGAAGATCTGCCGGTGGAGGCGCTGAGGGCGCAGTTCGAAACCAATGTCTTTGGCTGGCACGATCTCACGCGGCGGGTCATTCCCTTCATGCGTGCCCGGGGCGCGGGCCGCATCGTGCATTGCTCCTCCATTCTCGGCCTCGTTCCCTATCGTTATCGTGGCGCTTACACCGCATCGAAATTCGCGATCGAGGGGCTGGGCGTGACGTTGCGCATGGAGCTTCAGGGCAGCGGCATCCATGTGAGCCTGATCGAGCCGGGGCCGATCACCTCGAAATTCACCGCGACGGCACTCACTTACATCAACAGGCATATCGATCTGGAAAACTCGGCCCATGCGGCGGAATACAAACGCCAGCTGGCGCGCATGGATGGTTCCGGCCCCGTCAACCGCCACAAGCTCGGCCCGGACGCCGTTTATGCCGTGCTGAAACATGCCCTGACCGCCGCAAGGCCAAAGCCGCATTATCCCGTCACCGTTCCAGCCAAACAGGGGCTTATCCTGAAACGGCTCTTGCCTGCCGGACTGTTCTATCGTCTGCTGCGCAGATTCGATTGAGGAGGAGTACCCCCTAAATGTCCGGCTTCACCACCGTTCTGGCCCTTATCGTCATGGGCCTTGTCGTCATCGTGCTGATACGTGGCCTCTTCAACATGCTGAAGGGACAGGACGCCAACCGTTCCAACAAGCTGATGCAGCTTCGCCTTCTCCTGCAGGCCATCGCCATCGTGCTGATCATGCTCACGCTCTGGCTCACCGGCGGCGGCCGCTGACATGGTGAAGCTGAACAAGATCTACACCCGCACCGGCGACAAGGGCACGACGGCGCTGGTTTCCGGCCCGCGCCGGCTGAAGCACGATCTTCGCGTCGAGGCTTATGGCACGGTGGACGAGACCAATTCGGCCATCGGTGTCGCACGGCTTCATACCGGCGGGCTGGAAACGCTGGATGCCATGCTGTTCCGCATCCAGAACGATCTTTTCGATCTCGGTGCCGATCTCGCCACGCCTGATGATGGCAAGCCGCTTTCCTATGAGCCGCTGCGCATTGTCGAAAGCCAGGTCACGCGGCTGGAAAACGAAATCGACGACCTCAATGCCGCCCTCGAACCGCTCACCTCCTTCGTGCTGCCGGGTGGCAGCGCGGCAGCGGCCAATCTGCACATGGCGCGCACCGTCTGCCGGCGGGCGGAGAGGTTGATGGTGGAACTTTCCGTCACTGACAACGAGATCGTCAGCCCGGCGGCCCTGAAATATGCCAATCGCCTGTCCGATTTCCTGTTCGTCGCCGCCCGCTTCGCCAATGAGGCCGGCAGGGCCGACATATTGTGGGTTCCCGGCAAGAACCGCTAAAGCGCATCCATGGCGCAAACGAAGGGTATTCGATGTTCATACCGCTGCACGACGCGAATTCCCTCAAACATATCCGGCTGCAATATGTCACCATCGGCCTGATCGTGGTCAATGTGCTGGTCTGGCTGTTTACCGGCGTGCTGGCCAGCGATGTGGAGGCCAATGCCGCAGCGCTCGGCCTCGGTTTCATTCCCGCCGTCGTATTCGATTACGCCTATCTGGAACCCGCCCTGCAGGTGGTGCCGGATGATCTGACCGTCGTCACCTATGCGTTCCTGCATCTCGATTTCTGGCATCTGGCCGGCAACATGCTGTTTCTCTGGGTCTTCGGCGACAATGTCGAGGATGCGCTCGGCCATTTCCGGTTCCTGATCTTCTACCTCGCCTGCGCGATTGTCGGCGCATTGTTCCACGGTTTGGTCGCCCCCACCTCCGAAGGGCCGCTGATCGGTGCATCGGGGGCGGTTTCCGGTGTGGTTGCGGCCTATTTCCTGCTGCATCCCAGGGTGCGTGTCTGGGTGCTGGTCTTCATGCGCATCCCGCTGCCCCTGCCTGCCTTCATTCCGCTGGCGCTGTGGATCGGCCAGCAGTTCCTGATGCTGGCGCTGGGGCTGGAGGAAAACGTTTCCTGGGGGGCGCATGTGGGCGGCATTCTGGCGGGCGCCATCATGGTGATTTTCATGCGCAGGCCGGGGGTTCCCCTGTTTGACCGCAGCATTGTTGCGCCGAGGGCGGCGCAGTTCAAGAATACGTCGCAAACGGCAGGGTTGTCGCAAATCGAACGGGGCTATGACGGGGGTAGATGAGACCCGTCGTCAGAGATAGAGTATTTACGTTAACGTCAACGTAAGATATGCCTTACGTGCATGTGATAATGAAGATTGCTCCGTTGTATTTGCGGGAAAAATGCTTATCCATGTCGCCAACCTGTTTTTGGAGGTCCGCGCGGTCTACCCGCCCCGCGGACAGGAGTTTGAGGAAAGCCGCCGATGAAAATCCTTGTTCCCGTTAAACGAGTCGTCGAT
>NZ_JAPWDT010000022.1:0-11016 GCF_027212525.1 Agrobacterium sp. SOY23 | reverse complement strand
TCCTGTATGGTTAATCAAATCCTGATATTTGCGGGCTGAATGTTGCCGGTATGATTTTGCATTTGGCCGTCCGACGATGGCGCCAACCCTCAACCGGCGGGTTTGACGAGGCTGATTTCGGTTTTGCTGTCGAGGACGATATGCAGGTCGCGGATCATGCCGGCTGCCTGCAGCAGGGCGTTCCGGATCTCTTCATTGCTGCGCCATCCGCGTTCGATGGAGAGGGCAACGGTGTGGATGTCGAGGAGACTGTCACGGCCGGGTCCTGATGGAATACCGATTGTTTCGCGCATGTCGCGGATTGTTGTCACTGCCCGTTCGAGGATACGCCGCTTCTGATAGTCGTCGAGGTGATCGAGCCTGTTGGCGTCGCGGACAAGTTCGGCAATGAAACTGTTGGTCAGGGTCATGGCATGAGGTTGCCGGGTCGGCTGACGGGCGTCAATGGAAGACCTTCGAGTGAACTTCAGGTGCCAAAGTTGACGTCAGGCTGTGACGCCGATGCATCACGGCACGCGGACACCGAGGCGCGCTTTTCCACTGAGCAGTTTCTGAATGATTCGTATTTTTATCATAGTGTTGATGGAGGTTCTGGAAGTAATGGATTTACGCTTTTTGCACTCGAACGGCGGAACGTGCCAACTCCATAGAACGGGGCAGGTGGCGCCAGGCTGGTTTCCGCGCCGCCATCTTCGCTCCTGCCATCGAACACGCTGGCAAGCCGGGCCTGGTGTTCGCCGTCTCGCAGTGCGGGCGTCAGGTCGGATATATTGACCCATTCTGGTGGGCATTTACGACGGGTGTCCGACTGATTGACCCATTACAATGGGGCGTTTCAGATGCCCTTTTGCCGGCTGCGGAGATTGCAACACCGGTTTCCAGACCTGTTCAGCGTGACAGGCGCTGCTCATCATCGATCAGGATCAACTGATGCGGGAGAGTGTCTCCCCATGTCCAGAGAACGATGTTGAGGTCGGTATCAGTCGCCCCCGGAGCAAAGCTCCTGACGATCAAACCGCAAAAGCCCTCGTTTTTCAGAACCCGGGCAAGACCTTGTGTGGGTGCTTCACCGAAGAGATTCATGTCGTCTCGCCAGGTCGCGGTGCCGAGAGTTTGAGCTTCAATACCATGATCATGAAGCAGGGCGCCATCGCGCGTGTCAAACAGCGGTGTAATGTCCGCATCGCAGGAGACGAGAGTTGTGGGCTGTAAGCTGCCCGCCTGATTTGCTTCCTTCAGTGCCGTGAGGACTGTCACTGACGTGTAGAGGGCAGGCATACCTTTTGGATTGAATCTGCCGCCGTAAAGCTCGGCTCCTCGTCCGGAGAGCGGCTCACGGGCGTAAACGGGATTAAGCGCCCGGTAGAGCTTGCCCTGGTAGTGCCTCAGGTAGTCAGGCATGCACGCCAGCATCGATCGCGTCGATGTATTCGAGTACTTCGTGAGCGCGCCCGTCTCGAACAAGCTGCATTGCTGTGTGGCCAGAAAAGCCCGAGAGAGGCTGTGAGCGATACCATGCATATGCCATGAGCGCGGACCCGAAACGGGCCTCAACCTTGTTGATGACTTCGATCATTTCGCGCAGTCGCCGTTGGGTTTTGTCTGACTTGATGCGTTCCTTGCGCTGTACGGCATCTTTGCCCAACCCCGCACTGCGAGCGATATCGTCGCTTGTTGTATGAAGAACGTCAGCGATTTTTCCTGGCGCGAAAAGCCCTTTGTCAGCATATTGTGTGAGAGCCATGAGCGCCTCCTTTGATTAAACGAGGATATTGACGCAATGTAGCGTCAAATTCATTGGCATTCAAGGTTTAAGTGTCTCTGATCCTGCAAGCCGCTATGTCTCCACGCCGGATGCCGTCGCCGTTCCGACCGCGCGTGATCTTACTTTCTTGTCGGGACCACGTGGAGAGCACAGCGCGGCAATAGCCGGCGAATGCAGAAGCCCGGGCATGTCTCATCTTCTGGCAGTCTCCAAAAGGGGCCTCGATTTCGGATCAGGATGCCCGGGAAGTTATAGAACAGGCTAGAGCGGCCGTAGACCGATGGCCTGAGTTTGCTGAGGACGTTCAGTTATCCAGATCCCGGACCGCTGAACTCGACAAGTTCCTGAATGGTAATCGGCTGGCTTAAAGGTTCATGTTTGGATGGATCGGATTTCCGCAGGCCGGATGCCACAAACGTGGAAAGTTCCTGAAACTTTCAAAAATTGGAAGTGTCAGGAATTATGTCTTCGTTGATAGACCGGACCTCTTCATCCGGATTGGCTGATCATTTTTGGAATGACCGGCAGTTGCCGAGGGGAGTCAAGTGTCATTGGCGTGAGAATTGCTCGGCCTGATAGCGATGCAATGCTCACGCCAGGTCGTCTATATCGACGTTGAGTGTCTGAGCGATTTTTCGCAGGACGGTGAGGCTTCCGGCTTTTTTGCCGCTTTCAATCTCTGACAGATAGGGCGCACTTATCGAGACTTTAGTTGCGAGGTCTTTGGCGGTCATTCTTCGATGCTCGCGCCAGACTTTTACGGCGTTGTCGCCGGAAAGAAGACGATTGACGACAACGGCAGGAACGAGTTCGTCATGCCCGGCGGCGATATCAGTCTTGATCTTCTCAGCAGATGCGACGTCAGCCCTGTCCACAAGGCTTTCATATTCAGACAGGGGAAGGACAATGAGCGTTTCCCCATTTGGAGTGGTTATGGTTTGCATCATTTGCCTCCTATTCGTAGATACTGCCGCGTGCCCCGATTTTTATGACTTCCAGCACATTTCCCTGGTCGTCCATAATGATGCGCCAGTCGGCAACGCGTAAACGAATGAATTGTGAGCCAGTCAGTGTTTTTACATTGTTGGCAAGAGATTTTGGATCGCTTGCATATTGCTCTATTTTGGCTGTGATCCGCGTGGACTCGTTCGTTGGGAGCCGGCGGAGGACCTTTAGAGAAGATTTGCTATAAGCTATCCTTTTCATCAAAAACTAATAGCATATAGCGAATTTTTTGCAAGACGTTTGGCCGTTTTGCAGATTACATTTTGCGGCTGGATTTTCACGGCATTGAAGCCGATACACGCCTATGCGGAAACTGAAGAGTCAGTTCGATGAGCGGTTTCGATGAGATCGAGACCGCAGTCATAATCCGCTCTCCTTATCTGTGGAGCCGAGAGGCTTCCCGCGGTAAAATCGAGGGTTGGAAGCGGTGGTGATGGTTTGCGTTATGGTCCCTGTCAGGCTGCCGCTCTGAGGTCGAAATTCGCGTGGATCACATCGTAGGGTACGTGAACCTTTCCGTCTTCGGTTTGTTCGAAGATACCCCAATCCGACAACGCGGACACGTCCTCGTGTACACGCTTGACGTCACGTTCGACGGATCGGGCAAGTCCGCGTATGCTGGATGGGCCGATCTTCTGAAGATGTTCAATCAATTCCCACCTTTTGGGGGTGATGACAGAAAAAAGCTGTGCAGGCGACGAGAAGGTGAAGACTGCCACGGGCTCTGAGGGATTACCTGAGCGCATGGCGCTGGTTGCCCTGTCAAAAGCTTCATCGAGGGCAGCCTCACTGTCTGCTCTGATTTGAATCAAGGCTTCTCTCATGGTTTCTGCCTCCTCTTGATTATCTCTTTCCGACAATCGAACAGTGGACATACTTCAGCGAGTGAGCGCCACTTGTGGTGGCGAGGTGAAAATTATGCGGCTTCCAGTTCCTTGATGTTGGCAAGGTCGGCCTCCAGTACGGCTACGGCACTTTTGATGTCGAAGGCGTTTTGCAAATTCAGCCAGTATTCAGGGGTGGTCTTGAAGAATTTTGCCAGTCGCAGCGCAGTGTCAGCGGTAATGCCGAGCTTTTCCGTTACAATCCGCTCTATGCGTGTTCCGGGAATGTTGAGGTGCCTTGCGAGGGCATATGGCGACATATCCAGTGGTTCAAGATAGAGTTCCCGCAGGATTTCGCCCGGATGGATCGCGGGGGATTTGCTGATTGTCATGATCTCTGGGCCTCCCTGACTGAACTGTCATGATTGTTTCTATGAGGTTATCGCTTAGTGATGGCCGGTAATTTCAACGCTTTCCGCACCGGCTTCCGTTCAGATAAAGCACTGTTATAAGGAAAGGTTGTGTTCCTTATAACGGCGTGACGGGGCTCCAAAAGGGAACCTTTCGCGCTTGATCCTGCCGCTCGATGCGGAAGGCTCAGGCGAGCGGATGCTTTGTCAGTAGCTTGTTTCTGCCGCCGCGTATGCGGACCACCGTATTATTGCGCGGCATGGGCCTTGGCGGTCACGTCAACACCGAGTGCTCTCATAACGGCCAACGTCGTTTTGAGCGTTGGGTTACCGCGCTCGCTGAACGATCGATAAAGCTGTTCGCGAGACAGGCCTGTTTTGCGCGAGATTTCGGTCATGCCTTTAGCACGCGCGACGACGCCGAGCGCCTTTGCAACATAGGCAGCATCGCCGGTTTCGAAGGCGTCGGCCATGAACGCGGCGATTTCTTCATCGTCGACCAAAGCGGCAGCAGGATCATAGGTGGTCAGTTTTTCAGTCATCTTTTTCGCTCCATTCCCTGGCGAGTTTATGCGCGGCGGCAATATCACGGGCTTGCGATCCTTTGTCGCCCCCGCATAAAAGCACGATGAGAACATTGCCCCGTCTCTGAAAGTAGACGCGATAGCCGGGGCCATAGTGTATTCGCAATTCACTGACGCCTTCCCCAACCGGCTCGACGTCCCCCGGCAAGCCTTCAGCCAGCCGCATCAATCGCGCCGCAATGACAGTCCTCGCTCGTTTGTCCCTTAGACGGGTTTCCCATTTGGCGAAAACCGCCGTCTGCTTTAGCTCGATCATGAGATGCACCGTAGTCTATAAACTACACTATTGCAAGGTTGGAGGAGAATTGGTGGCCTTAAAAAAGCGTAGCTGGCCACGCTTGCCCGCCTCGAACGCAGCAGGCAGCGCAGGCTCTACTTCCCGTGGGGAATGGAGCGGACAATGGTTTGCGCTGTGCTGGACGAATCTGGGACAGCAGTCGACGCTTATGCGGAAACTGAAGAGATGTTTGATGAGCGGTAGGGTTGGATTGGCGGTCGCTGCAGGGTATTTATATCTGGAATATTTTGCCAATATTTGTTTTATGAATACATATATTTTTATTTTTATACTTTATGTTTGAAATAAATTACCACTTACGGCTGGAGTGAATGATTGATCGCCGCGTGCCATTGATTTGAGGCAGGGGATAGCCGCCACCAAACATATAATTTATGTCGAAATGGCGCCAAAACATATAAATATTGTAAGCAAACCATTGCTGCAGGAGGCAGGGAGTTTAATTGGCGGATTTTGCTTGTTTTACGGACAGGAAATTCGAGTTACTTGTAACCACGTGATTTTATATGGGTTTTGCATGAAGGAGGGATTACTTATTGGTGGAGCCGAGATGGAATCTGATTGTGAAGTGGACTGAAAAGGTGATGAAAATTGATGGCGATCGATCATAATAACAATATCATGATATTGTTATTATGATCGATCGCCATCAATTTTCATCACCTTTTCAGTCCACTTCACAATCAGATTCCATCTCGGCTCCACCAATAAGTAATCCCTCCTTCATGCAAAACCCATATAAAATCACGTGGTTACAAGTAACTCGAATTTCCTGTCCGTAAAACAAGCAAAATCCGCCAATTAAACTCCCTGCCTCCTGCAGCAATGGTTTGCTTACAATATTTATATGTTTTGGCGCCATTTCGACATAAATTATATGTTTGGTGGCGGCTATCCCCTGCCTCAAATCAATGGCACGCGGCGATCAATCATTCACTCCAGCCGTAAGTGGTAATTTATTTCAAACATAAAGTATAAAAATAAAAATATATGTATTCATAAAACAAATATTGGCAAAATATTCCAGATATAAATACCCTGCAGCGACCGCCAATCCAACCCTACCGCTCATCAAACATCTCTTCAGTTTCCGCATAAGCGTCGACTGCTGTCCCAGATTCGTCCAGCACAGCGCAAACCATTGTCCGCTCCATTCCCCACGGGAAGTAGAGCCTGCGCTGCCTGCTGCGTTCGAGGCGGGCAAGCGTGGCCAGCTACGCTTTTTTAAGGCCACCAATTCTCCTCCAACCTTGCAATAGTGTAGTTTATAGACTACGGTGCATCTCATGATCGAGCTAAAGCAGACGGCGGTTTTCGCCAAATGGGAAACCCGTCTAAGGGACAAACGAGCGAGGACTGTCATTGCGGCGCGATTGATGCGGCTGGCTGAAGGCTTGCCGGGGGACGTCGAGCCGGTTGGGGAAGGCGTCAGTGAATTGCGAATACACTATGGCCCCGGCTATCGCGTCTACTTTCAGAGACGGGGCAATGTTCTCATCGTGCTTTTATGCGGGGGCGACAAAGGATCGCAAGCCCGTGATATTGCCGCCGCGCATAAACTCGCCAGGGAATGGAGCGAAAAAGATGACTGAAAAACTGACCACCTATGATCCTGCTGCCGCTTTGGTCGACGATGAAGAAATCGCCGCGTTCATGGCCGACGCCTTCGAAACCGGCGATGCTGCCTATGTTGCAAAGGCGCTCGGCGTCGTCGCGCGTGCTAAAGGCATGACCGAAATCTCGCGCAAAACAGGCCTGTCTCGCGAACAGCTTTATCGATCGTTCAGCGAGCGCGGTAACCCAACGCTCAAAACGACGTTGGCCGTTATGAGAGCACTCGGTGTTGACGTGACCGCCAAGGCCCATGCCGCGCAATAATACGGTGGTCCGCATACGCGGCGGCAGAAACAAGCTACTGACAAAGCATCCGCTCGCCTGAGCCTTCCGCATCGAGCGGCAGGATCAAGCGCGAAAGGTTCCCTTTTGGAGCCCCGTCACGCCGTTATAAGGAACACAACCTTTCCTTATAACAGTGCTTTATCTGAACGGAAGCCGGTGCGGAAAGCGTTGAAATTACCGGCCATCACTAAGCGATAACCTCATAGAAACAATCATGACAGTTCAGTCAGGGAGGCCCAGAGATCATGACAATCAGCAAATCCCCCGCGATCCATCCGGGCGAAATCCTGCGGGAACTCTATCTTGAACCACTGGATATGTCGCCATATGCCCTCGCAAGGCACCTCAACATTCCCGGAACACGCATAGAGCGGATTGTAACGGAAAAGCTCGGCATTACCGCTGACACTGCGCTGCGACTGGCAAAATTCTTCAAGACCACCCCTGAATACTGGCTGAATTTGCAAAACGCCTTCGACATCAAAAGTGCCGTAGCCGTACTGGAGGCCGACCTTGCCAACATCAAGGAACTGGAAGCCGCATAATTTTCACCTCGCCACCACAAGTGGCGCTCACTCGCTGAAGTATGTCCACTGTTCGATTGTCGGAAAGAGATAATCAAGAGGAGGCAGAAACCATGAGAGAAGCCTTGATTCAAATCAGAGCAGACAGTGAGGCTGCCCTCGATGAAGCTTTTGACAGGGCAACCAGCGCCATGCGCTCAGGTAATCCCTCAGAGCCCGTGGCAGTCTTCACCTTCTCGTCGCCTGCACAGCTTTTTTCTGTCATCACCCCCAAAAGGTGGGAATTGATTGAACATCTTCAGAAGATCGGCCCATCCAGCATACGCGGACTTGCCCGATCCGTCGAACGTGACGTCAAGCGTGTACACGAGGACGTGTCCGCGTTGTCGGATTGGGGTATCTTCGAACAAACCGAAGACGGAAAGGTTCACGTACCCTACGATGTGATCCACGCGAATTTCGACCTCAGAGCGGCAGCCTGACAGGGACCATAACGCAAACCATCACCACCGCTTCCAACCCTCGATTTTACCGCGGGAAGCCTCTCGGCTCCACAGATAAGGAGAGCGGATTATGACTGCGGTCTCGATCTCATCGAAACCGCTCATCGAACTGACTCTTCAGTTTCCGCATAGGCGTGTATCGGCTTCAATGCCGTGAAAATCCAGCCGCAAAATGTAATCTGCAAAACGGCCAAACGTCTTGCAAAAAATTCGCTATATGCTATTAGTTTTTGATGAAAAGGATAGCTTATAGCAAATCTTCTCTAAAGGTCCTCCGCCGGCTCCCAACGAACGAGTCCACGCGGATCACAGCCAAAATAGAGCAATATGCAAGCGATCCAAAATCTCTTGCCAACAATGTAAAAACACTGACTGGCTCACAATTCATTCGTTTACGCGTTGCCGACTGGCGCATCATTATGGACGACCAGGGAAATGTGCTGGAAGTCATAAAAATCGGGGCACGCGGCAGTATCTACGAATAGGAGGCAAATGATGCAAACCATAACCACTCCAAATGGGGAAACGCTCATTGTCCTTCCCCTGTCTGAATATGAAAGCCTTGTGGACAGGGCTGACGTCGCATCTGCTGAGAAGATCAAGACTGATATCGCCGCCGGGCATGACGAACTCGTTCCTGCCGTTGTCGTCAATCGTCTTCTTTCCGGCGACAACGCCGTAAAAGTCTGGCGCGAGCATCGAAGAATGACCGCCAAAGACCTCGCAACTAAAGTCTCGATAAGTGCGCCCTATCTGTCAGAGATTGAAAGCGGCAAAAAAGCCGGAAGCCTCACCGTCCTGCGAAAAATCGCTCAGACACTCAACGTCGATATAGACGACCTGGCGTGAGCATTGCATCGCTATCAGGCCGAGCAATTCTCACGCCAATGACACTTGACTCCCCTCGGCAACTGCCGGTCATTCCAAAAATGATCAGCCAATCCGGATGAAGAGGTCCGGTCTATCAACGAAGACATAATTCCTGACACTTCCAATTTTTGAAAGTTTCAGGAACTTTCCACGTTTGTGGCATCCGGCCTGCGGAAATCCGATCCATCCAAACATGAACCTTTAAGCCAGCCGATTACCATTCAGGAACTTGTCGAGTTCAGCGGTCCGGGATCTGGATAACTGAACGTCCTCAGCAAACTCAGGCCATCGGTCTACGGCCGCTCTAGCCTGTTCTATAACTTCCCGGGCATCCTGATCCGAAATCGAGGCCCCTTTTGGAGACTGCCAGAAGATGAGACATGCCCGGGCTTCTGCATTCGCCGGCTATTGCCGCGCTGTGCTCTCCACGTGGTCCCGACAAGAAAGTAAGATCACGCGCGGTCGGAACGGCGACGGCATCCGGCGTGGAGACATAGCGGCTTGCAGGATCAGAGACACTTAAACCTTGAATGCCAATGAATTTGACGCTACATTGCGTCAATATCCTCGTTTAATCAAAGGAGGCGCTCATGGCTCTCACACAATATGCTGACAAAGGGCTTTTCGCGCCAGGAAAAATCGCTGACGTTCTTCATACAACAAGCGACGATATCGCTCGCAGTGCGGGGTTGGGCAAAGATGCCGTACAGCGCAAGGAACGCATCAAGTCAGACAAAACCCAACGGCGACTGCGCGAAATGATCGAAGTCATCAACAAGGTTGAGGCCCGTTTCGGGTCCGCGCTCATGGCATATGCATGGTATCGCTCACAGCCTCTCTCGGGCTTTTCTGGCCACACAGCAATGCAGCTTGTTCGAGACGGGCGCGCTCACGAAGTACTCGAATACATCGACGCGATCGATGCTGGCGTGCATGCCTGACTACCTGAGGCACTACCAGGGCAAGCTCTACCGGGCGCTTAATCCCGTTTACGCCCGTGAGCCGCTCTCCGGACGAGGAGCCGAGCTTTACGGCGGCAGATTCAATCCAAAAGGTATGCCTGCCCTCTACACGTCAGTGACAGTCCTCACGGCACTGAAGGAAGCAAATCAGGCGGGCAGCTTACAGCCCACAACTCTCGTCTCCTGCGATGCGGACATTACACCGCTGTTTGACACGCGCGATGGCGCCCTGCTTCATGATCATGGTATTGAAGCTCAAACTCTCGGCACCGCGACCTGGCGAGACGACATGAATCTCTTCGGTGAAGCACCCACACAAGGTCTTGCCCGGGTTCTGAAAAACGAGGGCTTTTGCGGTTTGATCGTCAGGAGCTTTGCTCCGGGGGCGACTGATACCGACCTCAACATCGTTCTCTGGACATGGGGAGACACTCTCCCGCATCAGTTGATCCTGATCGATGATGAGCAGCGCCTGTCACGCTGAACAGGTCTGGAAACCGGTGTTGCAATCTCCGCAGCCGGCAAAAGGGCATCTGAAACGCCCCATTGTAATGGGTCAATCAGTCGGACACCCGTCGTAAATGCCCACCAGAATGGGTCAATATATCCGACCTGACGCCCGCACTGCGAGACGGCGAACACCAGGCCCGGCTTGCCAGCGTGTTCGATGGCAGGAGCGAAGATGGCGGCGCGGAAACCAGCCTGGCGCCACCTGCCCCGTTCTATGGAGTTGGCACGTTCCGCCGTTCGAGTGCAAAAAGCGTAAATCCATTACTTCCAGAACCTCCATCAACACTATGATAAAAATACGAATCATTCAGAAACTGCTCAGTGGAAAAGCGCGCCTCGGTGTCCGCGTGCCGTGATGCATCGGCGTCACAGCCTGACGTCAACTTTGGCACCTGAAGTTCACTCGAAGGTCTTCCATTGACGCCCGTCAGCCGACCCGGCAACCTCATGCCATGACCCTGACCAACAGTTTCATTGCCGAACTTGTCCGCGACGCCAACAGGCTCGATCACCTCGACGACTATCAGAAGCGGCGTATCCTCGAACGGGCAGTGACAACAATCCGCGACATGCGCGAAACAATCGGTATTCCATCAGGACCCGGCCGTGACAGTCTCCTCGACATCCACACCGTTGCCCTCTCCATCGAACGCGGATGGCGCAGCAATGAAGAGATCCGGAACGCCCTGCTGCAGGCAGCCGGCATGATCCGCGACCTGCATATCGTCCTCGACAGCAAAACCGAAATCAGCCTCGTCAAACCCGCCGGTTGAGGGTTGGCGCCATCGTCGGACGGCCAAATGCAAAATCATACCGGCAACATTCAGCCCGCAAATATCAGGATTTGATTAACCATACAGGA
>NZ_JAPWDT010000021.1:0-11842 GCF_027212525.1 Agrobacterium sp. SOY23 | reverse complement strand
TGTCCCTCAAGAAAATCGATATCGAAGCGCCTAAGCCTAAGAAGCACGCATGCGAGAAAAGGTTGCTCCCGTCGCTTGGGAGAGGACGGGAGCAAGGCTGGCGTTATAAAAAATCAGGCCAGCATCAACATCGGACGCTCGATATAGGTCCGGAACGCACCAAGCAGATCCGCACCAAGAGCGCCATCAACCGCTCGATGGTCGGTCGACAGGGTCACTGTCATCATGGTGGCCCCCCTCACCTCATCGCCCACCATGACAGGACGCCGCTCGCCCGAACCCACCGCAAGGATCGTGGCATGGGGCGGATTGACGATGGCAGCAAATTCGCGAATGCCGAACATGCCAAGGTTCGAGACGGCGCCCGTTCCACCTTGATATTCTTCGGCCTTGAGTTTTCCGGCCTTCGCACGGGCGCCAAGGTCTTTCATTTCAGCGGAGATGGCCGAAAGCGTCTTGATTTCGGCACTGCGAACGATCGGCGTGATCAGACCGCCCGGAACGGATACGGCCACACCGATATCCGCATGGCGATGCTTGAGGAGCCCTTCGTCCGTCCAGGATACATTGGCGTCCGGAACCTTACACAGCGCCATGGCATAGGCTTTGATGACCATATCATTGACGGAAAGCTTGAAATCCGGTTTTCCATCCGCCACCGGCGCTGCCGAATTAAGCTCCGTCCGCAACCCCAGAAGCGCGTCAATGTTACAGTCGAGCGTCAGATAGAAATGCGGCACCGTCGATTTTGCCTCGACCAGCCGGCGCGCGATGGTTCGACGCATGTTCGTGTGCGCAAGGACTTCGTAACTACCCTCGGGAAATAGCTTGCGAACCTGCTCGTCTGACGGCTGGCTGATCACCGGTGTCGTGCTTGCAACATTCTCCGCGCCGCTTCCCAAAGCTTGGTTTTCGCTGTTCGCGCGATGACCAAGTATATCGGAGCGCGTGATGCGCCCGTGAGGGCCTGAGCCATCCACGGCTGACAAATCAACACCAGTTTCGCTTGCAAGCCGTCTGGCAAGCGGTGTTGCCCGTACTTTTTCTCCCGCGGTGGATTTTGCAATGATAGGCGCTGCGGACTGCGATGGTACGGTCGTCTCCGAAACAACGGTTGACGGAGCGGCGGCAACACCAGCGTTTCCCGATACCGGTACGCCGGTATCGGCCTCGCCTTCCTCGTATATCCACGCGACAGGTGCGCCAACGGGAATATCGACACCTTCCTGGCCTGTGATATTGCGCAGGATGCCACTTGCCGGAGCGTCGATTTCCATCGCCGCCTTGTCGGTTTCAATCTCGAAAAGCACATCGCCCTTCTTGACCGAAGCGTCATTGCCGAAAAACCACTTGGAGATTCGGCCGGTCGCCATGTCCATGTCGACCTTGGGAAGTATGACCTCGACCGGCATGATCAGCGTACTCCCTTCACCAGGTCACGAGCGGCGGCGATAATGCCCGGCACCTGCGGAACAGCGGCTTTTTCAAGCTCAGGGTTATAGGGGATCGGCGTTTCGGATCCGCCAAGCCGTATGATTGGCGCATCGAGATAATCGAACGCTTCGCTTTCGGCAATCATGGCGCTCAATTCGGCACCGACACCCAGTGTTTTCACGCCTTCGTAGACGCACATGAGCTTCGATGTCTTCTTGACGCTTTCGACAATCGTTTCCCGGTCGATCGGACGGATGGTTCGGAGATCGATAACCTCGATATCGATGCCTTCAGCGGAAAGGGTTTCTGCCGCCTCGAGAGCCTTGTGTACCATGATCGAGGTTGCGACGATCGTCAGATCCTTGCCCACGCGGCGAATGTCGGCCTTGCCGATCGGCACGGTGTAGTGGCCCTCCGGCACCGGTCCCTTCATCTTGTAGAGCAGCTTGTGCTCGAAGATCATGACCGGATCCGGATCGGCAACGGCGGCGAGCAGCATTCCCTTGACGTCATGGGGGGTTGCCGGCTGGATCACCTTCAATCCGGGAACATGGCCAAGCCACGCCTCGAGGCTCTGGCTGTGCTGCGCGGCAGCACCCGTACCCGAGCCGGCTGGAAAGCGCATGACGACAGGAACCGAAACCGCCCCACCCAGCATGTAGCGCATTTTGGCGGCCTGGTTGACGATCTGCTCCATCGCCAATGCTGCAAAATCCGAAAACTGAAATTCGAAGATAGGTCGCAGACCCGTCACGGCAGCGCCGACGGCGACACCGGCGCCGCCAAGTTCCGATATTGGCGTATCCATGACGCGATCAGGTCCGAAACGGTCGATAAGATCGCCGGTGACCTGAAAAGCGCCGCCATAGACACCGATATCTTCACCCATAAGGATAACGCGTTCATCGGCTTCCATAGCAATTGCCATTGCTTCCTGGATTGCCTGCGAGTAACTCAATTCTCTGACTGGGGCATCCATCACGCCTGCTCCGTGTAAACATAATCTGCAAGGTCGGCGACATCAGGCGCGGGGCTCGCCTTCGCGAATTCGATGCCCGCTGCGATTTCCTCCTCGACAGAGGCCCGGATCGCATCAAGATCTTCCGCGGTTGCGATTCCGAATTCGACCAGTTGAGCCTCATAATGCGCGATTGGATCGCGATTGCTCATCCAGTCATCGATCTCCTCTTTCGTGCGATAGCGATTGCGGTCGCTCTTGGAATGCCCGCGATAGCGGTAGGTCTTGCATTCAATGAGGCTTGGCCCCTCACCGCGGCGGGCGCGTTCGATCGCATTGTGGGATGCTTCCGCGACATCCGAGAGGACGTTACCGTCAACGATGATACCGGGCATGGAATAGGCCGCAGCACGATCGGCGATATTTGCGACCGCCGTCGAGCGTTCGGTCGATGTCGACATTCCATACTGGTTGTTTTCACAGACGAACACGACGGGGAGCTTCCAGACAGCCGCCATATTCAGGGCTTCATGAAACGCACCTTCGTTATTGGCGCCGTCACCGAAGAAACAGACCGCTACCTTGCCGGTTTTTAGATGCTTAGCCGTCAGTGCCGCTCCGACTGCAATCGGCAGGCCACCGCCCACAATGCCGTTGGCACCGAGGTTACCGGTGGCCACATCGGCAATATGCATGGAACCGCCGCGACCGGCGCAATACCCCGTGGTCTTGCCAAAGAACTCTGCGAACATTCGCTTCACGTCCGCGCCCTTGGCAATACAATGGCCGTGGCCGCGGTGGGTGGAGGTGATCTGGTCGTCCGTACCAAGCGGCATGCAGATGCCCATCGCGCTTGCTTCCTGGCCGATGGAGAGATGCATGGTGCCGTGAATGAGGCCACGCATGTAGCTTTCTTCAGCGCCCTCTTCGAACCTGCGAATGAGACGCATCTTGTAGACCGCTTCAAGCAGCTTTTCGCGCGGGTATTGGCGATATATGAATGGCAGGTTGGCGCCGTCCGAAACGGGCGCAACCTTTGTTGCGGTACTTTTCGCCATTGTCAGTTCTCCTTGCCATAAACGAGTGCATCCTGACGGGCGCGCAGCGTGGCGATTTTGGAGCCGGGCACGACAGCTGCGTTGGCGTAGGTGATGAGTTCGCCCTTCCTGATCGGCGCGGTTACAGTCCCATGCTGCAGCAGGCCGCACGGGATGGCCTTGCTCGACCGGGCCTCACCCGCCGTCATGATCCAGGCGCGATAGGTGTACTCACCAATCGCATCGAGTTTGTCGCCCGGCTTGAGGTCCTTCTTGGCGACAGCGCAAACCTCAGCCACCGGTTTAGACAGGGGCACCATATCAGCCTTGCCGTAAAGGACAGCGCGTGCGCATGTGAGCGGCACTTCCAGCGAGGTCAGATGATAGGGGCGATGGAAGGTGAAGTAAGGGCCCTTGCCCATCTTCAAATCTTCCATGCGTTCGCTGATGCGCGGATGCGACATGTCCGCAACGACGAAGACGCCGGGGGCTACGCCTTTGCCGATGGAATAATCCACAACGCCGACGCGCGAGAGCACGCCGCCGTCTTTTTCGGGTACAAGCGTCGAAGACAACTGATCGAGCGTTGCCGCGGGGCCATGCATGCCAGGCTTGTCGGGCACGAGACCGGTAGCGTTGGAAATCGCAGCCATTTCGACCATCGTCTTGGAGCCGTCGACAAACTCGACAAGCATGCGGACATTCATGTGACGACGGGCGGCTTCCTCCGCGTACTCGTCAGGCACCGCATCAATATTGAGCGGGTTGTTCTTGCCTTTACCGGCCGCAACAATAGGGTGACCCATGGCTGAAACGAATTCGATCAGTTCCATACAGGACGACGGCTCATCACCAGCGCCCAGAGAATAGATGACGCCGAGCCGCTCGGCCTCGCTCTTGAGATAGGCGCCAATCGTGACATCTGCCTCCACGTTCATCATGACGAGATGCTTGCCATGCTCCATCGCGGAAAGGCCGATTTCCGCTCCAACGCTCGGAACGCCCGTTGCGTCGATGACCACGTCAATGAGACCGCTGTTCAGGATCGTGTCTGCGCTGTTCGTGACGGCAACTTTGCCGGCTTCCATGGCCGTGTTGAGACCATCAACCGAGCTGACTTCCTTGTGATGGCCATTTTCCTGGAAAGCGATATCTACCGCCTTCTGGGCAGCCGGCAGATTGAGATCGCAAATTGCTCCAATCTCGATACCAGACATATGCGCGACACGGGTCACGATATCCGTTCCCATTTCACCAGATCCGATGAGGCCAATGCGGATAGGACGGCCAGTTTCTGCGCGCGCGACTAGGTCACGCGCCAAACCGGTTGGCGCGACGTTGATAGCCATTGAATTTCCTCCCAAGGCATAAGTGTCGGTGACTGTGAATACCAAATATCAGTACATTTGTATTTCTGTCAACACGATTGTTCATATTTGTTGATTGCGACTTGCTTTTAATCGCGTGCAGGCCGAATCCGTTTTCTCCGCGCGGTACCGGCGACGCAGACGGCCATGGACCGGATCGGTGTGAGAAAAAACAGCTATCGGATGATGAGCAGAATGAAGCGCCGCTCTGGCTGACGCAGAACGAACGTAACAAAAGCAGCTGAATGGATAATATTCGTCGACTACTCGGAAGCCGACTGTGACGCACCATTTTTCAGAAGGGTGCGCGCGCTTTCCTCATCGGTGATCAATACGGTTGGCCGGACAAGACGCATTGCGCCCAGCATGGCCTCTGCCTTGTCGACCCCACCGGAGGCCATTATGCGCAAGGGTGCGCGGCGGATACGATCAACATCCACCGACATGACACGATCATTGATGGAATGCTCGATAAGCTCTCCATTCCGGTCGTAGAAATGGAAAAGCAAATCGCCGACGGCACCGCGATCAGCCAACTCCTGGCGCTGCTCTTCACTCAGAAAACCGCCACGATAAAAGGTCGTCGCAGAATCAATGCCGCCGACGCTGACGACCACGGCGTCGAGCGTATCCGCCATCTCAAAGATTTCCTGGATACCGCAGCGCGTGATAAGTGCATCCCTCGTTGCGGCGCTATCGACCACCGCTGGCGCAGGAATGAGGTAACCCTCACCCTGAAAGGTCTGCGCGAAACGCCAGGCAAACTCCGCGGGATTGAAGCGCCGTACGCGGCTGACCCCGCCCAGCAGGGAAATGACCTTGAAGTCGGTCAGTGACCGGCTGTTGATCGTCGCAAGAGACGCAAACAATGTACGCCCCCAACCAACCCCGATCGTCATGCCCGGCTTCATTGCCTCCGACAGGAACGCACCCGTCGCCGCACTGATCGAAGGAATAGGGTCGGCTGCCGGATCTGAAATCGGAGCAACAATCGCTTCCTCAATGCCGAACATTACCTCCAGCTGCCGTTCGATCCGAACGGCTTCGGAAAGCTCGCCTTCAATTGCTATCTTTACCTCGTTGCGGCTGCGCGCTTCGGCCAACATTCTCACAACGGTGACACGGCCGACGCCAAGGACGTCGGCGATGTCGTTCTGGGTCATTTGTTCAACGAAATACATCCAGGCAGCACGAAGACGCATCCTGTCGTTTCGACCACCCTGTGTCTGCCCTGCCGCACCGGTTTCCTGGCCTGCCATTGCCGAAGAGGATGTATTTTTTTTTGTTCGAGCCACGCTTCTTGAAGAATCCCTACATTTGACCTGTAGTTATCTCTATCAATACCAAGCGTCATTGGAAATGAACAAAATGGCTAGGTTTTGCTGATCCCCAGCGCATCCATGATGCATTTCTTGGCTCTCGGTATCGAAGCGGCACTCATGCTGAGTTCGGTAAGCCCCATTTTGAGAAATGTCGGAATGAGGTCTGGCCGCGCCGCCGCTTCACCGCACATGCCGACCATAATGCCGGCTTCAATTCCCGCCCTTGCGGTCATCTCGATAGCCGCAAGAATCGCGGGATTGTTCACCTCATTGAGTTCCGCGACCTGGGGGTTCATGCGATCGGCTGCCATGACATATTGCGTCAAATCATTGGTACCGATCGAGAAGAAGTCCACTTCCTTTGCAAGGGCCGGAGCTATCATCACTGCTGCCGGAGTTTCGATCATCACACCGAGAGCAAATTTCTGAAACGCGACACCCGCATCTGAAAGTTCCTGTGCGCACTCCTCTATAAGTACACGCGTACGTCTGACCTCATGGAGCGTAGACACCATCGGCAACATGACCTTCAGGTTCCCATGCACGGCGGCGCGGAGCAGTGCCTTGAGTTGCGGCTTGAAGATATCGGGACGGTCGAGGCACATCCGAACACCGCGCCAGCCCAGAAACGGATTTTGTTCGACAGGAAATGCGATACCTGCGACTGGTTTGTCGCCACCTATGTCCAGCGTTCTGATAATTACCGGATCGGGAGAGAACACCCGCGCCGCCTCGGCATAGACCTCGTATTGCGCCTCTTCGGTCGGCAAACCGCCATGCTTCATGAAAAGCAGTTCGGTACGAAACAAACCGATCCCCATGGCTCCCGCTTCGCGGGCAATCTCGATCTCCTCAAGTGAACCGACATTAGCAGCCACTTCGATCGTTGTGCCATCGGCGCGCTTGGGGGTAATGTCCTTAAACAGCCGCAGCCGCTTTTCTTCTTCCGCCGAGTCGGCAATCCTGATTTCGAAAGTCGCTCGTATCGCCTCGGACGGATCAGCGATGATCTGCCCCGTGCCACCATCCAGCGCTATGTCCCGCGCTTTGGCCAGATCCTCGACTGCGCTTCCAAGCCCAAGGACCGCCGGAATACCATGTGCCCGTGCAATAATGGCGATATGCGACGTCGCGCCGCCATGTGCGCAAACGATACCTTTGACCAACTTCAGAGGCGCGCGCGCCAGATCCCAGGCTCCAATATCGTCTGCGACGACAATTGACGGGTGATCGATCTCGTGCAGCCCAACATCACGCTTGCCCGTAAGCGCCAGACAAATTTGCCGGGCGATCGCCTTCACATCGTCTGCGCGGGCGTTGAGATATACGTCCGATACACGCCCAAAGGCAGCAGCCGTGCCCTCGGTAACGCTGAGCACCGCATCCATCGCATTATAACCCTGGGAGATGGCGTCAACGATCTCGTCGTTGATTGCAGGATCGCCGGCAATCTCACAGAGTGCCGTTATGATGCTTCTGTCAGTTTCGGAGAGGCTGTCGCGGGCAAGTTCTGCCTCCATCGAGGTCTGGACTGTTGTTACCGCCTGACGGAAGGTTGCGATTTCGAGGGGAATTTCATTGTCCTGCAGGCGGCGATGCGTGGGACTGAACGCCTCCGGGAAGTAAAGAAACGCGGGAGCCAAAGCCACGCCCTCACTTGCGGCGATTCCACGGATGCCGCCCTGTTCAACGGGAGCATTCACCTGGATGCGACCTGGCTCCTCGTCCGCTGCCAGAGACGAGGGAATCCCCTCTTCTCCGAGACCGGACTGAGGATCCGCCAGAAACGCGACCAGCGCATCCAGTGCGGCCTCGGCATCGGCGCCATCGGCGCGGAGCGTCACCGTATCATTTTCCTTTACCGCCAGCAGCATCAGCTTGACGGAGCTCTTCGCACTTGCCGATTTCGTGCTCTTCGTGATCTCGACATCGCTTTCAAAGCTCTTGGCGAGCTTTACGAAGCGTGTCGCAGGACGAGCGTGCAGACCCTCGTGCACGCGCACGATAGTGGAACGTTCCATAGATTTATCTCGCAAATTTGTGCAGGATCGCGTCAGGCGCCGATCGTGATCGTTTGGCCTATGGCCAATGCGGTTTTCAATTCATCAATATCCACGGCGGCGGCGCATATCTCGCCTGGTCGCTCCGCATTTGTAGCATCGTTGAAATTGATGACCACATGACCAAGGTCTATGACTTTCTTCCAGGCGAGATCACCAACGGCAGTGATCTCCGTTTCAAGTCCGCCGATGGTGATCGGCGTGCCGACCGCAGGAGCTTCCGCAACGGGTCCAATGTCCGGCTTGTGAAGGACCGATACCTCTGAAAGTTCTGGTGGTGCGCCATCTGCAAACAGAATAACAACACCGCCATCGGCGAGTTCGGACACGTCAGGCCCGATAAAAGTGATTTTCGTCTTCAAAAGGGCCATGATCTCCTCCATCTAGCCGTGATCGCCGAGCTTAAAGAAAGCCCAGCAGGGACAGGCGGTCTGATTTAACAACAGCCCGCCTGATTTAACTCAGAATACCACCAGACTTACCAGCCAGGCGAGCAGCACGGAAACCGGACCCATGATCTGGCGGCTGATGAGAACCGCCGGCACCCCAATTTCGATCGTCTTGGGCTTTGCCTCGCCAAGCGCCAGGCCCACCGGCACGAAGTCGCAACCGACCTGAGTGTTGTACGCAAAGAGCGCAGGCAGAGCCATCGCAGGGGCGATGGTGCCGTTTGCAATTTGCGGGCCGATGATGGCCACTCCAACGACTTGCGCGATAACGGCGCCCGGACCGAGAATAGGCGAAAGAAATGGAAGGCCACAAATAGCGGAAAGAATGAGAAGGCCAACAATGTTGTTTGCGAGCGGGCCCATGGGCTGCGCCAGCACGTCACCGATGCCGGTATAAAGAATGAGACCAATCAGCATGGTAACGAAGGCCATAAACGGCAGAACGTTACGGACCACCTGATCGATCGTGCGGCGGCCTGAATTAAAGAAGATGCCGACAACGCGGCCCATCACCCGCCCGATGCCGGCGATCAGATTGATGAACCCACCTCCCGACGAATCTGCCACTGACGAGACGGAAGCAGCCGCCGATGTCGACGGAGCGCTGCGGGCAGTACCCGTCAGTGGTTCCGACCCATCAGCCAGCACGACATCCTGTTCCCGGACACCGGAAACGTAGATGTCCTCCGTGATGAATTGAGCAAGCGGACCCGCCTGTCCCACAGGCGTGATGTTGACGGTCGGGATGCGCTTACGGGGATAAACACCGCACCTGGCAGTGCCCCCGCAATCGACTACGACGATTGCCATTTCCCCTTCGACAGGAGGTGAGCGGAAGCCGTCAACCGCCTCGGCACCCGTCATATCCGCGATGCGTTGCGCGAGTGGATGGATACCACCACCGGTGACCGAAACAACTTTGTTTCGTTGGGGGGTCGGTTGCACAACGAGCGGCCCACCCCAGCCAGACTTGCCGCGCGAAATTTTTACGGCCTTATATTCTTTAACCATTATGTGCCCTCCCCCCGGCCTTAAAGCTCGACGCCCTGGCGACGTGCCATGATCATCGTAATACGCTCGGTCAGCATCCCTTTGAGCAAGATGACCACGAGGCCGACGATCGCGTACCAGATCGCCATCTGAATGTGGTATCCCGCCGCCACAGCACCTTTCTTTTCCAGTTCCTGCAAAGCGACGAGAACGCCGCCCCAGACGAAATATTCGCCAGGATTTATGTGCGGGAACAGGCCAAGAGGGGGATGGACATAAGAAACGGCCGAATCGTAGAAGGCGGGCTTATGTTTTTCTTCCAGGAATGACCCGAACGTATATGCCATCGGGTTCGTCAGAAAGAAAACCGAAATAAGTGGAAGCACGGTATATCGTGTCAGGGCGATGCGGCCAGCGCCGCGAGCCACGCCGTGAACGCGTTCTTCTCCAACCAGTTCGGTGATCGCATAAAATGCAGTCATGAGGACGACAAGCGTGGGGATGATCCCGGTCACGAAACCCGCGAAAACCTCGCCACCCTTCTGGAAAATACCGATGAAGTATTTGCCGACGTTGGCCAGCCAACCGAGCTGCTCCTCCTGCGTCACCGTATCGAGCTTTTGTTTGAATTGCTCGACTGAAATGTCAGGTGACGCCTGAGCCAATATGACGAGTTTATCGCCAGCGCCTTTCAAAGCGAGCTTGCCATGAATGGCCGCGTCGGCCAGAACCGACCCGACGTCATGGGGGTTTATTTGGCTGCCATAGTCAGCCAGCATTGAAACAAGCATTTTTTCCTCCCAATAGCCGTGACAGAACGGCCTTCTCCCAAAAATCCATTATCGAGTTATGCGGTCTGTGCCCCGCGGTCGATTTCCCGCTCCCTCACCGCCTCCGCCTGTGCGATTGCCAAAGCAATCGCGGCATCAACACAGCTTTGATTGCCCTTGGCCTGCGCGTGCTTAAGCGCCTCAAGGGTCATGCCCTCGAAATGCTGATTGCGCTGGAATTTGGCGAACACAGAACGCCCGGTCATGGTCAGCAATCTTTTCACCAGAAGATCCGGTCCGATCACGACCATCGCAATCGCGCCTTTTCGAAAGCGACCACGTGCGTGGCCGGCTCCGACGAAACCGTCATTGAATTGATGCGTGATGCCTTTGAAAACGTCGGTGTAGTGCTGCATTTGTCGCCACACACCAAGCGCCTGGATCGCCCAAACAAAGCCAAGTCCAAGCAGCGCCCATTGCCAGATCGCCATCGTCACCCTCCCAAGAGCCGAACAAAAATCTCGTATAGCGCAAATGAACATTTGTATTTCTAAATGTCAATATGTATATTTCATCAGCCCTCTAGGAGGAGAAGCTGCGGGACCAATAGGGAGGAAATTTTGACCCAGAAACTCGTTATTTTTGATTGCGATGGCGTGCTTGTTGACAGTGAGCCTCTGGCAGCAGAGGCCTACGTTCGCGTTTATGCAAAACAGGGGCTTCCAATCACACCGGAGATTATTGGACAGTGTGTGGGCATGAAGCAGGCAGATATTTTATTACGTGTGGAGCAACTGACGGGTTACAGCCTGCCACTCGCAGGCGAGGCTGATATCTGGCCCCAAACAATGGCGGTTTTCAAAGAAAGGCTCAAGCCAGTTACTGGCATCAGAACCTTTTTGAGAAACCTGAGATCTCCCTGCTGTGTCGCTTCATCGTCATCTATTGAGCGCATCTATTTTAGCCTCGAGACAACCGGTCTCATCGAATTTTTTGATCCCTGTATTTTCAGTTCATCCATGGTGAGCAGAGGAAAGCCGGCTCCCGATCTTTTCCTCTTCGCAGCGGATAAAATGGGAATCGTTCCCGAGAACTGCATCGTGATCGAGGATTCGCCCTTCGGTGTTCAAGCTGCGGTTGCTGCCGGGATGACGGTCGTTGGCTTTACTGGTGGCAGTCACACCACAGCCGACCATAGGGAGAAGCTCCTGGAAGCAGGTGCGACATTTATCAGTACCAGCTGGCATGAGGTTGAGGCTCTTTTACCCGCTGTCGAGAGGTAACGCGGCGATAAAAAGCGAAGGAAGGCCAGCATATACGCAGTTTTCTTCCTCGCCACGTCGATACTGATTTTCGGCATTGAAAGCATTTTCGGGTCCTGACCGGCGACAACCGGGCAGCAATCCTACACGTCCAAAAAATGGGTGATCTTTTGCGTATTACAAAAATCCTTTG
>NZ_JAPWDT010000020.1:0-12719 GCF_027212525.1 Agrobacterium sp. SOY23 | reverse complement strand
TACTCGCTCTTCCCACCATGCGGGTGATGATTTCGAGCGGCTCAGGGCGGTAAGGAAGGTACGGGCGGGTCAGTAAATCGATCCCCTATTTATCGGATTGTCGTTTACTCGATACCGGTTCTTTCATCAGACGAGAGAAGTTTCTCGTGTGAGGCGGCTTCCATCATCGCCGCGCGGGCCTCAGGCAATTCCGGAAAAGTCCAGTTCGGCTCCGCTCCGAAAAATCGGTCCAGAAACGCGATGGCGTAGGCCGGTATCTCGTGCGTATTCTCACGAAACGACCACCATGTCCGCAAATCATCGACACAATCCGAGAGGGTAAGGGCTTCGCCCAGTTCCTGGAGGTGAACGACGCTGACGGCGCTGACACAGAAATTGGTGTAAAGAAACCCCTCGGGCCAGAATGCTATGGTCTCCGGTAGATCACCCTGACGAAGCGAAGGAAGCTGCACAGATGCAGGGTCAGCTTTAATCAACTCCTGGAGCATCTTTCCGCCTGAGAATTTGATGAAGTCAGACCGGTTGATGAGAGCCAGCCGCTTCTTCTGTTCAATGGTTTCCGCCCAGTCGATGAAGATCTTGGCAAGCATCTCGTCATCGACCTTGGTCTTCAGACCATAGCGTTTGTCGAGCGCCTCGACGCACGATGCAAATGCACGGCGAAACCAGCGGAGCTGGCGAAGCCGATGGCCCAGATCCGGCAACGCGTTCATCTCGTTTTGCGTAAGGATTTCCATCTTGGCACCTCGTGAAGGCAGCATTTCTCTGACTGGTCGGCAATGGAGCGAAGGAAGAAAATACCCACAATCGCGACGTCACAGAGACGATTCTTATGTGTACAAACATCTCTATTTCAGGTCAATTGTACACTTACGCCAGATGGTCCAAAAGAACGCCCAGCGTCGATACAAGCGTGTCACCAGACTTTTCCGGTTTTAGATTTTCCGTGACAACGTTCAGGCGCGTATTGGCGAGCAGAAAAGCATCCTCCAGCAGAGAAAGTGCATCCTCCTCCAAAGGGCGGTCCTTGTCTGCAAGCCCGAAGAGAAGGGCGAGCGCGATGTAGTGTTTCAGAACGATTGACGAACTTGTATCGCCACGAATATCGACCAAAGGGCTGCGGCGCGCCAGTGCACGCAGGAATTCCGCACAACGTTCTTCACGGCGGCCGGACAAGATGCGGCTTGCCGCCATATCCGCCTGCACATCTGCGACGCGGCCCTTCAAGACCAGCTGGTTGGATTGCGCAATAGAGACTGTCGCCTTCAGACCGCGATATATATCGTTCTGAAGCGCATCATCGTCGTGAGGGCGCAAATAGTCCTCCAGCGGAACGAAGCCGCGAAAGGAGGCGGTTGATGGACGAACAGTGGTTTCCACGGCGCTCATGACATTGTCGACAGCACGGAAGGTCTTGCCCAAAAAACGGTCGATTTCCGGCAGAGCGTCGGGAAGAGCGGGTGGTGCCAGATACGGTCTTTGCGCGTTGGATCCCAGCATACGGACGAGATAGCGCACTCCGCGCAACTGGTCACCTACGCTCTTTTTCAGTTCTCTGGCAACGGACAAATGCATGAAATTCGTTCCTCCCGGACTACCTGCTTGACGTTACGCAATCGCCATGCCGTGAGAATGGCATACTTGCAAAGTCGCGTCGATTTCATTCTGCCGTCGTTCCGCGTTCCAGCCCAGCGCATCGCCCGCAATTTCAGCCGTTTCGGCGATCACGCCAACCGAAAGACGGCCCGATAGCGCAATATCCGTCCGGCGAAACAAGAGGTCTGTCAGCCTGCCGACATTTTCGTTGCGGCAAATCCAGGTGAGTTCAGAGCAGCTATAAGAAGGGAGTGATCGTAGCCGGATATCGCCTGGTTCACTTGCAATCAATATTGACCTTGTCCCATAGCGATAAAGAAGATCGACCGCCCTGTCATGCGAGCCCGTCATCCTTGATAGTTCGGTATTAAAGCGATGACTGTCTGCTTCATCAGTCGGAAAGTCTCGCCCACCGCCGATTGGCAAATCCCGGGTCGACCGCAACCTTTCCCGACGAAGCAAGCCGAGGACAAGGTCGGCGACTTCTTCGGAGAAGCCTCTATATGTCGTCCATTTACCGCCAATGAGGGAATAGATGGGGGTGCGTCCGTCGGGCATGAAATCGCGTGCGATTGAGTGATCGCGACTGACTGATCCGGGATCGAGGCCGTCGCTCCGTGGCAGGGGTCGGACACCGCAATAGGTCATCACGATGTCGTCTTGCGGGATTTCGATCTCGGGGAAAACTTCGCGTGTCACGCGGGAAAGATATTGCCTCTCCGTATCCTCGCAAATTGCCGTGTCGGGGTCGTCAACCGGGATGTCGGTTGCGCCAATCAGCACATTGCCCATGAAGGGATAAAGCAGATTGACGCGTCCGTCAGCGGAGCCGAAATAAATCATCCGGCCGCCAAGCGCTTCGTAAAGCCGTTTGTTGCGAACAATCAGATGAGAGCCTTTGTTGCCACCCATATGCCTTGAGGCGACGCCCAGCTTGCCGTTGATGACGTCGATCCAGGCGCCACCCGCGTTGATCACGATATCCGCAGTCACGGTGACGCTTTTCTTGTGGAGCTCATCCGTTAGTACAATGCCGCCGCTTCCGCTTCCCGATAGCGAAACGTGATTGAGTGCGCGGGCGTCTGGATTGTCCTGCATCCCGTCCAGAAGCAGTTCCAGTCCCAGTCTTTCCGCATGCGTGATGCGTCCCTCATAGTAGACGCCGGCGGCAACGACCCGTTTTGTCAGCTCAGGCATCAGTGACGCAATCGAGTGCCGCGAAAGCATGCGGTGGTTGGGCATGGTTTGGAAGTGTCGTCCAAGCAGGTCATAAAGCCTCAAGCCGAATTCTGTAATAATCGCGCCGCGATCGTTCAGGGACGCCCTCAGCTGCAGGAACCGTTTGGCCGAGGGAAGAATGCCTCCAAACCACGAATAAACCGGCAACACCGTCTCTAGCGGCTTCACATAGTGCGGCGCATTTTTCAGCAGCAGGTTCCGCTCTCTTGCCGATTGCCGAACGAGCCGGAACTCGCCGGTTTCCAGATATTTGATCCCGCCATGGATAAGGCGTGACGGGGCAGCGCTTGCACCGGAGCAAAAATCATTCTTGTCGACCAGGAGACAGTCTATGCTCTGGGCAGTCAGGTCGCGAAAGAGGCCACAACCGTTGATGCCGCCACCGATGATAAGCACCGAATAATGCCTTTTCAGCGTATCGAGCCGGGTCGCAGCGTTCGTCATGCGTTGACGACAGCAACCTTGACGGCGCTCCCCTTTTCCGCAGTCTCGAGTGCTGCGTTTATATCCTTTAATTCGAACCGGTGGGTCAGCATCGACTCTACCTCGATCTGACCTGCGGCTATCATGTTGAGCGATTTCTCGAACTGCAGGCGATTCAGCCCGAAGGAGCCGGTGACGACAAGTTCATTATAGTGAATGAGGTTGACGTCCATGGTTGCCATATCAGTGGCCGAAAACCCGGCGAACAGGCTGACTTTGCCACGGTGCCGCACGAGGGAGAGAGCATCGTTGGCAAGTTTCGTCACACCGATTGCTACGATAAGCTTGTCGGCCCCCAGTTGCTTCGTGTGTTGACGGACGATTGTCTGCAGATTTTCGTTTACGGGGTCTACGACGATATCTGCACCCGCGGCGATCGCGGCCTCACGTCGGGAGGCGCTTGGTTCACTCACGATAATCTTGTAAGCGCCGGAGTGACGCGCCAGCTTGACGTGTAGCAAACCGATCGGGCCGGAGCCCAGAATAACAACAGTATCGCCAACTTCGATCCCGATTTTTTCCTGCCCGTTCAATACGCAGGAGAGAGGCTCAACGAGTGCTGCCTTCTCCCAGCTCACTGTCGGAGGAATTTTGAAGACGTTACGGGTTTCGATCGCTCTTGCTGGTATCCGGATATATTCGGCGAAAGCTCCGTCGATCTCGTAACCGATTGCGGTGAGGTTCTGACAGATATTCTCATAGCCGCGTTTACAGTAGTCGCAATTCCCGCATGGAATGGCGGGGCACACGGCGACGGCGTCGCCGCAGGCAAAATGGTTGTGGCCACCATTGCTTACGATTTCACCGGCAAATTCGTGCCCGAGAATCGACGGATAGCGCACGCCTGTCGTTTTCTTCCCGCGGAAAATTCGGATGTCGGTACCGCACACCGTCGCAGCCCTGACGCGGACAAGCAGATCCCCCTCCGCGAGTACCGGGTCGGCAACGGTTTCAAGCAGCAATTCGTTGGGTGCCTTGAGCAAGCCAGCTTTCATTGAGATTCTCCTGAAATTTGAACATATGTTATTCTACAAAAACATTTATGCAACTATTTTGGCTGATAATTTGCCTGTTACCTTTTTTCAAATGTGAAAATGGCGCACAAAATGCTCACCTGCGCTGAGTAGATTCTAGATTTAATTATTTTAAAACAATTAGTTGAATGGCATTCAGTTGAGGTCTCGGGAAAGTGGTTGACAATCACACGAGATGATGAACATTTATGTTTATAAGAAATTAAATGTTCTCTTCACTCAAAGAGGACGACGTGGACGGCTCTGAGGAGAGGGCAGTCAGAAAGACGAACCAGGCCGGGCCATGTGGCAAGCCAATAGTTCAACTGGGAGGTTGGAAATGAAACTGTCCAAGATCATGATGGGTGCTGGCGTGATGTCGGCCGCAGTAGCGTCAAGTGCTTATGCCCAGAGCCAGCAAGACCTGATCAGGCCGATCGACAAGGAGTTGACGTTTGTTTTCATTCCGAAGGTCATTCACCCTTGGTATGACGTCGTTGCTGAAGGAAGCAAATTCGCGGCGGAGGAATTCGCCAAGTCCGGCATCAAGATCAACATCATCTGGGATCAGCCGCCGCAGGCCGACATTACTGACCAGAACCAGCGTATCGAAGCCAATATCGGTCGCAAGCCGGACGGCCTTGCTGTTGCGTGTCTCGATCAGGCAACCAATGTTCAGCTTCTGAAGGAGGCGAAAGCGGCGGGAGTAAACGTCACAACATTCAATTCTTTCTGCGACGACAAGTTTCCGTTCGTTGGTCCGAAGAGCAGCTACCAGGATGGCTTTGATCTTGGCGAGTTTCTTGCCAGGCATCTGAACGGAAAGGGTAAGGTCGGCATCCTCGCGGGCAGCTTGACGGCTTCAGACCACGTCGAGCGTATTCAGGGTTTCAAGAAGGCGCTTGAAACTTATCCCGACGTAAAGATCGTATTTGAACAACCGGACAATGACATCCTTGAAGATGCGGTCACGCTGACCGAAAATGCCCTTCAGGCCAATCCGGACATCGCCGGCATTTTCGGCTCCAACGCCTCCAACCCAATCGGTGCTGCCCGTGCAGTGAAAAATGCGGGCCTTGCGGGCAAGGTTGCGATCGTCGGTATGGACGATCTGCCGGAAGCCGTCGATGCTGTTTGTGATGGCACGATCACTGCGCTCAAAGCGCAGCGCCAGTGGGACATGGGTTACTGGACGGTCAAATACCTCGTCGCGGTCAACCAGAACCATACGATACCGATGCTCCACGATACCGGCTCCCGGTTCATCACCAAGGACGACTGCAAGTAAATCCTGAATCAGGCGGCGCGCGCCTTGCGCGCACCGCTCTGGAGGCAACGCTATGGCACAATATATCTTTGAAGCCCGCGATATCCGGAAATCGTATGGCGTTGTCCATGCTCTGAAAGGTGTTTCGATCGGGATCGGCAAAGGCGAGGTTCACGCCATCATCGGTGAAAACGGCGCTGGCAAAAGTACGCTGATGAGCATTTTTTGCGGTAAGGTCAGGCCGACGACGGGAACACTTCATCGCGATGGAGAGCAGATCGTTTTCGGCGAACCGCTCGATGCGCAGGCAGCAGGTATTAGCATCGCCCCGCAGGAAATCAATCTCGTGCCCGATCTCACAGTAGCGGAGAACATCGTGCTGGGTGCCCATGAAGTTTCCTGGGCATCCATCAACTGGAGGAAGACGCGGGAAACGGCCATTCGGCACTTGCTGGAAATCGATGAGTCGATTGATACGAGGAGCAAGGTTTCTCGGTTGAGCAAAGCGCAGCAGCAGCTAGTGCAAATTGCCCGGGCGGCGGCGACGTCCGCCCGCATTCTCATTCTCGATGAACCAACCGCCACTTTGACCTCGCGCGAAACCAAAAAACTGTTTGATTACATCCGGCGCTTTCGGCGTGACGGCGGCGCCATATTTTATATCTCCCATCGGCTCGACGAAGTTCTGGAGCTCTCCGATCGGATCAGCGTGCTACGGGATGGTGCCTATGTTGGCGAACTCGATCCCAAGATAACAACCAAGGAGGAAATGGTGCGCGAGATGGCGGGGCGCGTTGTTGGGCGGGGAAATCCGGCGCCGCACAAGAATATGGAAAACCGCGATATCGTGCTGAAGGTCAAGGGTCTGACGCGTCATGGTGAGTTTGAAAACGTCAGTTTCAATCTGCACCGGGGTGAAATCCTAGGTGTTTCGGGGCTCATCGGCGCAGGCCGTACCGAGGTGGCAAAATGCATTTTTGGTCTCACCCAAGCTGACAGCGGCACTGTCGAGCTTTTCGGTGAACGGCTCGATCATCGCAGCCCGCTTGATTGTATCTCCAGAGGCCTTGCGTACCTGCCGGAAGAAAGGAAGCAAGAGGGAATTTTTCCCCTCCTCAGCATTACCGAAAACATGAGCATGCCATCACTCGACCGGTTCGGTTCAGCGTTGCATATCCGCACATCCGATCTTTTACGCGAAGTGGATGGCTTCATCCAGCGGCTTCGCATCAAGCTTTCGTCGCGGTCGGATCCGATTACGAGCCTTAGCGGTGGTAACCAGCAAAAAGTCATCATCGGTCGATGGCTGATGCGCAATGCCAAAGTCCTGATCATGGACGAGCCGACGCGCGGCATCGATGTCGCGGCAAAATTCGAAATTCAAAACGAGCTGCGGCGATTTACCGACAGGGAAGGGCTTTCGATCGTCTTCATCTCCTCCGAGCTTGAAGAAGTACTCGATGTCTCCGACCGCATCGTCGTCATGCATGAAGGCAAAGTGAAGGGAATTCCCAGCGCTGCAAATGCGACGCAGGAGACACTCCTGCAGCTTGCCATGAGCTAGGCACCGGAAGGTCTACCAATGACAAACGATATCAGTGTTACATCCACTCCCGCCAAGGCCAGGAACCCTGGCCTTCTGGCAAAATTCTGGCAGTGGGAAGCCAGCGGTATTCTTGTTGCACTCGTTACCTTGATGGTGGTCCTCTCCCTGGCGACAGACAATTTCATGTCTTCCTACAACATGTCCGTGGTCGCACGGCAGGCAGCATTTGTCGGCCTGGTCGCGCTGGGGCAAACGCTTGTCCTGCTTGTCGGGGGTATCGATCTGTCGGTCGGTGCGGCGGCTGGTCTGTCCGCTATCGTCGGTTCCGTGCTGCTCACCATGTTCGGTGTCCACCCCTATATGGTTATCCCTCTGACGATGGCGTTCGGTCTATGTCTCGGTTTGGTCAACGGTTTTTTCGTTGCGGGTTTGCGTCTCAATCCATTCATCGTGACGCTTGCAACCTGGGAAATTTTCGCCGGCCTGACGATGGTTATCACCAGGGGCTATCCCATCAGGCCGCTTGGTGAAACATTTGGTTTCTTCGGAAAGGGGGAAATACTGTCCGTTCCAATCCCGGTGCTTGTGTTTCTTTTCTCCGGAATGGTCCTGGTCTGGCTTCTCACCCAGACCAAGTTTGGCCGCAATATCTTTGCCGTTGGCGGCAACCGCGATGCGGCGGTGTTAGTCGGTATCAAGGTAAAGTTCGTCGAGTTCATCGTTTTCGGCCTCGCCGGTATGTTCGCGGCCCTTGCCGGGGTTTTATTCGCAAGCCGGATGGATGCGGGCCAGCCGTCGGTCGGCGAGGGATGGCTTATGGGCGCGATCACGGCAGCAATCCTTGGGGGCACGAGTCTGCGCGGTGGGCAAGGATCGATTGTTGGCACCATGCTGGGCGCGATGCTGCTGACGGTGCTTGCAAACGGAACGGTACTTCTCAATGTTTCCGGTTTCTGGCAGCGCGTCATCGTCGGCGGTGTCGTTCTGATCGCCGTATTGGTCGACCTCTTCCGTCGTCGTGATTAAGTCCGGGTGTCACCGACTTATGGCAATCGAATGCTCGGTCATTTATAGGCAGACTGGAACAATTTCGAATAGAGAGTGGGAATTGATGTCTGATCTTCACGATGATCTGCGGACGCGGGCCGCCTGGCTCTATTACAAGGAAGGGCTCACCCAGGATCAGGTCGCTCAGGAACTGGGATTGACCCGCACCCGCGTACTTCGAATGCTGGCTGCCGCCCGGCTCGACGGGACGGTGCAGATACGCGTGCTTTCCAAGCACAGTCACTGTGTTGCGTTGGAGCGCGAACTGGAGCGAAAATTCAGGATCGAGCGCGCCATCATTGTGCCTATGCCGCAGAAGCCGGACATGGTGCCGGAAATCATCGGCACCGTCCTCGGGGAGTATCTTACGGATATCCTGAGCGAAAACATGACGATCGGGCTGGGATGGGGAAAAACGCTAAGCTCGTGTCTTCCCTCTATCCCGCAACAGCAGGATGCGGGCGTTTCGGTTGTGTCGCTGCTCGGCGGACTGACGAAGGTCAGCAAGTTTAATCCATCCGAATTTGCCTGGCGGCTTGGTGACAGGCTCTCGGCTGAAAGTTACCTGATTGCAGCACCGGTCTTCGCACCAGACGAGCGGACCCGCGAAGCATTACTGACACATCCCGGTATCCGGGAGGTATTCCGGCGTTCGGAAAATCTCGACGTGGCGATTGTCAGTGTCGGAGACCTGTCGCCGTCGTCCACCTTCGTCAGCTACGGCTTGCTGGAGAAGGAGGAAATGATGTCGTTGCAGCGTGCCGGCGCCATAGGCGACATTCTTTGCAGGTTCATCGATGCAGACGGAAAAATTGTGGATCACGATGTCAACAGAAGGGTGGTTGCGGTGGACCCGCAATCGCTGCGAACCGCGCGCAAGATCGTGCTGGCCTCGGGCGGATGGCACAAGCTCGCTGTCTTTAAGGCGGCCATGAAATTGCTCTCACCGCACGTGATTTTGACAGACGAGCAGATCGGAGAGCGGTTGCTCGACGACTAGCGGGCCGAACGGGAGGCGTTCAAAAATTCGGGTTTATGGCCTGTGGCGATCCACGGTGGTTCGCCGCAAGGGAGGTTTATTGACGCCAGTCTGACGTGAGGCAACGTCAGGGGGCGCTTTTCGGGAGGAAAAGATTATGACGTATGACTACACCTCGATAGGATTTTATACATTCGATTGCCTGGGGAGGCCGGTTACCGAAATTCCGCCGGGGGGGAATACTTATTTCATCGAAGAACTGACGATGGCCGTGTCAGGGGCGGCAGGTGCCGCGGCCGTTGTCGCCGCGAAATACGGAATGAAGGTTCTTGCCGTAGGCGGCGTTGGTGACGACCTGATGGGAGACTGGGTCATCCGTCGCCTGAACCAGTTTGGCGTTGATACGTCGATGATGCAGCTTTGCAAAGGCGTGGGTACGTCGTCGTCCATTGTGACGACACGACCTGACGGGCAGCGCCCTGCGCTGCACATGCGTGGTGCGACCGGAGCGTTCGTAATTGCCGAAGAGGACTACGACAAAATTCTGGATGCAAAGGTCGTTCATATGGGCGGGACCGGTCTGATGGACCGCATGGATGGTGAGCGCAGCTTCCGTCTCATGAAGGAAGCAAAGCGCCGCGGCCGCATTACGACACTGGATGTTTTCGCCGCAGACAAAAAGGACATGGTGAATGTCGCCGGCCTTCTGCCCTTCACCGATTACTTCATTCCTTCAATCGAAGAAGCCCAGGCGCTTTCCGGCCTACACACAAAGGAAGATATCGGTCGCTATTTCAACGATCTCGGTGTGCAATGTACGGTGATGACCATGGGAGAGCATGGCGCATATTATCATCACATCAACGGCACGCACTTCCATATGCCGGCCTTCGACATCGACGTTGTCTGCACATGTGGTTGCGGTGATGCATTTAACGCCGGCTTTGCTGCGGGTCTTGTCAGCGGCCTTAATCCTGAGGAGGCAACCCGCCTGGGACAGGCTTCTTCCGCCCTCAATGCGTCCGGCCTTGGCAGCCAGGCAGGCATTATTGACCTGGAGACGACCTTTGCCTTTTTGGAGCGCGCGCAATTCAGGACATGTCACGCCGCTTAGAGCAATACCGATTACTGTCCGACTTTTACGGCTGGGCGGCCATCCATTCGCGCAAACAATGGTTTAGCGCGAGGCCGCCCTCTGCTGCAACATGGCTCCGCGGCCCGCGCTCGATGCTTCACACACAATTCGTCAACATTCGCGATGCGTCGCGCTGGGCGACCGGTAAGGGGAATGCTCTTGGGCTGGCACAGACGGTCTTTCAATAAGGACCGGCGAACTTGACGAGGCCAGTATTGAATTCCTTTTTTGTCCGTTGAATAGCTCCGAGAATGGTGCGTTCCGATTTCAGCAGGTAAGATTCAAGCAGGGTCAATGCTGCAGAATTATCCTGAGCGTCGATGAGAGACGTGATCTGAGTATTAAGAGGCAAGAATGGGCCATGAATACTTGCCATATCATCAAGCCGGCCGAATACGAGACTCAACTCAGCCGACGCGAGATCGAAAGCGCTGCTAATTCGAGGGCTGTCGCATATGGTGACCATCGCGCGGTGGAATTCAAGGTTAAGTTTTGCCGCAGTTTTCCAATCCGATAGGCTGGCCGCCCGCTCACCAGCCTCTGCGGCATTTCTCATCAGGCTAACACCGGGATGTGTTTTGTACGCGAGTTGAAGAGCCCGGGTTTGAAGCGCAGTCCGTACCCTGAAAATATCAATGATACCCGCTTCATCCGGTGCGGTAACATATACACCACGGTTGGGTATATGTGTGAGCAACCCTTGTGCAGTTAGCAAGCGAAATGCTTCGCGCAATGTGTTGCGTGAAACCGCCAATCGAGCTGCCACGGCGTTTTCCTGGAGCTTTTCGCCGGCACGAAACTCCCCGTCAACCATCATGCCGCGTATGCGGACAACGATCGTGTCGACCAAGGACGATTCGTCATAGGTTTCTGAACGGACTTTCATTGCAGCCTTGCTGGCAAAAGCTGACAAACAACTTGTGAGCTATGTTAACGATTACATAGCAGCATACCCTAAGCTTGGCCCGCGTCTAGATGTCGATTCTAACTTTGATGATTTAGGCGACAGAACGGCTGCGGCCGCCCGCCCTATGCCGAACTGCGATATTTGATCGCAAATGGGACCAGAATATCCAGGTTTGCGGTCGTCGCGGCGGGAGGGTGGATGATTAAGCGCGTGATTGCGGGGCCAAAATCAGCGGCGGGCACAGTGACTGTCGATAGCCAAGGAGCTAGCCATTCATTTAGCCGGTTGTCATCAAATCCCATTAGGATGAGATCTTCTGGTACCCTTAACTTCAGTTCCATCGCCGCGCGATGAACACCATAAGCGATCATGTCGTTGCCGCAGAAGATGGATTGCTTCGCTCTCGACGAAGTCAAAAGGGCCCGGCCACGTTCGTAGCCGGATTCCATGGTGTAATTCCCTTCGAGCTGTTCGACCTTGCCAGACTTGCCTAAACCGGCGATGAAACCTTCCAGCCGCTCGGTGCTGCCAGAATAGGATTTCGGGCCGTGAAGTGCGACGCAATTTTGATATCCACGTTCTAAGAAGTGCTTTCCGACGGCAAGACCTGCTGCATAATTGTCCACACCAACATAGGGCGCGATGATGCCATCCGCTGGACGGCGGTTGACAAAAATTACATTATTCTGACGAGCGCAAATTTCTCGAAGGCGCGGCGTATCAATCGCGCCTTGCAAGACGATTGCCCTTGCTCGCAATCCCAGGGCGTCCACAAGGAGGCGATCCTGTTGTTCGGCATCCTCCGATGCGTTTGCCAAAACCATCGAAAGGCCAACTTCTTTCAAAGCTTTTTCCACCGAAGATGCCACGTCCGCCGTGAAGTGGTTGGTTGCGTCGGGAACCATCATCACGACCACTCTGCTTTGCGCGAGACGAAGCGAACGACCGATTTCTGAAGGCGTATACCCTAGCGTTTCAGCAGCTTTTTTGACTTTCTCAAGCGTCTGTGGCGCGATTGCGTCCGCTTTGCCTCCGAAATATCGAGAGACCGTTGCAGTGGACACTCCAGAAAGGCGGGCCACATCATGTACTGTTGGAGGTTTGGTCATGTTGGAAAAAACTCGAATACGAATCCTCGGGTATCAAAACCACATAGCAAGACTCGATCATAACCGACCAAACGCTTAACAGATAGGGTAGACGTGAGCCACGAGCTTACTATCGAAATCCGGGCTTGCGATGTCTCAAATCTGCCCGGAAAACTATGCCGAGGGACCAGACCGTGGAAGCGCAGACCAAACACACATCCACTCGACAGGTCATGTCGGGAGATAAAGGATTGAGGTCTGCTGGCCGTATCTTATGTGAGTGCATTAGATAACAGAATTTTACTTCCCCCCATCAGGTGGCTACCGCTCTTCCTATTGAGGTACCGCCTATGAATCCTCCTTTCTGACGATGCAATTCGACTCCTTTCGACAGATACCCGCGGGGTGAAAATTTTTCG